>CAXTRR010000004.1:125288-128735 GCA_964246795.1 uncultured Terriglobus sp. | reverse complement strand
TCCACAGGCTGAGCGACAACCGATGCTGCGCACAGGCCGTGCTCACCACGCCCATCAGCAAGCCGTTTTCAAACAGGAGCCAGATCGTGAACAGGCCGCCCGACACGCCGCTGGCGAAGACCGTAAAGGTGACAAAGATGTTGTTGGTCATGATAAGCGCAGACGCCTGCGGTTTGGTCGTGACGATAGACTCGGTCCACATCTTGTGCTGCTCAATGGTGTGCACCATCGCCGGCCCAAGAAAGGTCCGCATAAAGTCCGGCCGCGCCAGCGTCAGCACTGTTCCCAAAACGCCGCCAGCGAGGAAGAGCAGCAATGACGCCACAATGAAGGGCATCAGCCGCCGGACCACGCGCGGGTACTCATACACCATGAAATTCAAAACACTCCGCAGCGACGTCTTGCGGCCGCGATAAACCACATGGTGCGCCCGCGCCAGCAAACGGTTCAGATACTCGGCCGTGGGTCTTGCCGTTGCGTCGCTGCGCACCGCGCTCAGGTCCGCGGCAGCCTGCCGGTACAGCAGACCCAGCTCGCTCAACTCAGCCGCGCTCAGCTTGCCCAGGCGGAAAACCTCAGCTTGTTGTATCAATGAATCGAGCCGGCCCCACGCGGGCCGCCGCTGTTCCACCCACGTGTTGGAGATCATGGACCCCTACGGATATCGCGACCAGCTTAGCATTGAAACCCCGGAGCAGGTCGCATTGGAGCTTCCACTCGCTGGGCTCGGATCGCGCCTGCTCGCCCACCTGATCGATCTGGCGATACAGGTTGCCGCTTATTTGTCGCTGACATGGATTTTCGTCCTGGTCTTTGCCGTTTCCGCCCTGAATGATCGTTTCAACAAGATGGGCGACACGGAAATCAAGTGGATCATCGCCGGTCTCATCCTGCTCAGCTTTGTCTTTTTTGGCGGTTACTACGTTTTTTTTGAGGCTTTCTGGCACGGCAGGACTCCCGGAAAGAGTGTCATGAAGCTCCGTGTGCTGAAGGACTCCGGCCGCCCCATCACCTTCTTCGAATCGTTCACCCGCAACCTGCTGCGCCTGGTGGATGCGCTGCCCAACTTCTATGTCATCGGCATCGTCAGCATTCTGGCCAGCCGGCGAAACCAGCGGCTTGGGGATATGGTCGCCGGCACGCTGGTCGTGCATCAAGAGCCGACGGAGGCCGCCCCAATGCAGGACCACCGCAGCCGTACCTTTACGGCCGGCCTTGCGTTGCAGCCCGCAGCTGTTGCGCCGCACGTGCGCGCCCAGCCGAACTTCGGCATTGAGTTCTCACAGGAAGCCCTGCGTCACCTGTCCGGCAACGATTTGCTCCTGCTTGAGTCCTACTTTGCGCGTGTGCATGAACTGGACACCTACACCACTGACCGGCTTGCGACAGAGCTGCTCACCTCACTGTGCAGCCGCATGGGGATGGCCGTTCCCGCAGCAGTAAGCCACCGGCGCGCGCTGGAAGCCATCGCCTACGGCCTCCGAGCCGTGGCCGCCTATCGCTAACCCCTCGCCGCGCTACTGCTCACACGCGGCTTTGAACCAGGCATTCAGGCCCCAGATAAAGCCGCTCAACGGCTTCTCTCCGGAGAACGCGCCTGCGCCCTTCAATTCAACAAAGCCGTGCAGAAAGGCCCAGAGCGCCACCGTTGCCTGTGGTGCTTTCTTCACGCCGGCCACACGGGCCACCTGCGAGAGCACAAAGCCCCATAGCGCGGCATGCGCGGCTTCACTTTCCGGCGTTGGCAGACTCTGCGTCAAGAAAGCCCGGTACAGGTGGCTCTGCTCCTGCGCAAACAGAACGTAGGCACTCGCCAGGGCGCGGATCGCCGTCTCAGGGGACTTGCGTCCCGCGGCCTTCACTAAACCGGCATGGACCTGTGCGGTGACCTCTGCGACGATTGCTGCTTCCAGCTCAGCCCTGCTCGGAAAATAGCGGTAGAGCGCGGTAGGCGCCAGACCGAGCGACGCGGCCAGTGAACGCACGGACAGCTTCTCCAGGCCGTCACTCGCCAGCTGCGCCATGGCGGCGGCAAGCACGCGGGAACGATCGGTTTTTGCGGGAAACGCCATGGCTCTACGGTACGTGAAAGACGCGCTTAATGTTTAGGTGTACGCTGTACATGTTGCTCAAGATGTACAGCGTTTATCTTGACACGGGAATGAGACCAAATCATGAATCAAGCAAAGAGCGTGGTCGTCACGGGAGCTTCCACGGGCATCGGGCACGGCATTGTCCGGGAGCTGGCCGGCAAAGGCTTTCAGGTTTTCGGCGGCGTCCGCAAGCAGGCAGACGCCGACCGGCTCCAAGCCGACTTCGGCGCGTCATTTACGCCCCTGCTGATGGATGTGACCGATAGTGCGGCGGTACATGCGGCGGCCGCCACCGTAGGCAGCCGGCTGCAAGGCCGCACCCTCTCCGGCCTCGTCAACAACGCGGGCATTGCCGGCGGCGGGCCGTTGCTGCTGCAGCCCGAGCAGGAGTTCCGCAACATCCTGGAAGTCAACCTGATCGGGCCATTCACCGTCACCCAGGCCTTTGGGCCGCTGCTCGGCGCAGACCGCACGCGCACCGGGCGACCTGGCCGAATTGTCCAGATCAGCTCCGTGGCCGGAAGGCTGGGCTTCCCATTTCTCGGCGCATATGCCGCCTCCAAGTTCGCACTGGAGGGCATGTCCGAGAGCCTGCGCCGCGAACTCCTTCTTTATGGCATCGACGTCATCGTCATCGGCCCGGGATCGGTGAAAACGCCGATCTTCGACAAAGCCCAGGCGGCGGATGTTTCGCATTACGAAAACACCGACTACGCACCCATCCTGAAAAGCTTTGTGAAATTCTTCCTGGGCGAAGCCAAGCGCGGCCTGGAACCGGAACAGATTGGCCAGGTCGTCTACACCGCCCTGACCACCCGCAAGCCACAGGTGCGCTACGCCGTTGTGCCGCAGCGCTTCAAGAACTGGACGATCCCGAAACTCCTGCCCAAGCGGTTTCTGGACCGGCTCATCGGCAAGCAGATGGGTTTGACCTACCAGGCCCGGAATACCCCTTGACAGTCTAGGAGTCCAGGCGCATTCTTTCTCCTAGACAGTCTCAGGGAGAAAAGACCATGCCGCCGCCGCTCGACCTGCTCCAGGGCACCCTGGAAATGCTCATCCTGAAAGCCGTTTCGCTCGGCCCGCTGCACGGCTACGGCATCCTCGTCCGCATCGGCCAGATTAGCCGCGACCAGCTGCTGGTACAGCAGGGCTCGCTCTATCCGGCGCTCTACCGGCTGGAGGCCAGCGGTGCCCTGCTCACCGAGTGGGCATCCAGCGACAACAACCGGCGCGCCAAATACTACCGGCTCAGCGACAGCGGCCAGCAGCAGCTGGAGGCGGAAACCGAGCGCTGGACCCGTATGAGCCGCGTCATCGGCGGCATCCTCCGGCTCACCCCGGAGCTCCCGCT
>CAXTRR010000004.1:114265-125278 GCA_964246795.1 uncultured Terriglobus sp. | reverse complement strand
GCTCCCGCTGAGTAAGGAAATCCACGCCGGGCAAGGAGGCAAGGCATGAACCGGCCCAGACTTTCCGCCCTGCTTGGTTCCCTGCTGCACCGCCGCCGCTTTGAATCCGACATGGACGAAGAAATCCGCTTCCACATTGACCAGCGCACCAGCGAACTCATCGCCGAAGGACTCCGACAGAACGAGGCCCGCCGGCAGGCCCGTGTCGAATTTGGCGGCCCCGAAAGCCACCGCGACGGCATGCGCCAAGCCTTCGGCCTACGCTGGCTCGACGAACTCGCCGCCGATCTCCGCTACAGCACCCGCCTCCTCCGCAAAAGCCCCGGCTTCACGGCCATCGCCGTCGCCTCCCTGGCCTTGGCGCTTGGTGCAAACACTGCGATCTTCTCCGTGGCGCACCAGGTTCTCTTTCAGAAGCTGGACGTGCCCCACCCGGAGCAGCTGCACTACCTCTTTCACCAGGATGAAAAGAACTCCGTCTTTCAGATGAGTTGGGGAAGCTGGATAACCGATGATGACGGCCAGCGAATTTCGAACGTTATGACCTACCCCATCTACGATCTGCTACGCCGCAATGCCGCGGCTACGGACCACCTGTTCGCGTACAAGGGCATTGGCGTCGTCAATGCAAGCGTCGCCGGCAATGCGCTCCCACTGCAGGCAGAGATGGTCTCCGGCGACTATTTTCCGCAGATGCAAACCGTGCCGCAGCTGGGCCGCGGCATCCTGCCCAGCGACGACAATCTAAGCTCCCCGGCCCACGTCGCCGTGATCGCCGACGGCTTGTGGCACAGAGCCTTTGGCGGCTCAGCTGCAGTGCTTGGCAAAACGCTACGTGTCAGCGGTATTCCGATCACAGTCATCGGCGTGGCGGCAGCGGACTTCACCGGCGCCGAGGGTGTACAGAGGTCACCGGATATCTTTCTGCCGCTCTCGCTGATGTCGGTCTTTCAGGCGGGCAGCGGAGACAACGATCTCTTTCGCGGCACCAAGCTAGCTTGGCTGTCGGTCATCGACCGGCGCGACCCGGGTCGTGGCAACACAGACGCGGCGCTCGATGGGCAGTTCCGCAACGCCATACGCGCCACCATGCAGGTGGAAAGCAAGCAGACAGTGCCGCACTTGCATATAGAGGACGGCAGCCGCGGTATGGCGATGGACTCGCGCTTCCTGCGCAAACCGATCCATGTGCTGCTCGGTCTGGTGGGCGCGGTGCTGCTGCTCGCGTGCGCCAACGTCGCCAATCTGATGCTGGCCCGTGCTTCACACCGGCAACGGGAGATGAGTGTGCGGCTGGCGCTGGGCGCGGATCGTCTCCGCATCTTTCGCCAGGCGCTTACCGAATCATTACTGCTGGCCGCGATGGGCGGCACGTTGGGTGCGCTAATTGGCTTCTTTGCGCGAAATCTCCTACCGCGCATGATGCACAACAGCTGGGAGCACAGCTATGTTGCGGTGCCTTTCAACTGGGCCATCTTTGCCTTTACGGCGGCCATTACGCTGCTTACCGGCATCCTCTTTGGCCTGGTGCCCGCGTGGCGCGCCGCTGGCAGTGAGGGCAAGGGCGCCTTGCAGGCGAGCACACAGACAACAATTCTGCGGCGAAAGAACTGGACAGGCCGCGCCTTGGTGACCTTTCAACTGGCGATCGCTACGCTGCTGGTGGTGGGCTCCGTGCTCTTTGTCAGAACCGTGCGCAACCTGGTGGAGGTGCCCCTCGGCCTGGATCCGCACAACCTGCTGCTGTTCTCGCTCAATCTCCCAAAGGAGGACTACCCCGGGGACAAGGGCCGTGTCTTCTTCAAGACGCTGGAAGACAGAATCGGTTCTGCACCGGGTGTCGCGGGTGTGGCCGCCGCAGGAATTCCCATGCTCTCCGGCTGGATGTCCAACAGCAACTTCTACGTCGAGGGTCAACCGGCTGCAAAAGGCCAGGATGAGGTGTACGTCGACGAGAACTCGGTCGGTCCCAGCTTCTTCCAGGTCCTTCACATTCCCATTCTCGCGGGCCGGGGGTTCACGGCGCAGGACACACCGGCATCGCCCCGGGTCTCCGTCATCAACCAGGCACTTGCGCGGAAGTTCTTTCCGGGCAGGAATCCCATCGGGTTGCGCTTCAACACCGGTTTCAATCCTTTCGCCAAGGACGAAAAGGACAAAGTGCCGCAGTGGCTTGAGGTCGTCGGCGTCTGCGGAGACACGCCTTTCGACACAGTAAAAAACGGCGTCCGCCCTCTGCATTTTGAGAACTACCGTCAGTCCACGGACAGCACAGACGGCGGCTTTTCCATGAACATGATCGTTCGCTCCGCTTTACCCGCATCGGTGCTCGCGCCACAGCTGCAACGCATCATCCAGGCCAACGACCCCAGCCTGCCCATGCTGGATGTGCGCACTGAAGAGCAGACGATCGCAGGCACGATTCAGCAGGAACGCACCTTTGCCAGCCTTTCCGCCGGCTTCAGCATCCTCGCGCTTCTACTCGCCTGCGTCGGCATTTACGGCATCATGGCCTACACGGTGTCGCAGCGCACCAATGAGATCGGCATTCGGCTGGCCCTGGGCGCGCAGCGCGGACAGGTGCGCGCCATGGTGCTGCGGGAGGCGGCGCTGCTGACCGTGGCCGGCGTGCTGGTGGGTCTGGCGGCGGCACTGGGATGTGTGCAGCTGGTCAAGAGCATGCTGTACGGCCTGAAGCCGCACGATCCGGTGAGTCTGACACTCGCTCCGCTGCTGTTGCTGGCCGTGGCTCTGCTGGCCAGCTGGCTGCCCGCCGCGCGCGCTTCCCGCGTGGAACCCATGACGGCGCTGCGGCATGAGTAGACTGGACACCCACGCGGCAGCATGGAATTCGCTTGACTCGCCTCACCAGAGGCGTACCGTATAGGTACACCTGGACCCGCTTCAGGGTCAGACAGGCCGCCGCCCTTGGGACATACCTCCACTCCCCTGGGCAGCGGCCTGTGCTATGTCAGCAGCCTCTCACCCAAAGACCCACGATGCAACACATCTCCAGCCATCCTGCCCACCTGCCCTCCGCTGCCGTCGCCCTCGGTACCGTTGCGGAGCTTTGGCGTTATCCCGTGAAGAGCATGCGCGGCGAACGACTTACAAGCCTGGACATTCGGGCGGACGGAATTGCGGGAGACCGCCGCTTCGCCATTGAAAGCAGCGCGGCCCCCGCCGGCAAGCCCCTGCTGAGCGGACGGGAGCGCGCCGCCGTGCTGCTGTACTCCGCTCGAACGGATGGTGCAGAGATCGCGGTACGTACGCCGGAGGGGACCGACTACGCGCTGGACGACCCGGCTCTGCTGGCATTTATGGAAACGCACTTTGAGCGGCTGACCGGCCGGAAGCCTCACCTGCGGCTCCTGCATGCCGAGCGACCGCTAACGGACTGCCGGCCCATTTCACTGCTCTCACAGGAAGCGGTCTCACGGCTAAGCCTTGAGTCTGGCGGCGCGGCATCCGGCGCGATTGTGGACACACGGCGCTTCCGTGCCAATGTCCTGCTCGCCCTTGCAAGCAGTTTTAAGGAAGTAGAAGTAACACCGGACAACGTGGACAGCAACCCACTCCAAGGCGGTTTTCCCGAGGACGATCTTGTGGGCAAGCGCATCCTGCTGGGCAGCGCCACGTTGCGCATTACCGAACGCGACCCACGCTGCCGCATCGTAACGCTCGACCCGGAGACGGCCGAGCCGGATCCCGCGCTCATGAAGCTGATCGACCGGCTGCATGGTGGCCGGGTTGGAGTGTACGCGGTCACGGCCTCTCCCGGTAAGGTGCAGCGTGGTGACACGGTGCGGCTGGCACGCTAGCCCGGGCGCATACCGGCATCGCGACCTTTCGCGTGAAATGATCGTCCAAGTTGCAGATGAAGCTTGTTCAGAAGCTCCGCTCCGCACTGCCGCTCGCCGTTGTTGCGACGGCTGCCCTGCCCTTTGCCTTATCGGCTGCCGCCCAGACTCACCGTGTAGAAAAATCGCAGCCGGTCACCCGTGCCGTGGCCGTGTACGAGTATGTGGGCGACCTGCAGAAGCCCACGGCGGCGCGGCTGATTCCTGTGTCGCTTTACCTGGGTGGCCATTTTGAAGACGCAGGCACGTATCTCTCACAGCCAATTCCACTGGCCCTGCTGAATGGCAACGTGTACGAGTTGCAGCAGGCCGGCAAGGACGTCGGCTTCCTGGATCTGCGATACGCGCGCAATACGAAGCAGAACAGCGCGGAAGCGGAGACGGCCTACGATGATGGCTGGTTCGGCTATGGAAAGTTCCGCGCGCCGAAAGTCCCGAAAGCTACAACAAGCGTTGCGAAGAACGACAGCAAGAGCACTGGGCACGCCTATGTGGTGCAGGATGACGGCAAGCCGCACTTCGGCTCCAAGCCAGAGGACATGCCGGCGGGCCGCCATGGCCGTCCCGCGGATCCTGATCCCTCAGAAGATCGTGTCGAGAAGGTGAGCCTGCCTGACGACCACGATCCGAATACGCCCAATCCGGACCGGCCCACGCTGAAGCGCAGCAGCACCGATGTGAATGGCGGCCCCAGGCAGAAGAAGGAAAAGGTGACTGCCTCCGTCTCACAGACGCCACCCGACCCCAGCAAGGACGATGACCGGCCCACGCTCAAGCACAAAGACGTAAATCACACTGATGAGACAAGCGACGTGCCCCCGGACCCCAGCGACCTGGGCAGCCGCAAGAGCGTACGCGGCGCGGCGGGCACCGTCACAGGTGCGGAGCCGGGCCTGGCGGACACGAGCCGCCCCGAGCTGCGGCGCGGCAAGCCCGTGGTGATTGCTGCTGGAGCCCCCGATCTGGCACCCGTAAGCACCGCCACCGGATTGCCGCCAGACCTGAAGCAGGCCGTTGCCATCTCTGACGCGGCAAGCCGGCCGGCACACGACTTTCATTACAGCTTCGAGTCAGATGCCACGCGCGCCACAGCTCTGGGCAGCATGAAGCAGCTGGCGGTTGCGGTGCTGGCCGATCCCAAAGTTGCGACAGACGCGACGGACTTCAGTAAAGTACCGGCTGCCGTAGCGGCATCACCCGTGCGTGCGGGAGCGTCTGGCAGTCGCACCGCGGCAACACCTGCCCGGCGCCGGGCATCGGGATCACGCGCGGCATCCAGCACACGTCCGCCGGTCCCTGTCGCACCATCCAACTCCGCCGAATTGGTGGACGAGCAACTCACGGCATACCAGCTCACTTTCAGCGCGCCGCCGACTTTCGTGTACACGGCCCACACCTCAGCCGCAGGGTCGCCGATGCGCTTCGTCACCGTCATCGCACAGCAGGACCCTGACGGCAAGCTGCAGCCCGGATTCCGCAGCGTCACGGATGCGGCTCACCTGGATCGCATACCGCGCTATCGCCTGGTAGACGCGGTGGACCCGGATGCCAGTAATCGCGCGTCGCTGCTCTTCGAACTGCGCAACCGCAGCTCGCGGCAGTTCGCGCTTTACCGTCTGCTTGGCCCCAGACCAGACCAGATTTTTGAGACTGGCACGATCCGGTAGACGGTACCGGCCCGATAACTCTACCGCCGGAGATACGCGTCGTCACCGCTGATCCAGTCGGCACGCGGTGGTGCAAACACATCGAAGCCGATCATGTCTTCCAGCGCCTCACCGCTGTGCGGCAGGTTTGACGGGATCACCAGCACTTCACCAGCGCGAACGATCCGCTCTTCTCCGCCAAGGACGAAACGCATCGAGCCGCTCAGGATAAAGCTGATCTGCTCATTCACGTGGTGATGCTCCGGTACGGCACAGCCTTTAGCAACCTGGATGCGGGCCAGCATCGCCTCCTGGCCATAGACATATTGCCGGCCAAAGCTGGGACTGAGTTGCTCCACGGGCATGGTGTTAAAGCTGTGGTGCTGCACGGCTGCGGTTTTCGTCGAAGAGGACTCGCTCATGCGTCTAGGCTATCGCGACGGGCCCAGAGTGCGGCAGCTGTGGAGAACCCGGCTATGATCGCGAGATGGATTTCGGCTTGAAGGATCGGGTTGCCGTTGTGGGCGGAGCGAGTCGGGGGATCGGACGGGCAGTGGCCTTCGCGCTGGCGGAAGAGGGCGTTCATCTGGCTCTCTGTGCACGGAGGATGCAGCCGTTGCAGCAGGTCGCGGACGAAGTTACCGCAAAACATCGTGTGCGAGTCATGGTGCGCAGTGTGGACATGGGCGAGGACTCAGCGGTGCGCGGCCTTGTCGAGGAGGCGGCGGCGAACTTCGGCCGCCTGGATATTGTGGTGCCCAACGCAGGCGGACCGCCCGCGAAAAACTTTCTTCAGACCACAATGCCCGAATGGGACAGCGCCTTCCGGAATAATTTGCGCTCCGTGGTGAGCATGGCGCAGGCGGCACTTCCACACATGCAGCAGCGGCGTTGGGGACGCATCGTGACGATCACCTCTTACACCGCCAAGCAGCCCGCGCCCGGCCTGGTCCTGTCCAATGCGATACGCCCCGGGGTCGCCGGCCTGGTCCGTGCACTCGCCACGGAATTTGGGCCGGAAGGTATCACCGCCAACAACGTGGGGCCCGGCTTTACTGATACGCAGCGTTCCCGCGATGTGTTGAGAGCGGAAGCTAGCCGCTCCGGTCGAAGCTACGACGAAATTCGCTCAAGTGTGGAGCGGGACATCCCCATCGGCCGCATCGCCACCCCGGAAGAGGTCGCAGCCACGGTGGTTTGGCTCTGCTCGGTGCAGGCCGCCAGCACCACAGGACAAACGGTACTGGTAGATGGCGGCAGCTACTGCGGACTGTAAAAACCGCCCTTCCATTGAGTTCTTGCAAACTGTCTCCTGAGGAGCTTGCAACGAAGGATCTACCCTCCAAGGGCAGCGTCGTTGCCCATGAAAAGCAGATCCCAAATTTGTACAGAGTGACACCTGCTATAAATTCGCCGAAGACATTGTGAACTTGCCGGAACTGTCTGGAGCAGACGCAATCCGCCCTACCGGTCAATCGCCCGCAGTGCCTGCGGCGTGTACCGGTCGCCAACCACTTCATCCCTGGGCACTGCCGCTTCCAGCTCGGCTATTTCGTCTGGAGAGAGCCTAAAATCCAGCGCCGCGGCATTCTCCTCCAGATAGGTACGGCGTTTGGTGCCGGGGATGGGCGCGTAGAGTCCTTTCGCGAAAACCCAGGCAAGCGCAAGCTGGCCAGGCTTCACATCGCGCCGCGACGCGATGGCCTTCACACGATCGACAAGGACCTGGTTCCTGTCCATGTTCTCGCCCTGGAAGCGCGGGTAACGCTCTTTGCGGAAGTCCTTGCTGTCGAGTTCTGTTGTGGAGGTAATGGTGCCGGTAAGGAAGCCGCGACCCAGCGGACTGTATGGCACAAAACCGATACCGAGTTCCTGGAGCGTCGGCAGGATCTCGTCCTCGGCGTGGCGCTCCCAAAGGGAATACTCGGTCTGCAGTGCCGTGATGGGGTGCACCGCGTGAGCGCGGCGAATGGTCGCGGCGGAGGCTTCCGAGAGGCCCAAATACTTCACCTTACCTTCTTTGACCAGCTCAGCCATCGCGCCAATGGTCTCTTCAATGGGCGTATTTGGGTCCACGCGATGCTGATAATAAAGGTCGATGTGATCCAGGCCGAGCCGCCGGAGCGAGGCGTCGCAGGCCTGCTTCACATACTCCGGCGTGCTGCTCAGGCCAAACTTCGCCGGCTCCGCCTTGGTCCGCACGTTCCCGAACTTGGTCGCGAGAAACACTTCGTCCCGTCGCGGCTTGATCGTCCGGCCGACCAGCTCCTCGTTATCTCCAATGCCATACACATCCGCGGTGTCGAGGAAATTGATGCCGAGATCGAGCGCCCGCAAAAGGGTCGCTGCCGACTCCTCATCATTGCGCTCGCCGTAAAACTCGCTCATGCCCATGCAGCCCAGGCCCTCGCGGGAAACGCGGGCGCCCTGGGAACCAAGTGCGATTTGTTCAATTGCCATGCAGCTTGGATGCCACCACCGCGTCGTCGGCTGCGAAGATTGAGCCCACTCAAAGCGAATCCTGGGGCTGTCTCGCGAGTCGTCCCGGGTCCTCCGATGTCATCGGACGGCTGGCCCGCACGGGACTTCTCAAGGGAGTTACGCCTGGTGTCGAACCGTCACGCCTGGTGTTAGCCCGGAAGCAGATCCCTCAGCGTTTTCGCAACCAAGTTCGCCCCGTGCAATTCGTCCGCAGAGAAAATTCCCGTCGCCACCGCGATGACTTCAAGACCGGCCTCTCGTGCCGCGGCAATGTCGCCCGGCGTGTCCCCAATCACCAGCACGGCGGCGTCAGCACGCGTGAGCGCGCGGGCCCGCGCCGCGGCACCCGCGAGCATCGCGCCCCGATCCTCATAGTCGTCGCTGAAACCGCCAAAGTGAAAGAATTCCCGCAAACCGCAGGCCTGGAGCTTGGCCCAGCCAATGCGTTCAAGGTTGCCGGTGCCCACTCCCAGCTGCGCTCCGCGCGCTCGAAGGTGCGTAAGCACTTCTTTTACGCCAGGCATGACTGTGATTTTAAAGCCGTGACTGTGGGCTTCCACATGCGCCGCCATCTCTTCTAAAATCCGTGGCAACTGCGGCCGCCATACCGTTTCCGGCACACCCGCGCGGGCAAAAGCATCGCGCAGAATGCCGGGATCGACCTTGCCCTGCACCGGCAGGCCGTCCAGGTTGACGGGATGACCGGCAATGCGTGTCAGCACGTCGCAGAACGCGAAGTAGTGAACCGCGTCCTCGCAATGGAGCAGGGTGCCATCGATGTCGAAAAGGTATGCATCGTAGCTGTCCCAGGAGCGCTGGAGGCGCTGCGCGCCAAATGCAGGCTGTGGATCGAGGGATTCCGGCGATTCACGCGAGAGAGACAGCGGGTTCACGGAGGGGCAGATCCTTTCAGGTGCGCGCTTCGATCGCAAGGCGGTATCGTTTTCTCAGTTATCGCACACACGCAATGGAGACCGCCATGCAAACGCATCTACCCATCCGTGGAAACGCGCCGAATGCCCTGGCAAATTTTCCCGCCATCCAGTCGAAGGACTTGAACGGGCGAGAGCTCAGCCTGCCGCAAGACTTCCCCGGCGAACGCACCATCCTTCTCGTCGCCTTCCAACGTGAGCAGCAAACAAACGTGGATAGCTGGACGGCCGGCCTGCACCTGGCGGGCGGCAAGGCTGCCTGGCTTGAGCTGCCGGTGATTGATGATCCGGGCGCGCTTGCCCGCTGGTTCATCAACGGCGGCATGCGGCGCGGCATCAAGGATCACGACATTTGGGCGCACGTGGTCACGCTTTACACCACCAAGGCCAAATTCAATGCCGCGCTCGGCATCCAGTCAGAAAAGCAGGTGCAGGCGTTGGTGGTGGATCGCCAGGGCCGCATTCTTGAACGCGTTGTGGGCGACTACAGTGAGGCGGGTGCCGCTCGCATTCAAGCAGCGCTTCAGCCGCAATGAATGCTTCCACGGGCTGACAGGGTCAAGCCCGCTGCTCCTCACACCAGTCACGCAGCCGCTCGCAGAGCTGAGTGATCACGGCTTCCCAGTCGCCGCTTTCGCTTTGGCGAAAGATTCGCATGGTGGGATACCAGGGGGAGTCGTCGCTGTCCAGCATCCATCGCCAGTCGGCTTCACGTTTCAGCAGCAACCATGTGGGCAGGCCGAGCGAGCCGGCCAGGTGCGCAGCCAGCGTATCGATGGTGATGATCAGGTCAAGCTCCGCAGCCAGCGCGGCCAGGTCGGCAATGCCGGCGTGTGTGCCGTCGGCATGGTAGAAGGTCCGCGCGCTCCAGCCGCGCTCCAGCGTATAGCAATCCCACTCGGCATTGTTCTCCCGCGCCTGCAGACTCCAAAAGTCGACGCCGTGATTGGCCAGCAGACTCCCAAGTTGATCGAAGGGGATGGAGCGTGCCGGGTCGTAGCCGCTCCCCGTCCAGACCAGACCGACACGTGGCCGGGTACGCGACCCCAACAGACCTCGCAGTCTATGCTGCTTTGCTTCGGAGAATTCAAAGCGAGTGGGTGACGGAAGCGTGGCGGGCGTCACTCGAAAAAGATATGGCAGTTCCGCGCATTCGATCTGGACATCCCAAAGGTCGGCATCCGACGCACTCTCGCGGTTCCAGGTGACGATGCGGCCTGCATCCGGCATGCACCGCAGCAGCGGCAGCATCTCCGGCGCGGCTTGCACGATGACTTCGCTGGCCCGCGCGCGCAGCGAAGGTAGCCAGCGCAAATACATGACGGTATCGCCATACCCGTGCAGGCAACGCAGCATTACCCGCTTGCCGTCGATCGGCTCGCCATGCCAGAACCGGTAAGAATCCGGTGCACCTCGCTCCCGGATCGCATCGCTCTCGTGCCAAGCCTGCTCGTAGGTCCCCAGCAGCATCTGGCACATCCAGCGGCCGGCCGCGCACCGGTCTTCGCCCGCGCCAGCCAGTTCGGCCCTGTCAAACTCCGTCAGAGCCGAGCCGCAGGCACGTGCGGAGAGCAGCGCCTCAGCTTTTCCGAGAAGCTCGACACCATGGGGAGACATCATGCTTTTGCAGAAGGTGACTCAGACGGTCCTGCCGCCGCGTGCACCGCCCGCGGTCCTTCATGCGTCAGCGGGACATCGAATCTGCGGCAGACATACACCTCGTCCTCCGGCTGAGCCTCAATGCGGAAGCCGGCGGACCGCAGCATCGCCTCTGCGCAGGCGCGGTTGGGCACCCACCAATTGGTGTTGTCGCCGGAGTAGTTCTTTTCAATGAAGTACATCGCCGGATAACCGGGCTGGTCAAAGTGCGCGGTCTCCTGAAACGGATAATCGTCCGCGATGCTGGGCAGCTTACGGCTGCCGCGCTGCATGCTCTGGAAGAGCAGCATGTCCTTTGCCACGTGCTCATGGATCAGGTCGAGCGCGAGCAACGGGTGGCGCAGGTGGTAGAGCACGCCCATAAAGATGACCAGGTCGAAGCGCTCGCCGATGGAGCCCACCTCCCACACATTCATCTTGCGGTACTCAATGTCC
>CAXTRR010000004.1:113859-114255 GCA_964246795.1 uncultured Terriglobus sp. | reverse complement strand
AATGTCCAGATCCTCCTGCGCGGCGGCAAAGCGTGCCGGCGTCAGGTAAAGGTCTTCCATGTCGATCCCCAGAACCCGGCTGGCACCCCGGCGCTTCATCTCCATGGAATAAAAACCGCCATTGCAGCCAATGTCGAGCACGGTCTTTCCCGTCATGTCGGCCGGAAGCGTGTCCCGGAAGTTCGCAAACTTGACAGCGGGGTAGTCCCCTAGAAAGTGCTCGGGCGCAGTGGAAAAGCCGCCGATGCTCATATTGTGAAACCAGGGCCCGAGGCGCTCAATCTCCTGGCGACGCGCGTCGCCAGCCAACTTCTCTTCTTCCAATGCCCTGCTCTCCTTAATCAAGGAATGATGCATTGCCAGTGTAACGGTGTATCCCTGCGGTGGGGGGGGGGG
>CAXTRR010000004.1:20709-113849 GCA_964246795.1 uncultured Terriglobus sp. | reverse complement strand
CCTACTCGCCATCGCGAGACGGAGTCCGGGCAGGGATAATCGGATCGAGCTCCGTCGAAATCACAGGCCGATCCGCCGGAACGGGCTGATCTTGCACGCCGCACGTTGAGAGATTCACTCTTTTCCCGGGCCAATGAACATGTTGTAATCCATTGTGGACACGTTGACGTCGTACGTTTCGTAACGGACCAGTTTCCAGGAGCTTCTCGGATGGCATCGACACTGTCGGCGGCAATGATCCAATTTGGCACCGAGGCACGCACCGGCACGGAGCTGGACGACATGGACGCGCTGGTCCGGCTCTACCGTCCGCGCCTGCTGCGCTTTGTGAGTGCCCAGGTGCGCAACGACGATCTGGCCTTCACCGTCGTGCAGGATACTCTGCTCAAGGCGCATCGCAACCGGGCGAGCTTTCGCGGCGATTGCAGCCTGAATACATGGATGACCGGAATCGCGCTGAACCTGATCCGCGATCATGCCCGCACGGAAAAGTTCAAGTTCTGGCGGCGTGCCGAAGCAAGTGCCGTAGATGCAACGGAGCTGGCGAACCACCTGCGAAGTTGTGCCTGCACTGCCGAGCAGGCAATGATCGCGAAGCAGCAGGCAGCAACTGTTCACGACGCCATTGGGGATCTCTCTCCAAACCAGAGAGCCGTCTTTTCCATGCGCTTTCTGCAGGAGATGGAACTCGCCGAGATTGCACTGGCGATGAAAATGCCCGTGAGTACCGTGAAGACACACCTGCATCGCGCGACAAAATCTGTCCGGGAACGCGTGAAAGGAGCGGCGTGATGCGCGACAAGCCAAACAAGAAAACCTCTGCCGCTATCCGTCACGCAGACAGGACACTCCAGGACCGGACAACGGCGATGGACGTAGACGAAAGCATGCTGGATCCGCTGTTATTGGATGCAGACGAAGATCTCGATCTGGAAACGCTGCAGGGTGCCCTGCAGAGCTACAAAGCAGAAACCCTCCAGTGGGCAGAGCAGCGGTCTGCGGCGATGGCGGTGCCCCATCTAGGTTCATGGGCGCGCTCGCCGCGCTGGGCGCTTGCATCCATGCTGCTGGTGGCATGCGGTGTCGGTATGGTGCTGGCTGTTCATCCGGCGGACGAAACAGCGGCCGTTGCCGTTGCCGCACCCACGGCTCAGGCGCTGGCGGAGGATGAGCGGCTTCTGCAGTCAGTCGATGCGGCGTTGATCGGAAGCGGTGCTGCTCCGACGGCGGAAGAACTTGGATTAACGCAGACCCGTGCCGGGACAAGCACGGACGGGCGCGTTGCGCAGTGGATGAACTAACCCGTTCGCGCTCTTGCGGCTCCGCCAAATGAGCCGGCAAATGGGCAATCGGAAAAAGGATGGCAGTGAGATGAAGCACGTATCGGGTAGGGCTGCTGAGCCGTCCCTGGATCGGGCTATCGGGCAAATTCCACGCTGGATTCCCGGTTCTGTCCGGGCCGCGTGTGCGTCAGCCACATTTGCGTCAGCCACGTTCGCTGCGGTCGCAGGCGTGGCTGGCCGGCTTCGTGAAATGAGTGTCCTGCACTGGATGTCTTCGCTTCAACGGCGCGGGTCGCTGGTGATGGTCTCTGCATTGGCGCGCGCTTCTGGAGTCTGCATCCTGGCTCTGCTGGGCTGTGGGCTGGCAACGGCGCAGGGCGGTGGTCATTCAGGCGGCGGTGGACATCCAGGCGGCGGTGGAGGAGTTGGTGTTTGGCATGGAGATGGCGGCGGCTTTCCGGGGGGCCGGCCCGGATTTCCAGGCGGTGGCCGGCCCAATGGCGTCAGCAACGGCTCAGCCGTAAATATTCCAGCCACGCACGGCGACATCAGTATTCCTGTAAACCGCAATCCGCTGCAGCAGGGCCCGGTGGGGCGCTGGTGGGACAACCACGGCTACGCCAAATCAGTTGGACTGACGGGAGACCAGCGCAAACGTATGGATGCGGTTTTTGCGGAAAACCGGCCCATGCTGGTAAGCGGTCTGGACAATCTCCGCAAGGCGCAGGAACGCTTTGAGACTATCTCGAAATCCGATCGTCCAGAGGAATCCGCCCTCCTGTCAGAAATTCAGAACGTAGCCCAGGCACGCGCCGACCTGCAAAAGGCGAACACACACCTGTTGCTGCAGCTTCGGAACGAGATGACGGCCGAGCAGATCAACAGGCTGGAGAGCCTGAAGTAGCCATCGGGTCCGCCGGAGACTCGCGGCACTATACTGCTCAGAGTCATGAGTGAAGCAACTTCCGCACCCACAGAGGCACCGCCGCTGGATATTCAGCAGATCATGCGCCTGCTGCCGCATCGTTATCCCTTTCTGCTGATCGACCGCGTGCTGGAAGTGCAGCCGCGAGAGCGCATCGTTGTGCTGAAGAACATCAGTGTCAACGAGCCGCAGTTCCAGGGGCATTTTCCCGATTTTCCGCTCATGCCGGGCGTGCTGATCATCGAAGCAATCGCACAGGCCGGCGGCGCTCTCCTGCTGAGCGAATTTCCCGACCGTGACGACAAACTCATGGTCTTTACCGGCATCGATGGTGCGAAGTTTCGCCGGCCCGTGGTGCCCGGCGACCAGTTGCGGATTGAGGTGAAGGTGCTGAACTGGCGCAGCCGTGCAGTCCGGATGCAGGGCACCGCGACCGTGGATGGCAAGATCGCGTGTGAAGCGACGGTCATGTGCCAGCTGATTCCCAGGCCCGGCAACGTGCCGTCGGCCACGCCCACCTCTTCCAGCGGAACCGGTGCACCACACGTAAGTGGTACTCCCCCGGCCGGCGCACCGAAAGGCGATGCAGCTTCACCCACCATCATGTCTGACGTGAGTGCCGCTTCGACTGAGGCGGCCTCCGCCCCCCTCGCTGGCGACGCATGTCAGCCAGACCCGCTGACCGAGTCCAACGCAATGCCAGAGGCGGCGGTCTAGCGGTGCCGATTCATTCCAGTGCCATCGTAGCCCGTGGTGCCGTCATTCCCGCAAGCTGCACCGTGGGACCGTTCTGCACCATCGGCGCACACGTGGTGCTGGGCGAAGATTGCGAACTGGTGAGCCACGTGGTGCTGGACGGCCACCTGACCATGGGCGACGGTAACCGCGTCTTTCCCTTCTCGTCGCTCGGCTGCGCACCGCAGGACTTGAAGTACAAAGACGAGCCCACGCGGCTGACCCTCGGCAACGGCAACACCATCCGCGAGAATGTGACGATCAGCCGTGGTACGGCCGGCGGCGGCGGTGAAACCCGAATCGGTAGCGATTGCCTGATCATGGCGTACGTCCACATCGGGCATGACAGCCGCATTGGCAACGGCTGCATCCTGGCCAATGCCGCGACTCTGGCCGGCCATGTCACCGTGGAGGACTACGCCGTGGTGGGCGCGCTGAACCCCGTGCACCAGTACTGCACCATCGGTACCTATGCCTACATCGGCGGCGGCACCACCATCACCCAGGACGTGTTGCCCTACTCGCTCACCAGCGTGCGCCGGGAGAATCGAGCCTTCGGCCTCAACAAAGTCGGTCTGGAGCGGCGCGGCTTCACGCCGGAGGAACTGAAAGAGTTACGCGCGGCATACCGGCTGCTGCAGCTTTCAAAGCTGAATACGAGTCAGGCGCTCGCCGCGATTCAGGAGAAAGTCACCGGCGGAGAGTTTGGACCGCGCGTGGCGTATCTGGCCGAGTTCATCGCCAGGAGCGAACGCGGCGTGATCAAGTAAACGCTTCCCAGTCGCAGCGACTGAGCTGTCAATTACAAAGGCTCGATGCTGATATTCTTGGTGACATTCTCGGATGTCCCATAAGCCCAGTAACGGCGTAATCGGCACCAATGTCCCTCGCAAAGAGGGCGTGCCCAAGGTGCTGGGCAGCGCGCAATACGTGGATGATCTGGAGCTGCCGGGCATGCTGCATGGTGCCACCGTGCGCTCCACCATCGCGCGCGGACGAATCCGCAGTATCACCTTCGATCCCGCCATCGCCTGGGATGAATACGTCATCGTGACAGCTCGCGATATCCCCGGCAAAAACACAATCGTCCACTTGATCGAAGACCACCCTTGCCTTGCGGAGAACTCCGTCTCGCACGTGGCAGAGCCGATCCTGCTGATTGCTCATGAGAACAAAGCGAAGCTGCCGGCGGCGGTCGCGGGCGTGCACATCGAGTACCACCCTCTGCGAGCTGTCTTCACCATTGAGGAAAGCGAGCGCGGGGAAACGATTGTCTGGGGTGAGGACAATACCTTCAAGACCTACCTGATGGAGAAAGGCGATCCCGACAGTATCTGGGCTGACGCCGCTTTCATTGTGGAGGGCGAGTACACCACTGGCGCGCAGGAGCAGTTGTATATCGAACCAAATGGCTGCATCGCGGAGTGGAGCGAGGCGGACGGTGTGACCGTGCACGGCTCCATGCAGTGCCCGTTCTACCTGCACCATGCGCTGATGGTTGCGTTCGACCTGCCGGCGGACAAATGCCGCGTCATCCAGACCGAAACGGGCGGCGCCTTTGGCGGCAAAGAGGACTTCCCTTCCGTGATCGGCACGCACGCGGCGCTGCTGGCACAGAAGGCAGGCAGGCCGGTCAAGATCGTCTACGACCGCGGCGAAGACATGGCCGCCACCACCAAGCGGCATCCCTCGCGCACGCGCCACCGCACGGCCGTGAATAAGGACGGCAAGCTGCTGGGCGGCGAGATCGACTTCGCTATCGATGGCGGTGCGTACAGCACGTTGTCAGCCGTGGTGCTCTCGCGAGGCACGATCCACGCCGCGGGCTGCTATCTGTGGCCACACCTTCGTATCCGGGCAAAGGCGATGGCGACGAACATCCCGCCGCACGGTGCATTTCGCGGTTTCGGTGCGCCGCAGTCGCTCTTCGCGCTGGAGCGGCACATGGACAAGATTGCGCGCATTGTTGGCATCAGCGGCGAGGAGCTGCGCCGCCGCAACTATCTCCACACGGGAGAGCACACGGCAACCGGCCAGCTTGTGGCCGACCCCATCGACATGGATGCGATGCTGACGCGGGTGCTGGACGCCAGCGGCTACCACGGCAAGCTTGCGAGCTTCCCCGCCGAGAACGAGGGCAGCCACATCAAGCGCGGCATCGGCCTTTCCAGCTTCATGCATGGCGCGGGCTTCACCGGCTCGGGCGAGCGTCGGTTGAACTCGCTGGTCAAGCTGGAGATCGATGCGAAGGGCCGTGTCGTGCTGCTGGTCTCGTCGGCCGAGTTTGGCCAGGGCACCAACACCATCCTCTGCCAGGTGGCGGCGCAGACATTGAATATTCGGTATGAGCAGGTGCTGATCGCGCAGCCGGACACGCACCGCGTCCCGAACAGCGGGCCGACCGTGGCCAGCCGCACCGCCATGATTGTCGGCAAGCTGGTGCAGACCGCATGCGGACATCTGCTGACGACATTGCGAGAGGCCGGCATGCTCGGCGAGCATTACACTCCGGAGCAGTTCTGCCAGGCCTGCCTGGCGCACCTTGAGCAGCATGGAGAGCTGACCGCCGAGGCGCGCTATCAGGCACCCGGAGACATCTTCTGGGATGACGACAGATACCGCGGCGACGCCTACCCTGCTTTTGCCTGGGCACATTACGTCGCGGAGGTCGCGGTGGACACGCGAACGTATCAGGCCACCTGCACCGGCTTCTGGACAATCCAGGAGGTCGGCCGCGTGCTCCACCCAACGCTTGCCGCCGGGCAGATCGAGGGCGGCGTGGCGCAGGGCATCGGCTATGCGTTGTATGAACGTTGCGAATATCAGGACGGCCATTTGCGCAACAGCCAGATGACGAACTACATCATGCCGACCTCCACCGACCTGCCGCCCATTCATGTGCTCTTCGAGGAGATCCCGTCAGCGCACGGAGCCTTCGGTGCCAAAGGCATCGGCGAGCTGCCGATGGACGGCCCGGCACCCGCGATCCTGAACGCGATCCGCCACGCGACGGGCATCGACTTCGACAGCATTCCGCTGCTGCCGGAGGACATCTTCGAACGCATGACCGGCTCACGCGATGGCGGAAGTGAAGACCTGAAGCCGGACAAAGGCGGTCCGTACTACAGCGAAGATCCGGTGCAGGATGAATGGCAAGCGGTGCCTGCATGAACGCGATCACCCTGCACGTGAACGAAACAGAATACACGCTCGATGTGCCACCGATGCGGCGGCTGCTGGACGTGTTGCGTGAAGACCTGCGCCTGACCGGCACCAAGGAAGGCTGCGGCGAAGGCGAGTGCGGCTCGTGTTCGGCGGTCATGAACGGTGAGCTGGTAAACAGCTGCCTAGTGCCCGTTCTGCAGGCGGATGGCGCGATCATCCTGACCGTAGAGGGGCTGGCCAACGATGGCCGCCTCAACCCGATTCAGCAGTGCTTTCTGGAGCAGGGCGGCGCGCAGTGCGGCATCTGCACACCGGGCATGATGCTGGCGACGCGTCAACTGCTGGAGCGTTTTCCGCAGCCGACGGACGAGCAGATTCGCGAAGGTCTGGCCGGCAATCTGTGCCGCTGCACGGGCTATGTACGCATTTTCGCGGCGGTGCGCGAAACTGCGTCGACAGCTTATAGCAGCACGTTGGATGCCCCAGATCTCGCTTCTGAGACATGGGTTCGGGCGCCGAATGAAACACAGGCCGCATGAGATCCGACGCCTCCGCCTACGATCTAATCGCGCCGCCCACCCTGGATGGCGTGCTCGCCACGATGCACAAGGAAGAGCGAACACCCATCGCCGGCGGCACTGAGTTGATGGTGGCGCTCTGTGCAGGGCGACTCCAGGCAAAGCGATTTGTCAGCCTGCAGCAACTGTCCGAGCTTCGATTCATCGATAGCCTGGATCCAACCACGCTACGCCTCGGCGCGAACACCACCTTCACCGATCTCCGCCGGAGTGAGATCATCGCCCGCGAGTTTCCACTGCTGGCCCAGACAGCCAGCTGGACCGGCAGCATCGCCAACCAGAATCGCGGCACCCTGGGCGGCAATATCGCCAACGCCTCACCCGCCGCCGACAATCCACCGGTACTGCTGGCCTATGACGCGGAGCTCGAACTTTTGAGCAGTGGAGGCGTGCGGAGGCTGCCCTACTGCGAGTTCCACCACAGCTATAAGCAGACGGAACTCCGCAAAGGTGAATTGATCCAGGCAATCCGTTTGCCGCGCCGTTTCGCTGGCCACGTTCTATACGTGCGCAAAGTCGGCACGCGTAACGCACAAGCCATCTCGAAGATCGCGCTCGCAGGCACTGCTTGCATGGCCGGTGACTCGATCGCCGAGATTGCGCTTGGCGCGGCGAGCCTGCTGGATCGCCCGGCGCGCCTGCCTCTAACCGAAGCTGTCCTGACAAACTCCTCAGTGCGGGACGGCGCCACTATGAAGCGTGCTGCCACCGTGCTGCGGGAAGAGATCTCTCCAATTGACGATGTGCGTTCCACGCGACGCTACCGTGAAATGGTCGCCGTCAACTTACTGCAGGAGTTCCTGCAGAACTGCACAGATTACCGGCAGCGCAGCTGTCTCCTGCTGTGACTCGGGGGCGTACCCCGCGGGAGCTTGCAATGGAGTGAGATGGTCTTGCGGAATTCACCCGCGTGGCTTACCCACCCGCGCTCAAGAGACCTGCTTCAGATCGCTGATTTGCTCTCGCCTTCAGAGCTGCTTGCTGTCTGCTTGTTGACGCCTGCGCGGCTCCATCCGGAGGCGTGCATCGCAATAGCCGCAAACGTAAACCCGGCGGGCTCGCTCGTCCGCTGTCCGTCCTGGGAAAGCTTTCGAAGGAGCCGCCGGATTTTGATCCCTACTTCCCTAAAACACCTTTAGGGGAACCTACACAATTTGCGCGAAGACATATCCCAACTACGTTGCCTTGCCATGACAGGGTCAACTTGTGAGTCGAGCAAAGGGGAAAGTCCCTTGGAGCGGACTTACCTGCTGTGTCCCGCCCGCCACCTGACGCCCTGGCTACACGCGTTCGATGGTCACTGATTCCAGAATGATTGGCTTCTTGGGCCGATCCATACCGTCACGGCTGGCCTTGCTGATCTTCTCCACAATGTCGTAGCCCTCCACAACGTCACCGAAGATGGTGTGCTTGCCGGTGAGCCAGGTGGTAGGTGCCGTGGTGATGAAAAACTGTGAGCCGTTCGTGTTTGGCCCAGCGTTGGCCATGGCAAGCTTTCCGGGTTCAGTAAAGCCGTGCTTTGAGCCGCGGGTCTCGTCGGCAAACTTGTAACCGGGGCCGCCCATGCCGGTGCCCTCGGGGTCGCCGCCCTGGATCATGAAGTCGGGAATGACGCGGTGAAACACGGTCCCGTCATAGAGCTTGTCGCCCTTCTTCGAGCGGCTTTCCCATTGCTTGCTGCCTTCGGCCAAGCCGATAAAATTCTTTACCGTCTCAGGGGCATCCTGCTCAAACAGGCGGGTGGTGATAGTGCCTTCGCTGGTGGTGAAGACGGCATAGGTGCCGGGGGTACGATCTGCCATTTGGTTCTCCTTCGTGGTGTTTGATGCGGTCGATTGCAGCTTCAGTCACCGCACGACAGTTTTCCATTCTTTGTTCCGCCGCGCCAGCCAGAAGCCCACGCAGGAGGATAGAACACGGCACACCACGCTACCCGGTTCCTTCCGCCTACTGCGGAGCCGTGGGTGCTGGTGCCGGAGTTGGTAATTTTGGCTCTGCCGGCAGGGGCTGGCCGTCCGGCACGATCGTCACATGCGTGATGCTCACCGGTGTGACCGGACGGTCCTGCGAGTCCTTCTCCACGCGGGCAATGGTCTGGACAATGACCACCGAGTGGGCGTCGCACTGGCCAAAAATGGTGTGCTTGCCGTTCAGCTCCGGCGTTGGTCCCTCTGTGATGAAAAACTGCGAGCCACCGGTGCCCGGGCCGGCATTCGCCATAGCCAAGCGGCCTTCGCGGTCAAAGCGCAGGCCCGGGGCGAACTCATCTGGAATGTAAAATCCGGGGTCGCCACGGCCCGTCCCGGCACGGTCGCCGCCCTGAATCATGAAATTCGCAATTACCCGGTGAAAGATCGTGGTGTCATAGAAGCGGGTGTGGGTCATCTTCTGGCCGGTGGTTGGGTCGGTATAGTCCTTGGTGCCGTTCGCCAGACCGGTGAAGTTGGCCACGGTGACAGGTGCTTCTTTCTGAAAGAACTGGCACGTCAGCCGGCCCATGGTGGTGTCGATGACGGCTATGGGGCCGTTGGGCGCGGGCGGGACCACAATGTTCTCGGTGGTACTGGGCGTGTCGGGCAGATCGTCCGCAGGCTTTGCCGGAGTCCCCGGCATGGCGGGCGGCGGTGTCACAGGAGGTGTCACAGGGGGTGCGGTTTGAGCAGGCCGTCCGGGTGTAGTGCTGGGCATACTGCCGGTTTGGGCCAGGGCTGCGGTGCTGAACAGGGCAAGCGCGAGAAGCTGTTTCATGGCAACTTCAGAATACCGCCCGCGCCTGGCCGCCACAGCCAAGTGAAATCCTTCAGGCCCTGGCCCGGTCAAGGACACGAAGAACATTCTCCCCCAGCAAGCCTCGCAGTTGGGAGGGCTGCCAGCCACGCTGAAGTAGCGAGGCCGTGATCTTAAGCAGGTCAGCAGCGCTGTCGATTCCCTCGGGAGCAAGCGGGGTTCCATCAAAGTCGGAACCGAAACCCACATGGCTGGTGCCGCACACGCGCAGAATGTGCTCAATGTGGTTGAGCAAAGCCGACAGAGGAGGGCGCGGAATGCGCGGATGGAAGCTTCGGGCAATCTGGAGTTCAGCGGCGTAGGTCACGGTCTTGCCCGCCCTGTGAGCATGCTCCGTCGCGGCGCGTTCAGCAGCTTCGCGCTCTGGTTGGAGTATGTTCCACGCCAGGCGAAAAGGCTCACTGACGAAAGCCGCATAGAAGTTCACCATCACCACGCCTCCAGTGGCCGCAACCGCACGCAGCATGTGATTGGTCAGGTTGCGGGGCGCGTGCGTGAGTGCCCGGGCCGCCGAGTGGGAGGCGATAATGGGTGCTCGGCTGACCTCCACCGCCTGCCAGAATGCCGCGTCGGAGACATGGGACACATCTACGAGCATCCCCATCCGGTTCATCTCCGCGATGACTTCCCTGCCAAAGGAGTTCAGGCCGCCGTGCCTTGGGATGTCACCACTGGAGTCACACCAGTCGTTGGCGTTGTTCCAGGTGAGTGTCATGTAACGCACACCATGGGCGTGCAAATGGCGAAGCAGATCAAGATCGCTGGCTATCGAGTGGCCACCCTCCACTCCAAGCAGGGCCGCAAAGGCTCCGGCGGCTTTGGCCTTACAAACCTCCCCGGCGGTAGTGCACAGCCGGAGAGACTCTGGATATTTGGCAGCCTGGTCCTCGACCGCACCCAGAAGTGCCAGAGTGCGCTCAACATGCTTCCCGGCCCAGTGGGTGGGCTCAGCCCAAAGCGCAAAGAACTCACCATGGAGTTCCCCCGCCCTCGCGGATGCATAGGAAAGCTGGCCGCCTCCAAGTTCCGGTGACGTCCATTGCCATCCCTCATCGGCAAAGCGCTGCGGAGTATCCGCATGGCCATCCACCACCATCGAATCGGCATGGAGAGCGCCGGCTTCCTGCAGCCAGTCAGGCATACTTCCCATGTTAATGGCGATACGTGCTGCCTGCCTTCCGTGTTGAAGCTCGCGCATGAATCCCCGGTGAAGTCCAGGAAAAATGAGTTGATGGCTAACCCGGTGCTGCCTTGCGGGCGTCTGAACCACTCGAGGAGACACGACATGAGCAGCAGCATGACGGGAAACGGATTTGCCGGGGATGGCGAAGGCATCGCAAAGGATAAAGTGAACACCGCCGATACGCCGGCACGCCCGGGTAGCAACTCCCTCGAGATTCCTGAGCCGGGCCACCAGTCGCACGTCGACCGGCTTGCGGAAGACTCGGCGAAGCGCGCAAGCAATCGCATCGCTCACAATGAAGGCGACATCTTTACGAAGTAGTTCGTATCGCAAGAAGAGAAGCCCGGCGACTCGCCGGGCTTTTCCATTGCTCTTTAGAAATTCTCTTCGTAGAGGACTCTTTTGCCCACTCAGACAAGTGAAGTTGCTTCTAAGAGTGACGGCAACTACACCGCAATCGTGAATGAATCTTCGCTTCGGGTTACTGCGTGGTAGAGCGTATCGCGCTCGAACGGCTCACGGCCCGCTTCCCGGATCAGGCGTTCCAGCTCAGCCCGTCGCATCCCCTGCGGCGTGGTAGCTCCGGCGTCGTGGTAAATCTTTTCTTCCACAACCGTACCGTCAATATCGTCCGCTCCAAAGCGTAACGATATCTGAGCCATCTTTGGCGTTACCATCTGCCAGTAGCTCTTGATGTGCGGAAAGTTGTCCAGCAGGAGGCGGCCCACGGCAATCTGTCGCATATCGTCAAAGCCGGTCGTCCGGGGCAGATGACCGAGAGGCGTATTTTCAGGGTGAAATGCCAGCGGTATAAAGGTCTGGAAACCCCCGGTTTCGTCCTGAACGGCACGCAGCTTCAGCATATGGTCCACGCGATCTTCTTCATTCTCAATATGTCCATACAGCATGGTCGCGTTGGAACGCAGACCGGCCTTGTGAACCATGCGAGCCGTCTCCAGCCACTCCGATCCGTCAATCTTGTGGTCGCAGATGATGTGGCGCACGCGGTCCGCAAAGATTTCCGCACCGCCGCCAGGGCAGGAGTCCACGCCCGCTGCCTTCATGCGTTCCAGCGCTTCGGGAATGCTAAGCTTGGCGCGCTTGGCCAGGAAAGCAACCTCTACCATGGTGAACGCCTTGATGTGAACCTGAGGAAATCGCTCTTTCAAGCCGCTGACCAGATCCAGAAAATACTCGAACGGCAGGTCGGGATGAAGTCCGCCCACGATGTGGAACTCGGTCACCGCTTCAGAGTAGCCCGAAGCAGCGGCGGCAAATGCCTCCTCCAAAGCCATCGTGTAAGTGCCCTCGGTCCCCTTCTTGCGGCCAAAGGCGCACAAGCGGCAGGAAGCGACACAGACATTCGTGGGATTGATATGGCGGTTCACATTGAAGTAGGTCAGGTTGCCGTGCATTCGCTCACGCACCAGATTGGCCAGCCAGCCTACCGCCAGCACGTCCGGCGAGCGATACAGGGCAAGCCCGTCCTGCTCGGAGAGCCGTTGTCGAGCAACCACCTTTTCAGCTATAGGCCAAAGAGCTGCATCATCGGTCTGGAACTCGTGCCGCGGGCGTCCTGTGGGCGACTCAGTCATAACATAAGTTTAGACGCATGCCGGTAGGACTTTGATCTTTGAATAGAAATGACGGGAGCGACTATCGGTGACTTCAAAGAGCCACATCCAGCGCATGTGTGGTGCCGTAATACGCTGACACACCGGCGCATCAGACGCTTCTTAGGTCAGTCTGGGAGAAGTCGTTGCCCTTGAAGAGAATCGGCTCATCCAGGTATTTAGCAAGCGCGTAGCTGAAGCAGTCACCAAAGTTAAGCTGGGCGGGGTGGCGGCCTTTGCCATATTGCTCAAAAGCCTGAATCGCCAATGATGCCTGCTCTTCTGTAACTGGAACGACGATGCCCTGCAACTGCTTGACCAGCATCGATACGTCAGAAGGCTTGATGAAAGCTCGTCTGCGCAGCAGAACAATATTGATTTCAACAATGCTGGCGGCAGAGATGGAGAAGCCGATATATTTCATAACGATCTGAAGATGACGAGTTCGCTCCGGTTCATGTAGCAGAATCGCGAGCAGGCTCGAGCTATCGACGATCAAGGTAGGGCTGCTCGGGGATACCGTGCTCGTCGTAGCCTAGGATTTCGTCTTCTGTGAGCGAATGGTCCACAGGGCCGTCAAAGCTCCTAAGCAATTTCATCACTGCGTCTATGTCGATAGTTTTTACAGGAACATGCGACTCAATCGCTACATCTCGAAGCTTGTCTTGCAAGGCATGAGTCATTGCCTCGGTCGGCGTTTGTCCGGTAGCTTCCGCCAGGCGCATGGCATCGGCTTCGATTTCAGGTGTGATGACGAGCGTAGCCATGGTGGCAGTTTACTCCAAGCCGGATTACACGGCGACTGCCTCCGGCACCCTGTCACCTTCACCGGGCGCCAGGAAAAGGTTGGTCTCCAGGCCATGCTGGCGGTCGTAGAGGTCGCGGTATCGGCCGTGCAGCTCGTAAAGCTTGTCATGGGTGCCGCGTTCCACAATGTGGCCCTGCTCCACCACAAGAATCTGGTCGGCATTGCGGATGGTGGAAAGCCTGTGGGCAATCACGAACGTCGTGCGGCCTTCCATCAGGAAATGCAGGCCCTGCTGAATCATCGCCTCGCTTTCGCTGTCGAGCGAACTTGTGGCTTCATCTAGAATCAGAATGCGCGGATCGGCAAGAATGGCGCGGGCGATCGACAGCCGCTGGCGCTGTCCTCCGGAGAGCTTGACGCCACGCTCGCCCACAATCGTTTCGTATCCCTCGGAAAAGCGCTCGGCAAACTCATCCACACGCGCGATCCGGCAGGCATGCAGGAACTGAGTTTCAGTGGCCGCCGGACGCGAAAACATCACATTCTCGCGGATCGTTCCATCAAAGAGAAAGGTCTCCTGAAGCACGACGCCAAGCTGCGACCGATAGCTGCTCAACTGAACACTCGCCAGGTCGATCCCATCCACAAGCACCTTGCCTCCGCTCGCTGAGTGAAAGGCGCAGATGAGCGAGATGATCGTCGACTTGCCAGAGCCCGATGGACCGACCAACGCAGTGACCGTGCCTGGCGTCGACTCAAAGGAAATCCCATGCAGCACGGGTTTGTCGGCCTCGTACTCAAAGCGCACATCTTCAAAGCGCACATCCCCGACCATGGCGGGCAGCGCACGGGTGCGTAAAGGATCGCTGTCTTCTTCGCGCACGGCAAGGATCTCGGCGGTCCGGTCCAGGCCGGCCAGCGCCTCGGTGATTTGCGTTCCGATGGACACCAGCGAGGCCACCGGCGCGATCATGAAGCCAAGGAACATGGTGTAGGTCACATAGCCGCCGGTGGTCAAGTGGCCGGCCACGACCTGCTTTGCTCCCAGATACATCACCAGCGATCCCACCACGCCCAGAACAGCCGTGCTCGCCAGCGACATGAACGATTGCGCGGTGAGCGAGCTGATGACGTTATCGAGCAGGCGCTGTACGTTACTGGCGAAAACACCGGCCTCACTCGGTTCCGCATGGTAACCCTTGATCACGCGCACGCCGCCGAGCGATTCGGTCAGGCGCCCAGTGACTTCAGCATTGATCTTTGAGCGCTCGCGGAAGATGGGGCGGATCGTCTTGAAAGCACGCCGGAGTACCAGGGAAAATAGTACGACGATGCCAAAGGTGAGCAAGGTCATGGTGACGGAAAGCCGAATGAGATACACGAACGCCAACGTCGCGGTGAGCAGGCCACCCACAAAGTCGAGCAGGCCGGTGCCAATCAGATTCCTGACACCTTCCACGTCGGTCATGATGCGCGCAACCAGGGTGCCGGTGCGGTTCTCGTCGTAATACGCCACGGGCAGGCGGCCTACATGCTCCTGCACCTTGATGCGCAGCTCCGCGATCAGCCGCTGGCCAGAGGTGGAAAGGAACTGGGTGAGCGCGTAGGAAGTGATGCCCTGGATCATGGTGGCACCGATCACCGCGCCAACAATGATGGGCAGCTTGCCAAGTTCATGCGCGTGCATGACATTGTCGATCAGGTAGCGTGTGCTCGCCGGCAGCACCAGGCCGCTGACACGGTTCACGATCATCAGCAGGAAGCTAAAGATCAGCAGCGTTCGGCGCGGCCGGATGAGCTTCTTGATCTCCGGCCAGACACGGCTGTAATCGGGCTTCGGCTTTTTCGCGGTAAGTTCCGCGGATGTGGCGCGTGCCGTGTTGCGCGAAGCCCGCTCGGTATTGCGAGTGCCGCCCCCGAACGAACCGTGACTGAAGGATCCCATCTGTGTTCCTTTCCGATGCGGTGTAACCGGCCCGGATGCGGCTTGATTGCTGCGCTGTGCCCGGCTTGTCGAAACGCGAACCACGCAGATGCAGTCACGGCCTCCGCGGCAACTGTCCTGCTAGGCAAGACGGGTGCGGCGTGCCTGAATGAAGTTGCGCACGCAAAGAATGGTAAAGACGAGGCAGATCATGGCCATGGCCATCGATTCCTCCGCGGCTAGCGGGCGTAGAACGGTCTGGCCCTGCAGCAATCGCACCACCGGGCCGACCGAGCGCAGGAACGGTAGCAGAAAGCCGATCAGCCCGAAGGTAACGGCGATGTGCATGAACAACGCGCGTCGCTCGGTATCCGGCGTGCTGGCCAGCGCGCCCAGCACCACAAATACAAGACCAAAGAAGGCCGGAATGAGCGAGGTTGGCGCGTGCGGCGTAATACTGCCATACACGACCGCTCCCAGCAGGATGAGCAGAACTCCGACCGCAATGGTGATCTTGGCCACTTGTTCCCTTTCCGAATCCGCTTCAGACCCTTTGATTTACTCGATGCCGGCGCGCGCTAGGAACGGGTCACCGCACGCATGCGTTCCACTACGTCCGCGGGCTTCCAGCCATTACCGGGGTACCACTCGGCAATCTTGCCATCCGGGCCAATGAGCACCGTGGAAAGCGAATGCGTCAGCGTTGCGTCCGCACCCGTCACGCCTACGTCGAAGAACTGCTCCATCTGCGGCAAATCGGTCTTGCTGGGCGCGGCAAACTGCCAGTGATCAAAGGTCTCCTGAGTGTACCGGCCAGTGTACGCCGCACCATAGGAGCGCAGAACGGCCGGCTTGTCATAAACCGGATCAAACGAAACGCTCAGCAAATCTGTCTTGCCGTACAGGGCTTTGTCCTTCTTCAGGGCGCCGTCGATCTCGGCGAAATTGCGGCTCATCTTCGGGCAGTAATCGCCAAGCGGGCAACGCGTGTAGATAAAGGTGATCAGCAGCGCCCTGCCTTTGAACTGCTGAAGGTGCAGCGTCTTATTACTTTGGTCCAGCAGCTTGAAGTCGGGGACCGGATCGCCCGGTTTAACAATGTGGTACTGCTTCTGCGGCAAGTAATCCGGCTTGCCCTGGCCCACAATCACAATCCGGTCCAGGCTAGTGTTGTGGTACTCCCCATCCGCGTCCTTGCTCGTCACGATGCGCGCCGTGATCACGTCGCCAGGGTGCAGTTCGCCAAGCGCCGCAACGTCATGCACGGGATAGGGCATCGTCATGGCTTCCATAAATCCCGGAATCGCCTCGTGCGAAAGCATAACCTCGTTGGTGTTCTTGTCCACGCTCACCACACGGCCCCGCACCGGATACGAGACATCCTTGCCATGCTGGCCGATGTCGTCGTTGCCGCGCTTGCAGCCGGCGGGCATCAGCAGAGCCAGCAGCGCCGCGCTCAACACCACCCTGTGAATCGTCGTGAACTGTTTCACAGCTCCATCGTACAGCTTGCCCGCTTACGAAAGCCGTTCATCGCGCGGCACAACGGCAGCCCGGCATGGCTGAGTGTAACGGCTGCTGTTTGCCTGGTGTGAAGCATGAGGTTGGCCGCGGCTGTTAGAGTGGCTTTCGGGACGAGCAAATCGCAGCCCTTGAGGGACGATGCCGGACACACATATGGAACAGCGCGCGGAGCCTTCCGCGCCGGCGGTGCTGCTGCATTACAGCATCGTGCTCACCGGCATTGGGACCGTTTTTTTAGGCCCCCTGCTGCCTTCACTCACCGCATTGCTCCGGCTCGGCGACGGTGGCGGCGGATCATTGCTCGCCTGCCAGTTCGTGGGCGCCTTTCTGGGTGGATGGACAACAGGCGTACCACTTCGCCGCTCCATGCTGCGCGGATACACCGCGGCGATCGTCGGCTACGCCGCCCTGGCCTGGGTCTGTGCCGCGGTACGGCAGCCCTGGGCTGCGCGGGTCGCGCTCGCGGTGCTTGGCTTCGGCATCGGCCAGCTGCTGACTTCCACAAATTTAATTGCCTCTGTAAAGTGGGCCAGCAGCCGGGGCCGCGCCCTTACGCTGCTTAACTTCTCGTGGAGCGCGGGCGCGCTGGCGACCTCGTTGCTGCTCATTCGCCTGCTGCATCGCTTCTCCGTTCCGCAGGTTCTTTTCTCGATGTCGGCTTTGCTCTTTCTCGGTTGCGCGGCTGCGGTCTTTACAACGAACCGTGAGCCTTCGATCGGGCGTGAGAGCGTCCCTGCTTCTTACACCGGCATATCCGGCGGCGTCTGGTTCTACTTTGCTTCACTTCTGTTCATTTATGGCGGCGTGGAGACGTGCCTGAGCGAGTGGCTGACCACCTTTGACCTTCGTTACGGATCGCTGCTGTGGTTCGGCAGCCCATTGAGTCAAACGGCATTTTGGGGCACGCTGACCATCACGCGTGCCATTGCCCCGGCACTGATGCTTCGCATTGCCGAGCGTGTGCTGCTGCGCTCCGGCCTGGCCCTCGCGGCGGCTGCGCTCGGTTTGCTGCTCGCGGGCATACTGCCCGCAACCCTCTGCGCTTCGCTGGCAGGATTTTCGCTGGCCGTATGGTTTCCCCTGGTGCTTACGACCATGGTGGGCGAGCGTGCACGTCCGCGGCAGGTCGGCCAGATCATTGCCGTTTCCGGCCTGGGCGCGTCCGCCTTCCAGTGGATGATGGGTCACCTCTCCGAACGGCTCGGTTCACTGCGAGAGGCGCTCTGGCTCCCGCTGGCGGGGATTGTGGTCCTGCTTGTCCTCAGCTCCCGCAAAAGTGGCACTCCACTGGCCCTGATTGCTAATGGAAAAAGCGTATAAAAAGAGAAATGTCACGGCCCGCGCTGCAGCTTCCCTCCCAGCTCCTAGTGATTGCCCAGGCCATGGCCGCGGGAGCCATGCTGTTGACGCCAAACGTGCGTGCGGCACGGCAGTGGCGCGGACGTGTGGAGCGGTTCTGGGCCGGGCAGGAAGACACGCGAAAGCCTGCGCGCGTCGCTCAGGTACTGCCGTGGCGAGCCTGGACGGCGTCGCTCTATCAGCAGGTGCTGCTGGCTGGCATGGATGACCGCGTGCTGATGAACCCTGTGCAGTTCGCCGCAATGTGGGAGGCGGTCCTGCGTTCCCAGAGGAGAACGACATTGCGGCCTGTCACCGCTCTGGCCAGGCTCTGTGGTGAAGCGCATTCCCTGCTCCATCGCTTTCTCGGCGTCGATCGCCTATTGCGTACGCCGGACATCGTCCTGAAAGAAAGTCCAGAAGACGCGCGGCAATTTCACCGCTGGTTGCGTGAAGTGGAACACTTCTGTGCCGCGGAACGGTTGTTGCCCGCGGACGGGCTGGAACCCGCTCTGGCGAACGCTCTGCTTTGCCCGAAGAACCAAGACGGCAGCGACTCGAGTGCTTCAGAGACGTTCCCCCGCCTGCAGCTTGCACCGCATTACCTGCTCGTCGGCTTCGATGCGATGCTTCCCGCCCAGGAAAGTCTGCTAAATGCAATCAACCACGCGGGCAGCCGGGTCGATCGATTGGCCGCCTTGGCGGAGAACCCAGACCCTGCCATCATCGCCCCTCGCCTGGTCGCGGCGATTGACAGCCGCACGGAGATGCTGGCGATAGCGCAGCGCCTGCGGCAGGAACTGGAGCAGCATGACGCGGCGCGGCAAATCTCGATCGTCGTTCCGGACCTGCAGGCGAGCCGGGCAACGCTGGAACGGGTCTTGCGCGAGATTGTCTCGCCCGATCTTCAGGATATTGACGCGCATACCCCAGCACCCTGGGAGTTTTCCACGGGAGTGCCTCTCGCGCACTTGCCGGTCATTGCGCATGCACTCTTACTGCTTCGCTGGACGCACCATGCCCTGCCCGTGGCTGACGTGTCGGAACTTGTGCTCTCTCCGTACATCAGCCTTGGTTTATCCGTCGAGGCGGCAAGCGAATTGGATACGGCTATTCTGCGGGACACGCGACGGCTGCGTCCGGAATGGACGGCCTCATCGCTGGCCGCTGCGTGCCAGAAACATGCGCCGGAAGCTGCGGAGCGGCTGCGGCGATGGATGAGCGGCATGCGTGATTTACCACAGGGTCAGCGCAGCTATGCCGATTGGGCCGCTTCTGCACAAAACATCCTGACAGCCATTGGTTGGCCGGGAGAACGTTCGAAGAACAGTCAAGAGTTTCAGACAATCGAGCGCTGGAACGAACTGCTGGACCAGATCACTTCTCTGGACTTGTTTGGGCAGTCCGTAAGCTTTCCGGAGTTTGTCGGACGGGTGGTGCAATGGGCCGCGGTGACAACCTTTGCGCCGGAAAACACAGGAGCGCCTCTGCAATTCATGACACCCGCCGAAAGTGCCGGCACCATTGCGGATGTACTCTGGTGCGCCCACGCGGACGAGTCCCGGTGGACCGCGCGTCAGTCCGCAAGCCCGCTTCTGCCCTGGACGCTCCAGGTGGAGTTGGGCATGCCCGGCACGGACACCGCGCGCGACCGGGCCGGCGCATCTGCCGTGATGCACCGCCTCCAGTCGTGCGCCCGTGAACTCGTCTTCAGCTACGCGGTGAGGAATGAAGATGGTGATGTGCGTGCTTCAGCCTTGCTTGGTGAGATGGAAGGTCTGTTCGTCGAATCTGCCGTGAGCGTGCCAGGCGAAGTCGCCCCGAGCGAGGTCGAGCAGATCGACGACTCGGATGCGCTGCCCCCTTTACCCCAGGGAACCGTAAGCGGAGGCGTGGGTGTGCTGAAAACTCAGGCCGCGTGCGCCTTTCGCGCTTTTGCCGAACGGCGTCTCTTTGCGACGGCGATCGACACGCCAGACCTGGGTCTGGATGCCGCCGAACGTGGCAACTTGATGCATCGTGTCCTTGAAGCCTTCTGGCGCGAAACGAAAACACATGCGCGTTTGCTGGAACTGATCAACCGCAATGAACTCCAGCCGGCATTGCTGCGGCACATCGACGCCATGTTGAGAACGCGCACAGAGGACAGCTGGTCGCTGGCCTATCTTCGCGTGCAACGGCAACGTCTCTTGCGCCTGCTCTTGCGTTGGCTGGAGTACGAAAGCAGGAGGCCGCCTTTCCATGTCCTTTCCACGGAGCAAAGGATTGACGGCCTGGAGATTGCCTCGCTGCGGATGGATGTGCGCGTGGACCGGGTCGACGAGGTTGAGATCGACGGGGCCAGGTCACTGGTCCTGATCGACTACAAGTCGGGCAGCACCAGTGTGAACAAATGGCTGGGCGAGCGGCCGGAAGAGCCGCAGTTGCCGCTCTATGCGGTGGCGGCCGGCGTGGCGGATCTGCGTGCAATCGCTTTCGGAAGCGTAAAGGCAGGCGAAAAGCACCTCGGATTGAAAAGCTTCCCTCCCAGGAGCTCTCTGCTGACCGCGGACGCGGTGGAGGGCGATGCCGAAGCATTTGCGGCCCAGCTGGAGGAGTGGCAGTGGACCCTGGAGCGGCTGGCCACCGACTTTGCCAACGGCGTGGCGACCGTCGACCCTCGTGAGTATCCCGGAACCTGCCAGTACTGCGAACAGCGCATGCTCTGCCGTCTCAACCCGGAACTGCTTGAAGTTCCCACCGGGAATGACCATTCCGGAGGACAGGATTGAGCATTCTTGCATTCCCTTCCACAAGTTCTGCTGAGCAGAAAGGGAGAAGCTCATTCGCAGACCCACGCCCTGACGACTCCGGATGCGCGTCAAAGCATTCGCCCGAGCCAAGTGGGACAGGTCTGCCGGATGCCCTGGAGCGCATGCGAGCACTGGACACCTCACAGTCCTGGCTCGTGGAAGCGCCCGCAGGTTCCGGGAAGACCGGCCTGCTGATTCAGCGCTATTTGAAGCTGCTGGCCATGGTGGACCAGCCCGAATCCGTGCTGGCCCTCACCTTCACCAACAAAGCCACTGCGGAGATGCGCGACCGCGTTCTGCAGGCGCTGGAAGGCGCGGCGCGTGAGGCCGATCCGCAATGGGCTCCGTTTGAACGGCTGACCTGGCAGATTGCCCAGGATGTCCTGCGGCACGATGCCGCCCGCGGCTGGGACCTTCGCTCACAGGCTCACCGGCTTAACATTCGCACCATTGACTCACTCTGCGGCGAGATTGCGCGCGCCGTGCCGGTGCTCTCCGGAGGCCTGGGCGGCGCTACACCGGTAAGGGACATGGCAGCCGTTGCGCTCTACCGGGAGGCCGCCCGGGCAGTCCTTCTGCACCTTGGCGGGAGTGATGCCGGCCTGAATGCAGCAATCGAAACTGTCCTGCTGCAGCGTGACGGCGACCTGCTGGAATGCGAGCAGCTCCTTGCGGAAATGCTGCAAACCCGTGAGCAGTGGGGTGCGCTGGTTCCGCTTTCCCTCGAAACGCTCGAAGACGCGGCACTGGAAACCGAGGTGCTGCCGCGACTGAATGCGGCCCTGCAGACGCTGATCTGCGGAGCACTTACAAGCCTCAGAGATCGTTTTCCAGAGGACCTGCTGCAGGATCTGTCCCATTTCGGCCGGCGTGTCGCAACGCTCAGCGGTTACCGCGAAAACCCCAATCCCTTAGGCCACTGTGAGCATTTGCACGGCGTACCAGGCGTGCTGGCAGACGATCGCATGCACTGGGATGCCCTGAGCAACCTGCTGATCACCAAGGATGGCACCTTGCGCAAATCCTTCAACGTCAACCAGGTCGGGATCGACCTGACCAGGCCGCTCAAAGCCGAGCTCAAGGACTTGATCAATCGCCTTCACCACCACGACGAGGAACTGCCGGCAGTTCTGTGCGCCCTGCGTGAGTTGCCGCCGAGCAGCTATCCTCCGGAGCAGTGGCGAGTCGCCAAAGCACTCTTTCGCCTGTTGCACCGAGCTTTGATCGAGCTTCGATTCCTCTTTGCAGAGCGCGAGCTTTGCGACTTCACGGAGCTGTCCATGGCAGCCCGCGCCGCTCTGCGGGAGGAGGATGGCGCGAACCGGGTGGCCACCGCACTTGGCATACGCCTGGATCATCTGCTGGTGGATGAAATGCAGGACACCTCTACCGGCCAATATGAGCTGCTGGAAGCACTCACCGCCGGGTGGAATGGACGAGATCAAACTGTTTTCCTGGTGGGCGATCCAAAGCAGTCCATCTATCTCTTCCGGCAGGCACGCGTGGAGCGATTCATGGAGGGCCTGCGCACCGGTAGGCTGGGCGGCATCGAGCTCGGCATCCTCCAACTCTCCGCGAATTTCCGCTCCGGCACTGAACTGGTTCACAGCTTCAATGAAACCTTTGCGGAGGTCTTTTCCGCAAAGCCGGGCGGCATCAGTTACAGCGCGGCTTCCCCGGTGTTGCCGCCGGGCGGCAGTCTCTCCATAGGTTGGAACGTGGAAGTGGTGCCGGCCAACCTGGGCGCGGAAGATGACGGACTCGAGCGGCAGCGACTCGACCGCGAAGAGGCTGAGACCATCGCGAAGACAGCCCGTGATTGGCGGCACAGACCTCTGCCTGCAGGTCGACTGCAGCCATGGAAGATCGCGGTACTGGTGCGGGCGCGAGCTCATGCCCGGCAGGTGATGCGCAAGCTGAAAGAGGCTGCTGTTCCTTTTCACGCCGTCGAGATGGACGAACTGGGCGAGCGGCCGGAGGTACTTGACGCCGTGGCGTTGACACGTGCCCTGCTGCACCCCGCCGACCGCGTAGCCTGGCTCGCCGTGCTGCGCGCGCCGTGGTGTGGCCTGTCACTTCGGGAGTTGCACATCCTGGCCGGTGGAGACGACACCGCCGGCAAAAGGTCGGCGCTGCGTGTGCTCTTTCGTGAACGCGCCACAACTCTGCCGCTGGACTCGCGGCAGCGGCTCCTGCGCACCCTGGACGTGATGGATGCCGCTGCTGAAAATCGTGGACGGACGACCATCGCGGTTGCCGTGGAACAGGCATGGGCTTCTCTTGGCGGCGACGCCTCCATAGACACGCTGGGCCGCACGAATATTCGCCGGTATCTCGAGTTGCTGGCGCAGATCGAGGGGGAAGGTGCTCGACTCGATGCAGCTCTGCTGCGGGCACGCGTCCGCAAACTGTATGCCGAGCCTGCATCGGCTCCGGACGCGGTAGATGTTATGACCATCCACAAAGCGAAGGGTCTGGAGTGGGATCTGGTTTTTCTTCCTGGTCTGCAAAAGAAAGGCGGTCAGGAAACTACGCGTCTTTTGGATTGGATGGAGTTGCCGGCGCGCGACGCAGACGGTCACGCCCAGGTTCTGCTGGCCCCCGTGCAAGAACGGGGAGATGAGAAAACCTCCCTCAACAGGTACATCTCACGCGTACGCTCGCAGCAGGTCCGTGCGGAACTGAAGCGGCTGTTTTACGTAGCCACCACACGCGCACGAAGCTCCGTGCAGCTTTTCGCAGCTCCGGAACAGAAGGCAAATGGCGACACCTCTGTGGGCGAGGACACGCTGCTGGGAGCTGCCTGGCCCGCGATCCAGAAGCATTTTGCCGCAACGGACCAGCAGGGTCAAAGAAGCATTGCTCCGGTGCCGCCGAAACTAGCGGTGCTACCGATGCGGACGGCCCCACTTCCATCCCGGGACTTTGAGGACTTTGCACTGGCCGCGGCGGCCGAGGCACCCGGTGGCGTGGTCGACGATCTGCAGGAGCAAGCCAGACCGGAAAGGTCCATTCTGATAAGGCTTCCGCTTAGCGTGGATGCGCGAAGGCAGCTTCGGCTGCGTGCCCTGCCAGCCCTGCCTGAATCAGCGAAGCCGGCCAGCGCACTTGCCAGACTTCACAGGCCGGAAGGCTCGTTGCGTGCGCGCAGTCTCGGTAAAACCGTGCATGCCTTTCTGGAGCACCTCTCCCGGTGCATAGCCGTGTCGCCGAAACCGGCTGAAGCCTGGATCGCCGAAGTCAACAGCTGGTCGCCACGCATCCGTGCTGTCTTGCGTGGCGATAGCCTGCGGGGCGCGGATGTAGAGCTTCTGACCGTGCAGACTACCCGTGCACTCACGCAAACCCTGCAGGATCCAGAGGGACGTTGGCTTCTGGAGTCGCATGCAGGCGCGGTAAGTGAGGGAGAATTTGCGGCCTGGGACGAAGCAACAGAAACCAGCCGCCGTTCCCGGCTGGACCGCAGCTTTTTCGCAAGTGCCACTCCCGGCAGCAGCGGCTCTGGCGTGCTTTGGATCGTGGACTACAAGACCGCCGACCACAGCGAGGCGGGACGCGAGGCTTTCCTGCAGCGCGAGCGAGAGAAGTACGAGGAGCAGCTTCGCGCCTATGCAAAGCTGCGGATGCCGCAGCTCCCGCCAGGCACGAAAATCATGCTGGCCCTCTATCATCCTCTGCTGCCGAAGCTAACCTGGTGGCAGTACGCATAGCCTTTGCAGCGAGCGACTCCATCCAGTACAGCCGCGCTGAAAGTTCTACTCCAAGCTGTAGCGTTGGATTCCTTGCAGGGTCTTCTTCCAGGTTGCTTTAGAAGTAGAGCCGTCCCAGGAACTGCAACTGACGCGACCCGTAGATGACGCTGGAGGTTGAGGTTGCTGAGTAGAACGAGGAGTTGGGCGTGAAGCAGCCGCTGTTGCCGGTGCTTGCCGTGGGACAGGTGGTTGCCGTGCCAGTGATGGTTCCGCCTGGCGCGGTGTAGTTGGCGTAATTGGCGTTCACGCCCAGAATATTGCGATGGTTGGCCAGGTTGAAGGCCTCCGCCGCAATCTCAAAGCGCATGCCCTCGCGCCCGAGCGGGAATTGCCGGGCAACGCGTGCATCTGTGTTGTGCACACCCGGCCCCTTGAAGCTGTTGCGCGTCGCGATCACGTCCGGCACGCGATAGCCGGTACCGCTGGTCACCTGTGCGCCGCTGATACCGCCATCGCCTGCCAGCGGCGACGCAATGCTGCCGTTGATGAAGCCCGTGACGGGAAAGCCCGTTTGCGCCGTGACAGTGCCGGAGAGTTCCCAGCCGTTCACCGCGTAGCCGGCATACTTGTTCCCCATGGGAAATTTCGTGATGCCAAGCAGCGTTCCCACGAAGCGTCCGCGCTGGTCAATGTCAGACCGCGCATACTCTGCGCCGCGTCCGGACCGGTGACCCGTCGCGAAAGGAATGATCGGCGAGTCGGTGCCGTTGAAGGTGCCGTTGGGCGCACCGGACTGGCCCGCGTCAGTGGTGTGCGCCCAGGTGTAATTCACCAGCACTTCCACGCCATTGCTGAAGGGCTTGCGCAGGGAGAAGGCCGCCGAGTTGTACCAGCTGTTCACATCTGAGAATCCCGTGAGTACAGACGAAGTGGTGTTGAAAAGCCGGCGCTGGTAAAACGGAAAGGCAAACGTGCTGGTTCCCGCAGCAGTCGTCAACCGGTAGTTGCGGCTGATGGCCGAGGTTGGGTCCACATTGGTGTCCACATAGATCGGCAGCCGCGCGCCGCGTGTGCCCACGTATGCCACCGTCAGTGTGGAGTGCAACGGCAGTTGCTGTTCAACCGCAAGGTCGTAAGAGTGCGTGTATGGGTTCAGGAAGTTCGTATTCGCGCCACGCACGCCGATGGAGAGTGAGGGCAGGCCCGGGTTCACCGCTGGGGTCGGCGCGCCTGTGACCTGGTTGACCGGCGCCGGGCCGGGTGGGGTAAATGCGGGGATACCTCCCTGCGGCGCATACGACACATAAGTCGTTGCGGACGGTTGCTGCAGACGCACATTCGGAGAGCCGACGGCTGGTGCCGGCGTAATTGCTCCATAGGCGTTCACTGTCGCCGTCGGCGTGGAGAACTGCTGCTGGTAAACGCCGTTTTCGCGCCGCATCGTGTACCACAGCGAGTTTGAAGTCAGGCCGTAAAAGATGCCGTAGCCGCCACGAATGACGGTGCCCTCCTGCGGATTCCAGGCAAAGCCAAACCGCGGAGCGGCCATGTGGTAATCGGTGTTGATGGTGCTCGTCGCCGCGAAGGCGACAGGATTGGCACTGTTGGGCAAGTCCGGCTGCGGCACCAGCTGGACGTCGTACCGCGCCCCCAACGATAGCAGCAGCTTGGGTGTGATCTTCCAGTCGTCTTCCAGGAAAATGTCCAGATCCTTGTTCCAGAAGTCGTCCGCGCCCACGTGCGTGATCGGATCATTCGTTTGGGAGAACGAGTTGTAATGCCGCCCGCCATTCACCTGATACGTGTCCTGAATCCAGCTGGCGAAGTTGTACTCCTGATTGCTGTTTGTGTAAGAGAAGGATCCATCACCACCGAACAGGTTCGAGATCTGCTCGTGAATCAGGTTCACATCCACGCCCAACTTGGCGGAATGCTTTCCAATCACCTTCGAGTAGATGTCAGTGATCTGCCAGCGGTGCTCGTCTGGAAAGGCGCCGCGCGGCAATGCCGAGGTCTCCCCATAGGCAATGATGCCGGTTGAACCCGTACCTACGTTGATCGCCGGTCCGCCGGTGTTGGTGCTGGCCGTCTCCAAGTCGCGCGACCACTGGAAGTGAACCACGTTGGTGGTATTCGCATTCAGCGCCGTTTCTGCATTCGCAAAGAGGAACCGCTCATGAAAGTTGATGCCACCGTTTTGCGTGATCGATCCCGCTCCGGTCACAGACGCCGCGCCGTTATAGCCATTCGGCTGCTTCAGATCCTCAAAGAGGAACGAGGCAGACAGGTGGGTCTTACTATTGAGCTGGTAATCCAGCCGTGGCAGGTAGATGTCCTGCGTCGTGTTACGCGCGAAGCTTCCCTGCTTGCTGTTGATGAAGGCCACAGCTGCCCCACACTGCGCCGCGGAGATGCCAGGGATGACCGAGGGATAAATCGTGGTTCCACGCTGCAGATACCCGCTGGTGCGCCCGTCACACAGCGCGGTGAGCTGATTCACGCTCTGCCCGTTCACGTTGTAGCCGGACAGATAGGTGATCGGATTGATTCGGCGGTATCCGTCATAGACGGCATGGAAGAACAGTTTGTCCTTCAAAATGGGCCCGCCGACAGAAACACCAAACTGGTGCTGCACCTTTACGGGCTGCGTAAAGTTCTTGTTGAACTTATTCAGTGCATCCAGTGCGTTGTAGCCCGGTGTGCGGTAGTACTCGTAAACGTCTCCGTGGAAGCTGTTCGTGCCCGACTTGGTGATGGCGTTGATCACACCGCCGGCCGACTGGCCGAACTCCGCCGAGTACCCCGATGCGGCCGACTGAAACTCCTTGATGGCGTCGATCGGGAAGACATAAGGTGCGCCGATCGCACGTCCACGCGCTTCTGAAAAGAAAGCCTGGTTGTTGTTTGCGCCATCCACCAGGTTTGTGTTGTACAGGCCACTGATACCGCGGAAGCTGAGCAGGCCGGTGTTGCCGTCCGGTGCCACATTCGGGGTGAGCAGAACGAAATTATCAAAGCGGCGGCCATTTACCGGCAGGTTATTCACCAGCTGCTCGCCCACCACTTGCGACTGGTCGTACTTGTCCGTATCCACCAGCACCTGATCGGTGGTAACGGTCACATCCGTACTTACAGAGCCGTTCGGCAGCGCGGCATCCACGGTGTTAGTCGTGCCCACCGTAACGGTCACGCCCTTCTGGTCGACCTTGCCGAAGCCCGCTCCGGTGATGATCACCTCATAATTGCCCGGCTGCAGAAAGGTCGCGGCATAGTGACCGTCGCTGTCACTGGTGTAGCTTTTTCTGGCACCCGTATCAACGTTCGTTACCGTTACAGAGGCGTTCGGGACAACGGCACCACCGGCGTCACGCACGATGCCGGAGATGTTGCCCAGAGCGGCGCTTTGCGCGTAGCCCAATGTGCTGACGGCAGAGATGGAGAGGGTAGCGGCAAAAACACCGGCACGCATGGTACGGGTAATCTTCTTCAACGGCGTCACTCCTGGAAGTGGCATGCGGCCCACTCGATCGTGGTCAGCCGGATGCTGAAAAGGTCCTGCGGACAGGCTCACGCGTTCCGGTCTTGTGACACACGTTAAGGACGTGTACCGCCGAAATCGCGAAAAAGTTGCTTGTACAAGCGTCGCGGAGAAGCCGCGCCCGTGTCAAGGCCTCATTGCAAGGACGCCAGAACTGCGCAGCGGAAAGGACCCATAATGGGCCGGAGATCCGACATGCATGCGTCACAGCCCCAGATGCGGCTCGCGCACCCTGCCGGAAAGCTCTCTTCCCCGAAAGGTTAGTGGAGCTTTTCCGGGATGACGGCAAACTGCAGCAGAATATCGAACGGGACTACACGCAGTGTGTTCTCGTGCGTCGCCTCCAGCACCACTGGGCAGGCCGCACCCGCCTCATACACCTGTAGCCAACGCGCCGCGCACACGCACCAGCGGTCTCCAGGTTTCAGGCCGGCAAAACCGTACTGCGGCGCCGGCGTAGAAAGGTCGTTGCCCAACTGCTTTGAGGTTGCCAGGAACTCCGCGGTCACGACCGCGCAAACGGTATGCACGCCACGGTCGTCTGGGCCGGTGTTGCAGCAGCCATCACGATAAAAGCCGGTCATCGGTTCCTGACCGCAGGTAGCCAGCGGCTGGCCGAGCACGTTTTTCGCAACATCCCGCCGTGGTTCAACTGGTGGCATGGGTCTGACTTCCTTCTCGCACGCTGTGCGGGCCTGCAATCTTCGCAGCCCAGAACGAGCCGCGGACTGCGCCTTCACCAGACAAGGTGATTGCCTGATTGTAACGGGTTCGCCTCGCATGGCCCTTCTCAACATAGCGCGGCAAGATGTATTCCATTGCGCGTAGAGCCGTCCCGCGATGTTCAACCACTCCCGTTTTAAGCTATGACGAGAGTACAAACAAAGATATGCGCCTGCTCTGCCTGACCCTCGCCGCAATGCTCCTTCTGGCTCCGTTGCCCTGCCACAGCCAATCCGCTCCGCCCAGCAACCGCCAGCGCATCACCACTGGAGTGACAGCCATGCAGGAGTGGTATGTCCAGCAAACCGGCTTGTACGCCACAACGGGATGGTGGAACTCCGCGAACGCCGTGACGGCTCTGGTAGACGCATCGCGCGTGACGGGACAGAAGGCAAATAGCGCCGTGCTGGCCAATACCTTTGAGCAGGCACAAAAAACCGTCCCCAAAGAACAGCAGACTGGCAAGCTGCAGAAGATGACCGGCTTTCCAGGGTTTCTGAACAGGTATTACGACGACGAGGGCTGGTGGGCGCTGGCCTGGATCGATGCCTACGACCTGACCGGTGAGCCGCGATATCTTGCCATGGGCCAGTCCATCTTCAAGGACATGTCCGGTGGGTGGGACCAAACCTGCGGTGGTGGCATCTGGTGGAGCAAGGACCGCAACTACAAAAACGCCATCGCCAATGAACTCTTCTTCTCCGTAGCGGCACACCTGGCCACGCGCGCTGGCAGTACGGAAGCGGCGAAGGAGTACCTGGACTGGGCACGGCGCGATTGGGAGTGGTTTCAGCGCTCGGGCATGATCAATGGCGATCACCTGGTGAATGACGGCCTCACCATCGATAAGACGGAAGGGAGCTGCCGCAACAATGGCCGGACCACCTGGACGTATAACCAGGGCGTGGTGCTGGGAGCGCTCACCGAGTGGTCAAAGACCAGCCACGACCCGAACGCGCTCATGGAGGCACGCATGATCGCGGACGCCTCGCTGATTCACCTGACGGACGGCAACGGCATTCTGCACGACAGCTGCGAACCGGACCACTGCGGTGAAGACGCACCTCAATTCAAAGGCATCTTTGCCCGGAACCTTAGCGCTCTCAACACGCTGGTGCATGAGCCGCGCTATGCAGCTTTCTTTCGCGCAAACGCGGAAAGCATATGGAATGACAGCCGTACTCCCGCAATCACCTTTGGCCTGGTCTGGTCCGGGCCGCCGGGCGTACCGGATGCGAGTACACAGAGCTCCGCGCTGGACGTGTTCAACGCAGCGGCAGCAATAGGACGCTGAGGCTCACGCTCGAAGCTCCAATACAGGCAACGGGTGCCCCATCTTCACCGCGTTCTTTGCGGTGAAGGTAGGTTCGAGACGGCAAGCTCGTTTACCTGACATAGGGCTGAGCCTGGTCTACTTCGCCGCCAGCGCCATCTGCTGCTGGTACTCCTCATACGGTCCCTTGTGGTCCACCACGGTGCCGTGTTCAAAGTGCCAGATGCGCGTGCCCACTTCCTCGATCAGGTCTTGATCGTGCGTCACCAGCAGGACCGTGCCGTCGTACTTTTGCAGTGACTGGTTCAGGGCATTGATGGATTCAAGATCCAGGTGATTCGTCGGTTCGTCCAGGATCAGGATGTTTGGCTTTTGCAGCATCAACTTGCAGAAAAGCAGACGCGCCGCCTCACCGCCGGAGAGCGCGTCCGTTTTCTTCAAGCCTTCTTCACCACGGAAGAGCATTTGCCCGAGAATTCCCCGGATCTCTTCCGTAGACTTCTTCGGGTCCCAGCCGTGCAGCCACTCGGCCACCGTGGTGCCCTTGTCAATGGCGGCCGTGTGGTCCTGCGCAAAGTAGCCGATCTGCGCCTCATGCCCCCACTTCACGTTGCCATGGCTGCGTACAAAATCATTGTCCTGCGTGTCAGGCACGCCGGAGAGCAATGATTTCAGCATGGTCGTCTTGCCTGTGCCGTTGCGGCCCATCAGCATCACCTTGTCGCCACGCATCAGCGCCGATGTGAACGGCTTGAAAACAGGCCCGGTGGAGCCATCGGGAGCTGGCATGTCATATGTTTTAGTGACAGCTTCCACCTCCAGCACATGCTTGCCGCTGGGCCGCACCGTGTCGAAGCGGATGAACGGGCGCTGAATGTTGGAGCGCGCCAGTTCGGTGGTCGCCAACCGCTCCACTTCCTTCTTGCGGCTGTTCACCTGGCTGGACCGCGTGCCAGCGCTGAAGCGTGCAATGAAGTCGTTCAGCTGCTCAATCTTTTTGCTGCGCTCCTCATTCTGGCTCTCAATGCGGGTGCGCACACTCACCTTCTGCATCACCATGTCGTCATAGCCGCCGGGGTAGGTAATGATCGTCTGATAATCAATGTCGGCGATGTGCGTGCAGACCGCGTTCAGAAAGTGGCGGTCGTGCGAGATGGTGATCAGCGTGCCGCGGTAGCTGAGCAGGAAGTCCTGCAGCCAGTGAACGGATTCAAGATCGAGATAGTTCGTCGGCTCGTCCAGCAACAGGGCCTGCGGATCGCCGAAGAGTGCCTGCGCCAGCAGCACACGCACCTTCTGCCCACCCTGCAGTTCGCTCATCTTGCGCTCATGCACCTCGTTGGGGATGTCGAGGCCCTGCAGCAGGATCGCGGCATCGGACTCGGCTTCGTAGCCGTTCTCCTCGCCAACCACACCCTCCAGCTCGCCCAGGCGGATGCCGTCGTCATCGGTCAGGTCGGGCTTGTTGTAGAGGATCTCGCGCTCCTCCATGGCGGCCCACAGCGGCGCATTGCCCATGATGACCGTGTCGATCACGCGGTACTGGTCAAATTGGTACTGGTCCTGGCGCAGGATACCGAGCTTGCGCGGACGCACCACGTTGCCCTTCTGCGCCTCCAGCTCGCCGGTCAGCACCTTCATAAAGGTCGATTTACCAGCCCCGTTAGGCCCGGTCAGGCCATACCGCCGGCCCGAGATAAACTGCGTCGATACGTCCTCAAACAGGATCTTGGAGCCGTACCGCATCGTGACATTGGAAACTGAAATCATAACTTTCTTTCTAGGTTAGGCGGCGATCGGAATATTGATCAGCTCAGGACGGGATAGGAGCAGCACGGCCTCGTCGATATCCAGGTAGGTAAGTTCAAGGGAGTTCACAATTGCATACGCCGTTCCGAGCTGGCTGATGCAAAATTGCGGCGCGAGCGTGCGCACTACAGAACTATGCATTCCGCGGACCAGGGCACCCCGGAATAAGTGGGCATTTGCACCCAGCTCGTCCTTCAAGTCCCGGATGATCTGGCCTGTAGCGGTAAGTTTGGAGACGCGATCCAACCAAGGCGCGGCAATTGTGAGGTCCCAGCCTTCGTTGCTGCCCGCATTCCTCTGCAGCATCGCAAAGCCAAGCTCGCCCTGCTTGCTTTCCAGCTTGCGCAAATACCGGATTGTACCCTCAATCACTGCGTCGTTTACCACTGCTGTGAGAGCCATGTGAACACTCCGTCTTCTGGATCTTCGTAGGCGAGCAAAAGGTCCACAATCTCCTGCCGCGTTGTGAACGTGTATCTATCTTCGGTCGACCAGGTCTTGACCAACGACCAGTTCTGCCTGAAAGCTGGGCGCGTCGAGAGCTCAAGCTCGAGCTTGCTCCTTAAGCCAGCCAGCAAGACAAGATCATCGACTCGGTGGTGCTTAAAAGTGTTTGCGAGTCTCTCTGAAGCATAGCTGGCTTCTTCGAGTGTCTTGCAAATGCAAGCTTTAATTGCAAGCTCTTGCGTATATCCGCATATATACCAAGCGCCGTCGTACAAACCGGCACCCAAAAGCACTTTCGCCTCGCGTAGCCGAAGGGCTGCAAGCTTCTTCAGTTCCTCTGCGGACGGGGATGCCACACCTTCATTCTAGCTGGCATTTCTTCTGTCATGTGGCCCGCATCTCAAGAGGGTATGCCCACTCGATCCACTGAGGACTCTAAGCGTCAGCAGAAGCCCCTCACCCCCGCCCAGCAGGAGCGCGAGGAAAAGCGCAAAGCCAAAGAAAAGCTCGCCAAAAAGAGAGCCGCGGTCAAGGCCGCCCGCGAGCGCCAAAAAGAGGCCGCGGCCGCTGAAGCTGACCGCCGCCTCTCCGCTCCCATGAGCTACTGCGCCATGCCGGCCACCGACGGCGACGGCCTTACCATGCCGACCTTCCCGGCTGAAGCCATGCGCCTCGGCTTTCCGGTAAAAGTCATGGGCGCGCCCGGCCTGAAAAGCAATGACACGCGCGGCTGGCGGCTCAATCCGCACCTGCGCGTCTCCCTCGGCTACCTCTGCGACATCTTTGCCTACCTGCGCAAGCACGACATCCGCATGTACCGCATGTCTAGCGAGCTTGCCCCGTATCACACGCATCCTGACATGCCGCAGTTCCACTCGATGGTGGAGGAAAGCCGTGGCGACCTCGCCCATGTCGGCCGCATCGCCCGCGCGCAGGGGCTGCGGCTCAGCTTCCATCCTTCGCAGTTCATCGTGCTCAACAGCGGAAACGAGATCCTTACGCGAAAGTCCATCGCAGACTTGGAGTCTCAAGCCACCATGCTCGATTACATGGAGCTCGGCCCTGAGGCGATCATGGTCGTGCACGTGGGCGGCAGCTACGGCGACCGCAAAGCCGGTTGTGACAACTGGGTGAAGACCTGGCCCAGATTGAGCGAACGCGTGCAGCGCCGGCTCATTCTGGAGAACGACGACATCCGCTTCTCCGCCGCTGACGTGCTCAGCGTGCATGAGCGCACCGGCGTAAAGTGCGTGTGGGATTACCAGCACCACTGGTGCTTCAACCCAGAAGGACTCGACATGGTGCAGACGCTTGAGCGTTTCCTGAAAACCTGGCCCACCGGCGTCCGGCCCAAAATGCACTTCAGCTGCGCCCGCACGGAAATGCGTGAAATCAAGCGCAAGAACCGCAAGACTGGCCTGCTGGAGACCGTGCTCCAGCCGCCCATCTGGACCGGCCACGCCGACTTCAACAATCCCTTTGAAACCATCCCGTTCCTGCGCTCCATCCAGCATCTCGAAACCGACATCATGCTCGAATCCAAGGCGAAGGATCTCGCTCTGCTGCGGCTGCGGAACGACATCGCTCGGTTCGCGCCGGATCTCGCCGCGCGCTACGCCATCCCGCTCGGGACACACGTCGAAGACGCGGAAGAGATTGTCGAAGAGGACGAGGTGCTCGCGGCCTGATCCCGACGCCTCCTGCACGGTCACTTCCGTCTCTACGGCGCAGCGTACGGAAACGTAAGGGTACCGATGCGCCCACTCGTCAAATCCAAAGCTCCAAGCCGCACCATGTATGCCCCAGGCGGCAAATGCAGCGTCTGCTTCACCGGAACACCTTTTCGCAGCACAGCCTGGTAATCCTCCTCCGTCAAACCCAGATTCAACTCCGCATTGCTCTCCACCGGGGCAGCAGAGGTGGCCTGGGGGTAAGCGATAGTGCGCACCTGCATCCGCGCTCGATGACGCCCCTGCGCATCCACCCAGAAGTTCACCCCAGTCATATCCAGCACCGCCTGTAACTGCAGGTCGCCCGCAACCGGCGGACCAGGCGTGAGCGCATGAATTACCAGCGCGGTCGACGGCGGCGTGCCCACCCGCACCGCGGAGTTGAACTGTGCGACTGGATCGCCCGGCGGCTGCTCCGGCGTCGCAAAATAACCGCGGCGGTACTGCAGGTGGTAGCCGCTGCTCTTGAGCGAAACCTGGATCCGGCGGTACTGGCCATTCCAGGTGTGGTTCAGCGGCTGGTATGCCAGCGTGTAGTAGTTCTCGCCGCTCTCCAACGCCTTGCCCAGCAGCAGTGCCGGATCGTTGTTTCCGTAGAAGGCCTCTCCGCCAGTCTCGTCCGCAATGTGGTTCATCACCTCGTGCCCGGTCTGGCGCGCATTAAAGGCTGCCAGCAGCCCAGCCCCACCAGTGCTGTCCTGCGACTCAGGCCCGGGGCTGTCTATCTCAACGCCTGTCAGGCTGATGGGATACACCGCAATCTGGGAGTCCGCCAGTGTTTTATTCACGTTGCCACTGAACGTTGTCAGACCCAATCCTGCTGTGGTCGGCAGGCCACCGCTGTTCGCACCAGGATCTACCGTCAGGCGGCGCTCTGCCGCAAGGCCTCCGCGTGGTGCGGAAGAAAGACTCTGCAGGTCGTAGTAATTCGAACTCGGAAACTGCGTCGCCAGCCAGAACAGATTTTTGCGTCCCGGATATCCGTTCACTGACCGTGCAATCTGGCGAAAAGCTTCGTTTGTTTCGCCTAGCCGGTCGATCATGTGGGAGATCTCCTCGCCTTCGATCGAACGGCGCAGCAAGTCACCCGTCCCTGAGCCGTTCGTCGCCTGACTGTTCAAGTACCGCGCAAGTTCCTCGTCAGAGTTCTGCTGTGCTCTATCGCGAAACTGTACTGACTGCTTCAAATCGATCGACTGTGCGGCCTTTGCGAGCAGCGCTGAATCCGTCGTGAAGTTCTGGATCAGGTGCACGCCGTTGGAGAGCACCATAACGCCCACCTGCCGGCCCGGCGGCAGGTGCGCCAGAAATTCGATCATTCGCTTGCGTGCATATGCCTGATCCAGTAACGAAGTATTCAGCAGATCCAGCAGCACGATGTTGAGTGAGGTATCCGGCGCTTCAGCCGGCACATTGCTCAACTCGCCCTCGGGCAGCGCCCTCGCCGTGCCTCTCGCAGCGCTTGCCGCCTCTTTGAACAAGTGCTCTTCAAACAGGCTTGTCCGCTGCGTCTGGCGATCCTCCCGGATCTGAAAGTCCTCTTCCCGCAAGCCACGAACAATGTGGCCGTTGCCGTCGCGCACCACTACGTCTACATAAACGATGCGCGTGGTGGCGCGGATCACCGCGGTCGGTCTGGCCTGCTGCGCGCATGCTGCGGCCCCCATCAGCATTGCCGGACAAAGCAGCATGCCGCACCGGACAAGTACGCTTCGCAAAGTCATCGCCCTGCCATTCTGCGCCGCCGGCTCATCAGCAGGCAAGCAAGTTGCCGCCGGCCGGATTTTTTCAGCGGCTCATGGCAAGCTCTGCGACGAAGCGTTCCACTCCGCCATCCCGCAGCACGCTGGCCGCAAGCTCTGCGCCTTCTCGCAGTGATCCAGAACGGCTTGCCGCCTGGAAGACCGCTGCCGCATTCAGCACGACGACGTCGCGAGCCGGACCCGTCTCACCCGCGAAGATCGCACGCAGAATCGAGGCATTCTCCTCCACTCCACCACCCGGCAGCGTTCCTGACCACCGCAAAACTCCAGCATCCTCCGGAACAATGCTGTGACGGTGTATCTCCGTTCCGCGCACCGTGGCCGCCATCGTCTCGCCCGCCAGTGAAATCTCATCCATGCCGTCCGCGCCATGCACCACCATGGCGTGCAGCATACTGCCGGAAACAGCCAGCGCCTCCGCGATCTTCGGAACAGCCTCTGCCTCATACACGCCGATAAGTTGCCGGCGGGCACCGGCTGGATTCACCAGCGGGCCCAGTAGGTTAAAGACTGTCCGAAACGGCAGACGCCGACGCACTGCTGCCACCGCCTTCATCCCCGGATGCATGCGAGGTGCGAGCAGAAACGCAAATCCATGCTCGCGAAGCGCCTGCACCGCCGCAGCGGGCGAGTGGTCGATCGGCACACCCAGTGCCTCCAGCACATCGGCCGACCCGCATCGCGACGTGATGCTTCGGTTGCCATGCTTGGCGATCTTCACGCCCGCTGCCGCGGCCACCAGCGCAACCGCCGTTGAAATGTTGAACGATCCGCTACCGTCCCCACCTGTCCCGCACGTATCGACCGAGCTGTCACGCTCCTCGTCCGTCAGCGGCAGCTTCACAGACGCCGCCCGCATCGCCTTCGCGAACCCGGCAAGCTCCTCCGCGGTCTCTCCGCGCTCGTGTAGCGTGGTCAGCAGATCTTCCATCTCGCGCTCGCTCAGTTCACCGGCCAGCAGCGTCGTCATCAGCGCGCTTGCCTCCGCGGTCCTTAGCGCTTCACCTTCCGCCATCACGCGGCGCAATAGCTCATCCGTATCCACCTCCTCATCTTCGCAGAGTGAACCTCCTCGCGATGCCCTAGGAGGAGCCGTTTGCACAACCTTCCCTCGCGTGATTTAGGCTGCTAAGGCGAGGACTGCGATGAAGATTCACGAGTACCAGGCGAAAGAAATTCTGCGCAAGTACGGTGTACCCGTGCCCGAGGGCGAGATGGTCAGCACCCTGGAGGAAGCCGACACACAGGCAAAGCGCCTCTTCAGCGCCGGCAACCCTGTCGTTGTGGTGAAGGCGCAAATCCACGCCGGCGGCCGCGGCAAGGGTGGCGGAGTGAAGGTCACCAAAGACCTGGACTCGGCGAACGCCGCCGCGAAAGCCATCCTGGGCATGCAGCTCATCACGCACCAAACCGGGCCGGAGGGCCAGCGGGTGCAGCGGCTTCTTATTGAGCAGGGCTCCGCCATCGAGCGCGAGCTGTATCTCGGCATCGTGCTCGACCGCGCCACCGGCAAGTTCACCTTTATGGCTTCAAAGGCGGGCGGTATGGAGATCGAAGAGGTCGCCGCAAAAACCCCGGAAGCCATTTACAAGGAGCCGATCGAACCCGCGCTTGGCCTGCAACCATGGCAGGCGCGCAATCTCGCCTTCAAACTCGGCCTTGCAGGACCACAAATCAACCAGGCAGTCGGCTTCATGCTCGGCCTCTACAAAGCCTTCCTTGATACCGACTGCTCCCTCATGGAGATCAACCCGCTCGTCACCACAAAAGACGGCAAGCTGCTGGCGCTCGACTGCAAGATCAACTTCGACGATAACGCGATGTTCCGGCACAAAGACCTGAAAGAACTCCGCGACGTTGCCGAGGAAGATCCGCTCGAAGTGGAAGCCAGCAAGGACTCGCTGAACTACATCCGCCTGGACGGGGACATCGCCTGCATGGTGAACGGCGCGGGTCTGGCCATGGCCACCATGGACATCATTGAATACGCCGGGGGCAAAGCCGCGAATTTCCTGGACGTTGGCGGCGGTGCCAGCCAGCAGCAGATTGAAGCAGCCTTCGCCATCCTGCTTGCCGATAAGAATGTGAAATGCATCTTCATCAACATCTTTGGCGGCATTCTGCGTGTCGACGTACTTGCCACCGCTGTTGTCGCGGCTGCCAAGAACCTGAACGTCACCCTGCCTCTTATCCTCCGCCTCGAAGGCACCAACGTCGAAGAAGGCCGCCGCATACTTTCTGAGAGCGGTCTGAGGTTTTCAGTCGGACAGACGATGGCCGAAGCAGCCAAGCTCGCCGTCGCGTCGGCGAACGAACAGGCATTTGGCACTGGACATGAGTGACGTAATCAACTCGTATCGTGACTTAAAGGTTTGGCAGCGTGGCATGGACCTATGTGCCACGATCTATAAGCTGACGCAGAAGTTTCCGCCCGACGAGCGTTTCGGGCTGACAGCTCAGCTTCGCAGGGGCAGCGTCGCCATACCTAGCAGCATTGCCGAGGGCTACGGCCGCATGCACACGGGCGACTATCGCCGCCTGCTGACGATGGCGTTCGGTTCCCTTATGCAGGTTGAAACACAGCTCCTGCTCGCCGAACGCTTCGGCCTGGTCGAAGTGAAAGACGCTCTCGACCAATGCGACCAGCTCGGCCGCATGCTGAACAAACTGATCTCAAAGATTCACCTAGTGCCTAGTGCCTAGGAAAGGAAGAACATGTCCGTCCTCGTTGACAAAAATACCCGCCTCATCGTGCAAGGCATCACCGGCCGCGAAGGCACCTTTCACGCCAAAGGCTGCGCGGAATATGGCACTAACGTCGTCGGCGGCGTCACCCCCGGCAAAGGCGGTACCACGCACGAAGGCTTCCCTGTCTTCAACACCGTCGAAGAAGCGGTCAAGAAGACCGGCGCCAACGTCACGGTCATCTTCGTCCCACCACCCTTCGCTGCGGACGGCATCCTCGAAGCCGTTGCCGCGAAGCTGCCGCTGGTCATCTGCATCACCGAGGGCATCCCCACGCTGGACATGGTGAAAGCCTGGGAGGTAGTGAAGAACTCTAACTCCCGGCTCATCGGCCCGAACTGCCCCGGCGTTATCTCGCCCGGCAAGGCGAAGGTCGGCATCATGCCGGGCCGCATCCACAAGGAAGGTTCGGTCGGCATCGTCTCGCGCTCCGGCACGCTCACCTATGAGGCCGTCTACCAGCTCACTACGCGCGGCATCGGCCAGTCCACCGCCATCGGCATTGGCGGCGACCCCATTATCGGCACCAATCACGTTGCCGCGCTCAAGCTGCTCAATGAGGATCCCGATACGGAAGCCATCATCATGATCGGCGAGATCGGCGGGACTGCTGAAGAGGCCGCCGCCGCTTACATCCAGGAGCATGTCAAGAAGCCGGTCGTCGGCTTTATTGCCGGCCAAACCGCACCCCCGGGCCGCCGCATGGGCCACGCCGGCGCCATCATCTCCGGCGGCGAGGGCACCGCCGAAAGCAAGATGGCAGCCATGACCGCCGCCGGCATCCACGTTGTCACATCTCCTGCGGAGATCGGCGAAACCATGGCTCGTGTTCTACGCACAGGAAAGAAAGCCTGAACAGAAAGTACAGCTGCAATGACCGATCAGGATCAACCGCCTCTGCCGCCAGACCTGGACCGCCGCAGGCGAGTGATGGGCGGCCTCTTTCTGATCGCCGTCTCCATCGTTTGGGAATACTTTTTCGTCTACCGTCCACTTCGCTTGGCATTGAATCGCACTGGAGAGATGACCATCAGCGTCTACAGCGTTGGTCTCGCGCCGGCCCTCTTTTACATGGGCGTACTTGGCCTAAGCGGGGTCGTCCGAACCGGTGAATTGCGCCAGATTAACTCCTACGGCAAAGCGACCTATACCCGCAAAGGGCTTTGGACCATCGCAGGTCTTGTCGTAGTGGTCGGCGTTTCGCTGGCGGGCTGGTACGCCTATCTGCACGCCCTCGGCTTTGCAGAGACTCGCTAAGCCTGCATCCCCCATGATGAGAGAAAAAAGAAGGGGACGCAGTCGACCTGCGCCCCCTTGCTCTCGATCTTCAGCAGCTACGCCGCGGTGGGAACCGACTCGTTGGACGATGTCGCGGTGGTGGCCAGCGCTGCAAAGCCTGCCGCATCGTGCACGGCGATGTCAGCAAGGATCTTCCGGTCCAGTCCGATGCCGGCTTTCTTCAAGCCAGAGATGAACCTGGAGTAGCTTAGGCCGTTCAAGCGGGCTGCAGCGCCAATGCGCACAATCCACAACGAACGAAACTGGCGTTTCTTCTGCTTACGCCCAATGTAGGCGAACTTGAGACCACGCTCGACAGCTTCCTGCGCGGCCTGGTAGAGCTTTGATTTGGTGAGAAAGTATCCGGAAGCGCGCTTCAGGATCTTTTTACGGCGATCATTCCGCTTTGTGCCACGTTTGACGCGGGGCATATTGTTGCTCCTTTTTGCGTAGTCGTTTTAGCGGTTGGAGGTAAGGATGGCGATCTCTCGCCGGGCCTCTTCACACGCTTGCTGCTTCCCGTCTCATGTCGGCTGGCCTTCTATGGCCGTCCGAGGGTCCGTCTACGCTTGCCTGGACCGTTGCACATCTCTCAATGTGCGGCTGGAGGGAACAAATCCTGAGCAAAACTCAGGCGTAAGGGATCATCCGGCTGACCTTGGCGTAATCGCCATCGGACACGTAGGCCTGCGCGGTCAGTTTCCGCTTGGTCTTTGTGTCCTTGCTGGTCAGGATATGGCGCTTCTTGGTCTGACCGCGCTTGATCTTGCCGGTTCCGGTCTTACTGAAGCGCTTGGCCGCTCCCGAGTGGGTCTTGAGCTTTGGCATGGTTTTCCTGTCGTGAAAACATACAGCGTTCTCCGTCGAACGGACAACTCCCCGAGTATACATGTCGCGACACCTGCCCGACTACGAAGCTCTTGCGCAAGGGGTATGGCCCCATGGTTGGACCGACCCTCAAACCGGCCGGGTCCGTAGAAACTCAAACCGCCGTTTCAGGCGCAGGAAAGGAGTCTCCAGATAGCGGTACGAGAGCGATGCGGTCACGATTGTGCCAGCCATTGCTACCGCGAGCGCAATGCTCCGATGCCGGTAAAACATGCCTGGCATCCATGGCCCAATCAAAAAGGACGGCTCCATGGCCATGTCAATGAAAAGTTGATGGAAAACATACAATCCAAAAGAAATCTTTCCAAGGTAAATCAGCCATCCCGGGACACTAACCCGGGCGTCGAGGATGGAAAGAAAAATAAGGACCGAACCAAGCAGAGCTGACGCATAGGCGGCAAGACTACCGGGCCAGGTAGACGCGATGAAATCGTGGATATGAAATTGCATTGCCGCCAGATACCAGCACGCAAGACCGATGGACAACATGGCGCCACGCACGACCCAGCCATATTCCCGCCAGTCCCGCTGATGCAGAATCGCAAGCAGACCGCCGGCGGCAAAGAATTGGAACTGCACAAAGCTGTTCGCCCATATTCCCAGGATGTAAAGTTCGTGACGCCCTCCCAAGCGGAATAAGACCAGATACGAAACCATCATGACGCAGAGATAGAACGCAGTCATCGTCTTCCTGCTCAGCCAACGGCCCAGGAAGGGCGAAAGCACATAGAACTGCTCTTCGACCGAAATACTCCAGAGCGGATTGAGTACGCCCAGGACCCAGCCCCGCTTAAGCACGAACATATTCCCCGCCATTAACAGCATCCACATCAGCCCTAACTTGTGGACCTGCCGGCTGGGTACAAACAAACCTATAATCACCGCCGCGGTGATCATGAACAGATACAAGGGCCAGATGCGCAGGATCCGTCTTACAAAGAACGCGCGGACATGAATCGTGTTGTACTCGGCCTTCTCATTCAAAAGAAGTGTGGTGATAAGAAAAGCACTGAGCAGAAAAAATATGCCGAGGCCAAGACTGCCCATGTGAAAGATGGGCAGATACCACGCGGGTGGGTTTAGAACATGGCTGCAGAACACACACAAAAATGCGAAGAACCTGAGCGCGTCTAACTCCGGCCGATAAAAAGATTTCATTTTGCTCTGGGCCGGTGACTGCGACGAACTAGAGCCGCTTTTAACTTGGAGAGAGAAATGCTGCACAGAAGGTCTACTCAGGTGGACGTCGGCCACGTTCTCCAGAGCCACGCAGACAGGACTGCCTGCTTTGACGGGCGTTTTCACATCGACATTCTACATGCGTTCTGCGCGGAGGGGAAAGTCGTCCGCTGTGTTGGAATATCCACCATCGAGTGCGCTCATCTGCTTCGGGCAAACTAAAAAACGAATATGCCGCGTTGCATAGAACACCGGCATATGCCACACAAAGCTGTTTGAATCACGCCAAACCACATCCGTGTCACTTATGACAGCGACTGCGACGCCGTGCTGTCCACACACTTGGACGAATTTCGCGGGAGTTGCCGTTTGCGGGGTATACAGATCTGACATTCTCCCGGACTCATCCGGCGGGGTTCTGCCGCCGAACAGATTCTGTATCGCGGGATAGGCGTCTATGCAGGACTTGATATCTCCCCCAAAAGCCGCCATGCAGTGTGGTTCAGGTGCAACTGAAAACCTGCTCTGATAAATCATAAGGGCACTCTGTAGTTGGGAGGTTGGGTTATACAAGACGCGACCGCGAGGAGCATTCCGCTGATTCAGTGCGGCGTAGCCGTAGTAAAGATCGTGGTAATACAGTCCCGACTCATGCATAAAAGGAAATGGCGGGAAAGATTCGTTGATCCAATACTTGTTGGAAGCATATAGATAGAATCTCTGCGACAGCGCCTGATACACCTGTGAGGCCAAACCGAGAACGACAGTTGCGATCACCAGCCATCCTCGAGCGCTGTTGAAAAATTCCCGCCGGTACTCTGAAGACCTTATAAAATGAGCGACGTGTGGCGCAGCCCAGAGAACTAACAGGATCCGCAGCGCCAGTCCCGCGTGCCGTCCAAGATCATTTGAACCAGCCAGAGTGTCACTGTTCAGGAACAGAGCGGGCAAGGCGATCCCAAACAAAAGTGACCACTGCGCACGCTGAGCCGCGCTTAACTTCCTTCGATCTAACCAGTCCGCCTTCATACGGAATGCAAGAATGTAGCCCAAAAATCCGAGTTCGATCGCGAGATAACCCAGGAAGAAAAAGACACGCAAGATAGATTGACTTGCCCTCCCGAGGTGGCCGCCCAAGAACATTGCCAGCGTGTTTACGCCTTCCTTGGTCAAAAGAGTCGATCGCATGTAAAAGCGCAACGGAGCAGCGTGCCTACTCGAAAGCACGCCATATGCCGGTACCGTCATCACCTCGCGCAGGAATGGTAATGAAACCAGGAGCGCAATAACACCTGCGGCAAGCATCACAACCGTCGTCCGATGGTCTTTGTGGAAGGTTCCGCCTATCATGACCGTCAAGCAGGCAAGTGCCAGGAATAGCGCAATGTACGTGGAGCAACCCACAATAGATGCGGCACAAAGCCCGGCAAGCATTGTGCGGACCCAGCGATGTCGCTTCGTTTCAATTTCCCCCAGCCGCAAGATTCCGGTGTCTTCCGGTGCAAGTAGGAGAAGAAATGAAAACAGCATCGCAGCTATTCCCGCAACGTGGTGCGGCGCGTACAAGGCCGCCGTATGTATGGAGAGAGAGAAATCGGACCTGGCGCGCCACCAATCCATCTCAGCGAAGATAATAGGTGGTCTCCGCATCAGGTAGGTCATGATGGGCAGAATGTCCAGCCCGATAACGCAGCCGACAGGCAGCAATAACAGACAAAGATACTTCAGGCTCGTTGTCGATAGTTTCGGACGAAAAAGATACTTCAGTAAAAGAAAACTGGTGGATGTGAGGGTAAGAACCGCCCAGATGTCGCTGGCCGTCAGAATCGCGCGAGCAGGTAGATGGGAGAGAGAGCCGACAAGGCCGCACAGCAGGTACCAGTAATAGTAGTAGCGTATCTGCGGCGTCTGGTTGTTAACGCCATAAAAGGGATTAACCAGCGGCTCACCATGGTGAATTGCTGCATCCACCAGTGGCACTCGCACGCTCCAGTCGGCTGCCGCCACACTCTCATAAATTCGATCGCCAGATTCAACCGGGATTGTTGCGCAGATGATATAAATCGCGATGGCACATCCGGCAGCGAGGCCCCACCTTACGGCAGGCTCGATGACGACACGCTTTCCCCGCGCAAGCAGGAGCGACCAGGTGACAGATATCAAGGCGAGCGTTCCGAACAGGTAAGAGACCGATTGCAACGTAAGTAGGTGTTCCAACAGAACGATGGTTGAGATCGTCAGCGGCGTCGACAGGGAGAGCGTCCAGAGCAGACGCTCCGGCCAACTTCTCTCTCGAAAGCTTGCAAGATTTGTCAGCCGGCATGTTAGGTGGCCGAGAGGCAAAAGCACCAGCGCGAAGGCAAAGACAGCCAGGACCGTCCTGCCGAGCTCCAATGGGTGCACCTCGACCTCCCTTTGAAAGTATGTAAACCACTCGGACTCTACCGAGCTACTGAGGCACCATCGTGCGTTCACAAAAGTTCAATCGATCGCTCATCAGCACAGGCAGGTCTGGAGTTTCTCCGGGCTGGAACGGCGTTGTCCGAATCAGGATCCAGTCTGCGCCTCCAAAACATTTTTGCTGCTGAACCGACCATTGCGAAGAAGACAAGCGGCTCGCGATGAGTTCGTCCAGCTTGCGATGAGGAATGCCTTGACCGCCGTTATAGACAATCTCATGCGCCTGGATAGTGGCAAGATTCCGCTCATAAAAAATCCAGGTGGGTGGATTGCGCTTGAGCTCATCCATAAGGCCGTTGATAGTGGCCTTGCTGGTTGTGTCATACCAGGTCTGCACATATCCATGCCACGGCGTTACATTGCAAAAGTAGTTTGCGTGCGGGTAAGGCACCGCCAGCAGACCAGTCCCAGGGTTCTTCCGGATCTTCTTACACACCGGATCCATCATGTTGAGCTGGCGCTCATCCACAAACATGGTTCCATACACCGGATGCGTATACCAATCACGATTGACAAACATGGTGTCAGTAAAGAAGTTATGCCACACGAAAGGATGGAGATATTTGAATGGGAACGCAGCAAACGCGATCAGCGCCATCATCAGGATTACGCCTTTGCGTGCGACCCCGGTGAGAGGTTTAGGCGTCACGATCGGTAGTAGCAGCAGCGTCAAAGCCATTCCGGGAGTCGTTTCTGTCACCCCGATCCCCGCCGTCACCGCTGCCAGGCAAAGTTGCAGTGCCGGAACCAGCAGCACAAGTTCGCGTCCATGCCAGTGTTCTTCCCCTTCTCTGTGACGCAATGCTTTCACGAAGCGGAAGGCGAGTATGACGAAGAAAGCATATGCGAGAGGCACGCCCAGGTTGGCGACAGTGTAGACCACGTTGCCGTCGAGTACGCCCGTCAGGTAATGGACCAGCGTGAAGACCAGCAGCACAGTTGCGGCAACGGTCCACGCGAGGCGCCGCCATCCACCCAGCCGCCTCCAAATTCTGGGCAGCGCAAGCCAGCAGACCGTGATGCAAACGGGATACACGGCCGGCAGAAAACTGTGCGGGCTCTTCAGAAAGCCCCAGATCGTTCGGAATGGCAGCACAAATGGGTAAATCCAGATATGACCGGATCCGCCTTTAATGCTGGCCGCGACGATCACTGTATAGAAGAACCAGGTGTGAAAGCTGTCACCGGTAAGGAGTACCAATCCTGCGGATGTCGCCAGTGCCACTCCCGCGAATGCAAGAACAGGCAAGACACGGCTTCGAACCGAAATTCCCAACAAAGCGATCGCAGAAGCGCCGAAGAGAGCCGCACCATCGTTCAGGCGGTTTCCCAGGGACAAACCTGCCAGCACTCCCAGGGCAACCGCAAACCACATCGCCCGGCGCGGAATCGCATCCCTGTCCAGCAGCAGCAGAAGCCAGATGGAGTAGACCTGCAGGATTTGCGTTGTGACGTGATAATCATCGAAGCGGTAATAACCAATCGTCATGGTCATACCAAAGGCCGCCAGAATCAGTACCGCGCGATCGCGCCCCTTCCAGGGTGCAAAGCGAGCCACCAGCATCAGCCCCAGGCTGTATAGAACGATCTGAATGGCCGGGAAAACATGGAAGCCAATCCAGCTGGACCCGAACAGATGCAGTGAGTAGTCGGTCAGCAGGATGAACAATGGTTGCTGATTCAGGTGGAGATCGGCATAAAGATGTTGTCCACGCTGGAACAGCACCGCATACCAGTACCAAAGCCCATCCCCTGACGTGAAGACGTTCAACAGATGAGCCAATCCAAAGGCAATGCAAAAGCCAACCGCTAAAAGCTCCCAGAGCCTTCCCTGCCTCGCTTGATGAAAAGTGCTGCGATCCATGTCTCAGCTTGTCCGTACACGGCTGGGTGAGCCGCTGATCAAAGGAAAAGGAGAGACCGGCGGAAAGGGGAAGATCAGCTCAGGCGCGCTCAAGCACGTCCGCAAGTACAACATTACAGAGAACTTTGGCATAGCGAGTAGAGAAAAGAAGCCGGAAGCCCGACCTGACCGGAATGGTATCATGAAGGTGTAGAGCGCTTACCGGACAACGACCTTCCGCCGTGCCCGCCGGCACTCATCCAGGAGACATTTTGGCTACTGAAACACCCCTGCTCGACCTGCAACAAACCGATGCCACCAATGCGCCTGAGCCCATCACGTCGGAAACCGGCCTCCCCAGCTATACCAGCGAAAACATTAAGGTGCTGGAAGGGCTGGAGGCCGTGCGTCTGCGCCCCGCCATGTACATCGGTTCCACGACAGAGCAGGGGCTGCACCACCTTGTCTATGAGGTTGTCGATAATTCAGTAGACGAAGCCTTGGCAGGACATGCCACACGCATCGACGTAACCATCCACGTCGACAATAGCGTCACGGTGGTCGATGATGGCCGCGGCATTCCCATCGACATGAAAACCCTGCCGGACGGCACACGTATGCCGGGCGTACAGATCGTGCTTACCAAGCTGCATGCCGGCGGCAAGTTCGACGCCAGCACCTATAAAGTCTCCGGCGGCCTGCATGGGGTAGGCGTCAGTTGCGTCAATGCCCTGAGTGAAGAGTTCGACGTGGAGATCTGGAAGGAAGGTCACACCTGGCAGCAGGACTACAGCAAGGGCGACCCCATCAGCCCGCTGCGCAAGGTCGGCGTGACCAGCAAGCGCGGCACCAAGGTACACTTCCTGCCCGACCGCTCGATCTTCAGCGTGCATGAGTACAACTACGACACGCTGGCCGGCCGTCTGCGGCAGCTCGCATTCCTGAACAAGGGCATCGCGATCTCGTTGACGGACCAGCGCACCACCGACCCCAAGAGCGGTGAATACAAAGCAGCGGAGTTCAAGTACAAGGGCGGCATTGAGGAGTTCATCCGCCACCTGAATAAAGGCAAGGCCGTGCTGCATGAGAAACCCATCTACATGGAGGCCGAGCGTGGCCAGCTCGTCATGGAGATCGCCCTCCAGTACAACGACGCCTACAACGAATCAGTCTTCAGCTTTGCCAACAACATCAACACCGTTGACGGCGGCACGCATCTTTCCGGCTTCCGGACCTCGCTGACGCGGACCATCAACGCGGCAGGCCAGTCGCTGGGCCTCTTCAAGGACATGAAAGAATCGCTCAGCGGCGATGACGTCCGCGAAGGCCTCGTTGCTGTCGTCAGCGTCAAGCTGCCGCAGCCGCAGTTTGAAGGCCAGACCAAAGGCAAACTCAATTCCGATATCAGCGGCCAGGTGCAGCAGTTCGTCAACGAACGCCTCGGCGCCTTCTTCGAGCAGAACCCGCAGGTCGCCAAAAAGATCATCAACAAGGCCATTGAGGCCTCACGTGCGCGTGAAGCCGCCCGCAAGGCGCGCGACCTGACTCGCCGCAAGGGCGCGCTTGACGGCGGCGGCCTGCCCGGCAAGCTGGCCGACTGCTCCGAGCGCCAGCCCGACCGCTGCGAGCTCTACCTGGTCGAAGGCGAGTCCGCCGGCGGCACCGCCAAGCAGGGCCGCGACCGCCGCTTCCAGGCCATCCTCCCGCTCAAAGGCAAAATCCTCAACGTGGAAAAGGCCCGCTACGACAAAATGCTGGGCCATGAGGAAATCCGCGCCATGATCACGGCGCTCGGCACCGGCATCGGCAAGGACGACTTCACCCTCGAAAAGCTCCGCTACGGCAAGCTCATCCTCATGACCGACGCCGACGTCGACGGCTCCCACATCCGCACGCTGCTGCTCACCTTCTTCTTCCGTCACATGACCCAGCTCATCCAGCGCGGCCACGTCTACATCGCGCAGCCGCCCCTCTTCAAGATCAAGAAGGGTAAGTTCGAGCAGTACGTTAAGGACGAGCGCGACTTCGTCAAAGTCATGGTCAAGCGCGCCTCCGACGGCATGACCGTGCGCTACGGCGACCCTGCCTCCACCACGCAACTGCTGGGAGGCGCGGAGTTGACCAAATTCATGGGCCAGCTCAACGAGTATCTCGGCTTCTATGACAAGGCCGACAAGCGCTACCGCAACGAACAGGTCACCAGCGCCGTCGCGGAACTTTTTGCTCACGAAGGCAAGGACCCGGCCTCCCGCGCCGACTTCGAAACCACTGACAAGCTCATCCAAATGCAGACCCGCCTGCAGGCCATGGCAAAGGAGTTCCAGTTCAAGCGCGTCGGCGAGCCCGTGCGTGATGAGGAACACGGCACCTGGTCTCTCGAATACCACGACGCCCAGGGTGCGCCCCGCCGCATCGACTACGCCGCCGTCAACTCCCCGGAGATGCGCCAGATGCTCGGCAAATACGCTCAGATCGCCGAGTACCTCAAGCCGCCCTTCAAGATCGAGTACCTGCCCAAAACCGGCAGCAAGGCCGAGATCGCCGCCGCCGATGAAGCCGAGGAGATCGCCGAAACCGAAGGCGTCGAAGAAGTCATCGCCGCCGCCCCCGGCACCGCCACTGAAGTCAAAGGCACCAAGCGCGCGCCCAAGGCCGGCCAGGATCCCGTCGAAAAAACCACACCGCGCGAACTCTTCGACTACGTCATCGAGCAAGGCAAAAAGGAGTACCAGGTCCAGCGCTACAAGGGCCTCGGCGAAATGACCGCCGAACAGCTCTGGGAAACCACCATGGACCCCGAACGCCGCACCCTCCTCCAGGTCAAACTTGAAGACATCGCCGCCACCGAAGAAATCTTCACCACCCTCATGGGAGAAGACGTAGAAGCCCGCCGCCGCTTCATCGAAGAAAACGCCCTAGACGTCAAGAACCTGGACATCTAGGAAGAGGGTCGCTGTGTCGCCACTGCCTTAAACTACGCCAACTTCGCTGAGCGCGACAAAGTCGGCTCGTTCAACAGCTTGAACTGCCATCGTAAGTCCTGACGCTTACAGGGGATTCACACAACGATCGCACGCTGTATCCTTGATGAGTGATCCCCGCCCTGAGCAGCACTGCAGAAAAGTTGTCCGAAGCTCTTCGGGAACTCCGTCAAGAGTACCTGTCCGAAGATCACGCGTGCCCCTGGGTGCTCGGCTTTTCGGGTGGCAAAGACTCAACCCTTCTGGTGCAGCTTGTCTTCGAAATGCTTCTGAAGCTTCCCCCTTCAGAACGGTGCCGCAGGATTACTGTTTTATCAAATGACACACTCGTCGAATCCCCCCTGCTTGCAAGCCATCTGACGAACGTTCTCGAAAAGATCGGTCAAGGAGCTGAATCCTTACTTCTTCCCATCGAGACTGTTATGACGCGGCCGGGCATTGAACAAACGTTTTGGGTCAATCTAATCGGTCGCGGCTACCCAGCTCCAAATCGTCAGTTCCGCTGGTGCACGGATCGGATGAAAATTCAGCCGACAAGCACCTTCATCAAAGAACGAATTAGTGCGTCCGGAGAGGTTATTCTCCTGCTCGGTGTTCGGTCCGCAGAGTCCTCAACCAGAGCTGCGACGGCGCGAAAACACACCATCGTTGGTTCGCGTTTGCACCCACACGCTGACCTGAAGGGCTGCCTTGTTTTCCGTCCCATCCTTGCTTTCACGACTGAGGAGGTCTGGCAACTCCTGCTTCAGAGGCCAGCGCCTTGGGGCGGTTCGCATCGAGATCTTGTGACACTGTACCGAAACGCTGAGGGAGGCGAGTGCCCTCTGGTGCTTGATACAGATTCTGCCCCCTCATGCGGTTCCGGCTCTTCAAGATTTGGCTGCTGGACCTGCACAGTCGTGACCAAAGATAAGAGCATGGAAGGATTGATCGAGGGTGGACAAACTGAGTTCGAACCACTTCTGGAATTTAGGGACTGGCTGCAGGCGATTCGCGACCACCCCGACTATCGCCAGACGGAACGACGGAACGGAAACCCCGGCACCGGTCCATTTACTCTTGAAGCTCGGAAGAAGATCTTGTCAAAGCTTCTTAAGGTACAAAGCAGGGTCGGCTGGCAGCTAATCTCGGGAGCTGAGATCGACCGCATTCACCAAATATGGGCCGAGGACCTCATTCAATCCACTCAACGGCTGTTCAAAATATTCGATAAGGATGAAGAAAATGTCAGGTACGCTTCCGCTGTTTGAGGCCGGAGAAAACAGAGAAGTTGCGAAGAGACACTGCCGCGCCCTGCAGATTTCTATCAACACGCTCGAAGATCTTCTCTCTGCAGAACTCGATCAAGTCGGCAAGCTCCGCAAAAGAGGGTTGTGGGAGCGATTTGACCAAATACTTGACGAGGAGGTAACTCGGTAGTGTTCATAGAGTCTGTCACTCTAAGGGATTTTAAATCCTACGCATACCAGACATTCCAGTTTCCCCAACCTACTTCACGCAAAAACGTTTGCTTAGTCGGTGCCGAAAACGGATTCGGCAAAACGAGTCTCCTGGAAGCGCTGATGCTTTGCCTGTACGGCAAGGATGGTTTGACATATTTGCCACGCGCAACGGTTATTGAGGGTGATGAAAGTAAGCTTGCGCTCAGCTACAACGATTTTCTGGAAAGAGCGTTGCACGGATTAGCTCTAGAATCAGGTCGCGACAGCATGTCTGTCAAAGTCTGCCTTAAGCAGGAAGCTACTTGCTACGAGATCACGCGCATTTGGCATTTTTGGGGCAATGGCAAGCACCGTACCGCTGACGAAGAACTCACCGTTTTTGAAAACGGTGTTCCATTTCGCATGAGTCGCTTTGAGGAGAAGGATGAAGTCTTTCGCCATCTTATTGCTAAGACTTTCGTTCCTGTCTACCTAGCTCCATTTTTCTTGTTCGACGGCGAACAAGTTCAGAGGCTAGCCCAGAGGAACATGGCGGCTCAGGTCAAAGTGGGTGTAGAAGGTCTGTTGGGTGTCGCGACTCTACGAGAGTTGCAAGCTGATCTGAGGGCGTATGCTCTCAATCGCCGAAACCAACTAAGCGGCAGCGGGTCAGGTTCCGGCTCAAGTAGCGCCGAAGCGGAACTCCTTCAAATGCAGGCAGAGCTTAGCCAATTGCAGTCGGACAGCGCCGAAATTCAGACGAAGTTGCAGTCCCTAAGATCAACAACGGAAGCTAAGACTCGCTTGGTAAGTGCGATTGCGAGTGGCAACTCAGCAACGGTTTCGGAACTTACGACGGCACAGGCCCGAGCGGAAGCTCACAAGAGTCGTCTACGCGACCGCTTGGGAGAACTTCTGCGTGGAGATCTTGCCGTAAGTACTGCCGGAAATCTACTGCTTTCGAAGCTGCGCAAGCAACTGGAGCGGGAAGATGAAGTAGAAAAATGGAACTCTAGCCGTGAACAAGGCAGATCGCAATTCGAGCGCTTGCAAGCCGAGTTTGGCAACGGCGATCCTCCGGACCCCTTCACTACTTTACAAAAACAATGGCTCGGACAGCAGCTTGAACGGGCGTGGCAATCCATTTGGTTTCCACCCCCCGCCGGGGCTCTAGAGGGTCTCAGACACGCTACGCTCAGCACAAAAGAAAGATCCTCCGTTCTGGCCAGGCTATCCACATTAGGTTCTCTGGGCCTCGCGGACCTTGAGCACTTACTCCAGGACTTTGCAGCGTCGGAGCAGGCAATGGTGAAAGCAGAGGCGCGGCTTCGCGAGCTTCTGCCCATGCAAGAACAAGCGGAGAAGGCCCTAAACGATTTGAAAGCTGCCCAGCATGCAGAATCAACTGCGAAGAATCAGGTTCTAGACATCGAACGTAGGCGAGAGGCGTTAACTGCACAAACATCTCAGAAGAAAGCCGAGGTGGAACGCGCACGAGTGACATTGCGAGAAAGCGAGCCACTTAGGAAAAAACTTGAGAAAGCTAGCGCACTTGCGGATGGCATAGACATGATGATCGCCGACATGTACCCGGCCAAGATAGAAGACGTGGCTGAGTCTATGACCCGTGTGTACAAGGCGCTCGCTCACAAAAACCTGGTGCATCGCGTCCGAATTACACCAGACTGCGAGGTTGAGCTGCTTGATCGAAAGCAGAACGATCTGCAGCGGTACGATGCATCTGCGGGAGAAAGCCAGATCTTCGCAATTGCTTTGATCTCCGCAATCGCTGAAGTCGCTAAGCGGATGTGCCTATCGTCGTTGACACACCGCTCGGAAGGTTGGACGAAAAGCATCGCTTAGGTGTGCTTAGGCACTTGGCTACTCTGCCAAACCAAGTCATCCTGCTTTCGGCGACAGACGAAGTAAGTGGTCGGTACTATGCCGCCATCGAGAGCCGCGTAGCTAAAAAGTACTTGGTCAATTTCGACGAGATCGATGCGCGCACTGGTGTCAGTACCGCCAAAGAAGGTTATTGGGAGTACCACATATGAGTGTTGAGGTTAGTTTCGTTGACATTAGCAATGCTACGTTTCGCACCACTTCTGAGGCAGATACTGCTAATCAAAGCTTTATGAATAGACTAGGTCTGCAGGAACGATATGGCCCCGCTCGTCTCGCGATTGCGCGCTCTCTGTCAGAAGTAACTACTCCTCCAGTGATGGAGGATAGTACTTTGGGTAAGACGATAGCAGGTCACATTCTTTTCGGGGCTGACCTCACGACCTGGGTCTCACTCCTTGTCGAACATCAGGCTGCTCCTCTTGCCTCCGTAAAGGAAGTGCAGAGCCGCGTCAGGGATCATTGGCATAGAGGCATTTCTCTTCTGGAAAATGATTGGCGTCAGTGTGACGGCGACTTCGACGAGTTTGTTCTGAAAGTTGCGAGCAGGGCGGGGCTTCCGCAGGGTAACGGACAGCAAGGCGAGTCAGCTACCGCGGATGGTTCCCAGTTAGAAGAGTTTCTACGAGCGGGGCCCATATCTCTCCGCATCGGAGACCCGGGCACCGACCTGGCTACCAAACGCCCTGTGGATTGGGTGAGCAACGCATCTGGATATGCCCCGCATGTGGCAGTGATGGGTGGAACGAACTCAGGTAAAACGCACTCAACTCTGGGTCTCCTGCGCCAACTGGAAAAGAAGGCTAAATGTCCCATCCTCTTCTTCGACATAGCGAAAGGCGACATCTCCCAGAAAACTGAACTCATTCAGCCTCTGAATCTACAGCATGTGCAGGTGCCGGCTCAGCCTATCCCGTTAGATTTTCTATCCTACAATCCGGAAGCAGGTGAAATCGCTAGTGACGTTGCACTAGCGTTTCGAGACACGTTCGAAAGGGTCGAGAAACTTGGTGGCAATCAACGCGATGTTCTGCGAGAGGCGGTAACAAGGGTGCTGGGGCGTGAGCAGCACGTCGCTTTTCAGCAGATCCGCGACGAGGTCCTTCAGCTCTGCGCAGAGAGAGAGATGCAAGCGGGTAAGCTGGAATCCGTCCTGAATGATTTATGCGCGGGACGTCCCCTTTTCACTCCTACTCTGTCAATGCAGGAGTTCTTTTCGAAGTCGTGGCTGATAGATCTGCACCGATCTTCTGAGACCCAGCAGCGCCTAAGCGTGTTTCTCGTCTTGGACGCTGCGAAACGTTACTTCATGCAGCTGCCTGACGCGCCTGCCGATGCCGCAGGGCATCGTGCGTACCGCGCCGTAATCGCAATTGATGAAGCACGTAGAGTTCTCGGTTTCAAACATGCTTCGCTTTCAGATCTCGTGAGGCTCGTACGCTCGAAGGGTGTCGCTATCTGGCTGATGTCTCAGTCGCCAGACGATTTTGATGCTGAAGAAGACAATTTTCTCGAGAACATCGGTCTGGCAATCAGCTTCCGTACGAATGCAGTGAAGCCGAAAGCGCTCCGTGCAGTACTCGGAAACAACATCGAGCTGTCTACTCTTCCTGCCGGCGTCGCCGTTACCCGTCTCCCCGGGGAACGCAATTTTGTAAAAGTTCAGGCTTGGGAGCCTCACTAGGACCGTAATGGCGCCTCAAGTTGCGGGCATTGAGAAAGGCTCTAATCAAGCCTCAACGGTCGCCTACGCTTCCACGACAAACCCCGGCAATCACAGGATCGCACTTCACGCAGTCACGGCTTACGGAACGCTGGTCACGATCTCCGCTAATCCCTGTCAAGCCCCAAACACGCCAATCTACACATTCCAGGCCACATAGAAGCGGCAGATCATTTCTCAGAAATCCTTACAATAGAAACAGGGACACAGAACGCAGCGCTCCCCCCATCGCGGACGCTCACCATCTTCCTTAAAACTCTGCAATATTGAACAGAATGAGGAACTTACAGGTAAGTCTCGCGCGATGAGGATCTTACGAAAATCGTCAGCGCCGATCCAATGAATTCAGGAACTTGGCCGTAAGGGAAAACGGAAAGGGCATGTCGCCCCGCCCGCGGCGCAGCCACTCAGTCGCCAAGTGACGCCAGAATGCCGTCCCAGAACCGCAGCCGTGACTCAAGCGCGAACACAGCAGCGTCTTCAGCATCCTGCCACTTCACCGAATCGCTGCCGCAAAGCTCCGCGATCATCCGCAGCGCCATCGGCCCATGCTCTTCGCCGTCGACTTCGATGTGCCGCTCCAGATACCAGAGAAAGGTCGAAAGCCCGCCCGCAAGCTCCGCGTTCAGGTCGCGCACAAAGCCCTGAAACATCTCGGGAATCAGGTCTTCGCGGCCAAAGGTGAACGCGGCCGCGGTCACATGCAGCTTGCCCTGCGCAAGAATGGAGAATGTATCGGCGACAAACGCCTGCGCCGCCGCCGGTGCGCCGCAGCGGGCCATCGCGGCCTGCACAGCTGCGCCGCTACAAATCTCAGCGAGCGCATCGTCGATTGCGGCCGTGCTTGCGCCGCAATCTTGCATGGCCAATCGATACAGCTCGAAGTGGCTTGTGTGCCGGCCCTGGTAGATGTCACTTTCTTCGCCCAGCACGATTTCATTTACCAGCCGCCGGCTCTCCGCCAGCGCGGTCGGCAGCCACGGAACCTCCACGCAGGTGAGCTCGCGCTGCAGCGACTTCAGCAGACTCATAAAGTCCCAAACGGCAAAAACATGCGCCTGCATAAACGTGCGCAGATGCTCGATGCTCCGCAGCGAGCGATAGAGCGGATGTGCCGCAAGCCGGGCGTACAGCGGCTGGAGGCGGCCTTCCAAAGCGGCCAGTTGTGGCGAGACGGAGTGCGTGGCATTCTCGGCGTGCGTGGCAGTTTCGGCTACATTTGCCGCAGGCGAAACGGGCTGTTCCAACAATCCGGTGTTCATGGTTGCACCTCATCCAACCGACGCAGAAACTCCCACGCATAGATGCCGCTCTCATGCCCGTCATTCCAGTAGAACTTCACCGCATAGCGGCCCACCGGCTCGGCTTTTTGGGGACGCGCAGCTGGCTTATAGATGGGAAAGACCTGCGCCGGCGCAGGCTTGGGCTCGCCCGGAGCGCGGCCCGTCTTCTCGCGCTCCTCATGGCAGGTCGCGCACGGGCAGGCATCGCGCAGAAACGGAAAGCTCCAGTGCGAACGATGCCCATCCTTCCAGTCGATGCTCACGCCGGTGCCCTCCGTCAGCGCAATGCGCACCTTGGCCGGCGTCACTGCCTCTGGCGGCAGCACGCGCTCCGCCACGGCCTCGCGGCGGGCCTGCTCCTGGCTGAGGATACGAATGCCTTCGTGGCTCATGCTTCCATCTTACGGAGCCAGTGCCAACGCCGTCTCTGGCGCCAATTTGATGACTGTCGAACAACGAACAGCCCCTTCGGCCCTCATACCGCGGGCAGCTCAGGCGTGGCGGCGATCAGCGCCTGCGTGTACGCCTCACGCGGATGCTCGCACACCTGCAGCACGTCGCCTATCTCCACGAGACGACCACGCTGCATCACTGCGACGCGATCGCAAAGGTAACGGACCAGCGGCATGGAATGTGAGATGAACAGGCAGGTGAGCCCATGGCGCTGCCGCAAGTCGCGCAGCAGATTGATGACCTGTGCGCCGACGGACACATCCAGCGCGCTCACCGGCTCATCCAGCACCAGAAACTCCGGCCGCAGCGCCAGTGCCCGCGCAATGTTGATGCGCTGCCGCTGGCCACCGCTAAATTCATGCGGATAACGGTCCAGCGCGCTCGCCGGCAGGCCCACCTCATCCAACAGCGCGGCCAGGTGCGTGTCGAGCAGCCGGCGCGGTATGCCTACCGGCGGCAGTTCCTCCGGCGGAAAGCCGTGGATTCGGAAGGGCTCGGCCACAATCTCCCGCACACGCATGCGTGGATTCAGAGCGGCGAACGGATCCTGAAAGACGATACCCATGCGCCGCCGCAGCCGCTGCATCTCCGGTCGCGCTGCCCGCAAAAGATCGATACCGTCGAAGGAAACGCTGCCACCGGTTGGCTCGATGAGCCGAAGGATCATGCGCGCCACGGTACTCTTACCGCTGCCGCTTTCACCTACCAGACCGAGGATTTCGCCGCGCGCGACGCTCAACGAAACGCCATCCACAACCGTTGTAGCGCCGTAGCACTTGGTGAGTGTCACGGCCTCAACAAGGGACGAAGTCTCTCCCTGAAGAACATCTGGAGACATATGCGCTGGCCCTTAACCAAGCTTCGGATGCTGACGGTGAAAGTCCGTCTTCGACTGGTATAGCGCGGCGAACTGCAGCAACCGCGCATCGTCATAGAGCTGGCCCAGAAAGGTGATGCTGACAGGCGTGCCCGGTCCGCCCACGTTGTCTGCCGCGCCATCCCCGGTGTTCTGCGGCGGTGGCGCATCGTTGCCGCGCAGGCCGTTCGGCACGATCACCGCCGGGTGCCCGGAGAGATTGGTTGCCACCAGCTGCGGGCCGCCGCTCGGCGTCACGATCACGTCTACGGTGCGGAAAAGCTCGGCCATGCGCTCGATCAGCACGGAGCGCGCACGCATCGCCTGAATGTAATCGACCGCGCTGTACAGGCGAGCCGTGCGGAAGATATTTGGCCAATCATTCGGAGCTTGCGCGGTCAACAGCTTGTCGCGGCCGCTGCGGGTCAGCTCATCGAAGGCCGCGGCCGCTTCCGCCTCCAGCACGGGCGTGATGGAGCCCAAAGGCAGATCAGGAATCTTCACCGGGATGAGCTCCATGCCCATGCCGCGCAGTACGTCGAGCGTGGCGCGGTCATAACGGTTGTCATAGATGCGGCGCTCGAGTTGCCGTTGCTGCTGCAAGCGTTGCTGTTCCCGCTTCTCCGGCGAAAGTGAGTCAGCTTCGGGTTTCGTTGTGTTCGCGTCGGGTGGGCGCTGCGTTGGCACGTGGAAGGCGCTTTCGATGAATCCGACGCGGACCGTCGTGATGTCCAAAATCGGCGCGGAGTGAAACGGAACATCGCGAACGGCTTTGTCGTGCCCATCTGGCCCGTGGATTACGTCCATGACCAGCGCGGCGTCCTGGGCACTGCGGGTCAGCGGGCCGAGCTTGTCCATGCTCCAGCTCAGCGCCATGGCGCCCGTGCGCGGCACAAAGCCGAAGGTGGGCCGGTAGCCCGTCACGCCGCAGCGCGTGGACGGTGACGAGATCGACCCCAGCGTCTCCGAGCCGATGGCGAAGCCGACGCAGCCCGCGCTCACCGCGCTCGCCGAGCCGGCCGACGATCCGCTTGAGCCCTGCTTCGGGTTCCATGGGTTGCGCGTGCGCCCGCCGAACCACACATCGCCCTGCGCCAGCGCACCCAGCGTCAGCTTGGCCACAAGCACGGCACCGGCCGCGTCCAGCCGCTGTATGACAGTTGCATCCTCATCGAACTGTTGATGCTCAAAGCCGCCCGCGCCCCAGGTCGTCGGCGCACCCTTGACGGCCAGCAGGTCCTTGGCTCCCCATGGAATGCCATGCAGCGGCCCGCGGTATTTGCCCGCGGCGATTTCGCGATCGGCCTGCGCGGCCTGTGCGAGGGCCCGCTCTTCCAGCAGCGTGATGACGAAGTGCAGTTGCGGGTCGTAGCGCTTCAGGCGTGAGATATAAAGCTTCGTCAGCTGTGTTGACGTTACTTTGCCAGCCCGCAGCAGCGTGCCCTGCTGTGTCACTGTCGCAAAGGCAAGCTCCTCATCGGAACCGGGCAGATGCGCGCCCTCCGGTAGCTCACCCACGGCATTGCTGTCGTAGCTGCGCTCCTGCCGCCGCTTGGCGGCTTGTTGGTCAGCGGCAGAAATGGCCGGCAGCTTAGAACCACTTGGCAGCGGATCAAAGACCATCGCCGGAGCCACCGCATTCGCCAGGTGCATCGCGCGAATCGGCTCCAGCCCATCGCGCAGCTCCTGCACACCCTCCAGCATCATGGTGCGCTGCTCCGCGCTTAGCACAATACCCACCACGGCCGCAGCCGCCTCCAGCATCTCCAGAGTCAGCTTCGGAGCAGCGTCCTTCGCGCTGACCGCACCAGAACCCTTCTCCTGCCCAGCACCCGAGGCCAGCGCCAGCAGCGCTCCCGGAAACAAAGTCGACCCCAGACCCGCCGCACTGCAGCGCGCCACCAACTGCCGTCTGTTCATCATGCGTTCACTGTAAATCACGTGTAGAGGCACAAGGCACACAAGTGCCACTCAGCCAGAATGACGCTGAGCCGGTGAAAGGAACCTCACGGAAAAGACAGGGTCAAGCCGGCATACCGACGCGTCTAATCGGCAGATGAGATTGCCCACACTTGCTGCCTGCTTTGCTGCCTGCCTTGCCGCGCTTTCCCCAAACACAACCGTGGCCCAACAAACGAAAGCTAAGCTGGATGTCACAGCCGCGCATCAACAAATCGTCGGCTACTTTCCGCAGTGGGGCGTCTACAACAACCGCTATTTGGTGCGCGACCTGATTCGCAGCGGAGCCATGCGCACCCTGACGCAGATCGATTACGCGCAGACCAACATCGTCGACAACGCCTGCAACATCGCCGATCCGCAAGCCGACCTAAACCTTGTCTTCGCTGCGGAGAACAGCGTGGACGGCAACGCCGACGACCCAGCCTCACTCTTCAGGGGAAACCTGCACCAGATGCAACTGCTGAAGGCGCGCTACCCCAAGCTGCGCCTGCTCATCTCCATCGAGGGCAAGCGCGCGTCGTTTGAGGATGCCGCCAAACCGGAGAACCGCGCGGCCTTTGTTCACTCCTGCGTCGCCCGCTTTTTGGATGGCCATCTGGCACCGGGCGTGGACGCACCTCGGCTCTTCGACGGCATCGATGTGGATTGGGAATATCCCGACACGAGCCACGCAGACGACTTCTACGCGCTCATGGCGGAGTTCCGCCGGCAGATGGACGCAGCTCGCCACGGCATGATTCTGTCCATTGCCTCCGGCGCGTCGATCGAGCAAAACGTCAAGCCTATCGACTGGCACCGTGTCGCCACCAGCGTCGACCAGATCGGCGTTATGACCTATGACTACCAGGGGCCGTGGTCGCACACCACCGGCTTCAACGCCCCGCTGCGCTCCACCAACCCGCATGACGAAACAGTCGCGCAAACCATGGACGCGTACCTGGCCGGTGGTGCTCCGCCGCAAAAGCTGCTGCTTGGCCTGCCTTTCTACGCGTACCAGTGGCATGGAGTTGCAAGCAGCAGCGCGCATGGCTTGCGGCAACAGGGCGACCCCGTGCGCGGCAATCTGAACCAGTCCACCGTGACCTCACTGCTGGCCGGTCAGGGTGCCGTCCTTCATCGCGATCCTGTTTCGCAGGCACCCTGGGTCTACGACGGCGACAATTTCCTGACCTTTGAGGACCCAGCTTCGCTGCAGGAAAAAGCCCACTACGCGGCGGAGCAGCACCTGGGCGGGATGATGATCTGGGAGCTCTCCGGCGATTCAGCCGACTCGCAACTGCTGCAGGCACTGCAACTGAAGAACCGCCAGCAGTAAGCGAGCTCAATTCCTCATGTCGCATCGTCCTTCTCCGGGCGTACAATTCCGGCGCACGCCGACAGAGTCTCACTTCTGATCTCTGCTGGCGATGCACATAGAAACGTAGGAATCGTCCCGGAGGACACCCATGCAATTCCGTCTCGCCCTGATCACCCTGGCGCTGGTGGCGCTGGGAACCACTGGATGCCAACGCCATTCCAAATCCGAACGCTATCTCCTCATCGCCGGCAACACCAAAGTCCCGTACTGGAAGATGGTGAGTGAAGGCTTCAACAAGGCCGCCGCCGACTATAACGTGAGCGCGCAACTGCAGGGACCAGAGGAGAATGACGCTGGTGCCGAGGCCGATGCATTCAGCTCGGCCATCGATAGCAAGCCCGCCGGCATTCTGGTCTCCGTGCTGGATGCAAATCGCATGCGTCCCCTTATTGACCGGGCCATGCGTTCAGGCATTCCCGTGGTCACCGTCGACTCCGACGCGCCGCAGAGCGCGCGGCTCTTCTTCATCGGCACCAACAACTACCAGGCCGGCCTGCTGGGCGGGCATAAGCTCGTGCAATTGCTGAATGGCAAGGGCAACGTCGTCTTTTTCACCTACCCCGCGCAACCGAATCTCGCGGAGCGGCTCAAGGGTTACATGGACGTGATCAACCAGCATCCCGGCATGAAAGTTGTGGACGTGTACGACATCAAGAGCGACACAGGCGCCGCCTTCGATAAAACACGGGAGTACGCGGCGAGGACTGGCCTGGGAAAAATCGACGCCTTCGTCTCGCTTGAGTCGGTCTCCGGAAAGGACGTGAGCGACGCTCTTAAGCGGGCAAACATCGCCGACCGCACCGTGATCGCGATGGATGTCAGCAATGATGTTTTGAGCTTGATCAAGTCCGGAGAGATCAAAGCAACCGTCTCACAAAAGCCATACACCATGGGCTATGTTGGTCTGAAATCGCTTCTGCAAATTCATGATGACGGCCGCACGGGGCTGACCGGCCATTACGAAAATGAGCCTTTCGCGGTATTTCCCAACGTGATCGATACAGGAACTTCGTTGGTGGACAAAGAGAATGTCGGTACCTTTCTGCCAAAATCGAACGCGCCGTAAACCGGTCGCGCGCCGCTTCTCCCATGTGCACCACCCAATGGGGAAGATGCCTCTACGAAGCTTTCATGGGAGTTGGGCGACCTTCCGTTGACCGGGTGTGCGCCTCAACTAGAACGTTGATCAGCGTCATGGCTGCTGGCGTCACGCCGGAGATGCCGCTTGCCTGTCCGATAGTTTGGGGCCGGACACGGTCAAGCTTCTCCTGCAGCTCGCGAGAAAGGCCACTCAGTCCCTTGTACTGGAAGCTTTTCGGAATCACGCGCTGCTCCGCCCTTTTCAGCTTTTCGATCGAGCGCCGCTGCTGGTCCAGGTAGCCTGAATACTTGATCTCCGTCTCGGCGGCGCGTGCCTCGTTTCGCATGCGTGCCGTCAATGGCTGGGCAGCGTACGCCGCGAGCTGCGATGAGCTCTGCAACTTGCCATGCAGCGCCGGCAGCAGCATCTCAATACGGAACTCCGGGCGCTTTAATAGCTGTGCGCATGTTTGGCCCTTCAGCAACGCTGGGTCCCATGTCGCGGAGACAGGATACGGTTCCGGCGCTGTCTGTTGATCCAGAATAATCGAATCGTCTTCTGAAGCGCGCGGGAGGGCACACCGCGCTGAAACTGATTCCAGAATTTCGATGGCCATCGAAGTATTCGGTCTGATTGTCTCCAGCAGCACGGACAGGGCCGCCATCCGTGCCTGACGAGCTTCGTAGTCGGCCCAGGCTTCGTCGTCTATCAGTCCGAGTGCACGTCCATACGGCATCAGGCGGCGATCGGCGTTATCAATGCGAAGGTGCAGCCGGAACTCCGCACGGCTGGTGAACATACGGTAGGGTTCGTTGGTACCCTTGCTGATCAGGTCGTCGATCAGGATGCCGGTATAACCGTCGGTGCGGTCGAGTGTAAAGGCCGGCTCGCCCTTTACGAGGAGCGCGGCGTTGATGCCGGCCATCAGTCCTTGGCAGGCTGCTTCCTCATAACCGCTGGTGCCGTTAATTTGACCCGCAAGAAACAAGCCCGCAATGGACTTGACCTGCAGCGTCCGATCGAGTTCGGTCGGGTCGATCGCGTCATATTCGATGGCGTAGCCGGGCCGCAACATTGTCGCGTTCTGAAGGCCTGGAATGCTGTGCACCATGGCGAGCTGCACCTCCACCGGCAGGCTTGTACTCATGCCGTTGATGTAGATCTCGTTAGTGTCCAGGCCTTCCGGTTCCAGGAAGAACTGATGCTGCTCCTTGTCGGGAAAGCGGACGACCTTGTCTTCGATCGACGGGCAGTACCGCGGGCCGATCGCTTCGATCTGGCCGGTGTACATCGGCGACCGGTGAACGTTGTCTCGGATGAGCTGCAGCAGAGCCGGTGTGGTGTGCGCGATGTGGCAGCAGACCTGCGGCAGCGCGGGAAAGGTCTTCGAGCGGAAGGAAAAGGGCATGGGGTCGGCATCGCCGGGCTGCTCCTGAAAGCACGTCCAGTCGATAGTGTGACCATCCAGCCGCGGCGGCGTCCCGGTTTTCAACCGGCATTCGCGCAGGCCCAGCCGCTTGAGCGATTCGCCAAGCATCACGCTGGCGGCTTCCTGCGGCGTACGGCCGGCACTTGTTTGCTGCTCTCCACAGTGGATTACGCCATTCAGAAAGGTGCCGGTGGTGATGACAACTGCGCGCGCGTGGACCTTCGTGCCATCGGCAAGCCGCAGGCCGGTGCACCGCCGATGCGTTGAAATGCTCTCCCGTTCGGGCTCGCTTCCCGCCAACTCGCCCCGCTCCAGGATCACATCCGCCACCTCCGCCTCCACGATGGTGAGGTTTGGCAGCGACTGCAGGAGGGAACGCATGGTCTGGCGATACAGTGCCTTGTCGCACTGCGCACGTGGCGACCAGACTGCCGGTCCGCGCGAGGTGTTCAGCAGGCGGAACTGGATGCCGGAGGCATCGGCCACTAGACCCATCAAGCCGCCAAGCGCGTCGACCTCGCGCACGAGATGTCCTTTGGCTACGCCGCCAATCGCCGGGTTGCAGCTCATCTGCGCGATCTTGTCGAGCGACAGTGTGAACAGCGCGGTGTGAAGGCCCATGCGCGCCGCAGCTGCCGCGGCCTCACAACCGGCATGGCCAGCGCCAACGATCAGGATGTCGTAGATCTGGGTCATTTGGTTTCGCTCGTTTTCGCGGCAACGACGCGGAGCTCAGGGATGGGTGCAAAATGCTTAACATTGTGAGTAAGCACGCCAAACCCGAGATCGAGCGCCGTCGCCGCAATCAACAAATCGGCAAGGCCGACATTTGTATTCTTCTCACGCATTTGCCCGCTCAGGAGTCCGGCAAGGATCGCAGTAGACGGCTGCAACGGATAAATAGGAAAGTGCTTTTGTAGGCTTGCCAGGAATCGTGCTCTTTCGGCGGTGAACTGCGGATAGTTTGTCTGGACCTGTCCTGCCGCGAGTTCAGTCAGGGAAATAACCGCAATTCCAAAATGCAGTTCGCTTGTTTCCAGTGTCAGAGACCGAGCAAAGTCCAGCATGGTCGTCCGCTTTCGTTCCGCCATGATGATGCGGCTAGTGTCTACAATCAGTCCCACGCGGATGCATCCAGCGGCTCATTCCAGAATGCGTGTGCACTCGCCAGATCGTGAGCGTACTTCTCATCGATGAACACCGGGCCAGACTGCCGCTCTTCTTCCTCAAGCGCTGCCACGACTTCCTGAATAGACTGGCTTCGGCCCGCAGTTAAGAATCTGCTGTTTGGTTCGCGTGTCGCGATCACAATGGCAAACTCCATACCATCTCGTTCGAGCAGCACCTCATCACCCGCGGCGACATGCTCCATCACCTTGTTGAAATCACGCGCGGCTTCGGATTCCTGCATGTGAATCGTCATACCCTAATTTTACGCTTGCGCCAGCATTGAGAAACCCTATTCAAAGCGCGGCAGGTGATGCATCTCGTTGTCCGGCACCGGCTCCGTAGGCGCGCCAGATTTCAGCCAACGGCGCAGCCCGCCTTCCACCACGCGGACACTGTGCCCGCGCTGGGTAAGCGTGTGGGCGATGCGCACGCTGGTGGCATCGCGCAGGCAGGAGCAGTACACATACACGTCGCACTCGGTGGCGAGCGTTTCGCGCAGCGCTTCCATCTCCACCAGCAGCCGGTTGGGTTCTACGCGGATCGAGTTCTTGATCCGCTGCATACCTGGATCGTAATAGCCGTGCGAGCGGACGTCGGCAATGACGATCGGCCGCTCCGGGTCCGGATTCGCCATGCGCTCCAACAGCTCTTCCGGAAGGACCTTCTGCACATTGCGGTACTTCGTCTCCCGTACGCGGATCATGAGCCACGTGAACAGATAGCCGAGCGCCACCAGCAGCACAATGCCCAGCACCACGTGGCCGACGACCGCCAGCGCATTCGTAACGGCACGGATGAATGGACTTAGGAAATAGCCGACCGCAACCCAGGCGCAGACGTGAATGGCGTCCCCGGCAATCTCATATCGCCAGTAGCGCCAGGCCCGCATGTGCAGGCTGCCGGCCAGCGGTGCCGCCATGTTGCCCAGCCCGGGGATGAAACGCGCAAAGAGCAGGGTGCGCGCGCCCCGGCGGTAGAAGAAGTCCGCCGAGCGGAAAATGCACGTCTCCGGATCCATCGTCACCCGGCAGAGCCGGCCCAGCAACCACCAGCCAGTAAGCCGGCCGCCGATGTAAGTAAGCGACGCGCCCACGTTCTCCGCTGCAATAGCAACGCCGAGCAGCGTCAGCACGTCCAGGGAGCCCTGATGAGCGGCAGAACCGGCGAGTACTAGCGCCAGCACTGTCGGCAGCGGCAGGCCCACCGACGACAGGAATAACAAAATCGCCACGGTTGCGTAGCCATGCACTGCGATCCAAGCTGCCCACCCCATGACTCACCCGCTGACAGAATTTTGGATGCGACGAGTGGGCGATTGTCTGCACGATCTGTACCCGTTTGAGACGGAGATGAACTTCAACAAAAATTGCTGACGACCTGTGGCTTCATTGGCCGATCCCGATGCTTCCGCGTGACGCGTCAGAGGCTAATGCGTCAGAATGCAACTGACTCGATTTACGAAAACTTCTCGCAGTCCGGGAAGGTACCGCAGGGGTTGTAGCCGTTTGACGCAATCGTACTTCTTCCATTCGAAACGGAGGCCGGAGTTTGGCACGACGCGCTCAAACTTTGCCAGAGACATCCTGGCCAGTCCAGCTTCCTCATAAGTTCTTGCCCCGTCATCGCGGTAGCGCCGACGCACGGCCATAACGGTACTCTCCGGAAAGAGGAGATTTACCCACGGCAGGCTGCAGAAAAAACCCATGTGTGATCCCGCGGGCGTGAACCAAAGCGGTCCGAAGGTGATAATTATTCGCCCTTCCGGCCGTAATGCAGATTTCAGTTCCGCCAGAATCTGTTCTGGCGCCACAAAATGCTCAAAGCTGTTTTGACACACGATAAAGTCAGCAGTGAGACCGGTAAGGCCCGGACAAACCGCGGCAGACTGTTCCAGGCCAGACCTGCTGATATGCAGGCGAGCTTGTTCGGCAAGGCAGGTCTCCTGCTCGATGCCTATCACGCGCTTAACACCGCGGTTCCCCAAAGCGGCAACCTGATAACCCAGCCCGCAACCAAAGTCGATCACTTCCCGGTCGCGCACAGACTCAAGAAACTCAGGAAAAATCCGGGACAGGTAATCCAGCGCGCATGCCGGGTCGTAGTGCACCATGGGCATCTCTCGCGGCGCATGACAGAACCGTAGTAAGACTTTCTCAGACAGATTCAGACCGACCACCACTCCGGCACCTCGCCAGCAGATCCTTTCGTGGCGAAGTATAGCGGGAACTGGATCATCGAGTGACCAAAATCTCTTATGGACACCTTCTATCGCCGATCATAGCCCGTCTCCGGTTAAGAGAGGAGATCTAGATCTCCGCAACGCTGAGTGTCTGCGGATCGGTCACCCTTTGCATCAGTGCCGCTGCTAGCAGCATGCAAATGCCGCCCGCCGCGATCGCATAGATACGATTGTTATGCAGCATGCGACTCATGATCAGGCCAAAAAAGAGGGAGGCGAGAATCTCCGGTAGTACAACAAAAAAGTTGAAGATGCCCATATACACGCCAATCCTATGCTGCGGCAGAACCGCCGCCAGCATGGCATATGGCATGGAAAGCGTGGACGCCCACGCGATGCCCACGCCGGCCATGCTAAGCAGCAAGAGGTATTTGTTGTGCATCAGCAGCACCCCCAGCAGACCCACGCCGCCGCATGCCAGGCAGATGCTGTGCGTGTGCCGCCGCCCCAGCGTCCGCGCCAGCATGGGAAGCGCGAAGGAGAACGCGAAGCACACCGCAGAGTACCCAGCGAAGCAGACGCCGCCCCATTCCACACCGGCCCGGTAAAGTGCCGAGTTCGGGTCGTCCGCGCCGAAGACGTTGTGCGCCACCGCCAAGGGAAAATACAGCCACATGCAGAAAAGGCCCAGCCAAGTGAGCAGTTGCACACCGCCCAGCCGCCGCATGGTCACCGGCATCTCGCGAACGGCACTCAGGATCTCCCGCGTGGCGGCACCCGGACCGGCGGACTGCCGTTTGTGCGCGTGAAAGCTCTCCAGGTCCTCGGGCGGATATTCCTTCGTAGTGAATACCGTCCACAGCACGGCTCCCAGAAATGCCGCCGCTCCCACGTAAAAGGACGCACGCACGGCAAACGGTATCGCATGGGTACTGCCGCCGCGCTCCGCCACGTGGAAAACGTTGGTCAACATCCACGGCAGTGCCGACGCGACAACCGCGCCCAGCCCGATCAGCAGGCTCTGCATGGCGAAGCCGCTGGTCCGCTGCCCCTCTGGCAACAGGTCCGCCACAAAGGCACGAAACGGCTCCATGCTGATGTTGATGGAGGCATCCAGAATCCAAAGCATCGCCGCCGCAAAAAGCAGCGTCTGCGCGCCCGGCATGAGCAGCAGAGCGATCGTGCTCAGGATGGCACCGGTAAGAAAGTACGGCCGCCGCCGCCCCAGCGGTCCCCATGTCCGGTCGCTCATGTGGCCGATGAGCGGCTGCACCAGCAGGCCGGTAAGTGGCGCGGCAAGCCACAGGATCGGTATCTGGTCGGCATGCGCACCCAGGTGCTCATAGATGGCGCTCATGTTGGCCTGCTGCAGACCCCAGCCAAACTGGATGCCCAGAAAGCCGAAGCTCATGTTGAAGATCTGCAGACCGGTCTTCTGCGGCTTGCGAATGATCGGAGCCGTGGTCGCCATCAGTGGCTCCCTGCGGTGGGGCTGGTACCCGCGCTCACCCCGCCCGCCTTGCTGAAGATGCGTACCCCAAAGGCCGGCAGCGCCGGTGCCGCCAGCGCCGCTGTCGAGGGAGCCTTCTCCGCGTCCGTCGCATTGGCTGTGAGCGAGCCGCTGCCGCCGCTAAACCCGGGCAGCTTTACCTCCGTCCAGCCATTCTTTTCGCCGTCCACTGTCCCGCGAAAGGGCGTGTTGGACAGGTTGACCTCAACAAGGAAGCTCTCCTTGCCGTCGGTCCGGGTGTAACTCACCACATGCTGCTCGTCAGAGTTGTGCACCCACTGCGCATCACCTGTTTGGAAGGCAGTGTGCTCGCGCCGCAGATGGTTGAGCGTGCTGAAATATTCCGGGTACTCCTTGTGCCAGTTCACCGCCTGCCAGAAAATCTTCTGCGGTTCAAAGAGCGCTGGCGCGGCAGAGGAGGTTGTGTCGCCCACCTCCATGCCGTTCCAGATCAGCGGCACACCCTCCAGTGTGGCGGCCACGGTCCACGCTGCGATGGCACCGGGGTAGCCGTAGCGGGCAATCGCGCGCAGCTCGTCATGATCGTCGCTCATGCGCATGTGCAGGGTGCCCTTGGGAAACTTTTTGCGCTGCGAATCCAGCATGCTTTGCGTCGTAGCCTGCGCCGGCATGCCGTTCATGATCACGTCGTTCAGGCTGTGCATGCTCGCCCAGGCATAATCGATGTCGAAGGCGCTCACCATCAGGTCAGGCTTCTCCGCTTCCGCCAGCATCACGATCTCCGGCTTGGCTTTGCGCAGGCGGGCGGCGGCCTCGTTCCAGAAGCTGGTGGGCACCTCCGCAGCCGCATCGCAGCGGTAGCCGTCCACGTCGAGGTCCTTGACCCAATACAGCAGCATGTCGCTCATGTACTGGCGCAGCGCGGGATTGGCGTAGTCCAGCGCGGCCACATCCGTCCAGTCATACGGATAAGTGGGCATGCCGTCCGGGCCTTTGCGGTAGAACTCGGGATGCGCCATCATCACGCTATCCCACGACGTGTGGTTGGCGACAATGTCCAGAATGACCTTCATGCCGCGCCGGTGCGCCTCGGTCACCAGCTGCTTCAGGTCGTCCTTCGTGCCCAGCGCCGGATCGACTGCGTAGTAATCCCGCACGGCATAAGGACTGCCTACGCTGCCCTTGCTCTTGAGCCGACCCACTGGGTGGATCGGCATCAACCATAGGATAGTCACGTCCAGCTTCTGCAGTTCATCCAGCCGGGCGGTCACGCCGTGCAGCGTGCCTTCCGTTGAGAAGGCCCGCGGCCACACCTGGTAGACCACGCCGGAGCGCACCCACGCGGGCACGGTGCGGGCAGTCTGCCCGGCCACATCCGCCGAGGGCTGCGACTGTGAAAAAGCGGCAGGCGCAAGGCAGGTAGAGGCGGAGAGGATCAAAGCCAACGGGAAACACGCGTTTTTCATCGGGCCAGCAGCATATCACCTGAGACAATGAGCACGCCTGTATTGAGGCCGCGACACACTTCCACGCCGCGCGCTTTGCAAAGTCCATGGGGAGAATGAATTCGGCAACTTACCGCCACTGGCCCGCGTCCTAAGATCACTTACCCACAGCTTTTGAAAGTGCCGGAGCCATGGGCTCAGGAAGCAAACGGGGAACCCCCTGCTTCCTCCCGGCATCTGTATACGCAGCGAGCGGCGCTTCCGTGCCTCGCTCTCCCCTTTCCGGACGGTGCATCCGCCGTCGCGACGCAAACCGGTTCGACCCGCTTCCCGGCGAAGCGAGAAAGTATTGCGCCCATTGCGCCACTCCATGGAGTTCCACATCTCGCGAGCGACTCGCGACTTGGCGAAGGTCGATGACCTTTTGTTCAGCTACAGCGGCAATGTTGTTTTTGCGAACGTAGGCGCAAGCCGCAAGCTCGCCCAGCAATTGAACGAGGCGCGCGGCACGGCGTCCGACCCCAAGCGCGCGATCAACGCCGGCGCGCTCTTTGCCATGGGCCTGATCGATGAGCTGCAGCATGCGCTCGTCGAGACATACCGCAGGCAAATCGATCCCGCCGTGCTCACCGCGGCACTGCAGTGGTTTGCCTCGCAGACTTCTGCGGCACAGCTGGAAACACTGCTGCTGACCTTTACCGAGCAGTTCCCGAACGTTACGGTCTACCGCGGGGAGATCACCGCCGCCGCGTATCTGGCGCAGAGTACGGATGGCCTGTCCAATCGTGAAGCCGCACTGGAAGAACTGCTGCTGCTCTGGCTGGCTAACAGCAATCCCGCCTTCAAGCCCTTCCAGGATCTGTTTGAAGACAAGCCGTTACAAACGGCCGCACCTGCATATAAGGCCGTAACGGCCGCCTTTCCTAGCTACTTTGAGACGCGGCCGAAGCTTTCGCCGGAGATCGGCAGTCTGCTTGATGCTCTACGGGCTCCCATTGCCGCGTCGCCTGATTCCCTCACCGGCCAACTCGAATACATGCGCACCCATTGGGTGGATCAACTGGGCCCGCAGCTCAAGCGCACCCTGCTCGCCATGGATGTGCTTCGCGAGGAAGACCTGGCCATCTGGATGCGCTTCAACCCGCCCGGACCGGACCGCCATCGCCACGGTGCTTTTGGAACAGCCAAGGAGGGCTTTGAAGGCGATGAGTATGTCGGCTTCGGCGAGTACACCGAAGAGTGGTATACCGACGCCGAGGGCCACCGCGTGATGCGCCGGCGTTATGCCACCGGCTACCAGGCACCGTTGAATGAGTACGAGGCCTTCTCCGCCGACCAGGCCTGGATGCCCAACGTCGTTCTGCTGGCCAAGAGCACGTACGTCTGGCTCGAACAGCTCTCTCAGAAATACAAGCGTCACATCTTCCGGCTCGATCAAGTGCCCGACGACGAACTGCGCACCATGGCCGGCCGCGGCATCACCGGCCTGTGGCTGATCGGCCTGTGGGAGCGGTCGGTTGCCAGCCGCACGATCAAGCATCTGCGCGGCAATACGGATGCCGTGGCCTCCGCCTATTCCTTGAAGGATTACCAGATCGCCGAGGACCTGGGCGGCAACGGCGCTTACGAAAACCTGCGCGACCGCGCCGCTCGCTTCGGCCTGCGCCTGGCATCAGACATGGTGCCCAACCATATGGGCATTGACTCGCCCTGGGTGATTGAGAACCCGGACTGGTTTATCTATCGCTGGGAGTCGCCCTTCCCTGTCTACCAGTTCAACGGCCCTGATCTCTCCACCGACCCGCGCGTCGAGATCAAGATCGAAGATCACTATTACGACCAGACCGATGCCGCTGTGGTCTTCAGGCTGCGCCACCACGGCGATGGCGCCACGCGCTATATGTACCACGGCAACGACGGCACCACCTTTGCCTGGAACGACACCGCCCAACTGGACTACTCGAAGGCCGCTGTCCGCGAACACGTGATGCAGGTCATCCTGCATGTGGCGCGGCTCTTCCCCATCATCCGTTTCGACGCAGCCATGGTGCTAGCCAAGCGTCACGTGCAGCGGCTATGGTTCCCTCTACCCGGTGCCGGCGGCTCGATCCCCTCGCGCGCGGAAAACGCCATCTCCGACGAAGAGTTCAACCAGATCATGCCAGCCGAGTTCTGGCGGGAGGTCGTCGACCGCGTTGCCGCCGAAGTCCCAGGCACACTTCTTCTCGCCGAAGCCTTTTGGCTGCTGGAAGGCTACTTCGTCCGCACCCTGGGCATGCACCGCGTCTACAACTCGGCCTTCATGGTCATGCTGCGCGACGAGGAGAATGCCAAGTACCGCTCATACCTGAAGAAAACTCTCGAGTTCGATCCGGACATCCTGAAGCGCTATGTGAACTTCATGTCAAACCCGGATGAGAAGACCGCCATCGCGCAGTTCGGCACGGGGGACAAGTTCTTCGGCGTCGCAACGCTGCTGGCCACGCTGCCAGGCCTGCCCATGTTCGCGCACGGTCAGATCGAGGGCTTTACCGAGCAGTACGGCATGGAGTTTAAGCAGGCCAAGATGCAGGAATGGCCGAATGAAGGCCTGATCGCGCGCTTCGAGCATGAGATCGCGCCGCTGCTGCGCAACCGCCGCATCTTTGCGGAAAGCGCCAACTTCATCCTGTACGACTGCTGGAAGTCCGATGGCAGCGTGGATGAAGATGTCTTCGCCTACTCCAACAATTCCAACGGCGAGCGCTCCTTCATCGCATACAACAACACCTATGAATCCACCCGCGGCACGCTGCACCACTCCGCCGCCTACATGGACAAGGGATCGGGCGAGATGCGCCAGCGCTCCCTTGCCGATGGCCTCGCGCTGCCCTACGATGGCGAGCTTTTTGTTGCCTACCGCGACACAACCAGCAACCTGGAGTACTTGCGGCGTGCCAACGAAATTCACCATCACGGCCTGACACTCGACCTTCGCGGCTTCCAGTATGTGGTCCTGCTGCAATGGCGAGAGCTGCGGGCCACCGCGGAAAAGCCATGGGACCGCCTGCACGACATGCTGAACGGCAGCGGCGTCTATTCGCTTGAGGAAGCGCTCTCACGCCTTAGATTGCGCCCCGTGCATGAGGCGCTGCGAAAGTCTTTTCACGAAGGCCGCCTGCAGAACTTTGCGGACAATCCCGGCACCTGCGCGGAAAGCCTGGTGGCACCCGCCACCCGCTTCTTTATTAGTGTGCAGGCATATCTGATAGAAGAGGGGACCCCGCTTGAACTACCGGTGAGAGCCGTGAGTTTGCCGGTCGTACAGACGCTTCCGGACAGCTTCACCGCCCCCGCTTCCGTCTTGAGTGATGTCTCGCAAAAACCTGCCGACAAGCCGCCCGTGTCTACGCAGGGTTCATCTTCCCTGGCCCATGGTGCACGCGTTCTTGACCTAGAAGAAATTCCCTCCGGCATTGCCGTTCCACTTGGCAACGTTCCGTCCCATCTTCGAGCTTCGTCGGCTTCGGCGTCGGCTTCAGTCCGGCATGATGCCAATGAGCCCTCAAATTTGGCCGAAGCCGAGTTGAAGGGATCCGAGGAGGAGCAGGAGATCAACTCCATTGCGGCAGAAGTACACCAGCCCACGCTGGAGGAGCATTTCGTTCAGGACCTACGGGCTCAACTCGCTGCGGCGGCAACGCTCTACGTCTCTGCTGCGGGCGCCGTCAAATCTAATGAGGGCTCTGTCTTCAATGAGGGCCCTGTCTTCAATGCGGGCCCCGTCTCTACTGCGGGCCCTGTCTCTACTGCGAACACTGAAGCGCGGCATTGCATCATTCCGGGCTTTGCCCATCTTTCGGCTGTCCATGCACAGGCTCCGGCACTTGCCGCCATTCTGATACGCGCTCTTCCCACTGACGAATCGCTCGATCCCAAGGCGCGCGCCAGCCTGTTTGATCGGCTGCTGCTGCGTGCTGGTTTGGCGGAGAGCTTCGCATCGCTCGGCCTGGAGGGCGAGAGTGCCTGGCGCGCCGCGGCTCTTACCCGCGTGCTGTTGGCGCACAACATCGGCTCGGTCAACACAGAGGCTTTCTGGAATGATCCGGATGTCCGCTGGCTAGCCGGTGTCAACGAAAGCGAAGGCACGTTCTACTTTAACCGGGAACTCTTCGGCCACTTGCTCCCGTGGCTTGAACTTGATCCGGAAACGCACACGCTCACAGAAATGCCTAGCCACACGGAAGAGGACCTTCTTATCCGGGCAAAAACGGCCGGTTATGAAGTGCGCCGCTTCCTACACCCGGACGGCTTTGTGGAAGCGGCTCACGGATTTGTCACGACGGCAACCCTGAAAAGTCGCGAGAAGTCGTCGCCTGATACACGCGCCTAAGCCATTACTTGAATTGTCTCTGCCCTGCTGAGAGGCAACAGGAGGGTCAATCCGTCTTCAGCCAATCCAGCCAGATAGATCGTCATGCCCTGCCGTATCAACTCCGCCGCTTCTTCGTACGATCGGCCCACCACGCCAAGACCGGGTAGATCCGGAACGTAGGCTCCCCAACCCCCGTCCGCGGCCGGCTCATAAATGACTAAATGTTGCTTCGTCACGCCCTACGCCAAACCTGCTTGCCGAAGAATACTCTTCCACGTACCTTCCGCGTACCTTCGGGTACATCTTTGTTCGGCTTGCCTGCGACTGTCACCCGGCCCGGCTTCGTGGGATGTTTCTACTGCTGATGGCTGCCGACTGTAGAGAGCAGGTTCGATCCGCTGACGTGATGATCTTAAGAAGATCTCTGTATCATTTGCGGAGAGTCGTGCCTCAGTGATGTCTCTTGTCGAGCTTGCTACGCCGTAAAGCTGGAGCCGCACCCGCAGCTCTTGGTGGAGTGCGGATTGATGAAGTTAAATCCTTGACGCATCAGCGTCTCTTCAAAATCCAGCGTCATGCCGCTCAGGTACAGAAAGCTCTTCGGGTCCACGAAGATCTGGACCAGATCGCCCTCCTGCACATATCGGTAGACACGGTCACGCTCACGCGGCTGCGAATCGAAACGAATGTTGTAGCTCAGGCCGGAGCACCCCCCGCCGGTAATACCGAGGCGCAGACCGCCCTGCTCTGCCGAAACATTCTCCTTGCGCATGGCGGCGCGGATGCGGCGCAGGGCCTTCTCCGTCACCTGGATGTTCTGTGCCTTGGCGTTGGCCTCCGGCTGTGAGATTGGTTCAACGACGGGGCTGGAGTATTTGGCCGCGCCGACTGAGGGCGCGGGAGCACTCATTTCCTGACTTGTGCTCGTACTAATGCCAACCATCGCCATTTCCATTCTCCTCGCGGCGTCTTCAAGAAGTGGCCGCTCCCACCGCAGTGCATGGCCTAAGATGACCAATATGAGTCAGGCACCGCCCTACTCCGCAGACCGCTTTCCCATCGACTTCGTCATCTCGGCGGTTGCGGGACTCTTTGCCGCTCTGCTGTTCGGGGCAGGCAGTTGGCGCTTCGCCCGCTACTACTTGGAACGAACTTACCCCGGATATCCCGAGCTTTACTCAGCCGCTATCGTCATCGGCGCCGTGGACGGTTTTCTCTTCGGCGTCGGAGGTTTCATCGCGACCTTCGCTTTCCGCATCTTCCGGTACGAGCGGAAACTTCGCCGCCGCAGCGATGAGGCGCTGCGGCGAGAACTCGATGAGATCGCCAATGATGACAACGCTCGCCGGAGCCGGCGGGAGCGCTGAAAGATACCCGCTTAGTTCGCCACCCCGGCAAGTTCCGGCTGCTGCACGTTCTCGGCGACGTGATTCTTCTTCTTCCAGTCACCGATCGCCGCGCGAATGGCGTCCTCCGCCAGCACCGAGCAGTGAATCTTAACCGGAGGAAGCGCGAGTTCTTTCACGATCTCCGTATTCGAAATCGAGAGTGCCTCGGCAACTGTCTTGCCCTTCACCCACTCTGTCGCGAGCGACGAACTGGCAATGGCAGAGCCGCAGCCGAAGGTCTTGAACTTCGCATCCTCAATCACCTGCGTCTCGGGGTTGACCTTGATCTGCAACCGCATAACGTCGCCGCACTCCGGCGCGCCTACCAGACCGGTGCCGACTTCCGACGAACTTTTGTCGAGTGTGCCGACGTTGCGCGGATTCTCATAGTGATCCACTACTTTGTCGCTGTATGCCATGTTGTTGCTCCTGTCCAACTTCTATTGTAGATGCCTACCGTAGCCTGCGCGAACTATCCGGCTGTTTCCAGCGGTGCTTCCATGCCCAGTTCCGCTCCTTCGTACTCGACCAAGGTCATACCGAGCGTGAATCTTTCAATCTGCTGGATCGCGTCCTGAACGTCTTTGAGCAGCAGTTTGAGTTCACGTGGCCGCATACACAGTTACCTCGTGCGACTCGATTTCACGCTTCAAGTAAGGATTTCGGATGTCCCCGCTGATCACATCTACTTTGCGCTGGAAATAGACAGGAAGCATGTCGTGAATCGCATACAGGTTTTCCAGGTAATCCTCGTCAGCCTCCGGAAGGAACTCCACACGAACATCAACGTCGCTCGTCTCCGGATCGAAATCCTCCCGCACAGCCGAGCCAAAGATCGACATCCGCCGCACATGGTGAGCGCCGCAGAGATCCCGAATTTCTGGTAACCGGTCTGTGATGAACTGCTGCATCGTGTGACTCCGGTGAAGCTTAGAAATTGCGCCACAATCTCCGGTGCAATCGATTGAGCGGCCAGTATCCCCTAAGAACAAAACCACTGTGATTGCTACCGCAATAGCAATCAGCAGTAGCCGTCACTTGTACTTGCGATCCTTATCATCCGTAAACATGGCGATGCTGCTAGTGGGCCGTCCACTCCACCTTCTCCAGATCGATGCCTTCCTTCACCATCTCGTACAGCGGCGAAAGCTCGCGCAGCTTCAGCACGGTGTCGATCAGCTTGTCGGTCACGTAGTCGACTTCTTCCTTGGTGTTGAAACGGCCCAAGCCAAAGCGGATGGAGCTGTGCGCCACGTCGTCGCCAAGACCCAGTGCCTTCAGCACGTAGCTGGGCTCCAGTGTGGCCGAGGTGCAGGCCGAACCGGACGACACCGCGATGTCGTTGATGCCCATCAGCAGCGACTCACCCTCCACGTACACAAAGCTCATGTTCAGGTTATTCGGCAGGTGGTGATCCATGTTGCCGTTCACGTGCACGTAATCCAGCGCCGCCTCGAACTTCTGCTGCATGTGGTCGCGCAAACCCTTCAAGCGCTTGGCTTCGCTGTCCATCTCGTTCATTGCAATCTCGCAAGCCGCGCCAAGCCCGACGATGCCCGGGACATTTAGCGTGCCGGAACGCATGCCGCGCTCATGGCCGCCGCCATCAATTTGCGCATTCAGCTGCACACGCGGGTTGCGCCGACGCACGTACAGTGCGCCTACTCCCTTTGGCCCGTACAGCTTGTGGCCGGTCAACGAGAGCAGGTCGATGTTGTCGCTGATGACGTTCACCGGAATCTTGCCCACAGCCTGCACGGCATCCGTGTGGAAGAGCACGCCCTTCTCGTGGCAGAGCTTGCCGATCGCCGGGATCGGGTTGATGGTGCCGATCTCGTTATTCGCGTACATGATGCTGACCAGGATCGTCTTGTCTGTGATCGCCTTTGCTACGTCGTCCACAGAGACCAGGCCGTCTGCCTGCACCGGCAGGTAGGTGACCTGAAAGCCGCTCTTTTCCAGCCGCTTGCATGCGTCCAGCACGGCCTTGTGCTCGGTCACCTGCGTGATGATATGGTTGCCCTTTTCTCGGTACATCTCCGCGATGCCCTTCAGGGCCAAATTGTTCGATTCGGTCGAACCGGAGGTGAAGATGATCTCCTTCGCCGTGGCACCGATCAGCTTCGCAATCTGCTCACGCGCCTTATCGACGCCCTGCTCCGCTTCCCAACCAAAGGCGTGGTTGCGGCTGGCGGAGTTGCCGAAAATCTTTGTCATGTAGGGCATCATTGCTTCCAGCACGCGCGGATCGAGCGGTGTGGTGGCGTGATTGTCCATGTAGATGGGCAGCTGAACGCCCTTGTGCACGGGCGTGGACTCCAGAAGTTCTACGGTGGCGCTGCTCATACTCGTCTTCTCCCTGTTCGATGCTGCTTTGTTCTGCGAATGCGGGCTACATAGCGTGCCCGGCGAAACTTGATCGAGCTAAGAATGCCGCAATTTCAATCCTTAATCGAATCCGCGTTGCTCGTCTCATCCAACCGCAATTGAGACCAATCCGCCCGCTAACGTCATTGCCTGTATGTTTTCCTCTGGCAGCTCGGCCAGATCGCCAATGCAAATGCCGGAAAGCAGGTCCTTAATGCTGTCGTTCACCTTGCGCAACGGTTCTTTGATGGTGCAATGACCGGCCAGGTCGCAGGTGCCATGAATCGTGATGCAACTGGTGATGAATAACGGCCCGTCGATGGCCCGAATGACCTCGAAGGCCGTGATCTTGGTCGCTGGCCGGGCCAGTGTGTAGCCACCGTTGGTCCCGGCGGATGAAATCAGAATACCTTCCCGCGTTAGCGTTTGCAGGATCTTTGCCAGCAACTGCGGCGGGATATGGTACGCATCCGCGATCTCCTTGGCCGACTGTGCGGAGGCGTGCCCCGTGGCAAGCGCCCGCTCCGCCAGGTACTTCAGCGCCATCAGCCCGTAGTCCGCTTTTTTTGTCAGCCGCAGCATAGGTGTTCCGAACGCCAGTACCACGCGTATCGCAGTGCCTTTAGTGTAGGCCGTCACGATGGAGCTGGCAATGATCTTTGATAAACATTATCGAAGAACTGCATCGGCCTGACTCGGAACCAGCAGCGCCGTAACGACATGCGGCGCTGCTTGCTGGCCAACCTGCCGGATCACGATCACCGCGTACTGCGCCGCAGAAAGCGGAGCCAGCCACGCCGTTGCCACCAGCAGCGCGTGCCGGACACCCCAGAAGGGCTGCGCCGCCCTTGCCGCCTCCAACAACACCATCAGCACGGCCGTTACCTGCACAAAAGTGTTCAGCTTGCCCACCATGCTGGGCCGGAATTCCCGCAGAGTGCCCGTGAAGTACAACAAACCACTGATGGTCAGAATACCCAGATCGCGTGCGAATACCAGCACTGTCACGTAACGTGGCACCAGGTGCATGTGCGTCGCGGTCAGAAAAAGCGTGCTCAGCATGAGTTTGTCCGCGATAGGATCCAGGTATTGCCCGACCCGTGTGCTCTGGCCAAAGCGCCTCGCGATCTGGCCATCCAGCGCGTCCGTCGCCCCGGCCATGACAAACAGCAGCAGCGCCAGCCGGTTCCGGTGGTCCAGCAGGTTCGTCACCAGGAACGGAATCGTGAAGAGGCGAAACAGCGTGAGCAGGTTGGGTGTGGCGCGAAGCTGAGCGAGCAGAGACATGTCTTGCAGCCACCGCCGCCCTTTCATTTGGCACGGCTCTCCGGATGCTATCGCATTCAGCGCGCCGGAGCGCTTTCTTGTCAACTTCCAGACGGCAGGGCAGACTGGCGCTGCCGCAGCAAGCTCGCATCCAGCCACGCTCCGGCCAGAATTGCCAGCCAATACGCCACAATGTCATACGTGGAAAAATACCGGCCCAGCAGCAGGACTCCCGGCAACGTCAGGCGAAAAGCATCCAGCCCTGGCGACCGATACAGCTTCAGCACTTCGACAGCCGTCGCCAGCCCTCCCGCCAGAACTGCGACAAAGGCCGGACGCCAGAGACTGAAAACCGTTGAGGCTATCCAGTAGATCAGCAACGCCCACATCGTCGACCCGCCATACTTTACCGTTCCTGGTGGCAGGCCTATTGGTGCGAACCGCAGCAGCAAGCCTGCGGCAAGCGTCGCCACTACAAGCGCCAGTGACACGCCGATCTGCCGCGGCGCCGCATGGTGATTCATCTCGAAATGCAGCGAACCTTGCCTCCGTTGCCAAAGTGTAGCGAAGAAGCAGGCAGGCCCGCCCGTAAGATGAACGGATGTCCGCGCCCGCCCACCATATAGAAGACCAGACCCTCTCTGGCGCTTTGCGGTCCATGGTGCGGCTCGCCCTGCCCGTGGTTCTGGCAGAGCTCGGCTGGATGCTGCAGGGCGTCGTCGATGTGATTATGGTCGGGCGGCTGGGACCGGTGGCGATTGGTGCCGTCGCTCTGGGAAACGCACTCTATTACGCGCCGTCCCTCTTCGGCTTGGGCCTCCTGCTCGGGCTGGACACGGTTATTGCGCAAAGCTACGGCAAAGGCGACCATGACGGCTGCCACCGCTGGCTGGCGCAGGGCGTCTACCTGGCCCTGATCGCGGCACCCGCAATGATGCTTCTGCTCTTCGCGATGAGCCTGGCGACCGCACACTTTGGCATAAAGCCAGAGCTGGTCGCACCCTCCACCGGATACCTTCGCGTTCTGCTGTGGGGTACGCTGCCGCTGCTGCTTTATGCCGCAGCGCGCCGCTATCTGCAGGCAGTGGGGCAGGTCACCGTGATTACGTGGACCTTTGTCCTTGCCAACTTGGTGAATTGGGGCGCAAATGAGGTGCTGATCTATGGCCGGCTCGGCTTGCCGGCCATGGGCGTACGCGGCTCGGCGCTCTCCACCGTGCTTTCCCGCGTACTCATGGCCTCTGCGCTCTTTGCCCTGGCGTGGCGGCATGAGCGACGCCGTGGCCACCCGCTCTTTGCGCACTGGGACCGGCCGCATATCCGCCAGTTGCGCCGGCTGCTCCAACTAGGATTGCCCACCGCCGTCGCCATCGTGTTGGAGGTCGGCGCGTTCGGTCTGGCAACCGTTTTGGCCGGCCGCATCTCGGCAACCGCGCTTGCCGCTCACCAGATTGCGTTGAATTACGCCGCCCTCGCATATATGGTGCCGCTGGGCATTTCGTCTGCCGCCGCCGTTGCCGTGGGCCACGCGCTCGGCGCGGGCAGCCCTGCCCGGGCACGGCGCTCGTCCTGGCTCGCGCTGGCACTGGGCATCGGCTTCATGCTCTGCTCGGCGACCGTGTTTGTCTCCATCCCACACGCCCTCACCACGCTCTACACGAGGGATGCCCGCGTCGACGCACTCACGCGCCCACTGCTGGCCCTGGCTGCGCTCTTCGCCGTCTTTGATGCAGTGCAAACCATCCTTGCCGGTGCCTTGCGAGGCATGGGACTCACACGGATTCCCATGGTCGCGAGCCTGGTCAGCTATTGGATCGCGGGCTTGCCGCTGGGCATCCTTCTCGCCTTCCATGCCCATTTGCCCGCACTCACTGGAGTGACCGGCATCTGGGCGGGACTGACTGCCGGCTTGGTAGTGAATGCAGTGATGCTCCTTTTCTACTGGAACAGCCGCTCCCGGCGCCTGCTTAAAGAAAAACTCTAGGTCGCTGCAGCTCTCCCTGATTACTTCAGTTCGGCCAGATTCCACAGACTTTCAAAGAAGTCAATGACCCTGCATGGTTACCACCGGCCCGCACTGGGTGACACCTGTGTGGCAAAGATGTAGGCGGCTACACACAAAGCGGCGGCTACTGACTACTCTGGGGAAGTCGTAACTAACACCTGTGCGGTTCTGCTCTACCACTGCTGTCCTTACTTGCTGCCCTTGGTTCATGAAAGCTCCAGGCTTCCTGAATCGCTCATCGGTCACCGGCTGTCCTCACATCTTGCCAGCGCACGCATGCGAGACACCAAACCTATCACCCACCCGGCCTAGCGGTGGGTCCAGGAGAGTTCCCATGAAACTGAAAACCTTCTTCCTCGCTCTGTTTGCTGTCGTCTTCTTTGCCACTTCTTCCATCTGCCGCGCAGACAACATCACCTTCGTCAACACCGGCGGCCAGAGCGCCGGCGGCGAAAACGTCTATCCCTACCTCTTCAGCGTGAACGGATCTTCCAATCTCATCGGCCTGATGTGCCTGGACTTGAATCGAACCATTACGCAGGGCGAAAGCTGGGCTGTCAATAAACTCTCCGTGCCGACCGACAGCTCCGCCAACTCGGTCAACTATCGCGCGGACGCCTGGATCTACTCACAACTCGGCAAATACTCCAATGCCGACGTGCAGTTTGCCGCATGGAGCATCTTCGACCCGGCCGACGCGAAGGCGAGTTCTGCCTGGGATAGCACTGCGGCTGCACTCGCAAACGCTGGCATGAGCGCCGCCGTCAACACTTCCCTCATCAACTCAGGCTTCTTCAACGGATTCACGCTTTATGTGCCCACCGGTAACCAGACTGGCTGGACCAGCGGCATTCCCCAGGAGTTCATCGGCACCGCCGTCACGCCTGAACCCTCCTCCATCATCATGCTCCTCACTGGAGCCACCGGCATGCTGGGCCTCGCACGGCGCCGCTTCCTGAACGGCGCGGCCTCCGCGGCGTAATCAGGACCTCTGCAATCTTTAAGAGCGGCTTCAGCCGCCAGGATAGACAGCGAAGTCTGTGGCATCTGCGGACTCAGCCGCCCAGGGTCCGACTACCGGTGGCTGACGCCACAGCCTTTACGGTTTGTTGGCTACTCCGCGGCTCAAACCGCTCCGGAATTGAATCGAGCAACACTCTTCATAACAAGAGGAGCCCGCACGGGCTCCTCTTATTTGCTTGCAAGCATTGCGAATCACAACTTGACTGCCAGGTCACGACTCTGATCCGGAGACTGAGACCTACTCGCCATCCCAGCGCTTGAAGACCAGTGAACCATTTGTTCCACCAAAGCCGAACGAGTTGGAAAGCGCATACGGCACGTCCTTCTCGACCGGCTTGTGGGGCACATAATTCAGCCGGCATTCGGGGTCCACGTTGTCCAGGTTGACGGTCGGCGGCACAATGCTCTTCTGCATGGCCATGAGCGTGATGCCGGCTTCCAGTCCGCCCGCTCCACCCAGCAGGTGTCCGGTCATTGACTTGGTGGAAGACACCAGCAACTCGTGACTCAGGGCGCGCTCGCCAAAGACATGCTCCAGGCTCTTGGATTCCATGGCGTCGCCCAGCGGTGTGGAGGTGGCATGCGCGTTGACGTAGGCGATCTTGTCCGGGGAGAGCCCTGCCGAGCGCAACGCCGCCTGCATCGCGCGTTTGCACCCCTCGCCCTCCGGCGCCATGCCGGTCATGTGAAACGCGTCGGAACTCATGCCATAGCCAACGACTTCGCCGAGGATCTTTGCACCGCGGGCAAGGGCGAGATCCAGTGCCTCCAGAATCAGAATGCCGGCACCCTCGCCAATAACAAAGCCATCGCGATCCTTGTCCCAGGGGCGGGAAGCGCGCTGCGGATCATCGTTGCGTGTGCTGAGTGCCTTCATGGAAGCAAAGCCGCCAACACAGAGCGGGGTGATGGTCGCCTCTGCACCGCCGGCGATCATCGCGTCCGCATCTCCGCGCTCGATGATGCGGAAGGCGTCACCGATGGCGTGGGCGGAGGTGGTACAGGCTGTCGCGGTGGCCTCATTCGGCCCTTTCGCCATGTACTTGATCGACACATGACCTGCCGCAAGGTTCACAATCGATGCCGGAATAAAGAACGGCGAAATCTTTCGCGGCCCACCCTGCATCAGGTTGGTGTGTTCACGCTCAATGATGTCGAATCCGCCAATGCCGGAGCCGATGTGGACACCGATGCGTTCCGCGTTTTCATCCGTGACCTTCAGGCCGGCATGGGCCATCGCCTCAGCTGAAGCAGCCATGGCGAAGTGGATGAAGCGGCCCATCTTGCGGGCCTCTTTTTTCTCGATAAAAACGTGCGGGTCAAAGTTCTTCACTTCCGCGGCAAAACGCACGGGATGACCTTCCAGGCCGAATGCCGTGATTTCGCCCATGCCGCTGCGTCCAGCCATCAGACTGTCCCATATTTCCGGGGCAGTGTTTCCGATGCCGCAAATTAGCCCGATACCGGTTACTACGACGCGGCGTGCCAGCAAATAACGTGCTTCCGCCACGATTACTTCGCCTTTGCGTGGGACTCGATGTAGTCGGTCGCGTCCTTCACGGTCTTGATCTTCTCGGCATCTTCATCCGGAATCTGAATATCGAAGGCTTCCTCAAACTGCATCACCAACTCCACTACATCAAGCGAGTCCGCTCCCAGATCTTCCTGAAAGGAAGCGCCCGGCGTCACTTCCGCCTCATCTACCTGAAGCTGCTCCACAATGATGCTTTTGACCTTCTCGTCGACCGCTGCCATGCTTTCTGTCTCCCCAAAATGATTGGCTTGTCCCTGCGCGCGGGCGCGCCCATGGCGGAAACCGATTCAGCCGCCGGGATTCAAGTGCCTTCCGCAGTGTACAGACCTTCCGCTTCCCAGACCAGCGCCGCCGCCGCGCCATTACGCCGGAGCCGAGGCGCTGCCCGGAGAAAACGAATCGTGAAGCAATACGTCAGGCGGCCTGCCCAGAGTCTTAGTGACGATAACCACGCACTTTACGACAAGCCGAATGAGTTCGCTGTCGTCAAAACATCTTTCTGCGGCAGATGGATCAGGGTACACTTCTGCCAGCGGTCCGTGGTCTACTCCGCGTATCCATGCCCGTCCTACTCCTGCCAGATCTCCTCGCGATTGTGCTGATGACTGCGGCACTTGCCGAGGCAGGCCGCCGCTTTAAAGACCAGCAGGCGAAATTGTGGACAGCCGGCTCCATACTGATTGTTCTGGAGACCCAGGCACATCTCCTTTACACCATGGCCATGCCGGCACTTTGGCATCGCACGCTGCACGCCGTAGCCCTGGTCAGCTTCGTGGCAGCCGGCGGCTTGTTTCTGCGCTCGGCCGTGCCGTCTCTGCTGCGCATGCCGCGGTCCTGGCCGTACTTCTCGGCCAGCATGGCGGCTCCCGTGCTGCTGATGGCCACATACGGCATGAACTGGGAAATGAGCGGACCGCAACGGCTGTTGGCGGCCGTTGCCGGCGCTGCATTGGGACTGGGAGCGGCGTGGGTGCTGAAGCGGCCCTGGCATGACTACCTCGCCATCTCACTGTTTTATCTACCGGCGCTGCTGGCGGCGCGTTTCCTGCAGCCCCGGCAAGCCGTGTACCTGATGCTGGCCGTGCTGTATATAACGATCGCCCGCTGTTTCGCGGCAAACAGCAGCAAGGAAAGCCGCGCACGTTTCCTGATCGCCGCCGGGTTTGCACTGTGGGCGCTGACCTTTGCGACACACCCGTGGGTGGCACTGCTTGGCCCGACCGCGGAGCAGCTTGCAAACCAGATATGGACAATGCATAAATTCGCCGTCACCATCGGTTTTGTGTTCATGCTGCTGGAGCGACAGGTGCAGGACAACCAGTGGCTGGCGCTGCACGACCAACTCACCGGGCTGCCCAATCGCCGGCTGTATGAGGACCGGCTGGCCGGCGCGCTGGAGCGTGCAAAGCGTTATGGCAGTTCCATTCTGCTGTTCACCATGGATCTGGATGGCTTGAAAACCGTGAACGACCAGCTTGGCCATGACGCTGGCGACGCATTGCTGCGGCAAGTGGTGGCCCATATGAACCGGGTGGTGCGATCGACCGACACCCTGGCCCGGCTGGGCGGCGACGAGTTCAGCCTGCTTGCCGTGGACATCGGGGATGCGCGCAGGCATGGCGGCAGTGCCGGCAGGCGGCGCAGCGGTGATCCTCGGCTGTGGCCGCCCAGCCCGCCGGAGTTTGGCGCGAGTGAACATATGTTTGGCAATGGTTCCATCCGGCCCACCTTTGCTTCCATTGAGCGGGAAACTCTGTTGCGCAGCGCCTGGCGCATCGAACGCGACCTGCGTGCCGCCGTTGAGGAACCCATGCACTTCGATCGCCGCGGTGAGCGGCATGAGCTTCGCATCTCTACCAGCGTCGGCATGGCCATCTACCCGGACGACACAACAGACGTGCAGGAGCTGAAACGGCTTGCCGACCAGCGCATGTATGAAGACAAGCAGCGCCGGGGCGGAAGCCGTCGCCGTGCCACGGACGTACGCACCGGCGTACCGGCAGCGCAGGACGCCGAGGGCTCTGCAACTTCCTTGACCCCTGACGAAACCGACCCTATTTCCTGGGCACAATCCTGATCTCGAAAATGGTGGGCCACTGTTTGCCCGTGACAAAAAGCCGGTCCTTTGCCGCGTCGTAAGCAATGCCGTTCAGCACCGATTCCGCATTTACCCGCTGAGAGTCCGGCAGAATGCCATGCAGGTCGATCCAGCCGATCACGTGTCCATCCCGCGGCGAGATGCGCGCGATGCGGTCGCTATGCCATACGTTCGCGAAGATTTCACCCCTCACGTACTCCAGCTCATTGAGCTGGTCGATCGGCTTGCCTGCGTCTTTTACAACGACGTGACGAGTTTCCTGGAAATTCGCGGGATTGCGAAAACGTAGCGTCGCCGTGCCGTCGCTGGTGATGATGCTGGCTTTGTCATGCGTCATGCCCCACCCCTCCCCCGTGTAGGTGAACTGCCGTATCGGCCGGAAGGAAAAGCGGTCCAGCACAAAGCCGGTGTGCGATTGCCAGGTCCACTCGTAGATATCGCTGCCCCAATCCACAATGCCCTCGCCGAAGTACTGCGCCGGCAGATCGCGCCTCTGGATGGGCTTGCCGGTCGAGGGCGCGATGGCCAGCAGCGCGGAACGGCCCGTCTCGCCGGTCCCTTCGTAGAACAGACCGTCCAAAAAGAAGAAGCCTTCCGTGTAGCTTTGCGTGGAGTGTGGGAAAGTCTGCACTACCTGGTAGGTGCTGACCGGTGCCTCGGCGAAGACGCCTTGAACAGATGCGAGCGCAAGGCAAACCCCGGCTGCGGCAGCCGGCAGATAACAGCGGAAAGCGGAACTGAGACAAAAGCGCGAATACGTCTTGGTCACCACACCAGCTTAGACGCACTTGCGGATCCCACTCGCGCGGGAACCGGGGCTACTCTCCAAAGAGCGATGGGCCGGGGATTGGTACGAACAGACCCGGCTGTCCGCCATCGCACTGAGGGCATCGCCGCTGATGCACGCGAATGCCTTCCTCGCCGTACTTGTAGCCGCAACCGGGCCGCTGGCAGCGCAGGATATAGACACTCTGTCCTGCCATGCCGCCGTCCACCCAGTCCACCTTGCGCAAAACCTTCTGCCGGTGCCGGTTCACAAAGCCCGGACGTGTCGTGATCGCTTCCGCCACTGTTTCTGTTCCCTGTTCCCTGTTCCCTGTTCCTGTTCCTGTTCCCTGTTCCCTGTTCCCTGTTCCCTGTTCACTGTACCCTGTTCCCGGTTCCCTAAAATAGTCTCAGATGCCATCGCAAACCTCTTCCTCGTCATACGACTGCATCGTCCTGGGAGCAGGCGCGGCTGGGCTCTTCTGCGCGGCGGAAACTGCCAGGCGCGGACGCCGCGTGCTCTTGCTGGATCACAGCGAGCGGGCGGGCCGCAAAATCCTGATCTCCGGTGGAGGCCGCTGCAACTTCACCAACCTGCAGTGCACGCCAGCCAACTTCCTTTCCGAAAATCCGCACTTCGCCAAATCGGCGCTGGCCCGCTACACACCACAAACGTTTGTGCGCCTGGTGGAACAGCATCGCATCCCCTATCACCACAAAGTTCTTGGCCAGCTCTTCTGCGACGGCTCTGCCCAGGTGATCGTCACCATGCTGGAAGCCGAATGCATGGAGGCCGGCGTGGAAACGCGCCTGCGCACGAGTGTGAAACGCGTCACGCGGGGCGGCGATGGATTTCGCATCCACACAACGCAGGACCCGGAAGGACACGAGCTGCGGAGCCGCACCGTTGTGGTTGCCACAGGCGGTCTCTCGATCGCCAAAATGGGGGCTACCGGCGTGGGCCACCGGATTGCGGCCGACTTCGGCCTGAAGCTGGTGACACCCCGTCCGGCCCTGGTGCCGCTTACCTTTGCCGAGGGCGACCGAGCCGTTTGGGCCGATCTTTCCGGTCTGTCGGCCGAGGTGGCCGCGAGTGCCCCATCAAGGCGCCCGGGCCGTAGCGCCGCACCCACTTTTCGCGAGAAGCTGCTCATTACGCATCGCGGGCTTTCCGGCCCGGCGGTCCTGCAGATCTCCTCGTATCGGCGTCCCGGCGAAGCGCTGTCGTTTGATCTGATGCCCGGCACCGACGTATTCACCCCACTGCTGAGCAGCACGGTTCGAACAGCTGAGATGGCCTACTCACTCTTGCGCACGCGCCTGCCGCAGCGCATGGCTGAACGCTGGCTCCAGCACAATCTGCCAGCAGACTGGAAGAACCCGGCCATCGTCAAGCTCGAATCCGCGCTTCACCGCTGGCAAATCACACCCGCGGGCGATGAGGGTTACGACAAAGCAGAGGTGACGGCCGGCGGTGTAAGCACGGCAGGACTGGATAGTTCCACACTGCAGGCCAGTGAGATCCCTGGGCTCGCTTTCATCGGCGAAGTCGTTGACGTTACCGGTCACCTGGGTGGGCACAATTTTCAATGGGCCTGGGCCAGCGCCTTCGCCGCCGCGCAGGCACTCTGATTCGTGCTCTTCCGCCATCTCTCAAGGCTTCAAGGGAGAAGCGGACTTTTTGAGCGGTCTGACCCGAGGTGTGCGCGGACGTACCTGGTGGCCCGGCTTGCGTGAGACCCGGGTTCGAGTGTTCGGTCCACCGCATGAACTACTGCACAACCAGCGTTAATGGCACCTGCCTGGTTACGCCGGCGCTGGTGGCGGAGACGACCACGTTGTACGAACCGGTCGGTGTCACTACCGCTGTGCTCGAACCGGTGCCGCTGCCAGTACCCGAGTCGGGCACGTGACGGCCGGAACCGCAGCCGTTAAGCCAAACCGTTCCCATGAGCAGCAGCAACATCACCGTCCACGTGCGCTTTGCGCCTCGCTGAAAGCACAGCAGGCCGCATGGCGCCAAAAGGGCCAGCACCGGCCACACGTGGGCGAATGGTGAGATCTTGAGTCGATCGATCTGAGCCGTGGTTCCGGTAAGAATCGTGGCGACAACTACGCTGGTCCCTGACAAATCCGTATACGTGGAAGTCACGGTGCACTTGCTGTAACCGGGCGCACCGTTGCAGCTGTAGCTCACGGGCAGGTTGTTCAGGATAGCCGGTGTGAGCAGCATGGAGTACACGGCGCTCTTGCCGCTGGCCACGGTAGCACTGGTGCTGCCGCTCGCGGCAAAACTGAAGTCCACGCCGGTGCCATTCAGATGGACCACTTGCGTCACCGCGCCGGTGATCACGGTTAGCATGCCATTTCGCGCGCCCGCGGCCTGCGGAGCAAAGGCTACGTTTACGACGCAGCTCTGCCCTGCCGGCAGATTCACACCGTCTGTGCAGCTGCCGGCTGCCGAGGTCAGGCCGAAGTCGCCCGTAAGGGTAACGGCACCCAGGGCCACACTGCCTGCGCTGTTATTCACAAGCGTAAGTGCCTGCGGAGCGGTCGCGTTGCCTACGCCCGTCGCCGCGAACGTGAGTGTAGAGGGCGTAAGTGAAATGCCGGTTGCCGCGCTGCCGGTGCCGCTCAGCGCGACGATCTGCGCTCGCTGCACGTCGTCGATCTCCAGCGTCCCTGTCTGTGCGCCCACACTTTTTGGAACGAAGCTGACAGAGATGCCGCAGGAGGTATGAGGCGCCAGCGCCGGACCACATCCGTTCACCACTGAAAAATCGCCGGCGGTGATCCTCGCCGCCACCAGCGTGAGCGCTACATCTCCTGTATTACTCAGAGTCACGGTCTGGGAAGCGCTGGCTGTATTGACCGTCGTTGCAGAGAAGTTGAGCGACGCGTTGGAAAGAGTGTCCGTGGCCGGGTTTGTACCAGTGCCCGCCAGCGCGGTGGTTTGCGTGCCTGCGTCGTCGGTGATGCTGAAGGTGCCGCTTCGTGCTCCGCTCCCCGTGGGCAGAAACGCGATTGAAACCGTGCATCCCGTCTGACTGCCCAGCGAAGCTCCGCAGGTATTCGCCTTGATCGCGTAATCGCCGGAGACCGTGACCGCCCCGATCGCACCCGAACCGCTGCCCGTGTTGGAGACAGTGATGTTCTGGACGGGCGAGATGCTGCCCACGGCGAAGGAAGCAAAGTTGAGCGCCGCGGGCGTGAGCACGATGCTGAAGCTGCTTTGCCCCGCGCCTGTGAGCGTGACCACACTGTTGTTGGAGGTGTTGCCGTCGGCATCGTTCCCAATCACCAGCGTGCCAGTGCGGCTGCCGCTGGAGGTTGGCCGGAAGGTGACATTCACAGTGCAACTCTGGCCGGCAACCAGCGTCCGGTTGGCGCAGCTGTCCGTCTCGCTGAAGTCCCCGCTGACACTCACGCCTCCAACATGCAAGGGACCGTTGCCACTGTTCAGGAGCGTGACACTCCGGCCAACGCTAACCTGCCCGGGCGGAGTCGTTGGGAAGCTTAGGGAGGTGGGCGTGAGCGTTACCTCGCCGGCAAGTCCAGTGCCGCTGACCGCGGCCGAATGCGTCCCGGCGTTGTCCTGCAGCGTGACGATGCCGGTGCGTAGCCCCGACGCCGCCGGTGTAAATACCACGGTGAAACTGCAACTCGCCATGCCGGCGAGTGTCGCGCCACAACTGTTTGTCCCAATGCGAAAGTCGCCGCTCACCTGTGGAGCCTGAAGTGTACCCGTGGCCGTGCCACCGTTGGTCACGGTAAAGACATGCGCGGCGCTGGAGGCCTTCACCGCCGTGTCTGGAAATGTGTAGGAAGCGGGCGCGACCTGCACGGCGGAGACACCCGAAGCGACGCCGCTGAGGGGCAAAGAGGCATAGCCGCCCAGCACATTCCCACTGACCCGCAGTGTGCCTGGTTGTGAACCGGCGCCACTCGGGGCAAAGCTCACCTGCGCGGCGCACTGCGCGCCGGGGGCAAGCGTCTGGCCGGCACACGTGTCGGTGCTCAGAAATTGGGAGCTCGCCGTGACCTGCGAGACGGTAAGCGGCGCATTGCCGCTGTTGGTTACGGTCACCGTTTGCGCGGCGCTGGTGTTCCCCACGGCCGTGGCGGGAAACGTGAGAGATGACGGCGAAAAGCTGACAGCAGCAACCTGGGAGGCACCCGCGGTGAGTAGCGGGATTTGCCATATGCCGCGGCCATAGGTGCCGGCGCGTAATACACCGGTATCGGTGCTGCCCGGGAGGGCGAAAGCGGCGGAGGCTACCAGCGTGGTCACCGGCGCCCCCGGCAGCGCCGTGCCATAGGCACTCCAGCACTGGGCGTTGCCGGCCGGGCACGTAGTCACATCAGTGGCCACATACACGCCTGTGTCCATGGCCACATACACAACCTTGCTGTCGTTCGGGTCCACGACGACGGCATTGGCGGGCGCATCCGGCAGGTTTGCCGTTACGCTGACCCAGCTCGCCGCGCCGTCAACGGAACGGTACACGCTGGGCGAGTGGAAGCCGCGGACCGTTGCGTAGACCGTCAGACCGCTTGCATCATGCGGGTCGACGGAGATGGAAGAGACATCAAAATTGTACGGATTAAACCGTCCATTATGAGTGGTGTCATTGGTGACGGTGCCTGTGCTTACATCTGTCCAGTTCGTGCCGCCATTCGCCAGGTTTGCCGCGGCGGTTTTATAGAAATGGCCGCCATAGGCGTTGCTGCCCCCGTCCGCTGTTCCGGCCAGGCCCGCATATAGTACCGGCGATCCGCTGGTCGCGGCGGAGTTGGTCAGCTTTGCCGCGCCACCCGCGCCCAGCGAACGGATCAGGCCGTTGGCCAGAGTGCACGAACCGCCAGACGGCCCAGCCAACGGCGCGGAGATCGCATTGTTGGCTGATGCCCACGAACTGCCGCCGCTGGCCGGGCCGCGGTATACCCTGCAGGTTCCCACTAGTACATTGCTGTTCAACGCTGGATCGAGCAGGAGCGGTGCGTCGGCGAGCTCGGCATCGCCATTCACTTGCGCGGCTCCAATCAGCGGCGGCCCTGTGAAGTCCGCGGGTGTGCATGCCGCGCCTTTGGCGCAGCTCTGCAGGGAGACGCCGAAGCCGTTCTGAAGAAGCCAGTTCGACGGATTGGCCTGGTCTATGGCTACACTGCCGCTTTCGCCGGTACCCATCTGTGTCCAGACAGGCTGGAATGTGGCGTTCGCTGAGGAGTTGGCCGCCGCCGCGCTGCCCAGCGCACCCAGTGCGGCCAACGCTATGCCGCCATCCGTCGGATGTGTACTCAGTCCGCTGATCTCGGCCAGTGAACCAAGCCCGCCATTCAGGTTGTCGAAGTGCGTGGCGTCATCCGCTGAGCAGGAGGTCTGCTGCTGGTTCACGCCGTCAATTGAGCGCCACAGGCCGCCGTCGTTGCCGAAGAAGAGCAACGGGGTGGCGGAGTTGCCGCTGTTCAACTGAAAGGCAATGGCGTGCTGCGTTGGTCGTATTGCGCAGGCTGCAGCCGTCAGAAAGCCGGCAGCGGAAAAGGTCGCCCACCCCTGCAAACAGCAGCGTGTCCGAGGTGCTGAGCGCGGTCGCGGCCGGCACTGCCGCGAGCGCCAGGTTGTAATCGCCCTGTGGGATGGTGCCCGCCGAGTCGTCCAGCGGCGAGCTGTTAAGCCGGTTCGCCCACAGCACTGTCGCGCTGCTGCAATTGCTGCCGTTCGCCGCGCATACATCCTGGTACAGGCCGCCATCGCGGTTGGACGCGTCGACAGTCAGCGCGAACAGATCGCCAGAAGCCGGCTGCACGGCAAGCGATCCGCGAAACATAGGGCAGCTGGTCAGGCCGGTGGTGCCTGCGCGCGAAGGGCAGTTGGCGGCAGAAAGTCCACTGCCGGGCTGGTTGAGCATTCGCGTCCAGGTGGTGCCGTCCACCGATTCGTAGTAGCCGTGGAAGCGCACGGCGGCATAGAAGCGCTGCCGCACAGGGTTCCAGACGACCGCGGTCACGGCATTGCCCTCGTAAGTGGTGAAGTCGCTTTGGCCGCTCTGGACGGTGGCCGATCCATCCTTCAGCGTGGCCATCTGCCAGGTGTTTCCCGCGTCCGTGGAATAGAAGAGGCCACGCGCGCTGGCACCGGAAGTGCTGGCGTTCACCACCGTACCCTCCGCCGCGTTTGAGACGGCGGCGACAACGAGATTCGGCGACGCGCCGCTCCACGCAAAGCCTGCGAAGCCCTCCCCGGCGAAACTGTGCGCGCCGCCCACGCCGTCCTGTGAGAGCGTCTGAAGTGACCAGGTCACGCCATTATCCGCGGAGCGGAGCACGCCTACGCCGTAGTAGCTGTCCGACGCGTCATTGGGGTCGCCTGTCCCCGCCAGCAGCACGCCCGTGCCGCCCGGCTGAACCGTTACGGCACCGATCGAGATGGAGGATTTGCCCGCCGCTCCGGCGTTCGCGGAAAAGACGCTCAGAGCATCTGTGAGGGGCGAGAAGCTCACCGGGCCGGCCGCTCCCGCCGCGTTCATGCTCTTCCAAACACCGCCACCCGTTGTGCCCAGGTAGATCGTGTTACCAGTCGCATCCGCGGGATCGATTGCGACAGAGCTAACGCGGCCCGTGACCAGGCCGTATGCCGCGGTGTTTACCTGCATGGGACCGACCGGCTGCCAAGCGGTCGTGAGCGGTGTCGTCGCGGAAATCTCGGGCGATACCCGCTTTGTTTTGATAAATGAACCTGTTGCGCTCGGAACCGCCCGTCTCCGCAGCGCCTGTGCGGCCTGTTCCGCAGCCTGCCGGCTTAGTTCCAGGTGCTGCTGCCTTGCCATTGCTGCCGCCTCGGCAGGCCTTGTGGTGCCTTCGGGCGAACTCTGCCTCGCGTTCAGGAAGGCCTGCGCGCGGCGTTGTGCCGAAGCGGCGTTCTGGGCAGGTGCCGCGGCCGGGACTCCCAGCATGACAAGTGCCAGGATGCCCAATAGACGCAGGGTTCGGCTAAGCCTGAAACCGGCACGGACAGAGGCGAATTGGATGAAGTGATTGATCAAGTGCGCCGGGAACATCACGCATGCATATGCATGCGTCTTTCCATCGACACAGTGACCCTGGTTAGAAAACTCTCAGGTTTACTGAGAGGAGTATGCTCGCGGCAGTTCTAAACGACTGCTCACAAGTTGAGCCTGGGACCTTCTCCATAGCTCACCCGAGCTCGGCACGTTCATCCATTTTCTGAATCTAGCATTTGCTTTCTGATCTCCGCAATAACCCTGCAGAGTCACTTGACCGACACAGACTTTAAGGCCGGCCCTGGTGCGGGTGCGGCCTTTGACGAATCGTCCAGCGGCCCATTCTGCGCGATGTACTGCTTCGAATTAAACTTCCGCCCGGTGCTGGCGCCGCTCATGTAGCGGATCTTGCCGAAGATGGCCCGATCGCCCCAGGGCCGGTCGAACTTACCATAGACCGCCCAGGCAATGCCCGCATAGCCGCCCGGATCGCGCCCGTCCAGAAAGTATTTGTCGTTCAGATAGATCAGCGTCTTCTGCGCCTCGGCGTTGCTGGGCGACCACTCCAGAACCTTCTTGGCCCAATACATACGCATAAAGTTGTGCATCCAGCCGCGACGCACCATCTGACGCTGCGCCGCGTTCCACAACTCGTCGTAGGTC
>CAXTRR010000004.1:0-20699 GCA_964246795.1 uncultured Terriglobus sp. | reverse complement strand
GTGTACAGATGTTCGCGCTTGTCATGGATATGCGCATCGACGGTCTTGCGCGCCCATGGCTCGGCGCACTCCGGATTGTCGTAGTTGGGATCGAACTTAACCCAGTTCACGCTGAGTTCGCGCCAGGTGACCATCTCATCCAGAAAACTGTCCACGCTTTCACGGAGGTGGTGGTCCTTGCTCGCGGCTTCCTCAACGGCGAGATAGATGCGTACCGGACTCAGGTGCCCATAATGCAGGTAGGGGGAAAGCACACTTGTCCCATCGACCTCCGGATGGTTGCGGGTCTGTGCATAGTTCGCCAGCATCTTCTCCACAAAGAGCTTGAGCCGGGCCTCTGCGGCGTGCGCGCCGCCGGTCAACTCTGGCGCCTTTCCCACGCTGCGGTCCAGATCTTTCCAGCCCTCGGTCATGTCCTTGTGCACGTCGTCCGCAACAAAGCTTTTCGGCCGTTGCCAGGCGTGTTTCGCAACCAGGTTCTCCTGCGGCTCCAGATACTCGGGCAGCATCTTCCAAAGCCGCGTGCGGATGGTGTACGCCGCGTACTGCGCCTTGTCGAAGCGCTTCATCGGCACGATCACATCGGCGTCCACCGTCCAGAACGGTACCTGGATTTTCTCCGCAACATGCCGCCGCCAGCTCTCCGGCACACGCATCGGGTTCTCATCGCCAATAACGATGGCTGCCTGCGCATCATGGAAGAAGGTCAGGTGGTCTTCGCGTGGAGCATTGCGGAGAACAAAGCTGATGTTGCGCTTTGCCAGATCTGCTTCCACGTCGCGCAGTCCTTCGTTCAAAAAAACATAGTGCCGCAAGTTCGCGTGCGGAAAATTCGAGATACCCGCAAAGTAGACGACCACTGGCAGGCCAAGCTCGTTGGCAACCGCCACCGCACAATCCAGGGCGGCGTTGTCCACGCCGCGTTCGGCGCGCTGCATCCAGTAAACGACGGTCTTGCCCTTCGGATCGGGCGCTCCATCCTTGCGAACTGTGACGCGATCACTGCCGGCAAGCTTGCGCAGTGGCTCTGGCAGCTCCGGCGAGAGGGCGGCGGCGGCGGCCGCTTCTCGGGCAGCCCGGTCCGGTGCCGCGGACTTCTTCGCTCCCGTTTTGGAAGCAGCCTTCCCTCCGCCTTTGCCGGCGTTTTCTTTGTTTGCAGCCTGGCTTGCCGCGCGAATTGCCTTCTCCCGCGCGGGGTGCGGAATGCGCTTCGGGTCCGGCTCGCTGATCCCCGGCGCTGCCGCATCGTGCATTTCTTCGCCGGGAGGCGCGGCGTCAGTGTTTCCCTTTTTTCGGTTGAGCTTCTCTGCCATGCGTACTGGGATGCCAAAGAGCAGAAACTCAGCGCTCTGGGCGCGAAGCGGAAACCCGCCCAACAGCGCGGCTGTTTCAGCAGACTGCCTCTCACGCCGGCTATCCAGCGATATGCTGAAAAAATGCCGGAGTATGAAGCACAGGACCATCCGCACTACCGCATTCGCCGCTGTCACGCAGGTGATGCTGCCATGCTCTCACTGGTAGGCGGGGCCACGTTTCTGCAGACATATGCCCCCACGCACGATGCCGCCGACATTTTGGCGCATGCGACCAAAAACCATTCCGCCGGTTCCTATGAGCGTTTGCTGGCGGTGCCGGAAAACCGCGCGTACTTCGCGGAACTCCTCCCCGGAAAGGCTGCCGTGGGTTACTTACTATGCGCCGCGCCGGACCTGCCGGCCGAAACGATCGAGCCCGGCGACTACGAACTGCGGCGCATCTACTTGCTGCACCGCTACCAGGGCCTTGGCATAGGACGGGCGCTCATGCAGCAGGCGATCGATGCGGCAAAGGACCAGGGTTACCAGCGGCTGACGCTGGGCGTTTACGGCAAGAACCAGGAAGCTCTCCGCTTCTACCAGAAGTCCGGCTTCCGTGAGATCGGCGAGCGCACTTTCAGCGTGGGAAGTACGGTATGTCATGACTACGTGCTGGCCCGCCGGCTTTGATCCAGCGCGCGCGGTCCGGCAAGTCCCGCGGCGCGAGTGATACCATTCGCGGAAACGATTCTTGAAGCAGAATCGCGTTCCCGAGGCGAGCGACGATGTACCCGACTCACAATACACCGCCCGTTGCCGCCAGCAGCGCGGCCCGCCGGTTTCAGATTCGGCCCCTCAGTACCGGTGAGATCCTGGATCGCACGATCTCGCTGTACAGCGGGAGCTTCTGGTTTTGCACCGGTGTGGCAGTACTGCCTGCCCTGGTTTCGCTGCTTTCGGGCGCGTCGCGGCTCATCTACCTGCAGGTCTACCATCTGTCTCCCCTCACCAGCGCCTTGAACTCAGGCGTGCTGGCCGGAATAACTCTCTTTTGGCTGCTGGTAAGTGTGGTGGCCTATGGTCTATCGCATGCCGCGCTCACATGGGGCCTGGGTTCGATCTATCTGGGCCGGCCGGCAACGCTTGCAGCCGCGGTCAGCGTCGTGCGCCGGCACCCGTTGCGCTACCCAGGCCTTACCCTGACGCAATTGCTGGTTGCCGGCTGGCCCACGGTCCTCGCGTACATTGTCCTGGCTATCGGTCTGGTGGGCCTGGGGCCGCGTGGTCTTCAGGGGGGAGGCTCCATCGGCTCGTTGGCGGCAACGGGCCTCGGCGCTCTACTCGTGTTCGCAAGTCTCCCTTATTCGATCTATCGCTATCTGCAGATCTCACTGGCCATGCCCGCTTCCGTTCTGGAAGACCTGGCAATCCGTCCCGCTCTGCTCCGCAGCCGGGCGTTGCTGCCGGATCGAAAAGGCCGTGTCTTTGTGGTCTTTCTTGTGGCCATGGCGCTCTACTCGGCTCTGGCGGTGGTGGTGGGCGTTCTCGCGCTGCTTGGCCTGCGCGGGTCCGTGAGCTTCATCGTGACCCAGATCATTGCACTCACGCTGACCTTTGCAGCGGCTCTGTTGCTGCAGCCGCTCTTTGCCGCTTCCTTTGTGCTGGTGTATTACGACGAGCGAGTGCGGCGGGAGGGGTTTGACATTCAGTTCATGATGAGTGAAGCGCAGCATGCCGTGCAGAGCCCTGAACCCCACACGGTGGCCTACTCTGCCGCGACTCCCTCCTCTGAAGGCACAGCCGTGGAATACACCTCCGTGCCGGCAGCTGGAGCAGCCGGCCAAGTCTCGCCCCGTGGCTGATCGCCTCGGTGCACGGCTCGTTCTGCTGTTTACCTGCGTGGCGGCAGGTGCGCTGCTGCACGCCCAGGCTCCCACACAGATCTCGCGGGAAGCTCACGAAAGCCGCTTGCCCCAGTTGCGTGGAATGGTTCAGGAATGCGCCGGCAATGCGAAGCTGTGCGCACCGGAAAGGGTCGGGCCGGACGAAAGTTTGACCCTGCCCGGCGGCGTGGAGACACAGGTGCATTACGCCTGGCTGCGGCAAACGCTGACCACCATGGCCAAGCAGAATGCGAAGGAACGCGGTGAAGCCGCAAACTCTGCGCTCGAGAAACTTTCCGCGGTAGACCAAAGCAGAACACGATCAGCTCTCGATGCCCTACAGGCAAGCCGGGCGGCGGCACAGGTGCTCTCACAGGTCGAGTTTAGCCAGGCAAAGCAGAGCTGGATTTCAAAGCAGTGGGACCGGTTCACTGACTGGCTCAGCGCCCGCCTCACCCTTCCGGGAGTTGGTCACGGCACGCGCCGCTGGCTCCGGATCCTGGTTGAAGCCATGCTCTTTGGTACGCCTCTGCTGCTGCTGATGCTGTGGCTGCTTCGGCAATCGAAGGAGGATCAGTTCCGGGCGGAGAGTCCTCCCGCGGAGATCGGCCGAAAGGCACGCGAGAGTGAGATCGCTTGGCTGCAGGCCGCACAGGAGTGTGCCCGCCGCGGCCAGTGGCGGGAAGCGGTGCACGCGCTCTATTGGCAAACCGTGAGCACACTGGAGAACCGGCATCTGCTGTCTGCCTCCCGCACGCGCACGCCGCGCGAATCTCTGCGGCTGCTGGAGCCCGGTTCGCCCGCGCGCCGTGTGCTGCGGGAGCAGACAAACCTGCTGGAGAAGGTCTGGTACGGACGCACGCCTGCCACGGAAGAGGATTACCAGCAAGCACGCCTGCTGCAGGAGGAAGTCCCTACGGCCTGAGCAAGCCGGCTTTCACGGCGAGCCAGGCAAGGACGATTGCCTTCATGACGCGGCAAATTTCGACAGAAAAGAAGATCGTTCTGGGTGCCGTGCTTGCCGCGGTGCTGCTGATTGTGCTGACCTCTGTCTTTGCGCCGGCGCACGACGAAGACGATCCACAACCCAGCACATTCAACTCCGGCCCACAGGGCGCGAAGGCGGCCTACCTGCTGCTGGGCAAACTTGGCTATCGCACCGAGCGCTTTGAAAAGCCGCTCAGCCTGCTGCACGAACTGGACGCGCCTCACACGACCTTTGTCCTGAGCAATCCGTCGGGTGCTTCTTCACCGGAAGAGCAGAAGGAACTTGGCGGCTTCCTGGAGCGGGGCGGCCGCGTGCTCGCCGACGGCTGGTATGGCGGTGACATTCTGCCTGGGCTCTATTGGAAGAACGGGGCGGACGACCGTGTCTCTCCCAAGTGCAACACCCGGCCGGAGGGTACCAGCGCGCTGGCCGAAGCGGGTCCGCTGCGCCTGGACACTGAACTGCTTGCCAGGCCGGATCTCGCCCAGACCGCCGTGGCGCAGAGCTGCCCTGATGGCGCGGCGGTGATCCTGTACACGGTGGGCAAGGGCACCGCGATCTGGTGGGCTAGCCCGCAGCCGCTCACCAATCGCGGCCTGCATGAGGCGAACAACCTGAAGCTGCTGCTGGCTAGCATCGGACCGCCGGACCGCACGGTGGTTTTCGACGAGACCGCCCGGGATTTTCGCCCTGCGGATCCCTGGTCCAAAACCAAAGGTTTGCCAATACGAGCGATGCAGGTGCAGCTTCTGCTCGTGGCACTTCTCCTGGTGCTGGCCTATGGCCGCCGCCACGGACCGGTGCGCACGCTCAGCGTAACCCCGCGCACCAGCCCGCTGGAGTTTGCACAGTCCATGGGTGGGCTCTACCACCGGGCAGGCGCGAGTGAGGCAGCGGCACAGGAGGCACGCCATCGTCTGCTGGCCATGCTGGAGCGGCAGTGCGGGCTCTCCCGCGAGTTGCTCGCGGCCGGTCCGGAACGCGTTGCGGCGGAACTGCGCGCGCGCTTCGGCTTTGATGATCCGGCTTTTGCTTCCTCAATGGAGGAAGCTGCTGCATCCACGGGGCGCATCACTCCTGCGCGCGCGCTGCATCTGGTGCAGGAGCTGCATCGTCTGCGCGAAGCTCTGCAGGGCACCATCGGCCGTACGCCTCAACCATCGCACCACAATCCAAACGTATCGCGTTCGCAGGAGAAACCGCGTGTCTGAAAGCACCTTGAGCATGCCGTCCGACCCATCCGCCAGCAACCCTGATCCTGTCAGTAACCCTGATCCTCTTAGCACCTCTGACTTCATCGGCAATCCTCATCTTGGCAGCAGCACGCCGACGGTCAGCGCGCCGTCGATCAACACCCAGCCGATCAGCACCCAGCCGGTTGAGGATCTCTTTGCGCATGGGCACCGTGAACTCGGCAAAGTGCTCGCCGGCCAGCAGGAACTCATCGAGCAGACGATCCTGACACTGCTGGCGGGTGGCCACGCCTTGATCGAGGGCGTTCCGGGTGTGGCAAAGACGCTGGCCGTCAAGACCGTCGCGCGCTGGCTCGGGCTGGACTACCGCAGAGTGCAGGGCACACCCGACATGATGCCGGCCGACATCACGGGGACGAACATCTTTGTTCCGGCACGCAATGAATTCCTCTTCTATCGCGGGCCGGTCTTCACCCAGTTCCTGCTGGCCGATGAGATTAACCGCATGCCGCCGCGCACACAGGCCGCACTGCTGGAGTGCATGGAGGAGCGCCAAATCACAGCGGACGGCACGCGCTACCCGCTCGATCCGCTCTTCACCGTTTTCGCCACGGAGAACCCGGTCGAGTTTGAAGGCACCTATCCACTACCCGAAGCTCAGCTGGACCGGTTTTTAATGAAAATCCGGGTAGGCTATCCGTCGGAGAGTGAGGAGCGGCTCATACTGGAGCGTCATAGCGGCGCGATCGGCTCGATCGAGGACATTGTGATTGAGTCGGTCCCGCCGGAAGCCGTTGCAAAGGCGCGTCGTGTGGTGCGGGCCGTGAAGGTGGAGCCGCAACTGCTGGAATACCTGCTGGCCGTCGTGCGCCGCACGCGGAACTGGCCGGCACTGTCCCTGGGGGCTTCGCCACGCGCGGCGGTTGCCCTGCTCAACGTCAGCAAGGCACACGCAGCCCGCGATGGAAGGGACTTCCTCCTCCCCGACGATGTCAAAGACGCCGCGCTGCCGTGCCTGCGCCACCGCCTGCAGCTCAAGCCCGAAGCCGAACTGGAAGGCCTGGACCCCGACCGCGTGCTGATGGATGTGCTCGCGGCAACGCCCGTGCCGAAGTAGTGGGTAGTAGGGAGTAAGTGATAGATAGTAGGAGCTGGCAGGTATTTAGTATTTCGATATTAGTAGATCGTGGACAAAGAGTCGCACGTAATACCGAAAGTCACCTTTTATCCACCACTCAATACTTACTACCTACTGCTACCCACTACTTACTATCTACTCCTACTTACTACCTACATGCAGACCCTTATTCCCGAGTCCGTTACCGCCGTCGCAGCCCCTCAGGGCCGCAGAGGCCGGCTGTTTGGATTTGCGCTCACACCGCGTGCGCTGTATCTGCTCTTGGCGGGCGTCGTTTTGGCTGTCCCGGCCTTCTTTGTGCCGCACACGCTCTGGATGATGCCGGCCTGGGACGTCGTCATCCTGATGCTGGCAGTGACAGACGCTCTGCGTCTGCCTGCACCGTCCGTAATTTCCGTGGAGCGGCGCTTTGAGCATGCGCCCGCTCTTGGCGAAGCTGCGCCAGTGACCCTGAATGTGTTGCAGCTCTCACCGCGCCGCCTGCGTATAGGCCTGACGGACGCATCGCATCCAGCGCTCGACCTCACACCGCAGACTCGCTTTGTCGACTGCTATCCGCATGATCCGGCGGCGCTGCAAGTGGCCACACGGCCGGCGCTGCGGGGCGATCTGCTGCTGGGAAAAATCTTTCTCCGCTACCGCTCCGGCATTGGCCTGGCGGAGCGCTGGGCCGCCGCTTCGGTGGCGCAGACGGTGCGCGTGTTGCCGTCGGCGATCGGCTCAGAGGACCGCTCGATTTTTCTGCTGCGGGCGCGGCAGGTGGAACTGGATCGCCGCCGGGTAAGGCGCATCGGCATTGGCCGCGAGTTTGAAGCCTTGCGCGACTATCAAGCCGGCGATGAGCTCCGCAATCTTTCCTGGACGGCAACAGCCCGCCGCGGCAAGCCCATCACCCGAGTCTTCACCACGGAGCGCTCGCAGCAGGTGTGGACGGTGATCGATGCAGGCCGGCTCTCCCGCACCAGCTTTGAGCTTCGCCTTCCCGCGCCGCCAACCGGCTCAGGGCCGTCCAGCAATGGCGGTCGCTCACTGCTCGCGGAAGTGCCCGGGAGCGCCGGCTTCACCGATCTCGCCAACGACCACCGGCTGCATCTGCAGCAGGTGGACCAGGCCGCCAGCGCGGCCATGCTGCTCAGCCAGGTGGTGGATCGTGCCGGCGACCGCAGCGCGCTGCTTGCCTACGGCCGCGGCATCCAGCAGCAGATCGCGCCGGGAAAGGGTGCCCTGCACCTTCGCCGCATTTTGGATGCGCTGGCCATGGTGCACTCTGAAACGGCGGAGGCCGACCATCGCCGCGCCTCTGCCCGCCTGCGGCAGGTGCAGGGCCGCCGTTCCCTCGTCTTCTGGATCACGGAGATGGCCGAGAGCGCAACGACACCGGAAGTGGCGCTGGCCGTTGCCGATCTCGCTCGCCAGCACCTGGTGGTTCTTCTGCTGCTGCAGCACCCGGAACTCGACGACTTTGCCAAAAGCCGCCCAAAGGATCCCGAACAGATGTTCGCCGTCACCGCCGCCAATGAAATGCTCACCCGCCGTCGCACACTGATCGCGCAGCTGGAGCGGCGCGGCGTTCTGGTGGTGGAGACAAGTCCGGCGAAGGTGGGCGTTGCCGCGATCAATCAATACCTGGAGATCAAGTCGCGCGGCATGCTTTAGTGCTCTTGTTCCTACCGCAGCAGCCGGTCTTCCTGGCGGACTGGCAAGTCGTTGATGCTGGCTTCACGCCGCTGCATCAGTCCGTCCGGCGCAAACTCCCAAAGTTCATTGCCGTAACTGCGATACCACTGGCCGCTGTCATCGTGCCATTCGTAATGGAACTTAACGGCCATACGATTTTCGCGGAAACCCCAGAGCTCTTTCTTCAGGCGGTAGTCAAGTTCACGGTCCCACTTACGCCGCAGAAAGTCCACAATCGCGTCGCGTCCGCTGAAGAAATCCGCGCGATTCCGCCAAACGCAGTCTGGTGTGTACGCGGCGGCAACGCGCTCCGGGTCACGCGTGTTCCATAGATCTTCCGCCATTTGAACTTTGCGTTGCACCAGCTCGCTATCGGTGAACGGCGGAACGATTGCCTGGATCATCCTGTTCCCTCATTTACGTTTGCCCTTTTTCTTTGCGGCTTTGCGCTTTGGTTTGCCGCCGCGATCGGGTGAAAGCTGCTGCGAGTCGGTGCGCGCGACAGGTCCCCGGCTCTTTGTTTTGCCTTTGCTGGCACGCGGCGTCCAGGGGCGAGTACCGGCGGGTGCAGCGGTGAGTTGTCCACCTTCCGCCATTGCGCCATCCTCCTGCAGAACGGCGAATTGCAACCGCCGGTTCTCCCGGTCAATGCGGTCCAGCAGCACGCGCACCGGCATGCCTGGCCGATAGCGCAGGCCCGTGCTGGCGCCACGGATGTCGCGTTCGCTTTCACGATAGACGAAACGGTCGCCGGGCAGCGTGTGGATCGGCACCAGACCTTCGACGAACAAATCGTGCAGCTCGACAAAGAAGCCGTACTTGGTCACGGAAAGAATGATGGCGTAAAAGTCCTCGCCAACGCGGTCCGCCATGAAGCGCAGTTTTTTCTGCTCGATGAGTTCGCGTTCCGCATCGGCGGCGCGACGTTCGGTTTCGCTCGTTTCCTGCGCAATGGCCGCCAGCTCGCCGAACGCATAGGGGCCGTCTGCTGCTTCACTCGATCGTGAGCGACGGGAAACTGTTCCCTGTTCCCTGTTCCCTGTTCCCTTCTCCAACGCCGCCAGATTCCTCGCCGATTGTGAAGCCGTCTCCTCCGCCTCACCCAGCGGCGACACACCCTCGCGCAGCAGCGTTTTCACCACGCGATGCACGATCAGGTCCGGGTAGCGGCGAATGGGCGAGGTAAAGTGTGTGTACGACGGCGCAGCCAGCGCAAAGTGCCCCTCGTTCTCCGCCGAGTACTTCGCCTGTTTCAGCGAGCGCAGCAGCAGGTAGCTCAGGATGCGCTCTTCCGGCGTGCCCGCGATTTTCGCCGTCAGCTTCTGATACATCTTGGGCGAGATATCAATGCTGCCCACCACCTCATGCCCACGCGTGCCGTGCGTCGTCTTGCCGCGTTCCTGCCGGCGCTGCGTCTCACGCCGGTCGCCCTTGGTGACAAACGTCTGCACCGGCAGCGGGCCCACGCCCAGCGTGTAACCGAAGCCGGCCGCCTGCTCCTCAAAATCCAGAATGCGCTTGGGATCCGGCTGCTCATGAATGCGGTAGATGCCGGGTACGCCGGCCGCCTCAATCCACCGCGCCACGCACTCATTGGCGCACAGCATGAACTCTTCAATCAGCCGGTTCGCCCACGCGCGCTCGCTGCGCACCACGCCGCGCATGGCCCCAAGTTCGTCGAACTCAATCACCGCTTCTGGCAAGTCAAAATCGATGGAGCCACGGCGCACGCGCTTCCCATTCAGCCGCTTTGCCAGGTCGAGCATGCGCTCAAAGTCCGGCACGAAGGGCGCGTATTCCTCGCGCAGCTCCGTATCCCCATTCAGGATCTTTTGCACGTTCGTATAAGTCATGCGGCGGGCGGAACGAATGATGCCCTCGCACAGCTCATAGCCCAGCACATTGCCTTCACTGTCGATCCGCGCGATGCAGCTCAGCACCAGCCGGTCCTCATCGGGCCGCAGCGAGCACTCGCCGTTGGACAGCTCCTGCGGCAGCATCGGGATCGCACGGTCCGGGAAGTAAACGCTGTTGCCACGCAGCCGCGCTTCCAGATCCAGCGCGCTTTCATCCAGCACATACTCCGCCACGTCAGCAATGTGTACCTGCAGCTCGAAGGTGCCGTCGCCGAGCTCGCGCACTAGCACGGCATCGTCAAAGTCCTTGGCCGTTTCACCGTCAATGGTGACGATTGTCTCGCCGCGGAAGTCCCGCCGCTCCAGCCGCTCTTCCTCGTCCAGTGAGGCCACATTGCGCTGCGCCGCATCCTGCGCTTCCGCCAGCACATCTGCGGGAAAGACATGCGGCAGGTGGTGCTTGCGGATGACAATTTCGACGTCCACACCGAAGGCATCGGGATCGCCCAGCACCTCAATGACGCGGCCCAGCGCAGGCGAATGGTCGGTGGGGTATTGCGTGATCTCCACGTCCACGGCAAGGCCGTTCAGGTCTTCGAGCGTGCCGTCCCAGCGGTGCTCGGCGTGAACGGCGTCCTCGCCCAGAGTGCGATGAGGCGTAATGGCTGCCGCGGGCAGGTCGGCGTCGTCTGGAATGAGCACAACGCGGCCCACGCGCTCGTCCAGCGGCGTTACATAGGAGCCACGCATGCGTGGATCGTCCGACCGCGGATCATAGCGCTGCCCGCGCGCACCGGCCGCGTGAAAGATGCCCACCACCGTCGGGTTGCGCCGCGTGAGGATGCGCAGGACGCGCCCCGCACGCCGTCCATCGCGCTCCAGCGGCCCAGGGTCCACCAGCACCTGGTCACCCTGCATGGCGCCGTTCAGCGCCTGTGGTGGAATAAAAATGTCGGCGTCCTTGCCCTGGGCGCCACTCTTCGCGCCGTTTGCTTCCCCGCCGGGCCGCACGAAGCCATAGCCATCGCGGTGCAGCGAAAGTTTTCCGGCAATCAGGTCATCGCGGTTCCGCAGTGCCCGCTCATTCTGCCGCTCCTGCGCCTGCACACGAAAGCCGCGCCGTCCGCCCTCGGCAACGCTTCGCAAGCCGCCCGCCGTGACCTCATTCTTGGCACGCTCCGTGCCCGCCTGGGGCAACACCCAGCTCTCCCGGTCCACCTTCACCAGCGCACCCCGCGCGGCCATGCGCGTCAACTGCTCCAGCAGCAAGCGCCGCTCACGCCCGCCACCCATGCCAAGCTCACGCACCAGCTGCTTGTACCCCGCACGGCCGCCATCGCGCTCAATGCGACGAAGCAGTTCACGGTCGGTTTGCGGATAGGGCTGCCCGGACATCTGCTTGCAGAATACGACTTTGGAGCTTAAGCGAAGTAGTAGCGCTCACCTTGATATTAAGCTTAAGTCTCAGGCTCCCTTAGCCAGCATGTTGCAGAAGATCTATTCTTTTCATCACTGTCGACCCAAAAGCTTGTATCCTTTGTGACATCAGAAGCGATTGGTCACTTTCTAGAATCCATCGGGTGACAGCCGCCAGTTCACGGTAGACAGGTTCATCTATATGCCTTACAACCCATGGGTCATAAACCCACTTTTGGGCGCACCTAAGGCTAATCGCATTCAGTGAAAGGTGTATTGCACAAAGTTCCAGTTTGGCCAGCCCTGCCACCCCAGGTGAGGCAGCGCTGGGCCGACTTACCAAATTAAGTGCCGCCTCAGTGGCTCTTGCCGCACCTTTGTAAAGGCGACTGAGTTGAGAATGGGATAGAGGACCAGTCCCCGTAACCCATAGCTGTTCAGCACATGTTTTCAGATTTGCGATATCGCCATCAACATCAAAGCAGACGACCCCGCTGCTCAGAGCAAGCAATAAAACGTTATCCCGCCACTTACGAGAGTCTAGCGAATCTCTCAGCTGCTGTGTAGACACATACTCCGTATCAAACCTTTTATCTTTTAGAGCAGGGACTTCGCAGGCTGGACGTGACACAATAAGAAGGTCCACATCGCTTAACTTGTCTTGGTCAGAGCGCGCAAAAGACCCAAAAACGACCATACCGGAAAGAGTTGCACCACAATCTTTCGCGTAAGTGTTCAACGCGCCCAACAAATCCGGCCTCAACATTGCCTTGTACTCCGAAGTAAACTGGCGCACTCATAGAATGCGCCAGTTTACTGTATTTAACATCCTCCGTAGTACGTGACAGTGTTTGTAGAATCGTCCCACTCTGAATAACCCGGTCCGCACGAAGGTGGAGAAGAAGGGGTTATATCACCAGAACCATCGCCAGAACCACCTCCAGAACCGCTTCCCCCACCAGGAGAGGCCGGAGGACTTGGGGGCGGATTTTTCTTTTGTATGACCTGCTTATCGCAAGGCCGGATCGAGGTGGCCACATTATGACCTTGATCATTTGTGCCGAGATACCCGTTCATAATAGAACCACCGCGCGTCTGGAGGCTGTAGTCTGGCTGATTTGTCTGCGGATTATTTGGAACAGGAAGATCTCCGGCACCGAACGCATGGGTCAGCTCATGAAGAACGGCATCTGAGAGGAATTGTGCCGCGTTTGGCTGTGCCGGATCGTAAGCTGGTTGGGCAGGTGTACCATTCTGTGCTGGGGCGAGTTGGTAGGCCATGTTAAATGCGATCGTTTCGCTTACGATCACGTTTTGGGTTTACACCGTTGACGTATTGATCGGTAGCATTTGTCCTAGCAAAGTTGTTTGGCGCAGCGCTTGCGTCGTTTACAAATCGAATTACATCTTGAGTTGTATTCGGAGGCATTGAACTGCCAGGGTTAGTAGCAGCGACCGGTTCGCCCGTCTGATCAGCAAAATCTTTGACAGATTGGTTGATAGCATTTTTGACAGCGTCTGGAAGTTTCGGGTCAACGTAGACTTTTTTTGGGATTCTGATTCGGCCACTGGTCGGCATTTGCAGGAGGTGCATTGCTGCAAGTCTGGCCCGACGCGTGCAGACATGCCACCGCAAGAAGAGCAGACGTGGAGAGACTTATCCGCACCGAAGTTACTCCTTTTATACTCATCGTTGCTCCTTATTTTGCGGAGTCATCTGTGCTTTAGCTGTTAATGCTTCGCTCAGAACATCTTCAACGTGACGTTTTGCATAGTATTCCTTGTACGTCCCTCTGTCCGAAGCCTCGCTCACTTGATTGCCGGAGATCTTAAGCACCTGATCGGAATCTACCTTGAACAAATTACCTGTCAGAGACCGTCCGAAAAAGACGTACGGTTCATTCAAGTGGAAGAGCTGGAAGTGTGGGTCGATGCCGCGGAACTCCTGCCCTTGGAAGACAACTGGACCTCCCGCTCTAGCAACGTAGATGAGAGATCCCTCTCCTACCGTTGTTGGATGGCCTATCGTACGTGAGTCAACACGAACGAGGTAGATGCTGACTGTAAACGCACGCTTCTCAAGTGGATATGTCCATCTTGCGAGCGGCACTCCTCTTATCACCATGTCTGACTTAGCTGCTAGCCGGGCAATGTGAGGGTTTGGGTAGAGAGGTGCATTAAGAGCTGCTCCGCCCGGGGCCGGATCATGTGACTGCGGAATTACAACTACTTTGGGAAGGGTACTACCAGATTTGAGGATGGAAGCAAAGCTAGTGCCCTGATCGTATTCCTCGAATGCTGAAATTGCGGCTGCAATTACGTTCGGAGGTGGTGACGGGGCTTGCTGCTGCGCTAGTGCGCATACAGGGATGCTGGCGCAGGTCATAACCGATAGCTGTAGTAGTTTCTTCAACATTGTTCCCCCTCAATGGGTGAACAAAATCCTAGCTCAGTCACTCGTTCATTGACAAGACGGTGGCGCTTTCTCATCAGTGTTTAACTAAGAGTACCTCTTTACCTGGCCCGTCCGGTCATTCTTCACCTCATAACTCCCATCCGCATGCACCGTCAACTCCAGCATCTTGCCCTCCACGCCTGGCGTATTGGCGATGTACTCCGGGGTGGTGTTGTGCTCTGGGCTGCCGTTCTTTGCCGCGCCCTCTTCTGAGGTGTGGAGTTGCCACAGCGTCTCCAGGCCGGGTGCGTTGTGGAAGACGTCGAGCACCGGCGTGCTGCCGCCCTTGGTGGCACCGTTGTCCATAATGGCGATGCGCGGGTGGATGGCGTGGATGAACGAGGGGATGCTGCTCTGCTCCCAGCCATGGTGCGAAACGATGTCGATATCCACTCGGCCGATGCGGTTCACCGGGCAGGCCAGCGTGCGCTCGCGATCCCTGGTCAGGTCGCCCAGGTCAAGAATGCGCACGCCCGCGAAGCGGATCAGGATGCCGAGGGAGTGCCCATTCTCGGTCGTATCCTCTGCCGTGACCAGCCGGGTAGCGCACTCGGGGTTTGAGTGGCCGGCGTTTGCGCCCGCCTCCGGCAGGGGCTTGCCAATCACCGCGCCGTCGCTGCTGATCACGGTCGCGTCCAGGCTGTGCAGCGGAAAGGCATCGCCCACGTGCAACGTGAGCCGCTTGGCATGGCCCTTGGCCAACTCATCCAGGTAAGCCTGGTGCATCTTCGCCGTGGCGGCATCGTCTCGCTCATACAAGTCGCCATGATCCAGAAACGTGCCCACGGGAATGCGCTCCAGCAGTTGCGGCACACCGCCCACATGGTCCATGTGGTAGTGCGTAATCAGTACGTAATCAATGCGTCGCAGCCCCGCCGCATGCGCCACCCCCGCAATCCGCTCGGCATCGCGCCCACCCTCGCCGGGCCAACCGGTATCAATGAGAAGCGACTCACCCACGGGCGTCACAAACAGAGTCGCCTGCCCGCCTTCCACATCGATCGATAAAGAAGACGCGCAAGTCGCCCGTGGCCTGTGAGATGGCACGCGCCTGTACTGTGGCTCGTTGGGCAGGCATTAGTGGGTTGATCGCTAGTGAACAAAAGAACGCGCAAAGACATACTGAATATCTCATCGCAGAGAAGCATAGCCGAAATCCGGCTACGGTGAATCCGGCGCTCACGGAGCAGCATAGTCGACGAGGAAAGGACCGCTCAGAGCAGCCCCGTCCCTGGGCCTAGAAGTTCAGTGTGAGACGGAACTCAGTTTGCCGAGGCGCGCCCTGCGAATAGGTGCCTACTCCACGATAAGTGCGCCGAGCCGACTGTATGGCGAAGCTATCCGCGCCAGTGAGCTGCCCGGCGGCAGAGGTATTGGTCGCACCGCCTGCTGTTGTGGTGTTGTACAGCGTGCTGTCAGTCCCGCTATAGTTGCTGAAATTTCCTACGTTGTAGAAGGCGATATTTGGCTCAAGACTCAATCCCTCATGCAGTTTGTAAATGCGGATCGGGTAAGCGAAGTTGAGGTCCAAAGAACGGAACATCGGGTTGTTGGATGCATTCGCCTGAGGCAGTTGCGCAATGGGCTGGATCACGCCCTGAAGCGCGGTCAATTGAGCCAGCGACATAAGACCCGAGTTAATGACAGCTTGTCCTGCGGGAGTAGGAGTACCTGCGTATGTACCGTTAAAGTTTGTGATGTAACCGCCGAGAGTATTGTTCTTGACGCGGTGCATGTAGTCGCCGGGCAGAGTCCCTGGCGCGATGTCTCCCGTAGTTCCATCACCTGTTACATCGGTGGTGAAAATATTGCCGTACGTCAAGCTTGAGTTCAACGCCAGATTGCTGGGCTGAGCCGAGAAGAAGTGACCGATCAGACCGACCTTTGGGCCATATTTCAGGGTCATCGAACCGCCAAATGAAAGCTCATGCTTTCGATCAAGAGTATTGCGGCCGATATATGCACCAGGGTTGTCGTAATCGTAAGCACCGGAGGTAAAGAACTGGTCACCCCCAGTACCCGAGTTTAGGTTCGAGACCACGCGAGACAGATTATACGAGACCTGGAAATTACCGTTCTCCACCCCAGGCACTGGATGGGACGTCGATTGGCGATACACCACCTGCAATGCATCGTAACCCGACCGGCCTGTGGGCCGAATGAAGGTGCCCAGGCCTAGATCAGAGTTAATGCCCGGAAAAGCCGAAGGGGTAGTGTGTCCAGCGTATCTGTAATTGGAACTCGCGTTGTAAGCTGAACCGTCCAGACCGTTTTGCGCAAAATTGCTGATGGAGGCAGGTGTTCCGCGTGCACCGATTCCTTTCGCGATGATGCAGTTGACTGTACCCTGGGCGGCCCCAGCACTGACTGCCTGCGCGCATCCACCACCTGTTGTCACTGAAGCAGCCGTGCGATTGATGGCCGCTAAGGCATAAGCCGTACTAAAGGTACGCGCAGCTCCAACGTGGTTAATATCGATCGTTTGGCCAATCCGGTAAGTGGTGTTGTGGATGTAGTCCGCGCTCAGAACGCCACCTTTAATCACCTCATGTTGCATGCCGAAGTTCCATTGCTCTGAAAGAGGCTGTTGGTATTTTGTCCCATACAGTCCTGCAGCGTTCAACGTGTTCCCCACATAATTACCGTTCGTAAGGTTTACGTTGGCTGCAGAAACCGTCTGGTAGCTTCTTTCGAACGCAGCATACTGACTTGCGGATTGAGCTACAGTGCGCTGCAGGCAATCCGTGGCGAAGGCATTGCCGTCGCTGAACGTGGTTTGTTTTGAGCCATCCGGGAAGGTTATGGAAGTATTCTGGCACGGATTGCGCGACGAGTAGGAAGGCGCGACTTTTAGAATGTTTCCCTCGGCATTTGAGGCGTTGTTAAAGACGACGCTTTCGTAATACAGACCGAATCCGGCACGGAAGACAGTCTTATGATTGCCAGGGGAATAAACCAAGCCGATCTGAGGTCCGAGATTGCCGTAAGGCTGGTTCACATAAGAATCAGTCCACGTGGGATTGAAGAGGCTGAGCAGTTTTGTGGTGCCGGGGTTTGTTCCGCATACATAGGAGACGACGCTGCTGGCATCTGCGCAGGTAGGCAGCGCCACGCCGTTGTTCTCGCGATTCGTGTCCACGCTGTAGCGCAGGCCGGCAGCCAGGGTGAAGTTCGGAGTTACTTTCCAGCTATCAGAGACATAGCCCGCGAAGCGCCACGAGGCAATACCACCACCGGGCAGACCAAATCCTGAATTGTTATTGCTATAGCCTTGCCCGTTGCCGGCTGTTACCGAGCTTGTGTTGTAACCGTTCAGCGGATCGCCTGGGCAGGCCGCCGCCCCGACAACTCCGTTGCAGCCGAGACCGGCAGGATTACTGGCGCTCACTTTGCCGTTCAGCAGGTTGGATGCGGTCACGTTGACACGTGGTCCAACACCGTAGAAGGCGGCATAAGCCCCGGATTGAACGCGGTTCATAGATCCGCCGAAGCGGATATTATGACTACCCACCGTATAACTTCCGTCGTAACGAAGCTGCTTGTCCGACTGGTAGGTGGCTTGAGGAGCATTGGCATTCGGCCCAAAGTAGATTTGACCAGCATACCGGTAAGCGACAGGCAGGCTGCCCGTAACCGTCCCTGTCAGAGGATTAAACCCGCCTTGTGAGCTAGCGTCGGTAATGAAGTTATGAAACTTTTCATACGATCCGCGGAACGAGTGAGTGAGCCTGCCGTGCCCAAAGTCAGCACCGAATGCTCCGCCAAAGGTATTGTCACGATTTGCGTAAGCGGAGTAGAAGCTGGACCCGCCAGCCGTCAACGTCGAATCTACATTGTAATTTCCACGCGCGAAATAGTGGCCAGCGAATGGACCAGCATAATCGAGTCGCGCTGTCGAATAAGTCTGCTTGTAGGGAGTGCTGACTGTCGGGAAGGAACTGGCGAGCGCACTTGTCGAAAACGCCGATCCCAGACCGGCGGGAGAACCGCTTTTTTGTTGAATGCGCTCGGCATTCGCAAAGCCAAACAGTTTGTCCCGGAGGATCGGAAAACCTATGCTGCCGCCATATTGGTTCCGTTGGAACGGTGGTGCAATGTGCGTTCCTAATGCGTTTGGATTCGCATCGAGGGCACGCTGGTCTTGGAAAATATAAAAGCTCTCACCATGTATTGAGTTCGTGCCGGAGCGGGTGGAAACCAGCACTTGGCCTTGCGACGTAACTTCACCGGAAACGTCCTGCGTGGAACGGTTCAGCTGAAACTCGTCGATAGCGCCTTGCGAAACATTGAAGATTGTCGTACCTACAAATTCGTCAGTAATATCCTGGCCGTCAAGAAGAATGCGGGTAGTACGGCCAGAGGTGCCGTTCACAGAAATACCAGTGTATCCGGATTTGGTTGGGTCGAAGGTATTGCCGTTCTGCAACTGCACACCCGGCTCAATTTGTGCAAGATCCAGAAAGTTGCGACCATTCACGGGAAGTGTAGCGATCTGCTCGCGAGTAATTACGTCCGCGACGCCGGCCTGATCCGTGTTGACCTGAATATCGCCTGTGCTTACTTCAACCGTCTCGTTGGATTGACCAAGTGTCAGCTTAAAGGTTCCCGGGGTCGCGGTGCCCGTCAGGATACGTGTGGTTACTGCAAGGCGTTGAAAACCAGCGGCGGAGATGGCCAGTTTGTATTCCCCTGGATTTAACGGGCCGATCGAGTAAAAACCTGCTCCGTCCGTTTGGAGCGTGCGGCTCGTGCCTTCGCTAATACTCGTGATGATGATCTCAGCATGCGGAACGATGGCACCGGATGGGTCAGTAATAGTCCCCTGAATCGAGCCACCATTTACCGAAACCGCTTGGCTGTGAATAACGGGAACCGTGACTGCCGCCGTGGACAGTGCCACCGCCAGTAGATACTTCTTCATTGCAACTGCCTCCTGAAACGGATGGGACCGGGTAACCGCAAAATCAGTGAAGAAACGTCCTCGAGCGGACTGGCATGAAGCCCCGCCCGTACGCCGTTCACACTGCTGAAATAATTGGATTGACGTAAGAGTGCATCAAGGCATCCGGGAAGTCAATCACTATCGGTTGCTCGGGGCTATCGGGGACACACCGGCAACACACCGCTTTGCGTCTTTCCCGCATTGCGCGACAGACTTTTTGTAGGCGAACAACCAGCGAATATATACTCATCGGAGCAGGCCGATATACAGTCATGTTCCTCTCTCGCCAGGACGATTTCTTCGCCTTTCTCCACGTGGACCTGAACAGCTTTTTTGCATCCGTGGAGCAGCAGCTGCACCCCGAGTACCGGGGGCTTCCGCTGGCCGTCGTACCTACCTTTGCGGACACCACCTGCGCCATTGCCGCAAGTTATGAGGCCAAGGCGCTCGGTATCAAAACCGGCACGCGCGTGGCGGACATGAAGCGCATCTGCCCGGAGCTTGTGATGGTGCAGGGCGACCACTCCACCTATGCGGAGTATTCCCACCGCATTGCCGCGGCGGTGGAACGTTGCTGCCCGGTGGCGCACACGCCGTCCATCGACGAAATGGTTTGCCAGCTGATCGGCAGGGAGCAACAGCCACCCAATGCGCGCGCGATTGCGTTGAACATCAAGCAGGCCATTCGCGAGGACGTCGGCGAGACGCTGCGCTGCTCCATCGGCATGGCACCCAACCGCTACCTGGCAAAGATTGCCAGCGACATGCAAAAGCCGGACGGCCTCATCGGCCTGCTGCCGTCGCAGCTCCCGCGCGCGATCGCGCACCTGGAACTGCGCGATCTGCCCGGCATCGGCGCGCGCACCGAGTCCACGCTGAACGGCAAGGGCCTGACCACCATGCAACAACTGTTGGAACTGGATCGTCACGGCATGCACGCGCTCTGGAACAGCGTTTGGGGTGACCGCATGTACCACTGGCTGCGCGGGTATGACACAGGCGACGATGGCGCGCCGCTGCCGAATGAGATGCAGAAGTCGCTCGGCCACTCTCACGTGCTGGGCCCAAAGCATCGCTCGCCGGAGGGCGCCTGGGCCGTCGCACACAAGCTTCTGCATAAAGCGGCCATGCGGCTGCGCATGGAGAAGTTCTGTGCCGGCTCACTGTCCCTCACCATCCGCTACCAACTCACGCGCGAGCAGGCGGAGCACATGGAGAACCGCCCCGAAAAAAGACCAGTGAAAGACAAAGTTACAGACAAGCCGAAGAAGAGAGTGAAGCGGCACACCAGCGGCATTCGCCATGACGGCTGGGGCATGGAGGCCCGCTTCCCCGAATGCCAGGACACGCTGAGCCTGCTGGAAACTCTGCGCAAGCTGTGGGCACAGCAGCCCACCGGACCAGACTACGAGCGGCCGTTCTTCGTTGGCATCGCGCTTAGCCGCCTTCTGCCGGAGAGCGAGCAGCAGCCCACGCTCTTTGGCGATCCCGACAACCGCGCCGAACTCTCCCGTACGCTGGACAAGCTGAACCTGAAGTACGGACACACCACCCTGCACTTCGCCGGCATGCTGCCCGCGCGGGAAAGCGCCCCCACACGCATCGCCTTCACCCAGATCCCCGTTCGCTACGGTGTGGATTACATGTAGCCGCTGATTGGTGGACTGCGGATGTGCCTAGGACAAACGTATATTCAGTGGGCATGGGGTGTCCAGCGGAAAGGACACTGGACACTTAGCCGGTGCGTTTGGTGTCCAGTGTGGACACTGGCATGGTTACCGAGGACACCGGCCCGGTTTTGGGGCCGGGACGCGAAGCGGCCCGTGCCCCACGCTCTCACCCTCTCAGGAAGGCTG
>CAXTRR010000003.1:102961-135667 GCA_964246795.1 uncultured Terriglobus sp. | reverse complement strand
GCCTGGCGCCGATAGGTATGCTGGGCCGTGCTGAGGGTGACGCCGGCGTCCTGTGCGACCACGTTGGCCAGGTTGTTAACGCCGGTGCGAACCGCGCCGTTGTAGTTGCCCGCCTGCAGGTCTGGCACCATGTCTCGGCCGATATCACCGACCTTGGCATCGTTAAGGATGCCCTCCAAGCCATAGCCAACCTGGATCCAGCGCTTGTGATCGTCCACGGAGAGCAGCAAGAGGAGGCCACGGTCACCTTCCTTGCCGCCTTTGGTGCCGATCTTCCACTGCGTCGCCAGGTCGAGCGAAAAGTCCTGGATGGGAATGTCACCATCCACTTTATGGATGGTGGCGACGAGCAGTTTGGTGTGTGCCTGGGTGTCGAGGCTGCGGCAAAGCGCATTGAGATCGGCGAGAGTGCTCTCGTTGAGGACACCCGCGTAATCATTGATGTAATTGGTGGGAGCGGGAATATCCTTGAGCGCTTCACCAAAAGCGAAGCCTGCCGCGATCAGAAAACAGATCAGAAGCGAGAGCAGACGCAACGTACGCGATTGCCGTGGAAACATCTTTGCTAGTGTACGCGGTGGATGGGAGATTCGTTCCGTTGCGCTGGAGGTTGCATTGCGTGTGCCTTTTGGGCGGTGCTGACCTGCAATGGGGAAGACGGGTATTCTGTGCGTATGTTGAAGGACCTGCAAGCGCCTGTCGCCGCCCGTAAAGCCCACCCCACCCGGATGCATGGCGAAATCCTGGAAGACGATTACTTTTGGCTGCGTGAGAAAGGTGCGCCGGAGGTGACGGCCTATCTTGAAGCGGAGAACGCCTACACTGCCGCTGTTATGGACGGCACGCAGGAGCTTCAGGAACGGCTTTACCGCGAGATGCTGTCGCACATCAAGGAGACGGACACCTCCCTGCCCTACCGCGATGGTGGCTGGTTCTACTATGCGCATACACGGGAAGGCCTGCAGTACCCGATCCATTGCCGGCGGCACGCTGATGCGGCACGGCAGTATGACGAGAGCGCGCCGGAGGAAGTGCTGCTGGATGTGAACCATCTGGCCGAGGGCAAGCCTTTCATGTCTCTGGGTGCACTCTCGGTGAGTCCGGATGGCAACCTGTTGGCGTACACAACAGACACAACTGGCTTCCGGCAGTACACGCTGGCGGTGAAGGATTTGCGCACGGGTGAGCTGCTGCCCGATACGGCAGAGCGGGTGGGATCGGTGACATGGACACCGGATTCCGCCATGCTTTTCTACTCCGTGGAGGATGACCAGACCAAGCGCCAGTACCGTGTGTACCGGCATGAGCTCCGCGCGCCGGTGGCTGAGCACGTGCTGGTTTTTGAGGAGCAAGATGAGCGCTTTAACGTGGGCGTGGGACGCACGCGGGACCGCAAGTATCTGCTGATCGAGTGTGGCAGCCACACGACAAGCGAGTACAGATATGTGGAAGCGAACACGCCGACGCGGCCCTTCCGTCTGCTTGCCGAGCGGGTGGCCGACCAGGAGTACTACCCCGACCATCGCGAGGGGGTCTTCTATATCCGCGTGAACGATACCTCAAAGAACTTCCGCGTGGTAACCGCGCCTGTGAATGATCCACGGCGCGAGGGTTGGACGGAGCTGTTGCCCGCGCAGGGAGATGTGCCGCTGAACGACTTCGAAGTATTCTGCGACTTTGCCGTGGCCAGCGAGATTGTGCAGGGTTTGGACCGGTTGCAGGTTTACCCGTTTGAGAAGGGTGTGCTGCGGACTCAGGGCCGGGCCGTGGAGTTTCCCGAGCCGGCCTACAGCGCGGGGCTGCACGTGAATCGCGAGTTTGATACGGAGGGCTTCCGCTACAGCTATCAGTCGCTGGTATCGCCCGCGTCCGTCTTTGAGTACGACGTGAAGAGTGGTGAGTCGAAACTGCTGAAGCAGCAGGAAGTGCCGGGCGGATTCGATCGCGAGCAGTATGCCTCGGAAAGGATCTGGGCGACGGCAAGCGATGGTGTGAGAGTACCCGTGAGCCTGGTGTACCGTCGCGACAAGTTTGCAAAAGACGGCACCAGTCCCCTGCATGTGTATGGCTATGGGTCGTATGGATATGCCTTGCCCATTGGCTTCAGCGGGACGCGGCTGGTGATGCTGGACCGCGGATTTGTGATGGCGTACGCGCACATCCGTGGCGGCGGCGACCTGGGTGACAGCTGGCATGATGACGGCAAGATGATGGTGAAGCAGAACACGTTTACCGACTTCATCGCAGTGACCGAGCACCTGGTGGCGAAGGGGTATGGCGCGAAGGACAAGGTGGTGATCGAAGGCGGGAGCGCGGGCGGCTTGTTGACGGGCGCGGCGACGAACCTGCGTCCGGAACTCTTCCGCGTGGTGGTTTCGCACGTGCCGTTTGTGGACGTGATGAATACCATGCTGGACGCCTCCCTGCCGCTGACGGTGGCGGAGTACGAGGAGTGGGGCAATCCGAACGAGCCGGAAGCCTTTGCTTACATGCGGAGTTACTCACCCTATGACAATTTGCGCGCGGAGAGTTACCCGGCGATGCTGGTGAAAACGAGCCTGAATGACTCACAGGTGATGTATTGGGAGCCGGCCAAATATGTGGCAAAGCTGCGCACGCTGAAGACGAATCCGGAGCGGCCATTGCTGCTGCACACCAACATGGATGCCGGCCATGGCGGGGCTTCCGGAAGGTATGACTATCTCAAGGAGATGGCCATGGACGATGCTTTTGTGCTGCGGGAGTTGGGGATGAAGTGAGCGGGACGGCCCTGACTCTGCCTATGTCAAAGAGAAAAGCCCCGGCAAATGGACCGGGGCTTTTCTTGTTATCGCGATTGTTATTGGGACGGAACTTCTATTTTGTAGATGCCTGCTGTGGTGCGTTGATTTTCGGCTCAAGGACGATACCGTCATAGGGGGTTACACCCACCAGGTGATCGCCGACGGGACGAACCTGCCGCAGTTCCCAGCCCGCTTCCCAGTAACGGACCGCCATGTCAGGGACATGCACGGCGAAGACGGTGGTACCTGGCTTGTATGAGGTGACCAGAATGCGGCTGCCCGTCTGATCGTAGAAGATGCCGCTCACGTTGGGGACAAAAAGGCCTTTCTGCGCGTGCCAGGTGCTGCCGTCGTCCTCTGACAGATAGACGCCTTCACGGCCACCGACCCAGAGCCGGCCCGTGTCGTCGATGGTCATGGACGAGATCATCGATAACTCCGCAGGTGCGGTGATGGCGTGGAAGGTGGCGCCTTTGTCAGAAGAAAGCGCGGCGGCCTTCAGGTCAGCGACAGCGACGCGCGAACCCTGGGCAGCAACGACCCGCCAAGGCGTTCCATTGGCAGTGCGGACCCGGTTCCAGGTATGGCCATCGTCCGTGGAAGTGACCAGACCTTCCTCAGTTGCGGCGAAGATGCCAGTGTCATTATTGGCAAGCGCGTAAACGCCCGTGGTGGATTCACGCGGAGGCGTGGAACGGGTGGGCGCCGTGCTGGCCGATGCGGAACGCTTGGTACCCGCCTTGATAGGAGCAGCGCTGGATCTGCGCTCCGGCGTGGTCCCCTTGGCGACTGGATTGCTGGTGGCACGCTGCCGGGCGGCTGCGGACCGGCGCCCCTTCATGCTCACAGGTTTTGCTGTTTCTTCGGACGGATCGGGCGGGAGTTCCAGGGTTAGGCCCGAGCTCTTCCAGCTGCCGTTCTCAAGGCGGTAGATGCCGTGACGAGTGCCTGCGAGCAGAATGCCACCGGGTGTCTGCCCGAGGGAAAAGACGTCGGCGCCACCCAGGCCCGTACTCGATTGCTGCCAGCTCTGGCCACCATCTGCACTGGTGAAGACACCACCGGCGGCCTTGTCATTCAGTACGCCGACGGAGAGCCTGGCGTTGTCAGACTTGTCCTGGACGACGGCGGAAATTTGCCGGGCGGAGAAGCCGCGGTTCGCCGGCGTGAAGGTCAGGCCACCGTCGTTGGAAAGGAGAATGCCCGTGCGGTCAGTGGCCAGCAGAACATGCTGGCTGTTTTGCGGATCGATGTTGACGTCATTGATGATCCAGCCCGGATCGCCGTTGCGTTGGAAATTATGCCCCGCGTCGGTGGTGCGCCACAGTCCTTCCGTAGTGCCGGCGAAGACAATGCCAGGCTGTTTGGAATCTTCCATCAGCACACGAGTGCGCCGCGCGGTGCTGGGGATGCCTTTGACCTTTTCAAACTGTGCGCCTTCATCGGTGCTGCGATAGATGCCGGAGCAGGCCGAAAGATAAACATTCTTAGCGTTGGTGGGGTCCACGATGATGGAAAAAACGTCTGAATCATCAATGATGCCCTGCTTCATGTTGGTCCAGTGCTCGCCACCGTCTGTGGTCTTCCAGGGCAGGTGCCAGGTACCGGCGTAAATGGTCCGCGGGTTTTTGGGATCAATGGCGATGGACTCAATCTCATGCAATTCGTGGCTGCCCGAGGGCGTGATCAGCGACCAGGTCTTTCCGCTGTCGACCGAACGGAAGACGCCATCCAACGCGCCGAGCACCATGATTTTCGGGTCGGAAGGGGCGACGCTGAGAGCGCGAATGGAGTGGCCGTTCATCTCCTGATTTGCCGCCCAGGTCTTGCCGCCGTCGTTGCTGCTGTAAAGCCCGCCATCGGCACGATCCAAGACCCAGCCGCCTACCAGGATGTGGTTTGCGTCCGCCGGATCTACGACGATGTTGTCGAGCACCAGGTCATCACGCTTGCCGACACGGGCAAGCCGTGTCCAGGTCTGGCCACCGTCATGTGTGTCATAGATGGTGCCGCTTACCGTGCCCAGGAAGACGTGGTTGTGATCGTGCGGGTCCGAGGCAAAAGCACGTGCATCACCCCCATCTGGACCGTAGGGAATCCACCGGCTTTGCGCGACTAAAGCGGAGATGGGGGCGACAGCCAAAGTGCAGGCAAGGCAGAGGCGGAGCAATGACTTCATTGTGGTCCTTCATTGGAGAGGCTGATCCATTGTAAGAGCGGCGATTGACAATTTGCCGGGACTGATTGAACCACGCGGGATACCTCAACGTGAAACGATCTATTTTGGAATGCGATGGATGGCCGGGCTGCAGAGAGAGTTGCACTCAAAAAGAAACGGCTGGCCTATAGGCCAGCCGCTTCCGGGTTGCGGGTTAAGTTACTTGCGGCGCTTGTGACGGCGAGCCGGGGCTGCAGCGCGGGACTGCGACTTAACCGAGGACTCGTCGATGGCCGTGCCCATGTCCGGAGCAGTTGCACCGGCCGGGATCAGGGTCTGCATCACGCTGTTGTCAGAGCCGGTGCCGGTGTAGACCGAGATTCGGGAAGCATCTACGCCCTTCTCGCCAACCAGGTACGCCTTCGTATTGACGGCGCGCTGTGCACCAAGTTTGCCTTCACCGCTGCCCACTACCGCCAGTTTGGCGTCGGCATTACGCTGCAGGTTGAGTGCGACATCATCCAGGCAGGCCTTGGCTTCATTATCGACGCGAGCCGGACGGCGCTTGTCGTTGTTGAAGGTAATTGTGCAGAGCTGCTGTGTTTGCGGCTTTGGCGGCTCTGGCGGTGCCTGTACGGTGACGGTGGTGGTGGCTGCGGCAGTCTGACCCTTGTCATCCGCAACATTGCAGGTAACAGTGATGGTGCCAGGGGCTGCGCCAGTGGTGCTGAGCGTCGCGGTGGAGCTGGTGCCGGAGATGGTGCCAGCGGTCGCGCTGTAGCTGTAGGTGAGCGGACGGCTCTGCGGGCTGTTCGCCGTGGAGGTGATGGTCGAAGAATCGCCAGGCGCCACGGTGGACGGGTTCGCAGAGCAGCTGATGGTGGGCGGCTGCGGCGGGTTGATGGTGAACGGCACCATGCAGTCGGCGAACTGACCGGCCTTTGTGCCCTCACTTACGTGACCCTTGATGTTGTAAGTGCCGGGGTTCACAGAAGTGGTGTCGATGTTCGCGACGTTGCCCGTGCCACTAATCTTGCCGCCGTCAGAGGTCCACGAATAGGTGGGCGTCTTCTTCGGGTTCAGATTGGCAGCCGTGCCTGTCACGGTGATGGGGTCACCCGTGTAAGCGGAGGTCGGGCTTACCACGCAGGAATAGGTGATGGGGGGCGGAGGAATGATGCTGCCGAACTTGGCTACGAGGCCCGTGGAGAGCTGTGCCGAGTTGATATTGGCGCGGCCACCGAGAACACCACCGGTCGGCGGGGTCACGGCTGGGCCGTAATCCTCATGGAAGTAGACGTAGTCGGCCTGGAAGAGCCGGAAGGCGAGACGTGCACCCTTGAAGGAGGGCAGGTCGTAGTCCATGCCGCCACCAGCGGTCAGCGAGGGGCCCCACTGATACGGCTCGTGGTAGGCGAAGGCACCCTCATTGTTCGGACCACCCACTCGGGCACCACCGGCCAGGCCGTGAGCAAACAGGGTGAAGTATTGCAGGGGAAGGCGGAAGGTAGGACCCGCTTCCGCGAAGTACATGCCGTCATTATGGCCGTCCGGGTGAGCCGCGAGAGAAACCTCAGCACCTACATACTTGTTGAAATAGTAGGCAGCGCTACCGATGGCACCCACATCCACAGAACTGTAGCTGATGTTGGCTGGCTTAACGACGCCGTGCGGTCCGATGTAGGAATAGCCCAGGAACACATCGACGCGCGACGGGTTAGGACCTGTCGGCGGTGCCGGTGCCGCTGGTGTGGTGGTTTGCGCACCCAGGCTGACAGCACCCAGGCTGACTGCGCTTGCAGCCAAGAGACACCGGCCTAGCTTGCGAAACTGCTGAGAATACATTTCGAGATTACCTCCGCGGAAATTCTTGCTGATGGAAACAGGCTTGCAAAGTGCCTGATTTTATGTACTGCCCTAAGAAGTTATAGCAGCCGGTTGGCCTTGCAAGCGGGAAATCTGCCGACTGAAATGGGACATGTTGCAGAACCGATGCCTGTTTACACCAAAATACTGCATTTGCAGCTGCGACCCGAATCCAATCAGTAACGCGCTACTTTGTTCATATCTGCTATGCGATGTTCAAACTGCGCTTTATGCTGCCCCGTTCCGCCTGAATTTTTTCCTGTAAGAGAGTGATGGCATAGAGGAGTTGCTCCGGCCGGGGTGGACAGCCCGGGACGTAGATATCTACCGGGATAATCTGATTCACGCCCTGTAGCAAGGCGTAGTTATTGAAGACGCCCCCCGAGGTAGCGCATGCGCCCATGCTGATGACCCACTTGGGCTCCGGCATCTGCTCATAGAGACGGCGAATGACGGGTGCCATTTTCTGAGAAACACGTCCGGCGACGACCATTAAGTCGCTCTGGCGGGGAGAAGGACGGAAAACCTCAGCACCGAAGCGCGCAATGTCATAACGGGAGCCGCCCATGGACATCATTTCAATGGCGCAGCACGCCAGGCCGAATGTCATGGGCCAGACACTGTTCTTCCGGACCCAGTTCACCGCCGCATCCATCGAGGCCAGGACGACGCCTTCAGGCTGTTGCGGACCCCAGCTGACTTCCCGGAGCTTCTCCTGATTTTTTCCAAAGGAATCGAGCGTGCCGAAGAAATACCGGTCATTGGACTCAGGGGAGACTGGCCGGCCATTACTGGAAGTCTGGTTTGCAGGGGTGTTCATATCTGTATTGTATGGATGCTGTGATGTATCCGCCACGGCGTGAGTCTACGAAGATCGCGCAAAGTTTGGCAATCCTGCAGCACCTTCAAGCGAATGAGAGGTTACCGGCAGCCGGCGGAGAGACCCTGTGCGGCAATCGTGACCCGAAAGCGCAGTCTTGTGATCCTGCCCAATGGGGTGGGCGGCAGATCCGGGCGCAGCCGGTGTGCCGTTTGGGCGAGATGCACGGCTACCGTGGCCGCGGCGGGAACCTGGTCCGCCGTGCCGGCGGAGATATCGGCATCAAGGATGCGCAACTGCCCTTCCGCGGCGAGAGGCAAAAGGTTTAGGAGCCCAGCAGCAGCCGCAGGTGTGTCTGGATGCAGCTGGAAAGCCTGGTACGCGGACTCCGCTTGCGCTACCTGGGGCGGCGTTGTGAAGAAACGAAAAGCCCGCGGGTTCCAAGCAATTGCGTCCTGCGCGCGAAAGGCGAAATCGGTAGAGAGCAGCAGAGGTGTTGGAGAATGGAAGGGCGGATTTGCCAGTTCCGCGCCGTCATGGGCGGGGCGGGCGGTGCCGTGCGGAAGGACGCGAATAGCCCAGCCAGCCGGGACGGCTTCCAGCTTGAAGTCAAGGCGCGGGTTAATGGCGTGGAGGTAGGCCTGGCCGCTTTGCAGCTCACCCTCAAATGTGAGGGGCGGACAGCTGTGCGGCAGAGGCCAGGCCGCTGGAGCTGCCCCGAAGATGCCGAGAAGGGTGGCGGTAGAGAGAACAGCCCGGCGAAGTGGAGCAGCGCCGGGGAGAGTGGGATTCAGAAAAGTTCGTAAGAACAGGCAGAGATTCTCCCGGGCATTGGCCCGTCCTGTACATTAAACGAAACTGCTTCATCGTTATGCAACAAACCGCTCCGGGTAAGCCTGGGGCAGACGCGTTCCCGTCGGGATTTGACGGGGATCCAGATCTTTTTCTTGCGAAAGGGTGAAGACGCCTCATGCGCGAATGTTTCCGTATCCTGTGCGGACGATTTTGTTCTTTGCTGATATGCGTGGCGATGCTGCCGGTGGGTTTGCACGGACAGGTTGCGGCAGGGCCGGGCGCGGAACTGCACGACGTTTCCGGAGCAGCTCCGGCGGTGAGCGTGGATGCGCAGGAAAAGCGCATGTCTGCCCTGGAAAAGCAGAATGCGACGCTGCAGACGGCGATCGCAAGCGCGCAGACGGCCGGCGATAACGCATGGATGCTGGTGAGCGCGGCGCTGGTGCTGCTGATGAGCGGGCCGGGGCTGGCGTTGTTCTATGGCGGGCTGGTGCGGCGCAAGAACATTCTGGGCACCATGATGCAGACTTTCGCGATGATGGGCATCATTACCGTGCTCTGGGCGCTGGTGGGGTACTCGCTGGCATTTGGCGAGAATACGGGGCACACGGGCAGCTTCATCGGCGGGTTCAGCAATGCGCTGCTGCACGGCGTGGGCCTGGTGCCGGACGGCGTGTATGTGACGACAATTCCGCTACAGACCTTTATGGTCTACCAGTTGATGTTTGCGATTATCACGCCGGCGCTGATCACAGGTGCGTTTGCCGAGCGGATGAAGTTTTCCGGCATGGCAGCGCTGCTGACGCTTTGGGCGATCTTTGTGTACAGCCCGATGGCGCACATGGTGTGGGGCAAGGGCGGTCTGCTGAATGCGTCGCTGGGGGGACGGTTCCCCTGCCTGGATTTTGCCGGCGGCACCGTGGTGCATGTGACCAGCGGTGTTTCCGCGCTGGTGACTTGCCTTTATCTCGGCAAGCGGGTGGGGTATCCCAAGGAGGCGATGCCGCCGCACTCGGTAGTGCTGAGCTTTGTGGGCGCGTGCTTGCTATGGGTGGGCTGGTTCGGATTCAATGCCGGGTCGGCGCTGAATGCTGGGTCGCTGGCAACGTCGGCATTTGTGGCGACACATTTCGCGGCGGCGGCGGCGGCGATCGGGTGGAGCGTGGCGGAGTGGCTGAAGAACGGCAAGCCGACTGCGCTGGGGGCGATCTCCGGTTGCGTCGCTGGCCTGGTGGGCATTACGCCGGCTGCCGGTTTTGTGACGCCGATCTCGGCGCTTTGGATCGGGCTGATCACAGGGGTGTTCTGCTTCAGCATGGTGTTCTTTGTAAAGAACGTGTTCGGCTATGACGATTCGCTGGATGCCTTTGGCGTGCACGGCGCTGGCGGGACGATGGGCGCGTTGCTGACCGGCATCTTCGCCAACAGCGGCATCAATGCCATTTTCGGCAAGGATGCCGCGGGGAATGCAAAGGCGACCGGCCTGCTGGAGGGAAATGCGCATCAGCTGTTGAATCAGCTGACCGGCATATCCATTGCGTGGGGCCTTTCAATTGTGGGAACGCTGGTGCTGCTGGTGGTGGTGGACAAGACGATAGGCCTGAGAGTGAGCCGCGGGGATGAGTTGGAAGGCCTGGATCTTTCACAGCATGGCGAAGAGGGCTATCACGACGAGCTGGCGGCTTATTAACGGCCAGGTGCTCATGATCATGTTCACTGGACGGCGAAGCCGCGATACAAGCACAATGCCGGAGGCACGGCGCACACATTTGCGCGGAAGGGCACAAGGGAAGCATGCAGAAGATTGAAGCAGTAATCCAGCCGGGCAAGCTGGATGCGGTGAAGGATGCACTGATCGCCATTGGAGCCGAGGGCATGACGATTGTGGAGGCGCGGGGTCATGGCCGGCAAAAGGGCCATACGGAGTTTTACCGTGGACGGGAGTATGCGGTGGACCTGCTCCCGAAGATCAAGCTGGAGACGGTGGTGCCGGATGAGTTGGCCGAGGCTGCGGTACGGGCTATTCTGACGGCGGCGCAAACGGGCTCCATTGGCGATGGCAAGATTTTTGTCACGCGCGTGGATGATGCGATTCGGATACGCAATGAGGACCGGGGAGAAGCCGCGCTTTAGTTTGCCCTGCTTTCGCAGCTGGATAATTCTCTGCCGAGGAGACACCTACTCTAGCTTGGCGAAGGTGGGGCATCCGGCTTCTGGAGCGCGTGTTCAGAAATTGCCGAAGCGGCCGTCCGGCTTTTCACCCGTTTGCCGAGGAGCTTAGCCATGACCGACGAGACGATGGCAGCGGCACGGGCGACGTACCAGGAGGCGATTGCGGTGATCCGCGAACGCTTTTTTTCAGAGCTTACGTACCGAGGCCCGGAGACAATCCGTGCCCGCAGTGACGCCGCGGATATGCTGGTGCGGGCGGCATGGGCAGAGCACTTGAGCAGCGCGGCGGGGCATGGTTTGGCGCTGCTGGCGACGGGCGGCTTCGGGCGGCAGCAGCTCTTTCCTTCCTCGGATGTGGACCTGCTGGTCCTGCTGGAGAATGCCTCCGCCGAAAGGATCTGGAAGGACAGCATTCGCCGTTTCACTCAGGCCCTGTGGGACAGTGGCCTGCGGATCGCGGCGGCAACGCGCAGCCTTGCTGAGTGCGTCCGGTTCGATCGCGACAACCTGGAATTTACCTTGTCATTGCTGGATGCACGGCCAGTTGCGGGCGATATGAAACTGGCACAGCGGCTGACCGGTGTGGAGATGGAGACGCTGATAGAGCGGGAGCGGCGCGCCGCGACGACCGGCCTGGGGGAGCTGACGCGGGAACGGCATATGCGCTATGGCAATACGATCTTCCACCTGGAACCAAATGTGAAGGAGTGCCCCGGCGGTCTGCGCGACGCCAACGTGTGCGGCTGGTTTGCGCAACTGGCGGAGGAGAACCGGGAGGAACCGTCGCCGGAATTTCAACGGGCGTTCGCCTTTATGGCCTCGGTGCGCTGCTTTCTGCATTACCGCCAGGGGCGCGATGTGAATGCGCTGGACTGGAAGGCGCAGGATGGGGCTGCGGCGCAGGGCGTGGGCGTGGATGGTGAAGCATCGCGCGATCCGGCTTACTGGATGCAGCTGTACTTCCGCTATGCGAGGACGATCCTGCGCCGGCTGGAGCAGCAGGTGGATGCTCTGCCGCGCACCAGGCCACTGCTGCGTCTCCCCCAGTTTCTGCGCAAGCCTCCGACGGATGCGGGAGATGGTTTACGCGTGGAGAGCGGACGTCTGGTGTTGCAGACATCGGCGAGCTTTGATGCAGCGCAGGATTTCGACACGGTCCTGCGTGCCTTTGCGGCCGTTGCGGAAAGCGGCTTGCCGCTGGAGAAGGCGTCAGAGGAGCGCATTGAAGCGGCGCTGCCATGGCTATCTCCGCAGATGGAAGAGGGCGAGCTGCTGTGGCAGTATCTCTGCCCAATTCTGTGTGGCGATTCTGCCGGCAAAGCGTTGCGGTCCATGCATGCGCAGGGCGTGCTGGAGCTGCTGGTTCCAGAGTTTCACGGCATTGATGCGCTGGTGATTCGGGATGCCTATCACCGATACACCGTGGATGAGCACACCTTTGTGCTGATCGATACGCTGCACGGGTTGATGGGCGCGCAGGAGGGTCCGCTGGCGGAATGGGCGCGGCGGTTGGCGATTCTTTTAAGAGACCTGCAGCATCCCGAGCTGCTCTACCTGGCCGCGTTGCTGCACGACACCGGCAAGGGCCGGGCTACGGGCGACCACACGGTGGAGAGCGCCCGGCTGGCAGTGGAGGTGCTGGCACGCCTGGGCCGGGACAGCTTTGAAAGTGAGCTGGTGCTGCAGATCATCCGCAATCATCTGGAGATGTCAGCCGCACTGCGGCGGGACATTTTCGACGCGGAGACGGTGCGGGCGTTCGCGGCCAAGGTACAGACGCCGGACGAACTGCGCATGTTGACGCTGTTCACCTATGCCGACATCTGCGCGGTACACCCGGACGCTCTGACGCCGTGGAAGGCGGAGAACCTGTGGCGGCTGTACATTGCCACGGCAAATTACCTGGACCGGAATGTGGACGAGGAGCGTGTGGACGCAAGGGTTTCGAGCGACCTGGTGCGGCGGATCACGACGGCGAGCGGCGTGGCATCCGAGATCGACAGCCGGCAGTTGCTGCGGTACCTGGAGGGTTTTCCGCAGCGGTACCTGCAGACACGCACGCCGGAGCAGATCCGATCGCACTTCCAGATGACGGGAGAGTTGCTGGCCGATGTGGTCCAGATTGATTTGGCCTGGCTGGTGGACCGCAGTGAGTTGACCGTGGTGACGCCCGACCGCCGGCTGTTGTTTGCGCGCGTGGCCGGCGTTCTGGCGAGCTGGGGTATGAACATCATTACGGCGGATGCGTTCAGCAACGCACAGGGCATCGTGGTGGACAGCTTCCGCTTTACAGACAGCTTTCGCACACTTGAGCTGAACCCGGGCGAGCGCGAACGGCTGCGGCAGGCCGTGCATGATGCGGTGGTGGATGAGGCAGCCGCGGCAAAGACGCTGGCGGGTAAGCGGCGCGGACGGCGGCGCGATCCGCTGATTGCGGTGCCCACGTCGATTCAATGGGACACGCGCTCGTCAAGCCATTCAACGCTGGTGCAGGTGGTGGCGCAGGACCATCCCGGGCTGCTGTATGCGATTGCGCAGACGCTGGGAGAAGCGCGCTGCAATATCGAGGTAGCGCTGATCGATACGGAAGGCGAAACGGCGATCGATGTGTTTTATCTGACGCGGGAGGGCGCGGTGATGGAAGGGGCTGAGTTGCCTGAGCTGGAGGTGAGATTGATGGAGGCGATTGCGGTGAATGCTGCGGAGCGTTGAGGTTTAACGCGGGTCTTCTGCCCGGAGACTGACCGAGGAGAGCCGCGCGACCGAAATCCCGTGGAGGCGCTTCCGTGCTGTCATGCCTCGCCTTCCTCTTTCAAGAGCGCCGTGATGATGGCGGCGCGTTCCACTGCGATTGGACCGAGGTAGACCGGCTTGCCTGCCTTGCGATACCAATATGCGGCGTTCCCTTCATCTCCCTCTTCGCGGTGCAGTAGGGCATGTACCCAGGCGGAATCGGTGTCGTTGCCCTGCTGGGCCTCCTCGTGTGCGGCGGTCCAGTCTCCGTGTGCTGCGTGCCAGAGGGCACGCAATGCAGGAGTCACGCCTCTACGCAGCGGCTGACTTACAAAGGCTTGGACCACCGACTCCATCGCATTCCTCCGCAAACAACGCCTGCTCCCCTTAGGATGACGTAGATGGTTCCCGCCGCAAAGGACAATCCGCTGGTGCAAGTCCGGGCGTTGACCAAGACGTATAGCGGTGCGGCCGGGGAGTTGGTTCTCTTTCGCGACTTGAGCTTTGACGTTGCCGAAGGCGAGATGCTGGCCATCGTAGGCGAGAGCGGCGCGGGCAAGAGCACGCTGCTGCACTTGATTGCGGCTCTGGATCATACCTCGGGCGGTGAGGTCTGGGTGGCGGGTATGAGCCTTTCCACGATGACGGCGGAGCAGAGATCGGACTTTCGCAACCGGGTGATCGGGTATGTGTGGCAGGCGCACTATCTGCTGCCGGAGTTTACGGCGGCGGAGAATGTCGCCATGCCGCTGCTGGCCCGAGGGATGGTACAGAGCGAGGCGAGGCGAGAGGCGCTGCACTGGCTTGGGGAGGTGGGGTTGGAGGGGCGCGCGGCGAACCGGGCGGGTGAGCTTTCCGGTGGCGAGCAACAGCGGGTGTCGCTGGCGCGTGCGTTGGTAACGCATCCCCGTGTGCTGCTGGCGGATGAGCCGACGGGCAACCTGGATGCGCGCACGGGCGAGGCGACTTTTGCGATGCTGCAGCGGGTGCACCGTGAACATGGATTGACGACAATTTTAGTGACACACAGTGCGGCTTTTGCTCAACGATGCGACCGGACGCTGCTGCTGCACGAAGGTCACCTGATCGTGGACACACATGTGCGCCAGCCCGGCTAGTGTCTGATTCTTTTTTCCACCACTGGCGTCCAATGAACAGCGCCAAAGCTTCCATGGAACTGATAGGGTGGTGCCTAAGTTTCAGGGCAAAAGCGCCTTTTGCGCGGTGGCGCTAGACTTAGAAAAAGAGTTGGTGGGCGGAACGCGTTTGCCGGAGAGACCGGTGCCGTTTCCCTGAATGTTTCACTCCGCAGGTATCTGTGAAGTGGAATGAGCAAGGAACCGTTGGTCCTTTCGGGCGAAGCCGCCGGAAACGGACGCAAGGGGGAACATGTTCGAGCGTTATACCGAAAAGGCGCGGCGCGTCATCTTCTTTGCGCGCTATGAGGCAAGCCAGTTTGGCTCGCCCTACATTGAAACGGAACATCTTTTGCTTGGGCTGTTGCGGGAAGACAAGGCGCTGACGAACCGCTTTCTGCGATCGCACGCGTCTGTGGAGTCAATCCGTAAGCAGATTGAAGGTCACACCACGATCCGCGAGAAGGTTTCGACCAGTGTGGATTTGCCGCTCAGCAATGAGTGCAAGCGTGTGCTGGCCTATGCCGCGGAAGAGGCGGAGCGGCTGAGCCACAAGCACATTGGCACGGAGCATCTGTTGCTTGGCTTATTGCGTGAAGAGAAGTGCTTTGCCGCAGAGATTCTGGTGGAGCGCGGGCTGCGCCTGCCGGCGATCCGCGAAGAGCTGCAGCGCACCACGCAGGACAAGCCGACGCCACAGCAGAAACAACAGCAACAACGCAGCGGAGCCACGGGAAATGAGCAAAGCATGCTGGCAGAGTTTTCGCGCGATCTGACACAGGCCGCCATGGACCAGCAGCTGGACCCGCTGGTGGGCCGCGACACGGAAGTGGACCGCGTGATCCAGATTCTGTGCCGCCGCACGAAAAACAACCCGGTGCTGATTGGTGAGCCGGGCGTAGGCAAGACGGCGATCGTGGAAGGCCTTGCGCAGAAGATTGCTGATGGAGAAGTCCCGAGCTTTCTGGCGGACAAGCGGGTGCTTTCGCTTGATCTGTCACTGATCGTGGCGGGCACCAAATACCGCGGCCAGTTCGAAGAGCGGTTGAAGACCATTATGAAGGAACTGATGGAGAACCAGAACTCCATCGTCTTCATTGACGAGCTGCACACGCTGGTGGGTGCCGGATCCGCGGAAGGATCACTCGATGCCGCGAACATTCTGAAGCCTGCGCTCAGCCGTGGCGAGATCCAGTGCATCGGCGCGACAACTCCGGCGGAGTTTAGGAAGTCGATCGAGAAAGACCGCTCACTCGAGCGCCGCTTTCAGGCCGTCAAGGTTCCGCCGCCGAACGAGGAAGATGCCGTGAAGATCATCATGGGTATCAAGGACAAGTATGAGAAGTTTCACGCGGTCAGCTATACCGACGACGCGATCAGCTTCTCCGTCTCGCACTCCAGCCGTTACATCCCGGACCGCTTTCTGCCGGACAAGGCGATTGACCTGATTGACGAAGCCGGTGCGCGCGTGAAGCTGCGCCAGACCACGCTGCCTGAAGAACTGACCGAGGTGCAGAAGCGGATCAAGTTCATTGTGCACCGCATGGAAAACGCCATTGCAAACCACGAGTTTGAGAAGGCGCGCTTTTACTCCGACGAGGAACGCAAAGAACGCGACAATCTGCGTGCCATGCGGGAGAAGTACCATCTGGACGACTCGTCCGCAGGCATAGTGACACGCGAAGACATTGAGGATGTGGTGAGCCGCTGGACTGGCGTGCCGATCACCTCCATCAAGGAAGAAGAGACGCAGAAGCTGCTGCGCGTGGAAGAAGAGCTGCACAAGCGCGTGATCAGCCAGGAGAAGGCGATCAGTGCGCTGGCCCGTGCGATCCGTCGCTCCCGTGCCGGACTCAAGAACCCCTCGCGGCCGATTGGCTCGTTCCTTTTCCTGGGGCCCACGGGCGTCGGCAAGACGGAAATGGCGCGCACGCTAGCGCAATTCCTCTTCGGTTCGGACAAGTCGCTGATCCGCTTCGATATGTCGGAGTTTATGGAGAAGCATTCAGTGTCAAAGCTGATCGGTTCGCCTCCGGGCTACGTGGGCTACGAAGAGGGCGGTCAGCTCACGGAACGCGTGAAGCGTTCGCCGTACTCCGTCGTGCTGCTGGATGAAATCGAGAAGGCTCACCCGGATGTCTTCAATCTGCTGCTGCAGGTCTTTGAAGACGGCCACCTGACGGACGGTCTGGGCAACACCGTCGACTTCAAGAACACGATTCTAATCATGACCTCCAACATCGGTGCCAAGCACCTGATGAAGCGGGAAGGCCTCGGCTTCCAATCCAACAAGGACGAGGTCGTGCTGGAGAAGATGGAAGAATTGGTGAAGGGCGAGGTCAAGCGCACCTTCAATCCCGAGTTCCTGAATCGTATTGATGAGGTCATCATCTTCACCTCACTGTCGGATGCGGACCTGATGCAGATTCTGGAACTGTTGGTGCAGCAACTCAATGTGAACCTGGTACACAAGGCCATCACGATCAGCGTTGCAGACGACGCCAAGAAGTGGATCCTGGAGAAAACGCTGGTGGACCGCAGCTACGGTGCACGCCCTCTGCGTCGTGCCCTGCAGCGCTATGTGGAAGATCCTCTTTCAGAAGCTCTGATCGCCGGCAACATCAGCCAGCGGCCTGCCTTCCTGGAGGTTTATCTGGGACCGGACCAGCTGTTTTATCGCCAGATCTCGCAGGAAGGCCAGGAGCAGATGGACGGCTCGGCGCTTTCCATGGCTTAATCCCCGGCAGCTATAAAAACGAAAGAGGCGCCAAGGCGCCTCTTTCGTTTCTCTGCCCTTGTAAGGGAAGACTATTCTGCTGCGATCAAGGACATACCTCCACCGAACGAGGATCGCAAAGCGCTGTCCTTGCAACGCGAAATTCTGGTAGCAGCCCAAGCAAAGATGGCGGTGTGATTTAAACCATGGACCTGGTAAGCTTGCCCAGCTTGGACGCGTCTTTTGCGTATTCGGTGGCGTATTCCGTGACTGCATCCCCTAGGTTGTCCGCGGCTTCGCTCGCGACCTCTGCTACGGCATTTGCGGTGGTGTGCAAGGCAGAACCGGCGTTGTGGCTGGCGCTCTCTGCCCGATCCTTCAGGAAGTCGACTGCGTCTGCCAGATATTCCCTTGCTTCTTCAAGGGCGCCGGCCACCTTCCGGCGACGAGCGGCTCCGCCAGGTGCATACAGTACCGAGAGCACCGACCCCGCTGCCGCAGCAATTGCCAGCGCGATCCAAAGTCGTTTTGCATTCATGTTGTTACCTCCATGGGGTCCGGCAAGTTTCCGCACATGCCGTGCGATTCAGCCCTGGCAGGGCGGGTTGTTTTTGCCGGAGAAGAAGCAATGTAGACACGTTTGCTTCCGCTCGGCCGCAGCTTAGCGTTCACGATTGAGGCCCGCCAGTTCCCGGGCACGGACGAAGATGCTGGTGAACATGGCACGATTGAGCCGGCCGGTGTTGGTATTGCGCAGGGACGGATGATAGCTGGACATCAACACTGTTCCATCGGGGAGGCAGTGCTCCGAACCATGTCCGAACAAAAAGCCACGCTTTGAGGTGATTGCGCCGACGCGGACGAGGTGCGCAAGAAAACCATCGAAGGCGATGCGACCCAGGGCGACTACCACGCGCACGCGACGCAGGGCGGCAATTTCGGCGGAAAGATGCACGGAGCAGTTGGCCTGCTCCTGTGGCGTTGGTTTATCCGCCGGTGGAGCGCAGCGGCAAATAGAGCAGATGCGGAGGCCGCGCAACGTCAGGCCGTCGCCGATGGAGGTGGCTTGCGGCTGGGAAGCAAAGCCGGTGTCATAGAGGACCGGGTACATGAAGTTGCCGGCACCATCGCCGGTAAAGGGGCGGCCGGTGCGATTGGCTCCATGGGCACCGGGAGCGAGACCGATGACGAGCACACGCGCGGCTGGATCACCGAAGCCAGGTACTGGCCTGGCCCAGTACGTCCAATCCAGATAGGCGCGCCGTTTCGTCTTACCGATAGCAGTGCAGTAGTCCCGCAGACGCGGGCACTGCTGGCATGCGACGATGTTGCCAGAGACGATCGCAAGGCTTGCCTGAAGGGAAGATCGGCTGGCTGCGGACATGATGCACTTTCATGCTATCGTGCCGATGCGCTTCCCCGTGCGATTGCAGAGGCCGTGAAGTGAGCGGGTGGGTGGATGTTGCATCTGGAAGGTTTGGGGTCCTACTCGTTTGGATGAGAATGGCGAAAGTGTTTGGTGGAGGTTGCGTGGGCGCTTGCCTCACACCGGCTTCATGCGCTCCGGGCTAGTCACGGCACTCCTGCTGGCGTCATTGTCGCTGGCTTTCGGCTTTGTCTGGCGTGCGCATCAGCGGGCCCGTTTTCACCAGCTCACGGCCAAGGTGTTGCCGCCAAACCCTGGGGTGCCGAGCCCAGGCGGCCAGCAAGCGGTTGTGCTGTCAAGGCTGACGCTATTGAACAATACCGCGCCGGAGTTTGTTTCAACAACCCTGTTGCCTGGCTGGGGCATGGAGTTTTTACAACTAACGATGGCGGTTCCCAACCGGGGCACGCGCAATCTGCTCGCCGCGCCTTCGCTTGCGGAAGCGGCTTTCAGTGCATCCGGGTTGGTCACATCCGGCCTTTTTCATCTGCATGTCAGCACACGCCGGGAGCCCCATGCCAAGCTGCTGGGCGAGCCTGATCTGATGGGCTTCTCGCCGGCGCAGCAAGCAACCAACCGTACGACCGCCGATGGAGGGGAAGCGGCTGGAAACTTTCCATCGGCAGGTGCGGAGCAGGCGTCCTCCGGCGTGGAGGCGGAGAGTTCCGTGGTGTTTACCGGGCGCGCGCTGGACGTTACCGTTCGCTTAAAGAACACGAGTGACGCGAACCGGTATGCACTGCTGGAATGGGAGCCGCAGTTTGCCGCGCCCGATGCCGACCTGCACCATCTGGCGCTGTCCATTCCTTCTACCGCTCGGACTCAGGCTGCGGGGACGGCGAGCCATCCAGGTGGAGGCACGGACTTCTCCTCTGGGGATAGCCGGGCGCTGGAGGACAGGGATTCAGACGTGACGTATAGCGCACTGAAACGAGAATTCCTGGCGGATGGGCCGGTGATGCGGCTCTCCTACCTTGAGGATGGAGTGACGCTGCGCATCTCAGCGCTGAGCCCGATGCTGCGGAGTGTTCATGTGCGCACCGAGGCAAAGACACACGTGCTTGCGCTCGGTCTGACCAGCAGTGATCCGTCCGCGGGCAATGGCGACGAGCCGGAGATGGTTCTGCGTCCTGGGCAAACGGTGCTGTGGCGCCTGCGACTGGAAATAGTGTCGACGGATGGCGATACCGAACACGTCTTCAGACATCGCTAGGCAAGGCGCGGCTGTTCGCTTTCGGAACGAGAGAGTACGGCCAGGTTTGACCCGACCGAATCAACTTCGTACCATTGCCGTAGCAGGCGTGTCGTGCACCACAGCACCTTCCGCCCACGGATTTGACCGACAGAAAAGGCGATATTTTGACAGACGAAGCATTGGAAGTGAATGAGACCACGGCACCGGCCGAAGCGTCCGAGCAAATGACCCCGGCCATGACCGAAGGCGCGAACGAGGAACACAGCCATGAGGGACACACGCTGGAAGGCCATCCGCCACATTCTCACGCACCCGCTCTGAACGCCGAGTTGCGCCGCGAAGTGGTGGTTGAGGCTCCGGCGGAGGTGGTTTCCAAGACTTACAGCAAGAGTGTGAAGCGGTATCAGAAGTTGGCGCGCATACCCGGTTTTCGTGCCGGCAAAGTGCCTGAAACGCTGATCCGCAGCCGATTTGCGAAAGAGTTGCGGCAGGAAGTGATGGAAGCTCTGGTGCAGGAGCGCTTCCGCTCCGCAGTGGAAGAGCAGAATCTGAAGCCGATTTCTCAGCCGCAGGTAACGGAGCTGAACCTGTTCGACGGCCAGCCGCTGCGCTTCCGGGCCGAGTTTGAGGTTGCTCCGGAGATCAACGTAGACGGCTATGAATCTGTGACTGTGGAGAAGCCGGTCGTCAGCGTAGACGAGTCAGAGTACCAGGCGGAGCTGGACCGCATTCTGGATGCGCACGGCACGATTGAGACGGTCGAGGAAGAGAGAGCGGTTGTCGAAGGCGACTGGGCAGAGATCAAGTTCACGGGCAAGCGCCGCGAGACGGATGGCGGTGAGCCAGACGCCAGCATCGCCGACCGCACCGAGGATGTGGTGGGCGATGACGTGCTGGTGGAGATTGGTGGCAAGAACACGCTGCCGGCCTTCAGTGAAGCCCTGCGTGGCAAAAAAATCAGCGAGGCGTTCTCGGTTGAAGTGGATTACCCGAAAGACTTCGGCGATTTAAGGCTCGCGGGCCAAACCGTGAATTACGACGTGACGATGCAGGCGATCAAGAAGAAGACCTTTCCGGAGCGCGATGCTGAGTTCGCCAAACAACTGGGTGATTACGAAACCTGGGATCAATTCACCGATGGTGTGCGCGAGCAGGTGATGAACCGAAAGAAGCAGAGCGTCGAGGCGGAAGCCAAGGGCAAGCTGGTGGATGCATTTGTGGAGCGTTTTCACTTCCCCGTGCCGGAAAGCTTTGTGCAACAGCAGATTGACGTGCGACTGGACCGCGGTCTGCGGGCCCTGGCTCAGCAGGGCATGCCGGAGGAGCAGATGCGGCAGCTCGACTTCGCGCGGCTCCGTGAAGCACAGCGGGACGAGGCGGTAAAGGAAGTGAAGGCTTCTCTGGTTCTGGACGCGATTGCCACGAAAGAGAATGTGGAGCCGAGAGAGGAAGACATTCAGCGCGAACTGATGATGATCTCAATTCAGTCGCGGCAACCTCTTGAGCAGATGCGGGAGCAGCTGACACAGGACGGTACCGTACAGCGCATGCGCGAGCAGATGCGCCGCGAGCAAACCGCTACTCAGCTTTACGAGAAGATGGCGTAAGCGTTGACAGTTGGAAGCAGGTAGTAGGTAGCTGGTGGCAGGTGGCTTTGCCTGTGTAGTTGGTCGACTGGCTATGGGACCCTCCAACTACTTACTATTTACCACCGACCCACTACTAACTATTTTGATTTTCAGGGCACAACGGAGACGAGGGAAAACATGGGTTTAATTCCAATGGTGCTCGAGCAGACGAGCCGGGGTGAGCGTTCTTACGACATCTACAGCCGCCTGCTTCGCGACAACATCATCTTTCTTGGCACACCAATCGACGACAACGTCGCAAATGTGATCATTGCGCAATTACTCTTTCTTTCGGGTGAGGACCCGGAGAAGGATGTGCAGCTTTATATCAATTCACCGGGCGGCTCAGTTTCCGCCGGCCTGGCGATTTACGACACGATGCAGTACATCAAGAACGATGTTTCAACGCTCTGCATCGGCCAGGCCGCGAGCATGGGAGCTTTTCTATTGATGGCGGGTAAGAAAGGGAAGCGTTTTGCGCTGCCGAATTCGCGCATCCTGATACATCAGCCGCTGATTATGGGTGGCGGACTCCAGGGTCAGGCGACGGAGATCGACATTCATGCTCGAGAGATTCTGCGCCTGCGTGAGCGCATGAACCGCATCATGGCCGACCACACCGGGCAGAGCTTCGACCAGATTGAAAAAGATACGGACCGCGACTTCAGCATGGGAGCAGCCCAGGCGAAGGACTACGGTCTGATCGACGACATCATCACGCGGCCACGTTCCTAAGTGAGGGGCAGGTGCACACAGCAAAGGGTCCGGCTCCACGCCGGGCCCTTTGCTGTGAGTGGTTCCACGGCAGATGCCCGGTCCGCGAAGCAGAAGGGGCGACTTGGCGTTGTGGAGAACATGGTACGCAGAGAAGCGTCAGCCGTGGTTCGCCCACCCATGCGGTGGAGTCAGCGGTGTAAGATTTGTTAGACGAATGCATACCGCCTTCGCCGTGAGGAGCCGCAGTCGAATATGAAGAACACCCGAGGCAGCGACGATTCATTGCGGTGCTCCTTTTGCCATAAAAATCAGGAAGCCGTAGCGAAGCTGATTTCCTCGCCTTCTGATTACCCGCGCGCCTATATCTGTGATGAATGTGTTGCCGTGTGCAATTCCATTCTGGAAGATGATCGCGGCGAAGGTCAGACAGGCACGCCTCCGGCGCATCTGCCCAAGCCGCATGAGGTCAAGGCTTTCCTGGACGAGTATGTGATCGGTCAGGAGCAGACCAAGAAGAAACTGGCGGTCGCGGTCTATAACCACTACAAGCGCATTCAGATGAACCGGATGCGCGGGAATGATGTGGAACTGGCCAAGTCGAATATCTTGCTGGTGGGCCCCACTGGCTCCGGCAAGACGCTGCTGGCACAAACACTGGCCAAGATGCTGGATGTTCCATTTGCGATCGTAGACGCAACAACACTCACCGAGGCTGGTTATGTGGGTGAGGATGTTGAAACCATCCTTCTGAAGCTGCTGCAGGCCGCCGAGGGAGATGTGGCGCGTGCGCAAACAGGCATTATCTACATTGACGAGATTGATAAGATCGGCCGCAAGGATGAGAATCCCTCCATTACGCGCGATGTAAGTGGAGAAGGTGTACAGCAGGCACTGCTGAAGCTGCTGGAGGGTACCGTTGCCTCCGTGCCGCCGCAGGGTGGCCGCAAACATCCGCACCAGGAATTGACTAACGTGGACACCACCAACATACTTTTCATTTGTGGTGGAGCGTTTGTGGGGCTGGAGCGAGTTATTGCTCGCCGTGTTGGGAAGAAAGCACTTGGCTTTAAGACGAGCGGCGACAAAGAAGCCGAGGTGCTGCCGATCCGCCCACAGCGCGACAGCGAACTGCTTCGGCAGGCGGAGCCGCAGGACCTGCTGAAATATGGCTTGATTCCAGAATTTATCGGCCGTCTGCCAGTGCTGGGCATTCTGGACGAATTGGACGAGGCGGCGCTGATCGACATTCTCACCCGGCCGCGGAATGCCATCCTGAAGCAGTACGCGAAGTTGTTCGAGTTTGAGGGCGTGAAGGTGACCTTCACGGCAGATGCGGCCAAGGCCGTGGCGCATGAGGCGCTACAGCGCAAGGTGGGCGCCCGCGGGCTTCGCATGATCCTGGAAGAGTTGATGCTGGATCTGATGTACGCCGTTCCGACAAACAAAAAGATCAAGGAACTGGAAATTACAGCGGAGATGGTTCACAAGCGAAACGTGACATTGCCTCTGCAGCTGGAGAAAGCCGGCTGACGCCGAAGCTCTGCCCGCCTCCACCTCTGCCGCATCAGTCGCACGAGCTCAGCATCATCGGCGTTCGGCATCTCATCGGTTTCCTTTGCGGTGTGCCACAAAGGTGTTACTTCGCTTTGTGAGGAGCTGCCTACCAAACCAAGCGGCCGGGCGGTGAACGGATTACAATCACGGACGTAGGGCGGCGGTCTCCGCATCAATCCAGGGGCCTAGCGCGTCAAACGAGGAGATTATGAGCAAGCCCACTGAGATGCCGAACGGCGAAGTTCTAAAGCTCCCCATGATGCCCATCCGCGAGATGGTGATTTTCCCCTACATGATGACGCCTTTTGTGGTTGGCCGTGAGAGCAGCGTGCGCGCGCTGGAAGAGGCGCTGACCGGCGACCGCAAAATCTTCCTGGCGACGCAGCATGACGCTTCCATCGATGAGCCGAGCGCTGACGACATCTTTGAGACCGGCGTGATCGGGAACATTGTGCAGAGCGTACGCATGCCCGACGGCAATGTGAAGGTGCTGGTCGAAGGCATCGAGCGAGCACGTACGTTGAGCCTCAGCGATGATGACGGATTCTTTGTCGCGACAGTCCGCACCGGCACCAACTCGCTCACCATGACGCCGCAGGTCGAGCAATTAATGCAGCGGGTGCAGGCGCTCTTCGAGCAGCACCTGAAACTTCAGCAGTCACTGAACTATGAAGCCGTGGTTGCCTCTGCCCGCACAGATGACCCAACGAAGCTGGCCGATACGATCGCCGCAAATTTGCAGCTGTCCATCGAGGAGAAGCAGGGATTGCTGGATGTATTTGATCCAGTGGCCCGGCTAAGCAAGATCGCGGACACGCTGGACATCGCCATTGAGAAGCTGAACGTTGACCGCACAGTTCAGTCGCGCGTAAAGCGGCAGATGGAACGGGCACAGAAGGAGTACTACCTCAACGAGAAGATCAAGGCGATTCAAAAGGAACTGGGCCGCGGCGAGAAGAGCGAGTGGGACGAGCTCAAGAAGAAAATCGAGATGGCGGGCATGCCGAAGGACGTCTTCGATAAGGCTATCCAGGAACTTAAAAAGCTGGAAGCGATGCCACCGATGTCCGCCGAATCGACCGTCTCGCGCAATTACCTGGACTGGCTGCTCGCGGTGCCCTGGAAGAAGAAGTCAAAGGACATCCGTTCGATCGAGCATGCCGAGAAGATCCTGAATGAAGATCATTACGGGCTGGAAAAGATCAAGGATCGCATCCTTGAGTTTCTGGCGGTCCGCCAGCTGGTGAAAAATCCGAAGGGTTCGATTCTGTGCTTCGTCGGACCTCCGGGTGTCGGTAAGACATCTCTTGGCATGTCTATTGCGAAGGCGACCGGGCGCAAGTTCGTCCGCTTGTCACTTGGTGGTGTGCGCGACGAGGCGGAAATCCGCGGGCATCGCCGGACCTACATCGGTTCCCTGCCCGGCCAGATTATCCAGTCGATGAAGAAGGCCGGCACGAAGAATCCCGTGATCATGCTGGACGAGATCGATAAGATGGCCGCGGACTTCCGTGGAGATCCGGCGGCGGCATTGCTGGAGGTTTTGGACCCGGAGCAGAACGGGACGTTTACGGATCATTACCTGGATGTCGAATACGATCTCTCGCAGGTGCTCTTTGTTGCGACGGCGAACGTGCTTCATACCATCCCGGGGCCACTTCAGGACCGCATGGAAATCCTGCGATTGCACGGGTATACGGAAGTCGAGAAGCTGGAAATTGCGAAGCAGTATTTGCTCAAGAAACAGCTGGAAGCAACAGGGCTGACGGCCGAGAATGTCGAGTTCACCGAAGACAGCCTGCAGGCGATTGTGCGCAATTACACGAGGGAGGCGGGCGTTCGCAATCTGGAACGCGAGATTGGCAACGTCTGCCGCAAAGTGGTACGCCGGGTCGTGAAAGCCAGTACAAAGAAGAAGTCCGCACCGCATGAGAAGGAAACTGTCTCTGGGGAGAATATTGCGGAGTTCCTTGGAGTTCCGAAGTTCCGTGATTCGCAAATTCAAGAGAAGTCGGAGATCGGCCTGGTCACCGGACTCGCGTGGACCGAGGTGGGCGGAAGCATTCTGCAGACGGAAGTGCAGGTGCTGGACGGCAAGGGGAAGCTCACAACTACGGGCCAGCTGGGCGACGTGATGCAGGAGTCCGCACAGGCGGCGCTCAGCTATGTTCGCTCGCGTGCACACCATCTCGGGCTGCCGAAGGAGTTTTACAGCAAGCTCGACATCCATGTGCACGTGCCGGAGGGAGCCATCCCGAAAGACGGGCCGTCCGCAGGCATCACACTGGCAACGGCGCTGACCAGTGCGCTGACCAAGATCCCGGTGCGGCGAGACATTGCCATGACCGGCGAGATCACGCTCCGTGGCAAGGTGCTGCCCATTGGCGGCCTGAAAGAGAAGCTGTTGGCGGCTCACCGTGCAGGTATTTTTGAGGCGGTGTTGCCGTCGGAAAACCGCAAGGATTACAGCGATCTGCCCCAACTGATCAAGGACAGCATGAAGCTGCATTTTGTGGAGCAGATGGACGAGGTCCTGAAAATCGCGCTCGACGGAAATCTTCCGGAACTCGTGGAGGAACAGCCGGAAGCATTGAGTGGCAAAACTCCGCTGATGCCCCCGCCGGCTGTGCTCAATGTTCCCGCGCAGCCGCATCAGTAGCTCAGATCCGCAAATAGAGAGGGGCGGCGTTGGGCGCCCCGCGGGATTTGGCCAGCGCGAAGCGATACCGCTGGGCGTCCTGAAATACGGGGGAAAACCAAGGATGCAATTGCAAAGAGCACAAGGAGGTGAATGGCCCAGCTAGCGATGTGGAAAACGAAGAAGCCGCCGATCCAAAGGACAAGCAGGACAATACCGATAATGAGCAACATACGCGATCTCCTGAATTGGAAACACACCAGAGCCGTGCTTTCGCGCCGTTCCTGACTTGTTTCCTGAGTTGGAAACGCGATTCGGCCGGAGCGTTGCATCCGTTTTCAAATTCGGCGAATCTGGAGATGACGGAAGAAGATGCAGCCGCATCCATCTAGGCTGATTAGCGCTGAACGGCGTTATTCGATTTGCGGCTTCAGAGGTTTCTCATGCTCATTCTTCTGATCATCCTTCTGGTACTCGCCTTTGGCACGTCACCGATCCTGCCTTACAGCCGAGGATGGGGCTACTATCCGAGCGGCGGTCTCGGACTGATTGCGGTCATTCTGCTGATTGTTCTACTTCTGAACGGCGGCCTGCATTTCTGAGCGAAGGTCCAGCGCACTTATGGTGCTGCTGATCTCCGGTAGCGATATGGGAGGCTGTGTTCGAGGTGCGTCCCGGAGCGCGTAGACTCATGCGGGGCTGGAAGGCCGGCTGTTCAGCTCCGTTACGAATTTTGACTCCCGGTGGAAGCGCATTCTTGCAAATCTCAGGCACACCCTTCATGCAACAGGGATCAGAAACGGCGGAGCAATTGATAACAGAACGTGCAGCACGTAGCCCGGCACTCAGATCAACATTGGTCGTACGTGTGGGGACTGGAGGACGGCTGTATTTATTGCTGGCGGGTCTGATGCTTGTGCCTTCAGTTCATGCAGAAAAGGCGGAGTGTCCTGCGAGTATCTCTCGGATCGATATGGCTCGAGGCAGCTTCAGCTCACGGCCAGAGGTTACCTTTTCTCTTCGCAACTTTCATGCGGCATTGGTTCCATTAGGAAAGACAGCCCCACTCTGTTTTGAGAAGATGACGGTTGTCTCTCGTGCGGAAATTTTTGTCAGCAATCAAGCGTTGAGTGCGGTTTTCTCTGAAAAGCTTCAGAAATCCAGTAGCAAGATCAAGGACTTCAAAGTCGAGAATGGTCTGACAAGCGTGACGCTGAGCGGGAGCATCACTCATCTGATTCCGATTCATTTTTCCGTCGAGGGTCCAGTTACAACGGACGGCACGAACATTCGCCTGACTGCCAACAAGATCAAAGCGGATGGCATACCGGTGAAGGCGTTGCTGGCCATGTTAGGCGACCACCTGAACTCTGTGCTGAAACTGAATGGTGTGGATGGCGTGAAGATTGAAGAGAACACGTTATCATTTTCGCCGGAAAAAGTGGCTCACCTGAAGGGACGTATCACGCAGGTGGTCACGTCGGTGGATGGTCTGACGCTGCGATATGGCTCTGACATCGCTCATCGCGCGCGACCGGCGAATCTCCAAAAATCATCTTCTCAACGGTAATTGACTACCGGCTTCGCTCCCCGAGCGCGGACTCGAAGGTGTTTCTGTCGCCATTCTGCGAAGACGTCTGAGGGTCTGTAAGACCGCAAGCGGCTCAGGCAGGATTACCGAGGGCGTCCGTGGTCCAACTCTGGGTCTGGAAAGCAACAAAGAGCGCGACCCACTCCGGCGTGCCGCCAAGGTGCAGAAGTAACCCGCCATCCTGCCAGATGCCGTTATCGGAGCCGTGATTGTTCTTTGGATTGCCCTGGTTCATGTGGATGTTATGTATGCCATCCACCACTCCACGGTCGGCAAAGGCGCTGCCAAAGGCGTACACCAAGGCAGCCGGATCGGCAATTGCCTGATTGAGCAAATCTATCACCGCATTTTGAAGCTCATGAGCTTGACGGTCCCTGGCACTCACCAGCGCGGGCGTAAACGGGGCTGAGAAAGTATTCGGTGTGGAGGCAATAGGAAGAAGCGTCATGTGTTGCCGAGTAATCATGGGTACACCATGGATCATCTCGCGAACAAAATCCAGAGCGAGCGTGCCCGGCTGGCTTGGCAGTGGGTGGATACCGCTTGCCAACGCGGTGAGGCTGCTCTCAGAAGATGGGGTGAAGTTGTGCAGGATTGCATAGAGCACTTCGCTTCGGTCCACACTCTCAATGTTGACCGCGACGGTGAGCGGACCTCTGTCACCGGTGACAGTGATCAGATAGTGCGCACTGGCGCCGGAGACCACCTTGCCGGAGATTGGCCGGCCTTTCAGCACACTGTAACTCCGGATCGGCATGCTTGCCCTTCTTTGGATTCGCTACGCTTGGCCACAGTTATTCCGCGACTCAAAGCTGCGCCAAGCAGAATCGCAGACCCGCTGGAACCCGCTACGATGTGCCTGCGAGTATGAGCGGGAGGGTAGGAGTTTGTGAGCCTCCGGTCTTCTCAATGGTGACAGCAAATCCCTTTGCTGCAATCTGACGCTGGAACCGCGTAGAAACAATGCTGGCATTACCCGCAGCGTCTGGCGAAAAGGTACCGGCCGGAATCGGATTGGAGCCGTCTGACGGCAGCACCCACAATTGATAGACCGTGTCCTGTTTTAACGCGGCGAGGTTGCTGCCGGTGAAGACCAGTGTGCCATCCGCGGCTACGTAGGTACCACGGCCTGAGGGCGCAGGCTTCTGCTTGGGAATGGTGAGGCTTACCCGGAGTGCTGACGGATTGTTTAATGCGTCCGTTACCTGGCGAGCAACGGCGGCCTGAGCGGTCAACTGAGCCACCTGGCTTGCCTGTGTGTCAACGGTGCGCTGCAATGCTTCCCGCTCTTGCGCTGTTGCCATGGCGCGCGAGGCCAACTCGCCTGCCCTGCCCTTCTCCTGCTCGACACGCGCTGCCTGACTTGCAAGATCAGCACGCAGCTTTTCGCGTTCCGCACCGCTCTGCTCGACGATTCGGCGGCTCGCTTCAGTGGCCGCTGCCTGCTCCTGCACTGCCCGCTTCAGCGAGTCGCGCTCTTCAAGCAAGCTCTTCTGTTCCTGGCTTCGCTGCTGCACCTCATTGGTCCGCTGCTGCACCGTGGCGCGCTCAGCATCCAGTTGGCCGTGGAGCGAAGATTGACGTTGAAACAACCAGCCAGTGGTGATCAGAAGCATTGCCGCGATGGCCCAGCCGATCCAGGAATATACCGCAGGTCCACGCTGCCGGATGTGCGCCGATGGAAAGGTTGGATACGCCACCGGAGCCGGCATTTGCAGGACTTGAACCTCCTTGGCGATTGCATTCATAAGGCGGTCTGAACTGCCGATGGGAGCTTCGTGCAGCTCGACAGCGCTTTCGGCATAGGCGCCCAGCGCGATCTCCAGCCGGGCAAGACGCTGGCGCTCCTGGGCGCTCTGCGCGAGGCGTTTGCCGATGGCAGAAGCCTCTTCCTGCGGCAGCAGACGCAACGCGTAGAGAGCCAGTTCCTCGTCGTCCAGGTATTCATTCGCTTTCATACGTGAAAGGCCCTCTCCAGCCGTTGCAGAGCGGTGCGTATGCGGGTCTTAACCGTTCCCAGCGGCAGGCCAGTCTGTTGTGCGATTTCCGTGTGGGTCAGACCATCAAAGAAGGCCATCTCCATCGAGCTCCGCTGTTCGCGCGGCAACTCTCCGACGGCGGCGCGTACCCGATCCAAAAGGATGTGCTGCTCGGCGTCATTTGCCAGGTTGTATTTGGAAGCAATTTGCAGGCCATCGACATCATCCATGGGCTTCTGCTGGCGCAGCATGTCGATGCAGCGATTCCGCGTTGCGACTGCCAGATAGGCTGGAAAGTTGCCGCCGTCTGAGAGCAGTTCCACCGGTTTACGCCACATCTGCATGAACACCTCCTGAAGAACGTCTTCAGCCAGGTGAGGATCCTTGAGCACCCTGAGCGCAACCGAGTAGACCAACCTGGAGTGGCGCGCAAACAGCCCCGCCATTGCCTGCTCGTCCTTTTGTTTGATGGACTGCAACAGACTCCAGTCAGATAGCGGCTGCGGATCGGAGAGCTTCCCTGACGGATTACTTATTCCGTTCATGGGACGTTCCACCTGTCCGCAGCGGATTGCGACATGTTTGACCGCACTTTTACAAGATACACAAATGCTTTCGTGGGCCTTCCGGTACGGAGCGGCTGTATACCGGAAGCTTCTAAAGTGTCGTCTTTAGCCGCACAGTGCTTGACAGTGCAGGAGTCGAGGAGCAACCACGCCAGCCTGTGAACAAGTAAGCACATTCCTCCAGAGCGCCGAACCCAGATGTGAATGGCCGCTAAGTAGAGAATCGCGCTCGTAACGAGAGAAGTGACCTGAATGTGGAAGCTGGTTTTGAGGTTTGCTCGATGGAGCGGCACCTTGAAACGACAGGAGCCGGAGTGCAATTGCCATCCGGCTCCCATACAGAAGGTGCTCAGTGTGTACTACCTTTTGGGCGCAACTCCAAAGACAAATGAAACCGTGACAGCCCGGCCAGGCAAGAGACCCAGCGCGTCGCCGGCCGCTGGAGTGAAGACGACAGTCTTGTTGGCGGCGTTCACGCTCGTGATGGAACGCGTATCGAAGAGATTGTTGAAGCTAAGGCGAAGCTTGCTGCCATCCAGAAGCTTGCCGCCGCGGATGGAGTAGTTGAAGAAGAGGTTAGTTACCTGAAAAGGGTCGATGGGTGTGACCTGCTGAAACTTACCCTGAGCATTCCAGTAAGGCCCAATACGCTTGTTAAAGATACCCGCGTCGAAGCTCTGGCTTTGGTAGGACAGCCCATACGCTTCTGTATTTGCAGGAGTGTTGCCGACCCACTGATTGAAAGCAGCGTTGGGTGCGGAGGTGGATGGCTGACCCGCGACGGAAGAGGGTGTTGTGATGCTTTGTGAAACGAACCTGGCCGTACCCACTGTTCCGTTCAGGTAAAGACTCAGATGATTGGTGAAAGCGACGTTGGTTTCGCCCTCAAAGCCCTGCGTCACGCTGTCTCCGCTGGAAAAGAATTGCGTGCCGGACTGGATATTTGGATCGGCGATGGCTGTGTAAGTGTTTCCGAAATGAATATGGTAGTAGTCGCCTGTAAGTGAGATACGCTTCAGCTTTACGACGGTGCCGGTCTGGAAGGTGAGCGCACTTGAGGGCTTGGGCAGAACGGAAACCGTGCCGGCCTGATCAAAGACGTTGCTGGGCGGAATGATGCTGCCCGTTGCAATCTGGCCATAGACGGACCAGTTCTGCCGGATGCGGTAGTTGGCATCTCCGGAGGGAAGGTAGGAGTTAAAGGTTCCGTTGGACCTGCGATAAGCGAAAGGTGCTTTCGTGATTGGATCGATGTTGCCGATGGTTTTTCCATTGTCGGCGTACTGCTTCAGGTCCTGCGTGTAACGGGCGTATTTGAATCCGCCCACAACGGTAAGCTTCTGGTTCGGATGCCATTCGTATTCGGCGAAGGGCTGGTAGCTGTTTGTCCAGAACTGTTCGTGAAAGTTCGGCAGCGCGGAATCCGCCAGGTTGCGGGGGTTTTGCGGGACCTGGAAGCGGTCTGTCGCAGCCCACTCGTACCACAGCCCCGCGCGGGAGATGCCGATGTGCGAAACCTGGCCGACGGAGGTCACCTCGCCGTATTTGCGATAGCTGTTCAGCTTGTCCGTGCCGCAGGCGAACTGCGTGGTCGCTGTGTTTGAGTTTCCCGCTTTAATGGCAACCTGTGTGTCACAAGCTGCTGTAATGTTGCCGCCCTGGGTGTTGGCGTAGTTTTGGTGATTGTTATAGCTGTAAGTGTAGGGCTTGGTGTCGAGATACCAGCCGTGACCGAGCTCCTTTTTCAATCCGACATACTCGAAATCGGTGGGAACATGGTAGAAGTTGTAGCCAGAGTATTCGGCCGTACCAGGGTTGTTGTTGAGCAGGTAGTTATATCCGTTGGCCTGAAATTCACTGCGCAACGGCCCGTTGAAATTGGGCGTGTTCGTGTCCAGGCTTAGAACGCTGCTAAAACCGGTGAGCGTGGTGCTATCCGAGATTTTGTACTGAAACTTCAGCGCACCGGCAGTCCGCCGCTGACGATTGTAGGTCTGAAAGCCATCCGAGGAAAGATGGTGCACATCAATCCACAGGTTCATTTTGCGGCCTGGACCAAAGTCGCCGGTGGTATAGTTCCCGTCGTACAGCAGGGTGTTGTAAGAGCCGTAGGAGATGCCCGCCTTTACGTCCTGGCGTGGGCGCGTCGGTTCCGACAGCAGGTTGATAGATCCGCCAAATGGCGTGGGGCCAACTGTGGACGCGCCACCGGGAGAGCGGTCGAAATCTACAC
>CAXTRR010000003.1:90436-102951 GCA_964246795.1 uncultured Terriglobus sp. | reverse complement strand
GATGGAAAAAATGCCCAGGAATGGTGTGTGGGCGAGTTGGTGTCTTCAAAGGGGATGCCGTCAAAAGTGATGTCGTATTGACCATCGGCGAATCCGCGGAAGTAGTTCTTGCTATCGCCCAGGCCAACGCCGTTGGAGTTCACACTGAAGGTTCCTGGCGACAGGGCGATGACTTCGCTGTAATCGGCAACTGGCGAGGTGAAGTTCTCAATGTAATGACTGTTGATTTCCGTTCGGGCGGAACGTGCATCCAGGCGTGCGTCCAGAGGTGCGAGCTGAGCCGCCACGGAGTCAGAGGCGTCAGCTTCTACCGTTACCTGCTCGTTGATGTCACTCAGGGCGAGCGTGATTGGCAGATCGCGGCTCTGGTTTGCCGCCAGAATCACGCCCGTAAGCTTGTTGACGGAGAAGCCCGGCGCGGCTGTATCCACCTCATAGGTGCCGCTGTTCAATCCGGAGATGGAGAAATGTCCCTGCGCATCGGTGACAGTCTTGCGTGCGACCGTATTTTGCATGTTATGGACGACCACGGAGGCATTGGCCAATGCTGCTCCCTTTGGGTCTGTGACCATCCCCGTGAGCGTTGCCGCCGACTGTGCCATGAAGATACGGGGCGCGGCAAGCGTGAGAAGAAAGGGGATGGATAGAACAGCGGCATGACGGCGCATGGGTTCTCCGGACAGACAAAAATATTGGTGTACCGCCAGAGTAGGAGCTATACATTTCTGGCAAGTGACATTCCTGTGAATGCGCCATGACGAACTCCATGCAGGATCAAGCTTTGCGGCTGTTGCTCTGACCCGAACGGAAGACGATGAGTTTGCCCGGATGGAGTGCGATGGACGCATCGCCTGCCTGCAAACCTCACCCGGTACACTCAGACCATGCAACGAACTGCCCTGGTTACCGGAGCCTCACGCGGCCTTGGGGCCTCCATGGCCGCGTGCCTTGCGGAGGCTGGTCATGCGGTCGCCGTGAATTTCTTCGCCAACGGCGAGCGCGCCCACAAGCTATGCGGCGACCTGAATGCCCGTGGCCATACCGCGCAGCCCTTTGGGGCCGATGTTCGCGATCCGGATGCGGTGGCGCGGCTGGTGAGTGAGGTCGAGAGTTCGCTCGGCCCGGTGGAGGTGCTGGTCGTGAATGCGACCGGGCACCAGCCGTTCCTTTCCATTGAGGAGCAGACGTGGCAGTCGTACCTGGATCAGCTTGAGTTCTTTGTCAAGTCCCCCCTGCTCCTGCTACAGGCGGTGCTGCCGGGCATGCGCCGGCGCGGCTTTGGCCGTGTGATTCAGATTGGCAGTGAGGTGGTGGAACTCGGAAATCCGCGCTTCGCGAACTATGTCGCGGCCAAGGCGGCCCAACTTGGCCAGACCCGTTCCTGGGCGCGGGAACTCGGACCCGATGGCATTACGGTGAACCTGGTGGCGCCGGGGTGGATCCCCACGGAACGCGCGCTGGAGGCGACCGAAGCCGAAAAGGTGGCTTATGCCGCGAACGTCCCCCTCCGCCGGATGGGCTTGCCGGAGGAGGTGGGACGGACGGTGGCGTTTCTTGCCAGTGACATGGCCGGCTTTATCAACGGCCAGAAGATCGCCGTGAACGGCGGCAACACCCTGGAGTAAGTCTCTGCGCCTGGATCTCAGTTCCCCACTGCGCCGGGTTCGGTCCGGTTCAGTGTGTCGAATAGAGGCTGGGCAGCCACAGTGATGGGCAGGCTCTGCGCCGCGGAAACTGCGAGAATGCGGATCTTCGGATTGTTGGGAAGGGTCAGCTCCCTGGCACCCTGGGGTACGTCCATGCTGTACGCGAAGATGTAGGAGTACTGGTAGGGCTCGTTCATACCCGCGGCAGTGTGATGGTGTGAGGAATACCAGGCGACGTTCGCCGGCTTCACATAGCCAGGCGCCAGACCGACGTAATCGTCTGGGTACTTGGGCGAACGGGGCCAGGACTCCCGCTGCTGCAGATCGGCTGGCGGCCACGCAGCCGGGTGGGCAGAGGTCACCCAGTCCGTGGTGCCGCCATTCTTCCACTGCCGGGTGTCCCACTGGCCGATGAAGCCGCCCCAGTTCTCGACCGTGACCGGAACGGCAGTCTTACCGAGGCGGAACTCGCCTTTCTGATCGCCGTCGCTGCTGGCGGCCAGAATGTACACACGGTTGAAGTTGCCGGCGGGCAGCGGTATGGCCTGGCCCTTTGCGACGACAGCGTTGGCGGTGCCTGTGGCGGCGTGTGCCAGGGTAAAGTCGACACCATCATAGGTGAGGTGCTCTGGCAACATCTCCGCCGGGTAGGCGTTCCCTTTGCCGTCGAAACCTTCGCCGGGCGTCTTGCTGTCATCGGTTGTGGCTGTGGCCAGGTCATAGGTCAGCGAGACAGGCTGCGATACAGGAGCGGCTACCCGGGCCGGAGCCGCTCCCAGCGTGAACGCAAAGCTCCTGGGCTGATAGCCCTTGAAGGAGGTCACGATTGCTCCACCGGCAAGATTTGCCTGGCCCAGCGGCTGCTCCTGCGCGTTGATCTCGCGAGCTGCGGTGACCGGGCCGGCCAAAGAGACATGCACATCACTTGCCGGTTTGCCGTCCATCTCCACCAGACGCACGACCGTCTCGTTGCTGTCCTCTGCTTTTTTCAGAGCCAAGACGCGCACGCGGGGATTGTCGACTTTCAACAGTGAGAGCTGCTTGCCAAGCGCGCCGGTGTGAGCTTCCGTGCGGAAGGCGCGCAGTGGATTGTTGAGCCGGTAGCCCTGCCAGTCAGTCTGCGCCTCACGCCATCCGTTTGCGTGGCCAGCCAAACCGAAGGTGAAGTCATGGTGGCCCCAGTCCTGATTGGCCTGATCACTGTACCCCGCCCCGTCCTTGCTGATGCCGGGCGACCGCAGCAAGGTAAGCCGGATGGTGTTGTCGTTCAGCTTATCCGAGGCATTCTTTGCGTCGGTCAGGAGGGTCACACCGTAGCTGCCACTTTTGTCCGTGAGGTCAATCCAGCGGTGCGAGAGGACTTCAAACTGACGATCGAAGGCGTTGGGCCGCTCCACCACGCCGACCTCTTCATTGTAGGTGGCGTTGGGATTGGAAGCGGACAAGGGGAAGGTCGCTTTCAGGTTCTCCGCCTTGCCACGCCAGTCGATGCTGTTGGCAAACTCGACGCGGTTGCCGGCATCCCCGGCGGCCAGGCTGATTGTCTGCACGTAACGGGAACCCTCACCCTCTCGGCTGACCTCCAGCGCGATGCGGACAGGACCGTTCTCCTTGATGCGAATTTTTGCCGGACCGCTGACAAAGCCGCGCGGGGCGGCCTGCTCCTGGTCAAAATCCATGTTCCAGGCAGGCCACTGGTTCGGCGTGTCATTGGAGAGCGCGAGACGAATGGGTGCCGCCAGCAGTTCCTTCTTCAGGCTCTTGTCCAGGATGCTGGAAACGTCGCCATCGCTGTTTACCTTCACCAGATAGCGGGCATTCTCCAGGGAAGAGGCGGTCGCCTTCAGCTCATTGCTCTTGCCGCCATTGCCGGGAACGGCGTGGTAGACGGCATAGCCGACGGAAGGCACCTTTGCCGCGAAAAGCAGCTTTCCGTCCACCACCTGCGCGGGGACCTGTTCACCCGTGGCAGAAATGACATGCATGGCCTTGCCGCTGCCAGCACCCGGTAGTGAGGCCGTTACCAGATCTTCACGCGGCACATTGAGCGCGTTGAAGATCACGATCGGTGTGCCGGCCCCGCTGGTGTCCAGCGCAGAGGCAACTGACTCCATTGCGCTGCTAAAGACCTGTGCGAACTGGTTCCCGGTGAGCACGTCGTCGTTCCAGGCATATTCATAGGCGCGCGGTGTTGCGGTACCGGCACCGGTGTCATGGAAATGTCCGCCCAGCGCCAGCGTCCACGCATCGTTCAGGCGCTTTTGTGGATATGCCGGCCCGCCCATCCAGGCCGCGGCCAGTGAACTCTTCTCCGCGGCGTCCGCCAGTGATTCATTCCAGGTGACCCACCGCTTGTGGTAGGCCTGTGAGGTAAGCGAACCGGCCGAGTGGTTGATCAATTCAAGGTCGCCCTTGTAGGTCGGCATGCGATCAGTCTCGGACGGCTTGATGTCGTTAAAAAGCTGATCGGCAGCAGTCTCGATCACATGGACTGGACCTTCGCCCACCTGCACGGGCTTTCCCGGAGCCATGGTCTTCAGGAAGTCCGGCTGCGGCAGCACGGTGGTCTGCCTGGTGATGATGGCCTCCAGCAGCTTGACGGTCGCCTCCTGCGTGGCACCACCGATGTCGCCGGTGCCGACGTAGTGATAGTCCGCATAGATGCCAGTCACCTTGCCATTCCGGTCGATGCGGCTGACCCAGTCGGGCTCCTGCGGCGAACCGTAGCGGCGCAGAACGCGCTGCTGCTGCGGCGTGAGGGAGTCCAGCTGTGCCTTGGTGAGCTGTGGCGGCGCCACCGGCTGCGCAGGCTGGCTCAGGTCGGTGTAGGTGTTGCTGCCGTAACTGCCGGGGTTCAGCGCGGCAAGTGTGCGGCTGCCGTCCGGTCCGATCCACACACCAACGTTGAAGGGGATGCCTTCGGGCGTGCGCTCCGGGGACTCGGGGCCACCCACGCGCGGTGCCGGCTGCCAGGCCGAGTTGAGTTTTTGCGTAGAGAAGCCTTTCACGCCGGAGTGCGCCAGGATCGCCGGCAGTGACGCGGGAAAGCCGAAGCAGTCGGGCAGCATGTATTCGTTGCTGGCCTTGCCAAATTCGTGGCGGAAGTAGGTGTTTCCGTAAAGCACCTGGCGAAAGATGCCTTCAGCGCTGGGCAGGTTTACGTCGCCCTCTTCAACCGAGGAGCCGGCTGGATACCAGCGGCCCGCGGCGATGTACTTCGACATGCGCGCATAGTCGTCCGGGTAGTACTCCTTCATGAGCCGGTAACGGTTGGAACCGGTCCAATTAAAGACATAGTGCGGATACTTGTCGATGTAGTCGAAGTTGACGCGCATCGTCTTGAGGAGATATTCGCTAATGGACTGCGGCATCTCCCAGCGCCACTGCGTGTCCAGGTGGGCATAGGGGACCACATAGAGCGTGGGCACCTTGGTGATGTCAGGCGCCTTCATGGTCTGGGCGGGCATGTGGGGCGCCTGCAGGACCGCAGCGGCGGCAAGTGCCAGTGATGTAACGCAGAGGCTTGATGTCCGCTTGCGCCTACGCTGAAGCTTGGGGATGGATGAAAACTGAAAAGGCCGGTTCGACATAAATGACTCCAGAGTTGGAAACGATTCCAAGCAAGGCTTGCCCGTTGTTCCTGACGCACACCATGAAAGCACAAAATGATGTGTTTTGGGAAAGGCTCGTCGAAACGAGTGCGTGCGCGTGCGACCGCTCGCCAAAGATGTGCGTTCGCATCGCGGCTTTGGTGAGCCGTGCTGCTGTGAACGGAATGGCAAAGAATTTCCGCCCTGCCGAGATGACAGCATCTTCACAGACTTGGGGCGTCAAGGCATTCACTCTACTTGCGCTTCATCTGTAAATTTATGTCGCGGCTGACGGATAGTCAGCCAGGTTTCAGGAGTACAAAGCTCATGAAGACTCAAATCCTCTCCGCTGTTATGCTGGCTGCCGCTCTCGGCCCGGTGGCCGTAAGCCAGGCGCCGCAATATGCCCAAACGAATCTGACCTCAAACGTGGCAGGTGCCGCTCCGGTGACTGACCCAAACCTTGTCAATCCCTGGGGACTCTCCCGCGCAACCAATGGCAGCTGGTGGGTCAGCGACAACGGCACCGGCTTGAGCACGCTGTACGACGGTACCGGAGCAATTCGGCCGCTGGTGGTGAAGATTCCATCCGGCGACCTGAACCTGAGCCCTCTGGGTAGCCCAACCGGCACCATCTTCAACGGCTTTCCCGACTTCGCCGTATCTCCTGGTAAGCCGTCAGTCTTCCTCTTTGCAACGGAGGATGGCACAATCTCCGGCTGGAACCCCGGAGTGCTGGCGACCTCTGCCATCGTAGAGGTCAATGAGCATTCCAACTCCGTTTTCAAGGGCTTGACCATGGCACAGGCCACTGTTGGTGAACGCGAATCAGAAGAAGGCCAGGCTCCGCAAACAACCGCAAATTACCTGTATGCGGCTGACTTCCGCAAGGAAACGCTCGCCGTGTACGACACCACTTTTCAGCATGCCACAGGGTTGGAAGGGCGGATCGCGCGCACATTGTCGCTCGCGAGCCGACGTGGGTATGCGCCCTTCAACGTGCAGAACCTGGGCGGCAACCTTTATGTGACCCTGGCCCGGCAAGACGCAGCAAAGCATGACGAAATTCCCGGAGCAGGATTTGGCCTGGTCGTCTCGATGACACCAGAGGGCAGGCTCCTTCAGATCTTCCAGACAGGCGCCTTTCTAAACGCGCCCTGGGGTATGGTGATCGCGCCGAGTGACTTTGGTGCATACAGCCACGACCTGCTGGTGGGAAACTTCGGCGATGGGACGATCAGCGCGTTTAACCCGGTTACTGGAAAGTTCCTAGGCCAGCTTAAGGACAAAACCGGCAACCTGATCGCGATCAGCGGTTTGTGGGCACTTTCCTTCGGCAGCGCAGGCGCAAGTGGTCCGGCGGACACGTTGTATTTTGCCGCTGGACCGAATGGGGAGAAGAACGGCCTTTTCGGCACGGTTACCGCGCTCACCAATCCGCAAGGCAACGATCAGTAACACTCTTTTGACCTGGCCCGCGTTCCTCTGACGAGAAGGACGCGGGCCCCTTAGTTCCACCCACGATGTATTGGTCATCGTGGGTTAGCGACGTCACTATCAGAAGGCATAACGCAGACTGAACTGGAATTGCCGGTCTGCACCGTAAGTTCCGCCCTTCGTCTTGCTTTGGCCGAACGTACCGGAGGTGTAACCGGTGTCGGGATTATCCGAAGTGGGATGATTTGCAAGATTGAAGGCCTCCGCGCGGAACATCATGGTCTGGTTCTCATGTCCCGGAAGAATCTGGAAGGTCTTGTTGAGCGCGGCGTTATAACTCTGGAAGCCGGGGCCAAGGATTTGATTCCTCGTTCCGCGTGGGGCAAATTTTCCCGCATAGTTTGCCGTCAAGAGGGTATCTGAACCCACTCCTGCCGCGGTGAGTGGAAAGGCATTTGTATCAAACCACTTCGCGGTACCTGCCTGGCCAGCGAAAGTCTTTGACGTTGTCACATTGCGCAGGAGCGGCACCAGTTGGCTGCCGGAGCCGGGACCGACGCCCGCAAAGTCCGTGCTGGTGGATACGCTCAAAGGTGAGCCGGTTTGGGCCTGTAAGGTTCCGGACACCTGCCATCTGCCCAGCAGGGCACGGCTGATGAGCCGGTTGGAGTGGTCGAATTGCGAGGCGTTGTAAACCAGGTTGGAAACAAAAACGTGCCGGCGGTCAAAATCGCTGGGGCCGTAGAAGATATTTTTGTCGAAGGCGTTTGGCAGGTTCTGACCGTTGCTGGAACCGAAATCCACACTCTTTGACCAGGTATATGCCACCCCAAAGAGGAGCCCTTTTGTAAGCCGGCGGCGCAGATTTGCTTGCAACGCGTGATATGAAGATGCTCCACCATTCGTGGCCTGGTTGATATTCGAAAATCCTTTGTACGGCCGCAAGGCATCTGCCTGCTTGATGGCCGGATTGGCCTGCACGGCGCCAGGCTGCAGCTGATTGATGTTGAGGATTTCTTCCAGATGGATAGCGCGGCGCCCTGCATAGGCCACGGTCAAGACGCCGAGGCCGTTGAACTCATGCTCGACCGTCAGATTCCAGTTGTAAGCCTCTGGGCTGGGATAGTTATATGCCTGTGAGGAGTAGTTGAAGGGGAAGAAGTTCGTTCCCACACCACCCGGCTGATTTGCCTGGCCAAGGCTGACGGTGGAAGAAGGCTGGAAGGGAGCGTTCCCTCCAGTGAAGACGTTGTCTGTGACTCCCAGCCGCTGTATGTACCGGCCGCCGCCACCGCGGATCACCGTGCCGCCACCAACTTCATAAGTGACGCCAAACCGTGGTTGGATGTTCGACTTGACTGTGGGTGAATACACGTTGCTAAAGCCGCGGAAAAGATTCTGGAAGCCGGCGAGGATGGCAGGATCAACGTGGCCCTGTGCGCTGGAAGGAAAGCCGCTGCCCGGAATGACGACACCGTTGTACCGGTCACCGCCGGTGACGACGTCCGTTTGCGGATTGACCGTGACTGCATTGGCCGGATTGTAGCTGGCCGGATTGAAGACCGACTGATTTCCCCACTTCGCGTAGTACGGGTTGTACCAGCTGTAACGCAGGCCCGCTTCTACCACCATGTGCTGGGTAACGCGCCACTGGTCCTGCAGGAAACCCTCATACATGGTGCTGCGGTAGACGGTATAGGAGCGTTGTCCAATCTCTCCGTAGCTGTCGAAGAGGCCCTCCGCGGCATTGGCCACGCCCACCCGGGTGGTGCCGAGCATGGTGGGAGTGGTGGCGCCCGTTCGCGCATCGGTAAAGGTGAATTTGCCGTTCTGGTTGTTGGTGGAACCCGGCGTGTTCGAGACCGTAATTTGGTCGAAGTTGTTTTCACCGGAGTACTCAAAGTTAAAACCGGCCTTTACCGTGTGATTCCCGATCACCTTTGTGATGTTATCGGCTGCGTTGTAAACGACTCCACCGGAACGCGAAGGGTAGGGACCCCCATCCAGCAGGGTGAAATTCGGAAGCTGAACGGTGGGAATCTTATTGGGAATAGTCTTGGTTGCAGCCGTGTAGAGAAAGGGGTAATTGATCCCATACAGACTGCGGTTGAACAGGCCGCTGGAGCGGTCAATGTCAATGGTGACGTGATCAGTAGCACCCGAGACAATTACCTCATTCACCAGCGATGGACTGACGGTCCAACTGTAATGAATGACGCCGATCTGGTTTGGACGGTTGAAGAGCCGCGGATTTCTGTTGAAATTGCCGTAATGCGGAGTGTAGTCGGTATATGTGTAGTTCAGGACGGTAAAGCGTAGGCGGTGGGCGTCTGCGGGAATGAAATCTATGACGTAAGTGTCTTTACGCTGCGTTTGCTTTTCGGTTGCGGCATCGACCCAGTTGTAATTGGAGCCATTTGCGTTGGGAGCGGGAAAGGCATTCAGCAATCCAAGCCCGTTGGCGCTCAGGTCGGCTGCGGGAATGATGTTGCCGGTGTAAGGGGTGGGCGCTGTGGGACTCGAGTTTGGGTTGTAGATCTGATTGGTACCGCTATAGAAGATATTTGGTGAGAGTAACTCGCTGAAATCTCCCTGCCGCATCAAAGCCGTGGGTACCTTCTGAAAGACGGTGTCGTCGTTGTTATAGCGGACATACTCCTGACCGAACAAAAAGAAGAGATGAGACCGGCTCTTGTTAAAGCCCGGAAAGGTCACAGGCCCATTGAAATTGAAGCCAAACTGGTTGTAGCGGAAACCGGGTGGTTTTGAGCGGACACGCGCGGTGTTGGATGGCAGCTTGCGCTGCCAGGTGTTTGCATTCAACGCGGTGTTGCGAAAGTACTCATAGGCTGTTCCATGGAACTCGCTGGTTCCGCTCTTGGGAACGATGCGGACCTGGCCGCCGTCGGTCCGTCCGTACTCCGCCTGATAGCTGTTGGTGAGGATCTGCACCTGACCGGTAGAATCCACGTCCGCTACGCCGACGCTGGTGCCGTTTGAACGGGTTCGGACGGCGGGCGCGCCATCTAGCGTTATGAGGCTCTCCTGCGAGCGGGCCCCACCAATGTTGATGCCGTTATCCAGGCCAAACGAAAACGAGGCCATGGGCGCATTCCGGACGACGCCGGGCTCCAGTTGCGACAAATAGAGCGGATTACGGCCGTTTAACTGAATGCTCTTGACCTGCTCCTGCGTCACCAACTGGCCAACGACCGCGCTTTCCGTCTGAACGTTGTTACTGCTGGCTTCCACCGTCACGGTATCACCGGTGTTGCCGATCTTCAGCGTGGCATCCACACGACGGCCGATGCTTGGATCAACGTGAACATTATCGATTGTTTGGGACTGGAAGCCCGCTGCTTCAATCCGCACGGTGTAATCGCCCGGCACAACGTCCGGGAAGGTGAAGTTGCCACTGCTGCTCGTCGTGATGACGCTTTCAGCACGTGTGGCATTGTTGCGGATCGTGACCTTTGCATTGGGCAGCAATGCACCCGTGGAGTCAGTCACCGCGCCAGAAAGGGCGGAGTTGTCAGATTGCGCGAAAGTCACATATGCCGGGGAGAGCGTAAGCGCGGCAAACAGAGTGGATGCCAGAAGCGCGGGTGCTTTATGCAAAGTGCCCTCCAGGAAAAGGTGGGGATGCTGACCATGCGTTTGAGAACCGTTGAGATGCCATTTGCGGAAGCACAGAGCTTTTACGCGGGAGCATACCTGGCTGTCAACAAGCCAGCGCGGGGCCGGCTCCGCCGAACGGTCTTGGACCGCCATGTAACATTGCTCCAGCCCAACCGCGCTTGAAGCAAACGCGGCATTGACTGCCCTGCGTCCGCGGCACGCAAAAGGAAATTCATGCGAACTCTCCGCCTTGTTCTGATTGTCTTCACCCTCGGCTTCTTCACTTCTTCACTGCACGCCGTAACCGCCGGTCAGCCTGTCCGCGTGGCCATTGTTGGGCTGGTTCATGGGCATGTCGGGGGTTTTTTGAAGACGCTTTCGCAGAGTCACGACGCCACACTCGTCGCCATTGTGGAGCCAGACACGGCTCTGGCTCAGAAGTATGCGATTCGTTTTCACATTGATAACAAGCTGCTCTACACCAATCTTGAAAAGATGATGGAGGAGCAGCACCCAGATGCCGTGCTGGTGTACACCACCATTGCCGACCACCGCCGGGTGATCGAAGCCGCGGCCCGCCGGGGCATCTCCTCAATGGTTGAAAAGCCACTTAGCACCACACTGGCGGATGCGGTTGCGATTCGTGAAGCGGCCCGGACCAACCATGTGCAGGTGCTGGTGAACTATGAGACTACCTGGTACGCCAGCAATCTGGATGTGTATCACCAGATCGAGCAGGGCAAGCTTGGCGCGATCCGCAAGGTCGTGGTGCATGACGGCCACGAAGGGCCAAAGGAGATTGGCGTGGGACCTGAGTGGCTGCCGTGGCTGACCGATCCGAAGCTCAATGGCGCGGGCGCGCTCTTCGACTTCGGCTGCTATGGTGCCGACCTGATGACGCTCATCATGCACGGCGAAGCTCCGGTGAGCGTTACCGCTGTTGCACAGACGGACAAGCCTGCCGTCTATCCGCACGTGGACGACGACGCCACGATTATCGTGCGTTATCCCGCGGCGCAGGCCGTATTAATGCCTTCCTGGAACTGGAGCTTTGCCCGCAAGGACATGGAGGCCTACGGCACAGGCGGCTATGTCATCACCGTGGGTCTGGACCACCTGCGCGAGCGCTACCACGGGCAGGCGGCTGAGACGGTTGCAACGGCACCACCACTTCCTGCTGATCAGCGGGATTCCCTCGGCTACCTGGCCGCCGTCCTGCACGGCACGCTCCCGGCCAAGGGCGATCTGTCCTCACTCGACACCAATATGGTGGTGATGCAGATCCTGGAGGCCGCCCGCGAGTCAACCCAGACCGGCCGCACCGTCGACATCAAACCACTCCCACGCTAAGCCTGGCAGGACCTTCGCTCCCGACTTATGACGAATGCCGTGAAACTCCGCCTCGGGCTGATGCTCTTCTGTGAGTACTTCATCTGGGGTGGCTGGTATGTGACGCTGGCGACCTGGCTCTCGCAGACGCTGCACTTTACCGGTGAGCAGATCGGCATTGCCGCCGGAGCGACTTCCATCGGCGCGCTGCTCTCGCCCTTCCTCGTGGGACTTGTGGCGGACCGTCTGTTTTCCACGGAGAAGGTTTTATCCGTTCTGCATGCGCTGGGTGGGGTACTCCTCTTCTTTGCCGCGCGGCAAACCGGCTTTGCCTCATTTTACGTTTTCATCCTGCTCTACTGTCTCTGCTTCATGCCCACATTGGCGCTCACCAACTCACTCGCTTTCCGCCAGATGCGGCATCCTGAAAGCGAGTTTGGGCCGATCCGCGTGCTTGGGACACTTGGCTGGATTGTCGCCGGCCTCCTGGTCGGCCACCTACGCGTTGAAGCTACTGCACAACCGCTGCGACTTGCCGCCGCCACTTCTCTGCTGATGGCTGTCTATTGCCTGACGCTGCCGCGCACGCCGCCCTCTCCGCATGCCGGTCGCATCACCATGGCTGACATATTTCCGCGTGAGGCAATTCAACTACTTGGCGGCCGCTCACTCGCCATCTTTGCTCTGGCTTCGTTCTTTATCTGCATTCCGCTGCAGTTTTACTATGCCTTCACAAACCTTTTTCTGAATGGAAGCGGGGTGCTGAACGCGGCGGGCAAGATGACTGGCGGCCAGATGTCCGAGCTCTTCTGCATGCTCCTGATCCCGTTCTTTTTTCGCCGGCTCGGTGTTAAATACATGCTTGCCACCGGTATGCTCGCGTGGACAGTTCGCT
>CAXTRR010000003.1:79982-90426 GCA_964246795.1 uncultured Terriglobus sp. | reverse complement strand
CGCTACATCTGCTTTGCGTATGGCGACAGCGGACCCCTCATGCCACTTTTGTGGGCGGGCATTCTGCTGCACGGCATCTGCTACGACTTCTTTTTTGTGACGGGGCAAATCTATATCGACCGCGAAGCGCCAGCATCACTGCGTGCAGCTGCCCAGGGGCTGATCACTCTATTGACTTATGGTGCCGGTATGTTCGTCGGCTCCTGGCTTTCGGGTGCGGTGGTCCAGCATTACACCATTCTGGTGGGCGGCCGGTCCACTTACGACTGGCGGCACATCTGGCTCGCGCCCGCGGTCTTTTCCGGGATCGTACTGATCGTCTTCCTTTTTGCCTTCACGGAACGCCGACGGCTCACGTCCACCACGGCGTAACGGGGGGCTCCCGCATGAGCACCCGTCCCAGCATTTCCACCGCGGATCCCAGCCCCTCGCCCACCGACATCAGCGCGTCTTCATGCTCAATGCTCAGCACACCGTTATAGCCTGCCAGGCGCAGCGCGGAGACGATACCCTTCCACTCCAATTCTCCGTGCCCCCAACCGACACTGCGAAACAGCCATGATCTCTGCCGCATGGCTGCATAGCTTTTGGTATCCAGCAGACCATTGCGTGCGATGTTGTGCTTCAGTAACGCGACATCCTTCGCATGCACATGGAAGATGGCGTCGCCAAGCTCCGCAATAACCGCATCTATTTCCATGCCCTGCCACCACAAGTGGCTCGGGTCCAGGTTGATGCCAACCGTCGCGCCGACGGCAGCCCGTAATCGCAGCAGCGTCTCCGGGTTGTAGACGCAGAACCCGGGATGTGCCTCCAGCGCCACACGTACCCCATGCTGCCGCGCAGCATTGCTGGCACCCATCCAGTAAGGGATCAGCCGTTCTTCCCATTGCCACCGCAAGGCTTCTGCGAATTCCGGAGGCCATGCGGCTGTTACCCAGTTGGGTATGAGGTCGTGTGCGCTTCCACCCGGGCAGCCAGAAAACGTGACGACGACGTTGACCTCCATCGCCTCAGCCAGGCGCAACGTCTGCTGAAAGAGCGCATCATCGCGCTCAGCTATCTCGCGCGCGGGATGCACTGGATTGCCGTGGCACGAGAACGCACTGATGCCCAATCCGGCATCCGCCAGGCGCGTGCGATACTCCCTGATTCGGCTTGGTTGAGCCAGCAGGCCGGCAACATCCACATGGCTGGATCCCGGCCAGCCGCCGGTCCCGATTTCCAGCATAGTAATGGCCGGATAGCGCTTTAGCTCGACCAGCAGAGCCTGAAAGTCGAGCGAAGCAAAGACGGGGGTGAATAAGCCAAGCTGCATCGCTCTCCTTGCATCCTGGCCGAGTGTGGATTGCCGAACAGGAGCACATCTCGTGCTTATGAAAACATAGTCAGGTGGAGAGTGACGATCCACCGCCCACATACGCCGTGTTGGAAGAAAGCCAGAGTGACGTGTTTGTAGAGGAGGATCGAAAAGCTGCTGCGCTTCGAAGCAGCTTTTGCAGGTGAGGCGTTCAGCTTATGTAGTGAGCATTCGGCGATGATCGGCAATAGCGTCTTGCGAGCATGTGCCTTGATCCAGCCTGCGTTTACGCTTGACCCCCCGGATGATCGGTGGCGGCAAGGGATTGCCGGAGGGCGTCGCGCACACCGGTCTTCAGCAGTCTGCCAAGGGCGGCTTGCACCTGTTGCAGGAACGCAGGCTCGGTTGAAAGTGCGTCTCCGAAAATGGCCCTGTTCCCCAGAAATGGGCGAGGACTCAGGCCTTCCTGCCGGGCAAGTGCTTGCAGTTCGGCTGCACGCGCGTCCATGATGTGCAGAGGTTTGCCAAGCTCGTCCACGCCACGATGGAAGTAGAGGAACCAGCCGGCGATCACGAGGCTGAGCAGAGCGGTGCTGCGGCCCTGAGCCAGCAGATCGGTGATGGACGGAAGCACCCACTTCGGCATCTTCGCCGAACCCTCTGAGCAGATGCGGGTGACCTGGTCGTTGATGGTCGGGTTCAGGAAGCGGTGGACGAGGCTCTTCTTGTATTCAGGGATGGACGTGCCGGGGATGATAGGGACGACGGGCGTAACCTCTTCCATGAAGCTTTCAATGAAGGTGCGGAAAAGCTCGTCCTGCATAACTTCATGCACAAAGGTGTAGCCGGCCAGCGCACCCAGGTAGGCCATGGCCATGTGGCTGCCGTTCAGCAGGCGCATTTTCATCAGCTCATACGGAGCGACATCGCTGACGATCTCCGCGCCAACGCGTTCCCACTCGGGGCGGCCGTTTGAGAAGGTGTCCTCGATGACCCATTGGCGAAAGGGTTCGGTGACGACGGGCCAGGCATCCTCCACACCGAAGCGGTCCGCGATGAGCTTAATGTCTGAGGGGGCGGTGGCGGGTGTGATGCGGTCGACCATGCTGTTGGGAAAGGCTACGTTCGCGCCGATCCAGTCGTGCAGCGCCGGACCACGCAGCGCGGCAAAGCCCAGGAGCACGCTGCGGGTGACGTGGCCGTTGCCCTGCAGGTTGTCACAGGACTGCAGCGTGAAGGCGGGCAGGTTGCGGCGGCGCCGGCGGTCGAGTGCCTCAGTCAGCAGACCGAGAGAAGAGCTGGCCGATTCAGGGTGCGCGAGATCGTGTTGCAGGGCGGGGTGGCCGGGGTTGAATTGCCCGGTACCCTCATCGAGGAAGTAGCCGCCCTCCGTAATGGTGAGCGTGACGATGCGAGTGAGCGGCGAAGCAAGTGTCTCCAGCACGGCTTCGCGCTGCTCCGGCGCGTACAGGTACTGCGTCATGGAGCCGATCACGCGCGCGGTCTGGCTCTCGGCGCTGCGCTCCAGCAGGGTGTATAGACAGTCCTGGCCGTGCATGGCGTCGCGCATGCGGTCGTCGCTGGGCAGCACGCCCACGCCGCATTCACCCCATCGCGGCGTGCCGGGCATGGCGAGCAGATCGTCAAGATACACGGCCTGGTGCGCGCGATGAAAGCCGCCCACGCCGATATGCACGGTGTGCGGAATGAGCTGACTGCGGTCATAGGCCGGTACTGCTACGTCTCCGGGGAGCTTGGTAAGGTTTTCACTGTTCAGCTTCACGGCGGCTGTGTTGGTGTTCATGATGTCTGTCCTTCTACGGTTGTGTCAGTTCGAGGAGGCAGCGGCTGTGGAGCGAACCGCGCGGCCATCCTCATCGAAGAGGTGAATTGCCTGCTCGTCGAAGGCCAGGCGGACATGTTCATCGGCGGTGATGGCGCTTTGGCCGCCGACGCGCACCACAAGCGTTTCACCTGAAGCGATGGCGACGTGCAGGTAAGTTTCGCTGCCCAGGTGCTCCACGATCTGTACTTGTCCGGAGATGCCACCCTCGGCAACAAGTCGGACGTGCTCCGGACGGATGCCCAGTGTCAGGTGGCTCCCGGTCTTGGCTGCCTCATTTGCTACGGAGACGGCGAATGTCTCCCCAGATGGTAGGACGACGGTGAGGTTATGTGTCTCCGAGCCCTGTACAACGACCGGAAGAAAATTCATGCGCGGCGAGCCGATGAAACCCGCGACGAACAGATTGCGCGGATGAAGATACAGTTCCATGGGCGCGCCCACCTGCTCCACGCGACCGGCCTGCAGGACTACGATGCGATCGGCCATGGTCATGGCCTCCACCTGATCGTGCGTGACGTAAATCATGGTGGCCTGCAGCTGCCTGTGCAGCTTGCTTAGCTCCAGCCGCGTGCGCACGCGCAGCGCTGCATCGAGATTGGAGAGCGGCTCGTCGAAGAGGAAGACCTTCGGGTTGCGCACGATGGCCCGGCCAATGGCCACGCGCTGGCGCTGGCCGCCGGAGAGCTCTTTCGGCTTACGAGTGAGATAGCTTTCCAGACTCAGGATCTTTGCAGCGTCTTCTACCTTGCGGTCGCGTTCGGTTTTGGGCATGCCGGCGAGCTTCAGGCTGAATGCCATATTCTCCGCAACGGTCATGTGCGGATAGAGCGCGTAGCTTTGAAAGACGAGCGCGAGGCCGCGCTTTGCCGGAGCGATGTCGTTCACACGCAGACCATCGATCAGCAGGTCGCCGGAGGTAATTTCCTCCAGGCCCGCGATCAAGCGGAGCAGCGTCGACTTGCCGCAGCCCGAAGGTCCAACAAAGACGGTGAGCTCGCGGTCGCGCAGGCTCAGATCGATGCCTTTGATGACCTCGGTTGCGCCGAAGCTGAGGCGAACGTTTTTAAGTTCCACTGTGGCCATGCGCTCTGCCGGTCTCCTGTGATCGTTTTACTTCACCGCGCCAAAGGTGAGGCCGCGCACAAGCTGCTTGCCACTGATCCAGCCAAGAACCAGGATGGGTGCGATGGCCAAGGTGGACGCCGCGGAAAGCCGTGAGTAGAAGAGGCCCTCCGGACTGGAGAACGATGCGATGAACGCAGTAAGCGGGGCAGCCTTGGATGCGGTGAGCGTCAGGCTCCAGAAGGCCTCATTCCAGGCAAGAATCGTGGCGAGCAGGGCGGTGGAAGCGATGCCCGGCATGGACAGCGGCAGCAGGATGGAGCCGAGCTCACGCAGTGGTCCGGCGCCGTCCATACGGCCGGCCTCGAGCACCTCCTTCGGCACGTCCTTGAAGAAGGTGTACAGCATCCACACCACAATCGGCAGGTTCAGCATTGTGTCGAGCAGCAGCAGGCCCACTCGGCTGTCCAGCAGCCCAAGCTCACGATAGATGAGGTACACCGGCACAAGCACGCCGACGGAGGGCATCATGCGCGTGGACAGCATCCAGAGCAGCGTGGAGCGGGTGCGCTTGGTGGGCAGGAAGGCGAAGGCGTATGCCGCGGGAATGGCAAGCAGAAGCGCGAGCAGCGTGGAACCAATTGAGACGATGACGCTGTTGAGGGCGAAGTGGGCGTAGTCGGCGCGGCTCTGCACTTGGCGGTAGCTCCCAAGCGTTGGCGCGAAAAAGAGGTGCGGGATGCGTGAGATCGCTTCCGTCTCCGTCTTGAAGCTCGTGAGCACAAGCCAGAAGACTGGAAAAAAGATCAAGAGGGCAACGGCCCATGCCGCAACGGTGAGGAGCCATTTGCGCTGCGTTTTGCTCAGGGACATCGGACTCCTTTTCAGGCCTCAAGATTGCGCGCAAACGAGCGCATAAGAAGGTACGCAAGCAGGTTCGCCAGGACGACTGCGATCAGGCCGCTCACGGCTGCCGCACCGATGTCGTATTCCAGCAGAGCATAGCGGTAGATGAGGAAGGAGAGCGTGGTGGAGGAGAAGCCCGGGCCTCCGGAGGTGGTGACGTAGATTTCCGCAAAGACGCCGAGCAGGAAGATGGACTCGATCATGATGACGGCGGAGATAGCCCGGCCGAGATGGGGCCAGATGATGTAGCGGAACATTGCGATCGGCCCGGCACCGTCCATGCGTGCGGCCTCCTTGCGTTCCGGATCCAGCGATTGCACGGCGGTGAGCAGCGTGAGCACGGCAAAGGGCAGCCACTGCCATGACACCATGGCGATGATGGAGGCGAGCGGTGCGACGGCAAACCAGTCGATGGGCTTGACATGGACGGAGCGCAGAAGAAAGGCAAAGATGCCGTTGTCAGGATGCAGGAGCATGTTCTTCCACAGCAGGGCGCTGACCGTGGGCATGATGAAGAAAGGAGCAAGCACCAGAAGCCGCGCGATGCCGCGGCCAAAGAATTCCTGATCCAGCAGGACCGCGAGCAGCGTGCCGAGCACGACGGTGATCAGCAGTACGGAGGTGACCAGCAGCGTCGTATTCCAGATGGCGAGCCACAGGCCGGGGTCACTGCCGAGGTAGCGGTAATTGCCCAGTCCGTCAAAGCCCTTCCGGCCGGGCTCCAGAATGTTGTAACGCTGGAAAGAAAACCACAGCGTCATGAGCAGCGGAACGACGGACCAGACGAGCAGCGCCAGGATCGCCGGGGCCTTCAGGCCGAAGAGGGTGAGCCGCCCCTGGCGTTGGCGGCGCGCACCGGTCTGGCGAAGCGCAGAGTCGTGGGTGAGGTGCCTATCTGACATCTCTTTCAATGCATGGGCCCGGCGCGGCGTTCCACGCGTTCCGTTGCGGTCTGTGCTTCCTGCATTGCTTTATCGACGGAGACGTTGCCGGCCAGGGCCGCGGCAATGATCTGGCCGACCTGATTGCCGATGGTGGGAAAGAGCGGCGAGACGACAAGCTGAATGCCGGTGTACGGCACAGGTTTTAGCGTGGGGTGCAGCGGGTCGGCGGCCAGGATGGAGTCATAGGTGAACCTGGCGAACGGTGCCGCCTTCAGGTATTCCGGTTCACGATAGGTGGACTGGCGTGTGCCGGGCGGGATGGCCGTCCAGCCGTGCCGCCGCGCCACCAGCCGGATGTACTCCTTCGACGTCGCCCACTGGATGAAGCTCACAGCAGCATCGGCATGCGTGGACGATGCAGGCACGGCAAGGCCCCAAAACCAGAGCCACTGCGCTCCGTGCGTCGTGGCCTGGATGGGTGCGGGAGCAAACCCGACAACATCGGTCACCTTTGATTCAGCCCGGTTGAAGAGTGCACCGGCACCGGAGGTTGCGTCAATCCACATGCCGCAGCGGCCGTTCTGAAAAAGCGTCAGCGATTCACTGAAGCCGTTGGAGGTCACCCCGGGCGGACCATACTTCCGCAGCATGTCGACGTAGAAGGAGATGGCCCCATGCCATTCCGGCGAGTCGAACTGGGGCCGCCAGCTTTCGTCAAACCAGCGCCCGCCATAGGTATTCACCAGCGTGCTGATGTAGGCCATGTTTTCGCCCCAGCCGGGCTTGCCGCGCAGGCAGATGCCGGCCACGTCCTTTGCGGGATTGTTCAGCGCCCGGGCGAAACGTGCGATGTCGCCGTAGGTCGGCTGTGGGGGCATGGCCAGGCCGGCCTGCTGGAATAGGTCTTTGCGGTAGAAGGTGAGCGAGCTTTCCGCGTAGAAGGGCAGAGCGTATAGCTCCCCCGCGTAGGAGGCACCGTCGCGGATCGGCCTCAACAGATCATCTACGTCGTAATTCGCAGGCAGCCGTTTGTTCAGCGGCAGCAACCATCCGTTTTTTCCCCAGATGGGTGCTTCCAGCGGGCCGATGGTCACGATGTCGAACTGGCCTCCGTGCGTCGCCACATCCGTGGTCGTCTTTTCCCGTAGGATCTTCTCTTCCAGAACGACCCAGCTCAAGTGAATCTGCGGATGATCGCGCTCAAAGACCTTCGAGAGCTCCTGCATGACGATCATGTCGCCGTTGTTGACGGTGGCGATGGTGAGAGTGGTCTGCGCGTGGAAGTCGCGCGCGAGCAGAAGAGCTACGGCGACGAAGGGCCATAGGATACGGGCTCGGCGACTCGCCTGGCGTCTTGTTGGCGACCGGCTGCATGCGGCGGCAGCTTGCGGCCGGTTCCGCTCAGAACGCTTTGGCAGTGCTCCGGTCATGGGCCACCCATCATATACATCCACATGGTCAAGTGATGGCCTGCCTCATGGGCTGAAGCCCGGTACATTGGCGCCGTACGCGGCACAGCTGAAGCTATGCCCTTCCGAAAATAAGTGGTCATTCGCGTGGGCCCCAGCCGTTCCTGCAGAGTTGCTCTAAGCCGTTATCTGCAGAACGACCGGACGTCCGGCAGCCAGTTCCGCAGGGGCGAGCACAACGATATTGCCCTGCAGCTTGCCCATCGAGGAAGTATGCAAAGCCCCTTCGAGCGGCGGATGAATGTGAAGATGCACCTGGCCTCCAAAGCTTTCCGCGGCCTGCACCGTCACCTGCCAGCTCCTGTCGGAGCGTGCCTCCACCTTCCAGGAGATCTGGCCGAAGCGTGTGGGGCAGCGGTCAATCGAGATGCGCTCGCCTGCGGCAAACCAGTGCTTGGGTGCGGCTTTCAGCAAGTGGCAAACATCGCGATTGTTCTCCTCATAGCAAAGCAGCCAGCGGAGCCCGAGCGTGGGCTGCAGCGTACTGTTGACCACACTCGCCCAGCCATAGCGATTTTGTTCGCCGGGGTAGCTGCCGGGGATGTACGCATCCTCCGGCGCATAGCGGTTGCCGGAGTCAGCCGCGTAGCAGACCAGCGCGTAGAGCGTCAGGAGGAAGGAGCGGTAATCCTCCCGCCGAATCTTCACGGCAAGCGTGCCGTGCTCCATGAAGTTGCTGGTGCGCGGCGTGTCACCATCGGTATGCAGGCCGCAGATCTGCTGGCCGGCCAGTTCGCGATGTTTCAGGTGTCCCTCATCGAGCGCGGGCACGCCCCAGTCGGCAAGGAACCAGTCCATCATGAAGCGATGGTTCTCATAGCTCGACAGCTCGGCCGGTTTGCGAAGGATGTCGTTCGGTTCAAAGGGGGTGATGCCGGAGCGCCGCATCTCGGGCGTGGACGCAGCGATGGTCGACTCAATGGAGCGCTGCACGTTGCTACGCATCTCGTCCGCAACGGTGCTGTAGCGTTCCGCAAGCGATGCGGCTTCAGAGTTTTTAGCAGCAATAGCGACTGCCTTCAGCGCCTTGGCGTATTCACGCAGGCCGCGCCACATCACGGCGGCGTTCTGGTAGTAAAGCGGGTGAGAGTCCGGGTAGTCATTGGCGGTATCGCCCAGGTCGGCTTCGGGCGATCCCCAGATCAGGCCGTAGCGGCGGTCGTCTTTAATGAAGCGCTGCTTGCCGTACTCGTAGCGCTTCAGCACGTAACAAATCATGCGCTCAAGGGTGGGCTGTTGCGCCAGGAAGGCGGCGCTGTCGCGTGTGTACCAGAAGTCGCGGCACGCATTCATCAGGAAGATGCCCACGTTCAGCGGGGCCTCCACCTGGTCCTGGGTGTTGTACAGGAAGTTGCCGTCCGGCAGCACGTAGTGGTCCAGGTAGTGCTGTGCATATGGCCGGCCGGATTCGGCGAGACCCCAGAGCTGATGGGCCCAGATGTATTCGTAATGCGCCACCGGGAAGAGCGCATGGCTGCGCTCCGGAATCTTGGTGTAAGCACCCTCGCCGATCTGGTAGGTGGGTTCCAGGCCGCGGTAGCTGCAGCGTGAGAGCGTGATGCCGGCGCGCGCGGCGTCCAACAGCCACGTGTCCGGAATGTCTACCGGCATGATGTCTTCATACAGCGAACGCCAGTGGTTCCATGTGCCCAGAAGTGCGTTGAAGAAGGCGTCGGCTGAGCCTCCCCAGAAGTTTTCCATGTAGATGTGGCCGTCTGGATCGCGCCGCGGCTGCTGTTTGCTCTGCGCCTCTTGTGCGTCGGCGGCGGTCAGGCGCACACGCATACGCGCAATGGGCTTTGTGTCCGCACCAGGTGGTAGCAGCATCATGAGTTCATAACCGCCGCCGTGTTCGGGGTTCCAGACGCCCGTGTTGGCCACGGGCAGGTAGCCGCCCAGCAGCGTGCGCTTGCTGTAACCGGGCACGTACGCGTACTGCTGCGGCGAGGTAAAGGGAAAGTAGTCGGCCGGGTTGAAGAGCGGGCCTTCCAGGTCAGGCGCAAAGCCCGCCTGCGACCCGGCTTGTATTCACGGCTGGTGCCGTCAGCCTGAAGATAAACGCACCGTTCCGGGCCCGCACCCTCGCTGGAAACGAGTGACCAGCCGATGTACTCCGGGCCACACGCCGCGACGTTTTCGTAGCAGGGGTCCTCCACCGAGCGCAGCAGGTAGTCGCCGGTCACGTCTGGCCCAGGTGCGATGCGCAAGGGCCGCTGCAGCCTGCCGGTGGTGGCAGTGACGGGCCGGGGCCGGATGCGGCTCAGGTCGCCGATCTGTTTAGGGATGAGCGCGATGGTGCCGCCGCGCTCCGTCACGTAGGCGATGGTGCCGCGATGCGTGGCGTGGCGTTCAAAGACGGCGGTCGCCACGCCGCTGAAGTCACCCGTGTGCAGGAGCACCCAACCGCCAATCTGTTCACCGTGGTGGATCGTTTGCGTGGTGCCGGCCAGCTTGGCGGTGACGCCGCCGGCAGTGAAATTGAGAAGCTGCGGCGCTGTGCTGAGAGCTTCTCGTTCCCCGGGCAAAAACAGCGCATACTCGTTCGGGATGCGCGCGGGCTGGTACCCCCCGGGCGCCTGTGCAAACGTAGTCCCATGCTGCAAGGACCAGCCGATGCCGGCAAGACCCGCGGAAGACAGGGTTTTCAGAAAGTCGCGACGCTCCAAAGTATCTCCCTGGTGCAGGAAAGGTCTGAGTCAGCAGAGTATGTACGGGACGGCATTGCTCTGGCAATAGCTCATTTGCACAAAGCCTTAGGTGCAGGTAAGCTTTGGCGCGGTCATCGGATGGAGCAATCCATGTCGCCCGACCCTGCCCAACGGAGCAGCGTGGAACGGAGAACCGGCGCGTCCGGCTGAAACCGCAGCGCCTCCTGCAGCGTGTGCACCGCGGCAGCACGGTCTCCCAAGCGGCATTGCGCTTCGGCCAGCCGCCGCCGCAGTGGCACATCCGCGCCGTCCTGCTGCACGGCATGCGC
>CAXTRR010000003.1:65069-79972 GCA_964246795.1 uncultured Terriglobus sp. | reverse complement strand
GGCAGTGATGGCCTGAGGCAGATCACCACCGGCTGCAGCCGTGTCGCCCACGGCGGCAGCAGCGCCGGGGTAGGCTGGACTGCTCTGATACACGCGGCGGTACAGATCGCCGGCACGTTGCGTTTCGCCCTGGCGGCTGTACATCTGTGCCAGGGCAAACAGGACATCGGGGTCGCCCGGGTTGAGCGGCACACCGGCGGGCTGGCCGTCCGCGGTCTTCAGAAGCTTCACTGCCTCCGCTAATGAAAACAGGTCGCCTCTACGGGCAAAGGCTGCATAGGCCAATCCGAGCTCTCGCGGAGCATGGCTGCTGCCGAGCACCGGCACCAGTTTGGAGCTCTGCTCCTCTTCTGCCGGCATCTCGGTGGGGCGTTTCAGGATGCGGTGATCCGTGGCCTGCTCGTGCGCAATGTCAGTGGTGGGGTTGGTGGGCATGTGGCAGGCGGTGCAGTCCGGCTGCTCCGGATGGTGCTGCCGCGCAATGGTCACAGAGGTGTGGCAGTTCAGGCACCGGCCACGGTACCAGCTGACGCGCTCCGCGGCGGGAATGGTGCGGTGGGGATCGTGGCAGCTGGTGCAACTCATGGCCGCGCCGCTCTTGCGCTGGCAAACGCTCTGCGCCAGTGCCTCTACCTGGCTCACGGCGCGCACGCCCGCGCCATCGGAGTTCGCGTGAACGAAATAGGCCACGCTTTGGAAGAGGTCGTCGCCCGGCTTGTAGCTCAGAGCGGTCTTCCCGCGCAGCAGCACGGAGCCCTCGCCCTCCAGGTGGCACTGCTGGCAGATGGCATCACGGCGTGTGCTGTCCAGTTTCGCGGGATTCAGCACGGGGCTGGTGCCGTGGCTGGCAACGTGCGCCGTGGCATCGCCATGGCAACGGGCGCAGGTGATGCCGTTCTGCGCAAAAGGACGCTCTCCGAAGTGATTCGGACTGCCTGCCGCCGTGGGCTGCACGCCACTGCTGTGGCAGGAGAGGCAGCCTTCATCCACACGCAGGTTGGACGGCATCTCGTGCACGGCGGAGTAGCCGGGCGCCATCTCATAAGCCGCGGAGCGCGTGTAGAAGTTCACCGGGGCCTGGAACCAGTAGCCGGCGGTCTGGAAGAGGTAGGTGCGGCCACGCTTGCCGGAGCCGATGAAGTACTCCAGCTTCTCCCAGCCGTCCAGCAGCGGCGCTGCGCGTGTGTAGCGAAGAACGGCGCTGCCGCCGGGCTCACGTTGCAGCGCATAACGGATGCCCGAAGCGGGATGTGTAAACTCACCCGGCAATAAAGCCGGCGCTGCTGGTCCGCTGCCACGGGCCATCGGCGTCTGCTCGTAGTTGTCATAGATCGTGCGATGGCAGCTGGCGCAGACCGCATCAGGGGAAGCTTGCGCAATGCTTGCACGGCACGCCAGCAAGACGAGCAGGGCGCACACGAGTGCGGCGGCTTGCCGCTTCCACCCTGCCCCGCTCTTTCTGCCTGCGCGCACCATTGTCTGCTTACCGTTAGCCTTTCTGCTTCTGCTGAGACGGACTGGTAGGCCGCGGCAAGGCTTGCGAGACCAGGCCCGCCGCTTCGTCAATCATGGCGATCTGCCCGGCAGCCACGGCAGGGTACGAGTTTGTCTGCCCGCTGGGCCAGTGAATCGTGAGATCGGCCGTCTTGCTGTCACCCAGGCCGAAGTGCAGGCGCGTATCGTTCGCCGAAAGAAAGCTGGATTGGCTGAGCACCTCCTGCATCTGGCGATGGCGGCCGTACTGCGCCAGCACGCGCGCGCCAATGGCACTGCGGTTGGACTTACGCCCGACCAGCTTGACTTTGAGCCAGTTGCCGCCGCCGGTGCAGTCGTTGCGCAGCAGAGACGGCGGCTCGTTCAGGTTCACGATCAGCATGTCCAGGTCGCCGTCGTTATCGAAATCACCCAGAGCCAGGCCGCGGCTGCAGTGCGGCGTGCTGATGCCCGGGCCCGCTTCATCGATCAGCTCTTCAAATTTGCCAGCGCCCAGATTGCGGAAGATCACTCGCGGCGTTTTCAGCGGATAGTCGGACAGCTTGGCCGCAATCTCCGGGTATACGTTCCCAGTGACAAAGCAAATGTCGGGCAGGCCGTTGTTCGTCAGATCCGCGATCGCAGCGCCCCAGCCGATAAAGCGTGTCTCCACCGCGATGCCGGAGGACGAAGTCACGTCGTCGAAGTCGCCCTTGCCCAGGTTGCGGTAGAGCACGTTGGTGTCGTCGGCAAAGTGTGTTTTGAAGAGGCTCAGCCGGCCCTCCAGAAAGCAGTCACCCACGCCCACGCCCATACCGGCCTGCTCCTGGCCATCCTCACTGAAGGCGACGCCACGCTGCACCGCTTCTTCACGGAAAGTCCCGTCATGATTGTTCCGGAAGAGGACGCTTGGCGTGGAGTCGCAGGCCACGTAGATGTCCGGCCAGCCGTCTTCATCAAAGTCGGCCGCCACCACGTTCAGCCCGTAGGTCTGCTTCACGCCGGCGATGCCGCTCTCCGCGCTCACGTCGGTAAAGGTGCCGTTGCCATTGTTGCGGTAGAGCAGGTGCTTGCCGTAGGGCAGACCGCGCGGGCCACAGTTCACCGGTACGCCTTTGAAGTTGCAGTTCGTATCCAGGCCTGCCTTTGGCGCATGCTCAAAATCAAAGCCAAGATAGTTGCTGACGAACAGGTCCAGGTGGCCGTCGCGGTTGTAATCCGTGAAGGTGCAACCGGTGCCCCACAGTGGCGGCCCGGAGCGCAACAGACCGGCCTCGCGCGTGACGTCGGCAAAGGTGCCGTTACCCAGATTGCGGTAGAGCTTGTTTTGGCCCCACTGCGTCAGGAACAGGTCCTCGTGCCCGTCGTTGTTGTAGTCGCCAATGCAGACGCCAGCGGCCCATCCTGTTGACCATAGCCCGGCCTCGCGGGTCACATCGGTAAAGGTGCCGTCGCGGTTGTTGCGGTAGAGGCGGTTCGAAGCGTCCGCCGGAGCGTTGTGAACGCGGGTGCCGTTCAGGACGAAGATGTCGAGCCAGCCGTCGTTGTCGTAATCAAAGAAAGCGCAGCCGCAACCGATCGTTTCCAGGATGTAGTCTTTGCGGTCCGCTTGCCCGTAGATGGTGGGCGCATGCAGCCCGGCCGCAGCTGCCACGTCAGTGAAGTGTGCCGGAAAGGGAAGGCCGGAGGGCTTGCCACGCGCCTGCGGCTTGACTCCACGCGTGGCCACACCCTGGGCCAGCACTCCTGTGCCTGTAGAGGCGCCCAGCGCCGGCATGGCTGCCGCGCTTAAGCCGAGCTCCAGGAATGTGCGGCGTGTGGTCTGCATGCGGCTACGGACTCGCGGGTGCGGGTGACGCGCTGCGTGCCGCCGTGGGGTCGTCCATGATCAGGTGCACGCGGTTCTTCTCAGTCTCCTGCGCGCGCTCATCGGCGACGGCCTTCGCAAGTTGCGTTGCGACTCGATCCGCATCGCCCTGGCGATTGGAGCGGCGATAGGCAGCCACAAGCTGGTTCAGCGCCGTGCGGTCCCGCGGGTCCAGCCGGGTTGCTTCTTCCAACTGCGCTATGGCCTGCGCGGTCTGGCCCGCTTTCAATTCCATCTTGCCCAATGCCGCATGCGCCTGGGCAAGATCAGGCTGGCGCTGAACTGCGGTCTCGAGCAGTGCCTGTGCGCGCTGAAATTGCGCCTCGCCCGGAACCGACCCCGTGCGGATAAGCACGTCCGCCAGCATGTAGCTCAGCACCGGGTCTCTCGGCTTCTGTTTGAGCTTCGCCTCCAGCACGTGCTGCGCTTCGTCGAGATTGCTCTGGTCGCGCAGCAGCACACCCAGGCCAATGGTGCCGGACATCTCCGATGGGGAGAGCCGGTCCGCCGTTTCGAAGTCGGTTTGGGCCAGGTCGTTCTTGGCGATCTGCGCGTAAATGGAACCACGCATCGTGTACAGCGCGGCCAGCTTTGGGTTGGCGGTGATACCCGCGTTCAGCACGCCCAGCGCCACCGCCGGCGATTGGTGGTCCATACTCAGGATCGCCAGATCGATATAAGGCCGGGGATCCTGCGGAAAGCGGGCGGTGGCCCCACGATAGGTCTCGATGGCCTCAGTCACCTGCTCATTGCCGGCATAGGCCGCGGCGAGCAGCAGCATCGTGTCGGCATCCATGGATGCGGTACTTAGCGGCTGCAGGACGTCCAGAGCTTCGCGAAAGCGGCCCGCGTCAACCTTGATGGAAGCCAAGTCAAAGGTGACGGCGGTATTTGCTGGATCGGCGGTGTGCAGGGCTTGCAGCCGTTCCATCGCACCAGCCGCGTCGCCGCTCTCGGCCTCGCAGACGGCCAGGCGAAGAGAGGTGCTGCTGTTCAACTGCGGCAGCGTGCCGGCCAATTGGAAGTGCGTGGCTGCAGGTGCGCAGCTATGCTGTTCCAGCGCAAGGATGCCGGCCATGGCATGTGCGGTTCGATTGCCCGGGTCAAGCCGCAGCACCAGGTCAAGCATTGCCTGAGCCCGGCTGTCATGGGCCTGATAGGCAATCTGTGCGCCGGCTTCCGCGGCGGGCAGGAAATCCGGCCGCACCACAAGCGCTTGCTGAATGCTTGTCAAGGCTTCATTCGGATGGCTGCTTCCGTTCAGAGCTATGGCCTGCAGCGTCCACAGCAAGGGATCGTCCGGATGCAGCTTTGTCTGTTGCTGGCTCAGGTGCACCGCCTCAACGTATTGGTGTGCCGCCAGCGCAGAACGCAGGGGGTCTACACTCCGCGCTGGCCCCGCCGCCTGGGCCGCAGCACTGTACCGCCCAGCCAGGCAGATCGCAAACGCAATCATCACCTGAAGGAACCGTACCCGCCATGAATACGTGAAAGTCACTTTGACAATGAGCCTAGTGCAAATGCCGCGTGTTTGTGGAGCCCGTCGTCTTTCGGGAGCCGTGAATTGGTTTTGGGAAGTTAGATCATTCCTGTTGCAAAGAAAAAGAGAAAGGTAGAGACATGTCCGAAGGTCCGTGCACATGTCTCCTACCTCTACCGATTGGAAGCTTAGAACTGGATGCGGCCGCCCAGCTGTAAGCGCCGCGGCAAGTAGGTGTCCTGGGACCTTCCGAAGGTCGGAGACGCCACGTTGTAATCCACGGTTCGCAAGTTCACCCGGTTCAACACGTTGAAGCCGTCGACCCTGAGTTGCAGGTTCAGCTTCTCCGACCCAAACCAGGGCAGAAAGATATTTTTGAGCACACTTGCGTCTATCGCGAGCAAGCCAGGGTTGCGGAAGATGTTACGTCCCTCGTTGCCGACGGTGCCGAGCGCGGGCGCACTGATGACGTTCGGCTGATTCTTGAAGATGCCCTGGATGTACTCCCTACGGGAAAAGCCGCTCAGACGGGCACCCTGAAGGATATTCGGTCGGTCGTTGTTGTAGCCGTCCGCGTTGTAATCGCCACCCGCGCTGAAGCTGTTGTAGTTGGTCGGGCTGAACGGAATGCCGCTCTGCGCCGTGGCGATGGAGGCAATCTCCCATCCGCCCAGCACGCGATCTGCGATGGGTTGCAGGTGCGGACTCGGCAGGTTGTAACTGCCGGAAAATTTGAAGTTATTTCGGACATCAAAAGAACTGTTGCCGTAGTTCGCGGCGAAGTTGTGCTGGTCCGCTGGACAGTCCGTTCCACCATTGAAATCGAAGCGCGTGTTACATGTCCCGTAATCCGTCGCGTGCGACCAGGTGTAAGACGCCTGGTAATTCAGGTTATTGATGCGTTGCGATAGCTGAAAAACGACTCCGTTGTAGTACGCGGTGTTCAGATTGGTGACATAACTGACACCGGCAAAGCTGGGATTCAGTCGCACCAGCTTACCATTATTGCGGATCAAGTCGCCTGCGGACCGGTTGAAGTCCGTACCGCTAAGTTGATCGTAAGCATACGATCCGACGCCATTGATCCCAAGCACCAGATGTCCCGCCAGTTCGGCGGAGACGCCCAATGTGTAGTTCACCGTCTTGGGTGTTCGCACATTCGGGTCGAGTCCGGTCACGCCCGCACCCGCTCCCGGTACGCCTCCGCGCGCATCCAGGCCGGTGGCCGGGGTACGTGGCAGCGTGTAGCCATACGGCAAAACAGTGGACGTTCCGAGTGAGAATATGGGTTGGATCGCGTATTGCGGGGAGAAGGTTGGGTAAATCCAGCCCGGCGGGTTGCCACGCAACCCATCTACCACCTGGCCCAGCGTGATGATGTCGCGGTACATGCCCGCGCCACCGTGAATGACAAACTTCCCATTGGCGTAGGGCTGCCAGGAGAACGCTCCGCGAGGCGACCAATTGTTGTTCTGGCGATTCGAAAACACATTGGAGGTTTGCTTCACGGTCGCATTGGCAAATTGTCCGTCCAGTGCAGGACCACCCTGCAACGACGTACTATTTCCGGCCGGGAAGACATTCGCAAACTTTGTGTAAGTGTTGTACCCGTAAGGGTACGGGTTGCCGAAGTCGTCATAACGCAGGCCCAGAGTCAGCGTGAGATTCGAGCGGATCTTCCACTGGTCTTCAACAAAGACACCCTCATTGGTGCCCTGATCGCCGAACTGCAGGGGCTTGAAGTTACCCGTGAGCGGGTCGTACGACAGGTTACCCTCGTCGTAAACCTTGTCCTGGATGAGGTCGGTCAGGCTCTGAAAACCGAAGTTAGGCCGGCCATTTCCACCGCCGAAGTCGGCACTGTCATCGCCATGTTCCACGCGCACGCCGAAGCGAAGGTTGTGCTTGCCGCGCACATAACTCACCACATCACGCCAGGAGTAATTGTGCTGAATAAAGCTGCCCGGCCCCCATCCGCCACCGAACTGCGCTACGGATTGCTGACCGTTGATGTGAATGAATGGAATCTTGGGGTCCGTCCCCGGCGAAGCACCCTCGACCTTGTAAGCTGCAAACTGAGCCTGATTCAGGATGGTCGGGGAAAAAGTGTGCGTGTAGTTGACGGAGGTGAACCAGCTGCGGTTCGGGTTGATATAAGTGAAGCCCTGCCTTGGATCGATCTGCTGCGAATCCAGCTTGATGTTGTAGTAATAACCGTAGACACGGTCGTTTCCGTTGCGGAAGTACTGATCGCCACGCGCGGAATATTGCAGGCCATTCTGGTAGGGACTGTTGCTGCTGGAAGCGGAGTCGACGAAAGGGGTGTTGCAGTTGCCCGTGGGTGTCGCACAAGTCTGGGTGACGAAGTCCGGCGTGGCGTACAGCACGGTGCCTGTACGGCGTACATTCACCACGGGGTACTTCGTTAGAAAGCTGGTACCGATGCTGTTTGGAAAGTTCTTCTGCGCGTAGGCGGTGAAGGCAGGATCTTCCGCCGTAAACAGATTGGTAGAGGCCGTTTTGTTCGCGAGCTTCTCGACGGAGGCGAAGAAGAAGGTGCGATCTTTGATGATGGGGCCGCCGAATGTTCCGGAGAAATCCTTCTGGCTGAACTTCGGTAGAGCGGGATTGAACTCGGACCGGCTTACCGTCAGGTGCTGGTCGGTGTAAGTGATGTTGCCGGTGCCGTGAAAAGCGTTGGAGCCGGACTTGGTTGTGACCTCCGTCGTCAGGCCTGAGCCACCGGCAAAATCCGGACGAAAGGTGTTGACCTGCAGAGCGACTTCCTGCAGCGAGTCCGCATTGGGCGAGATATTGGCCGTTCCCGTGACGATGTTGGAGGTGATCGATACACCGTCCAGAATGTAAAGATTGCCGCCGTAATAGTGCCCATTGGCGCTGGCGCCAGGTGTCTGCTCCACGGCAAAGTTGTTCAGGTTCTCCGTATACCCGCTCACGCCGGGAGCCGTGTTGACCAGGCCCAGGGTACCGCGCTGCTGCAGGGGAAGATCGCGCACCTGCTGTGTGTCGAGCGTGGCCTGCACGCGCGTTTCTTCTGGATTCAGCCCTTCCGCTTCCGTGGAGACGGAGACCGTCTGCTCGGAGCCGACGGTGAGTGTCACGTCGACGCCCGCGTCCTGCCCGTTGGAAATGTTAGCGTTTACATCTTGTGTCTGAAAACCGCTTGCCGTGACATGGATCCGGTATCGCCCGGGCGCCAGGCTGTTCACCCGGTATTGACCGGACTGGTTGGCGGCGGCATTGGTCGTTACGCCCGTCTCCACGTTGGTCACGTTGACGGTGGCGTTGGCCACAAGGGCACCACTTGCGTCCTTAACCGTGCCCTGCAGACTCGCGCTGAACTGGGCAAACGCTTGGGTAGCGCATAGAACCGCAGCGGCGGCGGCGAAGATGATCCCGTTTCGGATGGACCGTATCGCGGTTGTTGGAACGCTTGGCTGGTCAGGTAGCTTCATGCTTGAGCCTCAGTAAAGGTTTTGGTTCATCCTGGTTCGGTGGTCAGTGTCGTTTCGCCACCGCGTGTAGGGTACTCGTCCAAACGGATGAATATTAAGCAACCCCGTGCACCCCTGTATATAGCAAAAGTGACGGTAGGCGATCCTTCCCCGGTGAGAGCTACTCTCCCCTCGGCCCGGATAAAGTCCGCAATGAAGAATTAAAGCCACGAGAACCACCCGGCACCGCTCACCGTAGCCTTTCCTGCTGAGAGGCGAACTTCCGAAGCTGACGTTCCAAGTCCTCCGCCGCACGATGGCGACCAGGGCGCAGAGCATTGGCTCCGTGAAGGATATTCAGGCGCACTCGCGGCCCTCGCGCGCGGACACCGCCGCCAACGAGTACATGCAGGAACTTCCCGAGAGCGTGCAGCAAATGGTTGGAACGGTCTACGCGATGCTCACCGAAACCACAGCGCAGCAACGGGTGATGTACCTTGACTCCCACCGCATGTTTTGGTGCCAAATCTCAAGACTGGCACCCAATGGCACCGAGTCTGGTTGGGCACTGCTGCTAAGTTGTTGATTCAATGGTGGGCGCAGCAGGATTTGAACCTACGACTTCCACCGTGTGAAGGTGGCACTCTACCGCTGAGTTATGCGCCCCAAAGAGAGCCCAGAGCGACCCTGGATCGCGACCGCACCGGTCGTTCAACTTGAGAAGAATAACACGGCGGGCAGGGCTGCGCGACGACACCTTGCGAAGCTGGCGCGCATCTCTGCTCCCGGGGCATGGCCTCTCTGCTCGCAAAGCGTCACCCCTTTGGGGGATGATCCGGTGGGTCCAGCATCCACTAGTCTGAAAGAGTGCTTACGCTGATTTTGGAGGCCCGGTAAGCTATCCTCTGGCGTATTTCACATGTCAAAGCCGATCCCACATCCCGATGACTTTGACGATGTGCCCTCTGACGCCCGGCTTGATGTACAGAGTGAGCGCAAAGCTGAAGCGGATTTGACGGACACGCCCGGGCAAGCGGGGATCCAGACAACGTCCCCGCAGAACAACGGCACTGAAGTTCCGGCGGCGCAACATTTCGGCGGATCCAGTGTCGTTATGGAGCAGCGGGAGGATCAAATGGCGACGCTTGCGCTGAATCCGGGTTCCGTGCGGGTAAGCGGCCTGCATGCGAGCCGCGAAACGGTCTACTCCGGCCAGCCAGTTCGGACAGCGGTGACTCTGGCCGAGGGTGGAGACGCCGAGTTGATGCTCCGCCTGAAGGCCGGTGATCTGGACTGCTTTGAAGTCTTGATGAACAAGTACCGCCGGGCCATGATCCACTTCATGTTTCGCATGGTGCACAACCAGGCGGTTGCTGAGGAGATGGCGCAGGAGGTATTTCTGCGGGTGTACCGGGCCCGGGAGAGTTATCGCGCGGAAGCCAAGTTCACTACATGGCTTTACCGAATTGCCACCAATCTGGCAGTCAATTACGCGCGAGACACCAAAAACGAGCGCGTTGCTCCCAAGTTGCAACTGGATGAACCGGATTATGAGAGCGGCACAATGCCCGATGTGGCGGACACCACGCCCAACATCGAGCAGAATATCCTTCGGCGGGAACGGCTGAATGCAATCAAGCAGCACGTGATGAATTTGCCGGAGCGGCAGCGCCTGGCCGTATTGATGCACAAGTACCAGGAGATGGATTACAAGCAGATCGGCGTGGTCTTGAAATTGAGCGAGTCTGCCACCAAATCCCTGCTCTTTCGTGCCTATCAGACGCTGCGGGAGAAGTTAAAGGACTTTATTTAGAGCGGGCAGCGTGAAATCAATACCGTGCCGCAAATATTTTTAGTTACGATGCGAGAAGGATGTGTGCGATGGAATGGCTGAAGAAATCCGAGAAGGGCGCCGTGCCGGCGGATGAGCAGGCAATGCTGGAGGTTATGACTCTGCTGGAGGAGTGGAATGCGCCAGAGCCGTCTGCCTGGTTTGACGCGCGTACCATGGCACGCTTCCGCGTGGAACAGGAGCTTGGCCCGGAGGGTTTTTTCAAGCGTTTGCGTGACAAGTTTCTTTTCAGTAGTGGTGTCCGCTCCAAGCCGCTACTGGCGGGAGCGATGGCCATGCTGATGTTGGCCGGCGGTGGCGGAAGCTATCTTGAGATGACCAGGTCGCATGCGGCACAAGGGAGTTCCGCCGCAGTACAGGATTTACAAATCATCGACAACAACGACCAGGCAATCCAGCAGATGGACCAGCTACTGGACAACAATGACGAAAGTCACGAGCAGAGCTAACAGGAGCGTACACCCGAGGGAGACCGGCCACTGCACTGCGCGACTTTGACGGGGTTGGATTCAAGGTGCGGAGGTCATTGGCATGGAAGTTTCAGCGGTTCCGATATGAGGGAGTTGACCCCAAACCGGCCAGTTAGTTTGCAGGCGTTCGCGGCACTTACGGCATACACTGGTGCGCGTCGACGTTGCTTCCATAGGTCTGCTTGCATGGGTCTGGCACTTTGCTCTGTGATGGCCGCCCAGACGGCTCTGAACAGGTCAACTCCCCCTGCGGCATCTCTGAATCGGCAAGATGTGCCTGTTCAACAGGGACGCTCTGCCTATCAGCAGCTTCCCACGCAGCGCGGCTACGACCAGCGCGGCTACGATCAGCGCAGCTACGATCAGCGCGGCTACGATCAAGGCATCCAGCAACAGCAGAATCCGTATCAGCAAACTCCACGGCAGGCCTATCCACAGCCGCGGAACGCATACCGGCAGAGTGCATATCCGCAAGGGACACCTCCGCCGCAGCTGCCACCACAGCAGTCAAGCGCCGGGCAGCGGGTGCAGCGGCAGCAACCGGGGGCGGCAAGCCCCAGCGTCAATGGCCTGCGCGGTGAGCACTTGCAGCAGTGGATGGAGCGGCACAACCAGCTCAACAGTCAGCAGCAGCAGCACGCCTTGCAAAATGAACCGGGCTTTCACCAACTGCCGCAAGAGACCCAGCAACGCATGATGAATCGGCTGGACCACCTGAACAATATGGCACCCGACCAGCGCCAGCGTGTGCTGCAACGGAGCGAAGCCATGGAACGGCTCACCCCGGACCAGCGGGGACAGGTACGAAGTGCCATGGGTCAGTGGGGAGGTTTGCCGCAAGACAGACGCCGAGCCGTGGGGAAGGCCTTCCGCGACCTGCGCGGCCTGCCGCCACAGCAACGCAATCAGATGCTGAGTTCGCCGGAATACCGACAGCAGTTCAGCGATGAAGAGCGCGGTACCCTGGGCAATCTGCTTTCCGTAAGCCCCATGCTGCCGCCGCAGTAAAGCCCATTGTTTTAGCGCTGCCTAGTCCCGCATGGCCACGCCCAGGGCCTTCATCTTGCGATAAAGATGGCTTCTCTCCAGTCCGAGCGCTTCCGCGGCCCGGCTCACATTGCCTCGGCATTCGTCCAATTTTTTCAGGATGTAGTCGCGCTCATAGGCCTCTCGTGCTTCCAGCAAAGTTCCCGCCGGTTCTGCCCGACGGCCATCGGCTGCACCGTTCCCGGCACCACTCCCATCCGTCTTTGATTCGCGATACACCAGCACGGGCAGGTGTTTACGCTCGATACGCTGCACCTTCGGATTCAGGATCAGAACACGTTCCACCACGTTGCGCAGCTCACGCACATTCCCCGGCCAGCGATAGCTTTTCAGCACCGCAATCGCATCACTGGTAATCTCCATGCGTGGACGTCCGTACTGCCGGCCAAACTCCTGCAGAAATTCCTGCAGAAGCAGTGGTACGTCTTCCACGCGGTCGCGCAGCGGTGGTACAGAAAACGGGATGACATTCAGCCGGTAAAAGAGATCCTCGCGAAAATTTCCGCGTACGATCTCGTCTTCCAGGTTCTTGTTAGTAGCGGCAATCACCCGTACATCCACATGCACGGGATGCTGCGCGCCGACGGGATAAAATCGCTGCTCATCCAGCGCCCGCAGCACCTTGGCCTGCGTTTTCAAGCTCATATCGCCAACCTCATCCAGGAAAAGCGTCCCACCATCCGCTCGCTCGAAGGTGCCACGCTTTTCCCGCGGGCCATTCGGCATGGCTCCATGCCGGTAACCAAAGAGCTCGCTCTCAATGAAGTCCTCCGGAATCGCTGCGCAATTCAACTCCACAAAAACGCGCTCCCGGCGCTGTGACTCGGCATGCATGGTGCGGGCAATGCGTTCCTTTCCAGTGCCCGATTCGCCGTAGATCAGCACGCGTCCGTTTGTGGGAGCCATGAGCCGTATTTGCTGGCGCAGCGCCTTCAACGGAACACTCTGGCCGGTGATGTAGGCCTTCTGTGCCAGCTGCTGCTGGTACTCCCGGTTGTCCTGCCGCAATTGCCGCGCTTCCACGGCGTTTTTGAGCATCAGCAATGTGCGTGCCAACGAAAGGGGCTTCTCTAAAAAGTCGTACGCGCCCAGCTTGGTGGCGCGCACCGCCGACTCGATCGTGCCATGGCCGGAAATCATGATGATTTCCGGCGGGGAAGCAAGATCCAGTTCCCTTACCTGGCCAAGCAATTCCAGACCGTCTCCATCCGGTAGCCAGATGTCGAGCAACACCGCGTCGTACTCCACATCACGGATCAATTCCAGGCCTTCCACGGCCGAACCGGAGGTGGTGACGATGTACTCCTCTTCACGCAGAATGCTTTCGAGCGACGCACGGATTTCCGCCTCATCGTCGACGATCAGGACGTGCTTCAACGGGCCGCCTCCGCCAGTTCACTACCCACGGGAAGAGCTTCGGCATTGCGCTCCTGAGATGTTTGCGCCACGGGCAGCTCGATTACAAATCGTGCGCCGGAGGGGGTATTTTTCTCCGTGTGAATCGTGCCATGGTGCTCAGCCACAATCTTCGAAACAATGGTGAGTCCCAGGCCGGTGCCGCGCTGTTTTGTCGAGAAGTATGGCAGAAAGAGGCGTTCGCGCATCTCGTCGGTCACGCCCGGGCCTGTGTCCGCAACGGACAGCTCCACCATCGCCTCAGAACTCTCAGAGAGCGCTGTGGTCACACGGATCTCACGCAGCAGGCTGCCCGTCATCGCTTCAACGGCGTTATCGATGAGGTTGGAAAGTGCCCGCTTCATTGCCTCGGGATCGGCCATCACCAGCGGCAGACGCACGCCGGCTGCATGCGTGACGTTTACTCCTTGCAGGCGCCCCGCGAACAAAGCCAGCGTGTTTTGCACAATGGTGTTCAGGTCCGCCGGCCGGGGACGCGCGTTGGGAAACTCGGCAAGTGAAGCGAATTGATCCACCAGCGAACGCATACTCTCCACTGAGGCGCTGATGACCTCGCTGGAGCGGCGAATGGTTTCAGTTGACGGTGTCTCCATCTGGTGGCTCGCCAGCAGATCGCGAATGCGTCCTATGTGTCGGGCAATCTGCTCCGCCGAAAGCGAGATCGGCGTGAGCGGGTTCTTGATTTCGTGCGCCACACGCCTCGCCACTTCCTTCCAGGCGGACTGCTTCTGTGCCCGCAACAGCTCAGTCGCATTCTCCAGGATCACCACGTAGCCGGTAGTCACCGGGCCACCCACGCTGGGACTTTCCATCAGCGCCACCGTGGCCGCGATATTCAGCGTGCCCGACGGTGAGGCCATCTCCAGTTCGCTGGAAGCGGTGCTCATGCGATGGCTCCGCCGCAAAAGCCTGTCGAGGATTTCCGCCGATTCCGCCGGAATGGCAGTATCGAAAATCTCTCCCACGAACGTCCGCTGTCCACCCGGATCCAGCATCTCGCTGAAAGCCCGGTTCGCCAACAGGATGCGGCGCCCGGCATCCAGCATCACCACGCCGTTGGGAATCGTCTGCAGCATGGTTTCGAGCTCGAGACGCCGGGCTTCCAGCGCGGTGTTCGCCGCCACCACCTGCACGGTCGACAGCTCCACCAGTCGCCGGCTGCTGGCAAGTTCTCCGGCCATGCTGTTGAAGACATCCACCAGTTCGCCCAGCTCTTCTGTCGCGGCTCCCGCCACGCGCCGGTCATAGTTGCCCTGCGCGACGGCATTCATTGCCTCGGCCAGTGCTTCCACCGGCCTTGTCACCTGCTTTGACATATGCAGCGCCAGCCAGCTCGCGCAGAAAAGCGCAACCGCCGTCACCATCAGCAGAAGCAACATGAAAGTTCCGCGAATCTGCCGCCGTGCCCGGAAAAGGCTCCAGTACTGCTCGGTGTCCTGGCGCAGCCGCTGCAGATTGTCGCTCAGGCTTGCCGGCAGCGGCAGGGCCACCACTACCATTGCGCGCCCATGTGTCCACGCCGATCCGGCAACGTATCCGGCATCGCCAATCGACAACATGGAATCGTCGCTATCCCGCGCAGCCAGCAGTACCGCACTGTCCAAAGGACCGGAAGTCCCTGAGCGCTTGACATCCGTTTGCGGTTTTCGATCGTCTAGCGCCTCAGCGGGAGACGCGACCGGTGTTGCAAAAGATTGAGGAAGAAGAGTCGCCGAGGCAGCCTGAGGTGCGTGATAACGCAAGACCGCCTGTTCATCCCGGAAGATGAAGACAAAGCCGCCCTGCAGGGTCGCTTGATGCCGGCGCAATTCTTCGTTCATGCGCGTGGCGGCAGGCCCGTCGC
>CAXTRR010000003.1:59991-65059 GCA_964246795.1 uncultured Terriglobus sp. | reverse complement strand
GAAGCTTCTGCCCGCGCATTGGCGGAGACATAGCGCTGCAGATCCAATCCCATGCGCGAACTGTCGTCACGCAACTCAGCCGCCGGCTGGGAAAACCACCGTTCCACCGCACGATTGATCAAGAGATAGCTGAAGCCGTACATGCACGTGATGGGCACCAGGGAAAGCAGCACCGCGCCCAGCAGCATGCGTGTGCGCAGCCGTGAGCCCAGCACGCGGCTGCGGTGCTCCGCGTACAACTTCAGCGCGTTGCGCACCAGGAGCACCAGCGCCGTCAAAAACAGCAGAAAGGCGAGCACCGAGATCGCGGTAAAGACCACGATGCGCCCCTCTGTGGTGGGGCTCAGAAATGAGAGCCGGAAGGCGTTCAGTGAGGCGAGACCCAGAAAGAGGAGCAGCAGCGTTGAAAACAGCGCGACTAGCAGTATCTTGCGCTGTTTAATCGTGCCCATACCGCTCCTTTGCCTGTCTTGCGTCTTAACCCACCAGCTCCGCCACGGGCTTCCAGTCGCGCTCCTGCGAGGCCGCCACAGCCTCATAGGTCAGCGTGCCGCGATAGGTGTTCACGCCGTTGGCAATCCCGCTGCTCGCCCGGACGGCTGCTTCCGCGCCCTCATTGGCCAGCCGCAGCACATAGGGGAATGTCGCGTTGGTGAGAGCCAGCGTGGACGTATTTGGCACTGCCGCGGGCATGTTTGTCACGCAATAATGCACCACGCCATCCACCACATACGAGGGATCGCTGTGCGTGGTCGGCCGCGCGGTCTCAATGCAGCCGCCTTGGTCGATCGCCACATCCACGATCACGGCTCCTCGCTTCATATCGGAAACCATCTTCGCCGTCACCAGCCTGGGAGCGGAATGGCCCGGGATTAAGACGCCGCCCACCAGCAGATCTGCGTCGGAAGCGGCTTTGGCGATGTTGTAACTATTGGAAGCCAGGGTCTGCACCTGTCCGCCAAAAATGTCGTCCAGTTCACGCAACCGGTTCAGGTTCAGATCGATCATGGTCACACGCGCGCCCAGGCCAAGAGCCATCTTCGCGGCATTCGTTCCCACAATGCCTCCGCCCAGGATGACGACCTTGCCCGGCAAGACGCCCGGCACACCGCCCAGCAAAACGCCACGGCCGCCATGCTCCTTCTGCAGGTAAGCCGCGCCCATCTGCACGCTCAGCCGGCCGGCCACCTCACTCATCGGCGTCAGCAGCGGCAGCGTGCCTGCCTTGTCCGTCACCGTTTCATAGGCAATACCGGTTACTCCCTTGCTCAGCAGCGCATCAGTCAGCTCACGGACGGGTGCCAGGTGCAAATACGTGAAAAGTACCAGGTCTTCGCGGAAGTACTGGTATTCCTTCTGGGTGGGCTCTTTGACCTTGACCACCATGTTTGCGAGCCGCCACACATCGTAGGCGGATCCCACAATCTCCGCACCCGCGGTCTGGTAATCGTCATCGGGAAAAGCAGACAATTCCCCCGCCCCAGTCTGCACCAGCACTTCATGCCCTGCTTCCACCAGTGCCTGCACGCCTGCCGGTGTTACGCCGACACGGCTCTCGTGATCCTTGATCTCCTTCGGAACTCCAACAATCATCTGCTCTGTCCAACCCTCTCAACAGCATGGTAAAGCAGCGCAGCCTCCGGCCGGTCATGGCCGCGTGGTAAGGTCAGGGCTGCAGATTCGAGTTTCAGGAGCGTTCGTTGGCTTCCGCTGTTCCCGAGCAGTTCCGCCCCATCGATTTCCGCACCCGGTTTCCCGCGCTGGATGGCGTCCGTGCTCTGGCCATCGTTCTGGTTTTCGCCGAGCACTTTGGGGGTGGGGCACATGGCGGCCGCATCCTGCAGTTCATCAACATACTGCGGGAACACGGATGGATCGGCGTCGACATCTTCTTCGTTCTCTCCGGCTTCCTGATTACGGGAATTCTGTACGACACGCTCGGTGATTCAAAGTACATCTCTCGCTTTTTCGCCCGCCGCAGCCTGCGCATTTTGCCGCTGTATTACGGCGTTTTCCTGCTTATCCTGCTGTTGACCCCGTTTCTGCACTTTCAGTGGAGACCGCAACACCTGTGGTTCCTGGTGTATCTGGGAAACTTCGTAGCGAATCGTAACTTTGACCTCTACCTGTTCTTTCCAACAAACTATCCGCGGGCACCGGCGAATATCTCACATTTCTGGTCGCTTTGCGTGGAGGAGCAGTTCTACCTAGTGTGGCCGTGGATCGTACTCAGGGTACGGAACCGTACCCGGCTGATCGCTGTCGCCGTGGCGCTATGCGCGCTCGCTCTGCTCTCCAGAGTGCTGTTCCTGCTGTGGGCTGGTCCGGTCGTGGCGGAAACCTGGACGCTGCGGGTGCTTCCCTTCCGGCTGGATGCCCTGCTGATTGGCGCGATTCTGGCATTGCTGTTGCGTGGACCATCCGCGCATCGCGTGCAGGCGGCTTGCCGTTGGCTTTTTATAGGGTCCGCCCTGGCCGTGCTGGCCATCTTCGTGCTGAGTCCTGCTTACGATTCTCCGTGGCTGCTGACAATTGGGCTAACGCTGATCGGCAGCGCCTCGGCGGGACTGGTTGGCATGGCGCTGCGCCCGGCAACGCCGGTCTTTCGCGTTTGCAACCTGCGACCGCTGCGTACCCTGGGCAAATACAGCTATGGCTTTTATGTCTTTCACGACCTTTATTACTATCCATGCGTCCTTTTCCTGATCTGGTGCTATGAGCATACCCACAACCGTGTGCTCTCAGGATTGGTGGAGACTGTTGGCGCCTTTATCGTCACGTTTCTTTTGTCAAAGCTGAGCTATGACCTTTTTGAGTCGCGTTTTCTGCGCCTGAAGAGGCATTTTGAATACGACATCGAGCAAACTTCCCATCGCCATGCCTTTGTAGCCAAGTAGCGGCACCCCTCGTTGCAAGTGCGTACAATCGCATAAACGCCGTTTCAGCAGGAAATCAGCTCAAGCATGCCGCAGAATGATTACAAGGGACGCAACTCGCGATCGCGCAGCATGCGTTCGCTTTTCTCGATCTTTTCCAACGACCTTGCCATCGATCTCGGCACGGCGAACACGCTGGTCTTCGCTCACGGCAAGGGCGTCGTGGTGAACGAGCCTTCCATCATCGCCGTCAATACGATCACCAAGGAAGTCGAAGCCGTGGGACGGGAAGCCAAGGAGATGGTCGGCCGGACGCCCGGCAACATCGTCGCCATCCGGCCCATGAAAGACGGCGTCATTGCCGACTTCAAGCAAACCGAGAAGATGCTGAACTACTTTATCCAGAAGGCGCACAACCGCAAGATGCTGGTGCATCCGCGCATTATCATCGGCGTGCCGAGCGAAATCACCCAGGTGGAAAAGCGCGCCGTGGAGGACTCCGCCTACCGCGCCAAGGCGAGCGAGGTGTACCTGGTGGAGCAGGCCATGGTTGCCGCCATCGGCGCGGGCCTACCCATCACTGAACCCGGCGGCAACATGGTCGTCGACATCGGCGGCGGCACCACGGACATCGCCGTGATCTCCCTCGCCGGCATCGTCTACTCGCGCTCCGTCCGAATGGCCGGCAATCAAATGGACGAAGCCGTGATGAACTTTCTGAAGCGGAAGTACAACCTGCTCATCGGCGAACGCACCGCTGAACAGATCAAAATAGAAATCGGCTCGGCCTTTCCCCTGGACAAGCCGCTCACTATGGAAATCAAGGGCCGCAACCTTATTGAAGGTGTCCCCAAAACCATCACTATCGACGATAGTGAAATACGTGAAGCCCTGAGTGAAAGCATCGCCACCATCATGAATGCCATTCGCGTCGCGCTGGAACGGACCCCGCCCGAACTCTCCGCGGACATCTCCGATCGCGGCATCGTCCTTACCGGCGGTGGCGCGCTCATCAAGAACCTGGACCGCCGCATCCGCGAAGAAACCGGCTTGCCCGTTTCCATTGCCGATGACCCACTCGCCTCCGTCGTGCTCGGCACCGGCCGCATGCTCTCCGACTTCAGCCTCTTGCGCAAGATCTCGATCGATTAGGCGGGTACGCTCGGCCGTTATGGACTCGTTGTTCCATCGCTACCGCAATCTGCTGGTGCTCTTTGCCGTGCTGGTCGCGCAGGTAATCCTGCTGGCGACGCAGATGCGCCGCACCGGCTACCGTTCCCGTGAAGACGGGCACAATGTCCGCCTGGCCCGCAGTTGGGAGGCCTACACCATCATGCCCGTTGAGAAGCTCCTCTGGAATGTGGGCCATGGCATCCGCGGCGCATGGAGCGGCTACATCGACCTGCGGCACGTGCGCCAGCATGACCGGGACCTGCAGTATCAGATCGACCAGCTTCGCCTGCAGCAGGCGGCGCTGCTGGAGGATGCCCGCCAGGGTCAGCGCCTGCAAAACCTGCTCGCCTTCAAGCAGCAATATATCGGCAAGACGGTCGCGGCGCAGGTCATCGGCACAGGTGGCGGCGATCAATCGCACATGCTGATCCTCAACAAAGGCAGTGACGCCGGTCTTGCACCGGATATGGCCGTCATCACACCGGATGGCATTGTGGGCAAACTGCGGGATGTTTTCGCGAACTCCTCGCAACTGCTCCTGATGAACGACAGTAGTTCCGGTGTCGGCATTCTGCTGGCGGGTGTGCGCAGCCGCGGCGTGCTGCGCGGCACCGCCACCGGCGGCATACAGATCGGCACGCTGCTTCCTGACGACCGGATCAAGCCCGGCGAAGCCGTCGTTACCAGCGGCGGCGATCGCGTCTTTCCGCGCGGGTTAAGTGTCGGTGCGGTGCAGGCTATCGCCATGGATCCCGATCACCAACCCTATGCGGCCATCCAGGTCAAACCATCGGCCAACCTGGAGCGGCTTGAGGAAGTGCTCGTCATTACGGATGTTCGACAGCAACTCGCCGCGGACGCGGTGGCCGCACCGGACGGCGGCGACGGCCAGAAGCGTGCCTCGGAGATCGTTGCCGAACGTCTACCCGGCCTCAAAGAGCCCGCATCTGCACAGCCGAAAAGCAACGCACAAGGCAAGCCCGCAACCGACCCAGGCGACAAGCTGAACAAGATCACGC
>CAXTRR010000003.1:58609-59981 GCA_964246795.1 uncultured Terriglobus sp. | reverse complement strand
TGCATAGTGACAGCTACACGCCTGGTTCGGTACCCAACGCGGCTGAGTTGCGGCCCGGTGAGTCCCACGCGCCGGCGCCTGCTGGTCAGGAGCGGAGACCCTGATGGCCAGCCGCCGCTTCACCACCCGCCGTGAGATGGAGGAACACCATTTCCGGCCTGCCGTAGTCATGGGTGCAACCGTGCTGGCGTTGTTTACGTCGGTTTATCTGCCCAAGTTGCTCCCCGCCGGGGGCATCCTCGACTTTCCGCTCATTCTGGTCATCTACTTCTCACTGTCGCGCCGCAGCCCCATCGTGGGTACATTGCAGGGCGCGGTCACCGGCCTTTTGCAGGACACGATGAGCAACCAGTACATCGGCGTAAACGGCATCGCCAAATGCATCGTCGGATATGCCGCGGCGTCGGTCGGTCTCAAAGTCGATGTGGACAACATCATCTCGCGCACATTGTTGAACTTTGCCCTTGTGCTGCTGCACTCCGCCGTCTTTTACGTGGTGGAGCGAGTGCTCCTGGGCTCCACCGGTTATCCGGTTCGCTGGCTGCATGAGATCGTCCGCGCCGGCGTGAATACAGCGGTGGCTCTACCCATCTTCTGGCTGCTCGATCAGGCACGTATCGGCGAGTAGCCGCCGCCTGAAACGACGCCGGGTCAGCGGCGAAGCACTTTCTGCGGCTTCGCGTCGATGACTTCATCTCCGGGCATCGGGATCACCTTGAGCGCCTGCCGGTCGCGGTCGAGCTCCTTCGCATCTGCCGCGTTCTGCTCCGGCAGTGTGTACAGCTCCAGATCGGTATCGTGCAACACCGCAAGCGTGCGCCCGTTGGGGGACAGGGCAAAATTCTGCCCTGGCCGCTGCGCCGGAGTTGTGGGCACGTGGAGCAGATCCACGCCGCCACGAAAGCTATAGACGTGAACGTCCTGCGACTTCACCTCTTCGGGCGACAGCCGTGGATTCTCGTTTTCAAAGCCCGCTGTGTTCAACGTCGTCGTACGCAGGGCAAAACGGCCGGAATCCGGTGCGAGTGAAAGCGCTTGCCATACCGGCGCGTCGTCGGTGGTGAAGACCCAGCTCGCCTCCCCGGAGAAGTTGAAACCTGCCAGCAGCCGGCGGTCGTCCCCTCCGCGGCACCCACTCGCCAGAAATGTCGCGTCCGTCAGGAAGATCGAATGCGGCTCACAGGTGGAAAGGAAGCCGCCCAATTCCATCGGCTTGCCCACAAAGGGATGGAAGTCAAAACCCCAGTGCTGGCGATCCTCCCGGACTGTTGTCAGAAATCCGCGGGAGGTAAACGGCGTACTGAATGGCCGGTCCTCCTTCAGCACCGCGCGCTTGCGCAGCACCGGGCTCTCGGCCCGCTCCAGACTGTAG
>CAXTRR010000003.1:31501-58599 GCA_964246795.1 uncultured Terriglobus sp. | reverse complement strand
CAACGTTCCCGTTACTGCCGGCTCTTGCAGCCGTACCGTCGGATCATCGCCAATGTGTTTTTCCGGCGTCGTCTCCACCAGAACCATATCGCCAGCCGGGCTGGTTTCGATGACCTCCACGTCAGCGTGCGGCGTGAGCAGAACCTTGCGCTCGAAGCCCTCCTTGCCGCGCAACGGTTCAACCAGATAAAGCTCGTTGCGAAGCCGAAGCAGAAACTCGCCGTGACCAAGCGGCCACAGATAGCGGTTGCGGTCGTGTGTGCGCCATTCCGTCTCATGCACGATTTTGCCATCCGGCAAATGAACGACCAGTGCCCGGATCAGCCGGTTCTGATCGGTCTCGCGGTCCTCTTCCGGCATGCGCCGCACCAGCTTGCGCGCGTTGTAGGTCAGCAGCACGTGGGTGTCGTCCAGGAAGTCAAGCGACTCCATCGTGTAGCCCTCACGCTGCAGCATTGCCGAGGTCAGAGGGTGATAGCCCAGCGTGTCCAGAGGTATGCGGTGTTGTGGCAAAACCGGTCCTGCTCCACGGGGAGAGCCGGCCAACGCGGGCGCGCTCGGAATCAACACGAAAGCTAAAAAGAGGCGACCCAGGCGAACCATACGCTATCCATGCTACCCAACGTGGCCGCGCCTGCGGATGCTTCTCTCCATGTGGTCGAAACTGACGCGGGTCTGTTCCGCACGCCACACAGGGCGTTTGGGAAATTGTGCGAGAGTGGAGAGATGCCCGAAAAGAACCGCCCGTTGGGATTCGCCGCCTGCGCGGGTGCCGCCGCCCTGTGGGGGACCGGCTTCTTTTTCGGCAAGATCGCCCTGCGGGAGATGAGCGTTTCCGCCATGGTGCTCTACCGCTTTCTTTTCGCGGTGGTGCCCATGGTGCCCTTGCTTTTGCGGAGCCGTCCACGCTTCAGCGCCCGTGATCTGCGCCTGCTCCTGCTCGGCGCGTTTATTGGCATTCCTGTCCAGTTCCTGCTCCAGTTTCATGGCCTGGCCATGACCACGCTTGCTCATGCGGCACTGATGGTAGGCATGATGCCGGTCATCGTGGCCGCTGGAGCCGCCATTTTTTTGCATGAGCGAGTCGATCGCACCGGCTGGCTCGCGATGGCCGGTTCCACCTCCGGCGCCTGCCTGATTGCGCTCAGCCGGTCGCATTCTGACGCGGGCTCCGCAAGCTGGACAGGCGACGCGCTGGTTGTGATCTCGCTCTGCCTTGCGGTTGTCTGGATCATCACGAACCGGCAACTGCTCGATCGTCACAGTGCCAGTGAAGTCAGCAGTGCCAGTCTGGTTGCCGGGACCATCATGCTCCTTGTCTGGGTGCTCTGTGCCGATGGGCGCCCGGCAACGCACTTCTCCCCGCAAGCCTGGCTAGCGCTGGCGGCCAGTGGATTGCTTTGTACCGCATCCACAACACTGCTCTGGAACTGGAGCACCACGCAGGTGGCTGCATCGGAGGCTGGCGTCTTCCTGAACATAGAACCGATGATGGGTTCAGCGCTGAGTGTTTGGCTCTTTCACGAGCGCCTGGGATGGACCGCATGGTTGGGTGGCAGCTTGATCGTCGTGTCGGCACTGGTGCTCACGACGAGATCCACCACGGCAGTCCGCGAGCCAGCACATCTGCGAGCGGTTACGGAGTGAGTCAGTCGTTGAACCTGTCCGCGGCCCAGCCGGTTCGCCTGATCGCCATGGACCTGGACGGCACTCTGGTCCACTCCTCAGGCGAGATCTCGCCCCGGAACCGCGCCGCTCTGGATGCCGCCCGCACCGCGGGCGTGGAGCTCGCCATTTGTACCGGTCGCCGCCACAGCTACGCCCTTCGCGTCCTGCGCACGCTGCCGCTGCAGCCGGAGGAGGTCGTGATCAGCTCCAATGGTGCTGTCACCCGGACGGCAGCCGGCGACCTGCTCTGGCGCGTTCCCCTGCCGCTGCAAGTGGCGCGGCGGCTTTGCACGGGGCTGAAGGAATATCGCAACGCACTTGTGCTCACCTTTGACATGTTTGAGGCGGACGGACACGACGCGCCTGGAGCTCTGCTGCTGGAAGAGCTCGATGACCTGCACGGCAGCATACGCTCCTGGATGGAAGTCAATGCCGCTTCCATTCAGCGTGTTTCTCCCCTGGAGCAGGCCTTCGCCTCGCCAGACAGCCCTGAGCCGATTCAGGCGATGCTGTGCGGCGACATGAAGCGCATCCACCGCGCAGAGTCGCTGCTGCATGAGTATCTCGGCGACGATGTGGACAGCTATCGCACAGAATACCCCGGCAAGGATCTTTGCATTCTCGACATCCTGCACAAGGGCCGCTCCAAAGGATCAGCTCTGTTACAGCTCGCGGACAGGCGCGGCATTCCACCCGAGTCCATCCTTGCCATCGGCGACAACTGGAACGACGAGCCCATGCTGCGCGTCGCGGGCCAGAGCGTTGTGATGCGCAACGCGCCGGAAGACTTCTCACGCCATGCCTGCGAGCAGGGCTGGCAGCTCTCCCCCGCCGCCGGCGATGAAGATGGCGTGGCCCTCGCGATTGAAGAGGCGCTGGAAAAGATCGCGTCCTAGGTCAGAATTCCTGCTTGGTCGCTTTTGTGACCTGGGTGGAATCGGGCGGCAAAATCTCCGTAGATCGACCAAAGTTCTTCTCCCGCGAAAGTACGGCGGTTCCTCCGCCCAAGTATCTCCCTTGCCGCCACCCTCACCCATGGGTAGGCTAGAAGCAGTGCCGTTCGCCACACCATGCCGATGCCTTGCAGCTCTGGGTGTTTTTACCCTTTGCATGCTGCCCCTGCGAGCCGAAGAACGAATCCTGCTTGACACCGGCTTTTCCGTCGATTGCTACCATCGCGGCAGTGAAGCCGGCGGCCGCGTCAAGCTCTTCCTGGATGCGGAAGGCACCAACTTCCTTGAGGTAGAAACGGCAAAGATCGTGTCAGCCGAGGCGCTGCCGGCAACGAACCTCATCCCCTCCGCAACACGTCTACCCGAGCCTGCCACCTCGCTCCATGGACTTATCGCCACCGCGGGCACCACTCGCAATATCGATGTCGCACTCCTGGAAAGCCTGATCCGCGCCGAGAGCGGAGGCAACGCCCACGCCGTATCACACGCGGGAGCCAAGGGCCTGATGCAGCTTATGCCCACCACGGCAAAAGCCATGGGTGTGCGGGACAGCTTTGCGCCCGAACAGAACCTGCGCGGCGGCACCGCCTATCTGGATCAGTTGCTCACCCGCTACCACGATGACATCGCGCTCGCCCTTGCCGCCTACAACGCAGGCCCAGGAGCGGTGGATCGTTATCACGGCATCCCGCCCTACCGCGAAACGCGCGCCTATGTTGCCCGCATCATTCTCGAGTTCAACCGGCGCACGCTCCAGAACCGTTCCGCAGCACTGGCCGCTGGAGCCGTCGCCCATCCATGACTGGCAACTCGCCCATCGGCGGCTCGCACGGCAGCCAGGCAGCACCTTCCAGGAACGCAAAACGCGCTGTCGTGCTCGCGGCCGTCGTTCTGCTGATTAGCGCGCTTGGTTATTACATGGTGCGGCACGGCGTCTCCTTCAATTTCCGTTCCTTTGCACAGCAAATCCGGCGCATCAGCCCGGTTCACGCCATTCTCGCGCTCCTGCTCATTTACGTGAGCTACTTTGCCCGGGCATTGCGGTGGGCGATTTTTCTGCGGCAGCACAAGCGCGTCTCGCCCCTGGCATTGCTCGGGCCGCAGTTCACCGGTTTCACGGCCGTAGCCATTTTCGGCCGCATCGCCGACCTTTCGCGTCCCTTTCTGGTCGCACAGAAAACCAAGCTCGGCCTGCCCTTGCAGATCGCGGTCTACACCATCGAGCGCATGTTCGATCTGGGTGCAGCGGCGCTCATCTTTTCCAGCGCCCTCGCGTTTACGCCGCGCGACATGCCGCACCATGAGGTCTTTGTCCGAGTCGGTGTCGCCAGCCTGGCTGGCACACTGTTCCTGGCCGCCTTTGCGGTGGCTATTCGCACGGCTGGGCTGCGTATCGCCGCAACCGCACAGCGGCTGCTGGGCCGGACTTCCGTAAAGCTGGGCGATGCCGTCCAAAGCAAGATCCTTGGCTTCCGCGAAGGCCTGAACGCCATCGCCTCCGTGCAGGACTTTCTGCTCACCGCCGGCCTGAGTCTGCTCATGTGGTTGATGATCGCGCTCGCCTATGTGCAGACCACGCACGCCTTTGCACAGGAACCCACCCTGGCCCACCTGACGTTTCCTTCCACGATGCTGCTCATGGGTGCCTCCATCGGCAGTTCCCTGCTGCAGCTGCCCATCATCGGCTGGTTCACCCAGATCGCCGGCACCGCAACGGCCATGCATGCTTTTTACGGCACTCCCCTCGAACCCGCCACGGCATGCGGAGCCCTGCTGCTCATCATCACTTTCCTGGCGGTCATACCGGTGGGTCTTATTTACGCTCGCATCGACCACGTCAGCCTGAGCGACCTGAAATCGAAGAGCCAGGCTGAAGAGGAGGCCCTGCTATGAAGTGCCCCTTCTGCGGCTACGCTCAGGACAAGGTCGTCGACTCCCGCGAGAGCAAGGAAGCCGACTCCATCCGCCGCCGGCGCGAGTGCGAGCGGTGCGGCAAGCGCTTCACGACCTACGAGCGCATCGACGAGATTCCCTACATGGTCGTTAAGAAGGATGGCCGCCGCGAAAAGTTCGACCGCCAAAAAATCCTCACCGGCCTGCTGCACTCCTCGCAAAAGCGGCCCATCTCCACGGCGAAGCTGCAGCAAATCGTGGACGAAACCGAGGCTTTCGTCGTCGATTCGCCCGACCGGGAACGGACCACCAGCGAGATCGGCGAGCTGATCATGGGCCATCTCCGGGAACTCGACACCGTCGCCTACATCCGGTTTGCCTCCGTCTACCGCGACTTCAAGGATGTGCGCGAATTTGAGTCGGAACTGCGCGCACTGCTGAACGGCCCACGCAAGAACCCACGTGCGTCGTAAGAAGATGGGCAGCGCGTCAACTTACCAGAGCAGCCCTGCATCTGAAGACGCTGAGATGACACTTACGCGTACTCACACCGCCATCCTGTTCACGGGACTGATCTGCCTGACTCTCACCGGCTGCAAACCGGACGCGGCCATACGGAAGGGTGAGGTGGTGGGTGCCGGACCCAAGGCGCTGCAGTACGATCCAGCGCCAAACGCCGCAACACTGGGCACCATCACCGGTACCGCGCAGTTTACCGGCACTGCGCCGCAGCGCATTCCCATTGACATGAGTCAGGATCCTGCCTGCGCTTTCAGCGGCCAGAATCTCTCCGAGCAGTACGTGGTAGATCACGGCCACCTCGCGAATGTTTTCGTCTATGTGAAAGGAGCGCCCCGGCTGGACCTGCCGATGGCACCGGTCACCGTCGACCAGAAAGGCTGCCGCTTTGTGCCTCATGTCGTTGCCGTGGCGCCGGGCGAGACGGTCAACTTTATGAACTCTGATCCGACCATGCACAACGTCCACACCATGGCCGTGCAGGCGGGTAACCAGACGGTCGACGTTTCCCAGGCACCCCGGGCACCTGCTGCGCCGCTTGTTTTCAAGAATCCTGAGAATATGGTGCCGGTACGCTGCAACAATCACCCCTGGATGAACGCCTTCATCAACGTGAGCCCGAACACCTTCTTTGCCGTGACGGGCAGCGATGGCAGCTTCCAGATCCCTGGCCTGCCTGCCGGCAACTACACCATCGCTTTTGTCCATGAAAAGCTCGGCGAAGTGGACGTCCCTGTCACTGTGCGGGCACTTCAAACCGTTCCGGTGATTGCCGCGTTTCACAACTAAGCGACGGAGAGCAAGATGCAAGGCTTTACCTTCAACCTGGTCACCCACGCGCTTCCAGCCTGGTTCCTGCTGGTTGGGCTTTTTCTACCGCGAATCGCTCTTCTGGTGCGCTGGTGGGATTCCCAGCCCGCCAATGTACATAGTGTCAGCCTCATTCCCCTGCTCGCCGCCATCCTCCTGCCCCGCGTCCTTATCCTGTTCATGATCTATAACGACGCCGGCATTACCGGCTGGTTTCTGCTGCATGCCATTGCGCTGGTGATCGCCTGGGGTGGCATCGGTGGCCGCCAGTTGCGGCGGCGGCGTTCCGACGACATTTAGATCTCTGCCTGAACGCTCTTCTTTGAAAGGGTCATAGCTTCACCTGTGCCGGATCGGGCTGGCTTGCAGTAGGCTTCAGGCCCAGCGGGAACTGCAGTTTTAACTTCACGGCATTCCTCAGGCCCGGAGTCACGTATTCTTGAAGAAAGCTCAAGAATGGAGAACCAACCGGCAAGATGGAGCGGCGAAAGGTAGGCATCCTGGGGGCAACCGGCACGGTTGGCCAACGCTTCATTCAGCTGTTGGAGCGCCATCCCTGGTTCCAGGTGGAGTGGCTGGCCGCTAGTAACCGTTCCACCGGCAAGCGCTATGCCGATGCCTGCCAGTGGAAGCTGGACACGCCCATACCGGAGCGCGTTGCCGGCATGATGCTGCAGCCCAATACCCCACAGCCGGACATCCCTCGCATCATCTTTGCCGCGCTTGATGCCGAGATTGCCCGCGTGCTGGAACCCAGGTTTGCAGATGCCGGATGTGCCGTCATCTCCAACTCCAGTGCTTTCCGCATGACCGCTGACGTGCCGCTGGTCGCGCCAGAGGTCAACCCCGGCCACCTCCTGCTTCTGGAGCAACAAGAGGCTCGCCGAAGCTCCGGCGGCTACGTCGTGACCAACGGCAACTGCTGCGTTCTTGGCCTGGTTCTGGCGCTGAAGCCGCTGGAAGAACGCTTCGGCATTGAGAGCCTCTTTGTCAGCACGATGCAGGCCGTCAGCGGCGCGGGCTACCCCGGCGTCCCCTCGCTCGACATCATCGGCAACGTTATCCCCTTTATCCGCAATGAAGAAGAAAAGCTGCAGGAAGAGCTCGGTAAAATGCTCGGCACCCTGCGCGATGGGCAGGTTCAGCCACTGCCGGCAAAGGTCAGCGCGCACTGCAACCGCGTCGCAGTGGTGGACGGCCATACCGAGTGTGTGAGCATCAAGCTGCGCACGCCGGCCACTCGCGAAGATATCCTGAATGCCTGGCAAAGCTTTCGTCCCCTGGACGGCCGCGATCTGCCCTCCGCGCCGGAGTTCCCCGTCATCTACCAGGACGGCGATGACCGCCCGCAGCCCCGCCTGGACGTGAACGCCCGCCGTGGCATGAGCACCACCGTGGGCCGTCTACGCCCTTGCAATTTACTGGACTGGAAATTTGTTCTGCTTTCCCACAACGTCATTCGTGGCGCGGCGGGCGCGGCCATCCTGAACGCCGAACTTCTGGCCCGCCTCGGCAAGCTGCCCAAAGGCGCGGGCAACGCATGATCGTCCGCAAAAATCTGGTCGTCATGAAGTTCGGCGGCACCTCCGTCGAAGACGCCGTAGCGATCAGCCGCACCGCCGGCATCATTGAGGGCCGCATCGCGAAAGGCCTGCGCGTTTTCGTGGTGGTCTCCGCCATGGCGCGCGTGACAGACAGCCTGCTCTCCGCGGCAACCGCGGCCGGGCATGGCGACCGCTCCGGTGCCCTGGCCATCAACGCGCGCCTGCGCATGCGCCATGTGGAGACGGTGGTCGCGCTGCTGGGTCAGGCGCCGGGCAAAAACATCGTCGCCGATTTGAACCACGAGTTCGACGCCCTAGACGAACTGCTGCGCGGCATTTCCGCCGTGGGCGAACTTACGCCGCGCACCACCGACCTGGTGGTCAGCTTTGGGGAACGGCTCTCCAGCCGGATCGTCGCCGGCGCGCTGCTCAAACGCGGCATTGCAGGGGCTCATCTGGACGCTCGCACCGTCATCGTGACGGACAATCTCTTTGGCAAGGCGACCCCGCTGCAGAGCGAGATCGAACGGCAATTGACCGCGCGTGCCCTGCCGCTGATTGAAGCAGGCCAGACGCCCGTGATCGGCGGTTTCATCGGTGCCACCGCCGACGGCATTACCACCACGCTAGGCCGGGGCGGCAGCGACTTCTCCGCCGCGCTGGTCGGTGGCGGCCTCCACGCCGGCACTATTGAGATCTGGACGGATGTGGACGGCATCATGACGACCGACCCGCGCATCTGCCCGGATGCCCTGCGCGTCAAAACCGTTTCGTTTGAAGAAGCCGCCGAACTCGCCTACTTCGGCGCAAAGGTCCTGCACCCCTCCACCATCCTGCCCGCCGTGCAGCAGAACATTCCGGTTTACGTGCTGAACTCACGCAATCCCCTGAATGAAGGCACGCGCATTACGGCCGTCGCGCCGCCCTGCCGTTCGCCCTTCAAGTGCATCGCGGTCAAGCGGCGGCTTACCATCGTCGACATCGTCGCCAGCCGCATGCTCATGTCGCACGGCTATTTGAAGGCGGTCTTCGACGTCTTTGACCGTCATCGTCTCGCCATCGACATGGTCGCCACCAGTGAGGTTTCCATCTCCGTCACCGTGGACACAAGCGACCGCCTGCCCGCCATCGCGGAGGACCTGTCCAAGCTCGCTGACGTCAAGTACGAAAGCAATAAGGCTCTCATCTGCATGGTGGGCGAGGACATTCGCGGCCACAACGGCATCGCCGGCAAGGTTTTCACCGCCGTACAGCACGTCAACGTACGGATGATCTCCCAGGGTGCCAGCGAGATCAACATGAGCTTCATGATTGAAGAAGAAGATGTCGAGGAGGCTGTTCAATCTCTGCACCGCGCCTTTTTTAAGGATCCCGACCGGGACATCTTCGACACGAATACAAGCTCGCGCACCATCGCAAAGTAAGTCGAGAGTGCCCAGGCGCACGGCACCGCACATGACGGAGCACTAGGAAGTTCAGCAACACAAAGTATCGGAGAGGTGAATGTCGTATGAGAATTCTGGTTTTAGGGCACGGCAAAACGGGCAAGCTGGTAGCAGAAGTAGCGCATGAGCACGGCCACGGGGTGCACGTGCTGGATGCAAAGGAAAATCCGGGCAGTGCGGCGCTCACCGCACCCTTCATTGCCGGCTTTGACGTTGTCATTGACTTCACCACGCCGGAAGCGGTGTTGACCAATTTACGCGCACTGCTGGCCATGGGGGCAAAGGTCGTTGTGGGTACAACGGGCTGGCACAACCACTTGAAGGACATGCGTGACCTAGCCGAACGCAAAGGCGCGGCCCTGCTGTGGGGCAGCAACTTCTCCGTCGGTGTGCAGGCCATGCTCAAGCTCGCTGAGGAGATGGCGCAGGTGCTGGGCAAGGCCGGCTACGAGTTCACCATTTCAGAGACACACCACACCACCAAGCTCGACGCGCCCTCCGGCACCGCTCTTACTCTCCAGCGGGTTGTGGAGCTCGCCAACCCGGTCGCCGCTCCCGCGGAGATCACCTCGCACCGCGAAGGTGATACCGCCGGCGTGCACACCCTTCAAGCTCGCAGCACCGCCGACCGCCTTGTGCTCACGCATGAGGCCTTCTCCCGCCGCGGCTTTGCCGAGGGTGCGGTCCGCGCCGCCGAATGGCTCAGCACGCGTACCGGCTCCTACGACTTTCACGAAATCTACGACCAAATCTGAACCGGCGATACATTCGCCCTCTTTCTAAAATCAGGAGCACCCATGACATCCGCCCCCACCGAGCCGACGCAAGCAGCCGAGCTGAAGCAAGCCCACACACCGTTCTCAGCCCTGACCTTTGAGGAAAAATTGGACCGGCTTGCTCTCGTTGCCGTCCGCGTCGGCCTGAATCTCCAGCCCGGGCAGGAGGTCGTGGTAAGCGCCTCACTGGATCACGTGCCCTTCATTCGTCGCATCACCGAGCACGCCTACCAGGCTGGCGCGCTCGCCGTCACAACCCTCTACGCTGACGACGAAACTGCCCTGGCCCGCTACAAACATGCGCCCGACGCGAGCTTCGACTTTACCCCCAAATGGCTGGCCGATGGCATCGCCGCCGCCTACGGGTCCGGTGCGGCACGGCTCGGCATCGCCGGCGCCAACCCCGCGCTGCTCAAGGACCAGGATCCCGCAAAGGTAAGCCGGGCCAACGTGGCCGCGAGCAAAGCCATGAAGCCCGCGATGGAGCTCATCACCCGCCACACCATCAACTGGTCGATCCTGGCGGGGGCCACGCCCGCCTGGGCTGCGCTCGTCTTTCCGCACCTTCCTGCTGCTGAGGCAGTCCCCGCGCTCTGGGAGGCCATCTTCAAGGCCTCCCGCATCACCGGCGATGATCCTGTTGCCGATTGGAAGACTCACGGCCAGAACATTCAGAAGCGCGTGGACCTGCTCAACGAAAAGCGCTACAGCGCATTGCACTTCAAGCGGCCCGCCACCAACGGGGCCGGAACGGACCTGCGTGTCGGCCTGGCCGACGATCACCTCTGGGCCGGCGGCGGCGGTGTTTGCGGCAACGGCATCTTCTGCAACGCCAACATTCCTACTGAGGAGTGCTTTACCACCCCGCACCGCGACCGCGTGAGCGGCATCGTCTCCGCTACGAAGCCGCTCTCCCACCAGGGCACACTGATTGAGAACATTCAGGTGCGCTTTGAGAACGGCAAGATTGTCGAGGCCAACGCCACCGCCGGCCAGGATGCCCTGCGCAAACTCATCGCAGTGGACGAGGGCGCAAGTCATCTGGGTGAGGTCGCACTGGTGCCGCACTCATCGCCCATCGCGCAAAGCGGCCTGCTCTTCTGGAACACGCTCTTCGATGAAAACGCCGCCAGCCATATCGCCCTCGGCCAGGCCTATGCCACCTGCATCCGCAACGGCGAAACCATCGACGAGCCATCGCTCAGCGGAAAGGGCGCGAACACCAGCCTTATTCACGTGGACTGGATGATCGGCTCCGGCGAAGTCGACGTGGACGGCGTGCGCGCCGACGGCACCAGCGAACCGCTGATGCGCCAGGGCGAGTGGGCCTGACCTGATCACCAGATGGGTGCCCCGCCTTCACGATAGCTCCATCGTCGTTAAGGTGGGTTCTCCCCGGGGTGATGATCTCTGGACTTCGTAACCCTTCGCGAAAGATGATGACGCGATACACTTTAGGGCGGCATGGAACCCTCGCAATCGCCCTCCGGTCTCGGCACTGCCCTACTCACTCCCTTTCATGCGGACGGCTCGCTTGACCTCGCCGCCCTGAACGCGCTCGTGCACTGGCAGATTCAGAGCGGCATTGAACTCCTGGTGCCTTGCGGCTCCACGGGCGAGGCTTCCACGCTCAGCGAGGACGAGACGCATACCGTCGTTCGCACCGTTGTGGAGGCAGCACAGGGCCGCGTCCCCGTCTTTGCCGGCTGCACTCACAACTCCACGGCAGAGGCTGTCCGCCGTGCCATGCGTCTGGCCGCCATTGACGGGCTCACCGGCATTCTGACCGCCAACCCGTACTACAGCAAGCCCAATCAGCGCGGCCAGTACCTGCACTTCCGCGCCATTGCGGAGGCCATCGGCAAACCGCTGCTGCTTTACAACATTCCGGGGCGCACCGCCACGAATCTGCTTCCAGAAACGGTATTGCGGCTGGCCGAAATTCCCAACATCGTCGGCGTGAAAGAGTCGAGCGGCAATCTGCAGCAGATCGCCGAAATCATCACTCATGCACCCGCACACTTCAGCGTGCTGGCCGGTGACGATGCGCTCGCCTTGCCGGTCATCGCCGCCGGTGGCGCGGGGCTGGTCTCGGTGCTCTCCAACGCACTCCCGGTGGAGACCGCGCGCATGATCCGCGCCGCTCTCTCCGGCGACAAGCAAACGGCAGCGTCCATGGAAAGCAGGCTTCGTGAGCTGACGGCCGCGCTCTTCTCCGAGCCAAACCCCGCGCCCATAAAAGCCGCGCTGCAACTGCTCGGCCGCATCACCAGCGATGCGCTGCGGCTGCCCATGGTTCCGGTGGAAGACGCCACGCGTGAGCGCCTTCGCACCCTGCTGGCAGCAGCCACGTAATCGATGCAAAGCACAATGTAACGCTCATTTTCTGTAGCTCTCCGTTGCGGGTGCCCCACCTTTACGACAGCTTCATCGTCGTCAAGGTGGGTTCCGCGCCCCGTCGCTGTCCTCAAGCTGCGCATACCACTCCGCATACGGCGTACTTTTCGCCATCCGGCGGTTGTAGTCCGGAGCACCATCCGTCCACCACGGCTCGCCGCGTTCCCCTAAGGCATGCTTCGCCGCGTCCACCTCAGCGCGCGCGTTCTCCCGCGATGAAGTGTCTCCGGCACGCATTGCCCTGCCTTTGGCACTGCGAGCCTGCATGAGTTGCTGAACCAACTCCCGCCGCCGCTCCACATCCAGCTCGGGATTGGAGCACCGCCACAGCCGGCCGCGCACTACGAAGTAGCGTCCATCCGGCGTAACCGGCGCACTCCGTAACTGAGCAGAAACGGCCATGCGCATCAGATGCGCTTGCTAAACTCAAACCCATGTCTGCCAGCACAATCGCATCCTCTGACGGCTCACTCGAAAGCCGCATCGAGCACTACTTCGCCATGGGCGCACCCGCCGCGCAGGAGCGTGGCGCGCTGGATGCTTTTCACGAACTGCGCGATGCCTTGGAGCACGGCGCCCTGCGTTCCGCCGAGCCCGACGCCGCCGCGCCTACAGGCTGGCGCGTGAACGCCTGGGTCAAGCGCGGTATCCTGCTCGGTTTCCGCCTTGGTTCACTTACTGAGATGAATTCGGGTGCCTACGTGGACAAACACACCTTCCCCGCCCGTGTCTTCACAGCGGACAAAGGTCTGCGTATCGTGCCAGGCGGCTCCTCGGTGCGCTCCGGTGCTTACTTGGCGCGCGGTGTTATTTGTGCGCCGCCCATGTTCGTGAACGTGGGTGCCTATGTGGATGAAGGCACCATGGTCGACTCGCACGCGCTCGTCGGCTCCTGCGCGCAGATTGGCAAGCGCGTGCATTTAAGCGCGGCGGCTCAGATCGGCGGCGTGCTGGAACCGGTGAATGCTTCGCCCGTAATCATTGAAGATGACGTGCTGGTGGGCGGCAACACCGGCATTTATGAGGGCACCATTGTGCGCAGGGGCGCGGTGCTGGCCGCCGGCACCATACTCACCCGTGGCACTCCTGTTTACGACGTGGTGAACGATACCGTCCTGCGCGCCAGCGCGGAGTTTCCGCTGGTGATTCCGCCCGGGGCCGTCGTCGTTCCCGGCTCCCGTGCCATCACAAAAGGTGCAATCAGCGGCCTGAGCGTCTACACGCCCATCATCGTCAAGTACCGCGACGAGAAAACGGAACTCTCCCTTGTATTGGAAGACCTCATCCGATAGCTTGTTGGCGAATCCGTCGTCCACCTTCACGATAGCTCTACCGTCGTGAAGGTGGATTTGTACCATGTCGGATCTCTCTGAGGATGCACGTTCCTACTCCACCGGCATGTGCGCCCGGTACCCATCGCGCGCCGTCACGGTGTACTTCAGCTTCTTGCCCTTCTCGTCCGACATCTGCAGCGGCAGGCCTTCCCGATCCACTAACTCCACCTTGATCTTCCGGTAGGTCCCATCCTGCTGTGTGTTTGAAGGCCGGTAGCTCAGCACATACTGGTTGCGGATGGAGCTGTTGATCTCTCGGAAGATATCGGGCAACTCGCCCTGAAACCGCGGGAAATAGGCCTTGCCACCCGTCATGTTGGCAAAGGTACGCATCTCGTTGTCGGCCTGCAGATAGTCCATACGCGCAATCGAGTCCATGCCGCCCCGGCTGTCGGCCAGCGTGCGCGCCAGGCCGCCCGTGCTGATGCCGTAAACCGTAACGTTCTGCGTGTCGCGGATTTTCTTCATCATGGTATCGAGCGTGATCTTTGAAAAGGTATCGCGGCCGCTGGAAATGAGGATGACGTACTTTCGCCCGTCGATGCGGCTCAGGCGGTCGAGCGTTTCTGAGAGTGCGTCGAACTCGTTCGTGTCGCTGAAGCCGGGAATCGTGAGCGTATTCAGCGCCTGCGCCGTGATGTTCTTGTCACGCGTAAAGTCCGTAAGGATGCGGGTGCGCAGATCGTACGTAATCACCGCGATATAGTCTTCCGGTTTGAGCGACTGAAAAAAGATGTAGGACGATTGCCGCATGTCCTGAATAAAAGCCCAGCTGTTGGAGGCAAATTCCAGCAGCATCACCGCCGTGATGGGTGCCTGGATGGTGCGCAGATCGGTCACACGCTGCGCTACGCCGTCCTCTGTCACGCGAAAGTTTCCACCCTTCAGCCCGGGAACGAACTGCCGCGTCTTGTCCAGTTGCACGCTCACGTCCACCGTGACCACCGGCACGTCTACGCGCAGCGCGTAGTTCTCCAGACCCTTGGGATTTTTGACCTTCTCCTCGTCGGGAGCCGACGGCGGTGGCTCGTTGGTATCGCCTTCCTTCTTTTTCTTGAGAACGATCGGCCCCTGATCCTGCGCCGGCCCCTGATCGTCAGGCTGCGCGCCCGGCTTGGCCTGCTGCGGAGGCGTCGTTGCTGGAGGCGTGGTCGTCTGGGCAAATGCAACGCCCGCCGGGATCATGGATACGGCCAGAGCAGCGGACAGCAAAGCCGGCACAGCGCACCGGCGGCAGAAGCTTGTCATCACTTGAAGCATCCTCACGAAAACTCTACAGGACTGGAATCGAGGTCGGCGTAGCGCTTTTTCCGGCAGACACGCGACACGCCTGGACTTGTGGCAACACGCACAAGCTGGCTGCGCCGGAGTTGGCAATGCCCTGCCTGACCTCTACTCTTGTAGACGTGTCCCTTTCGCGAAAGGCTACCCGCCCCGATACCGCCACCCTGGCGACGGCCTTTCTGTGTTTCGCAGGGGCATTTTTGACCGGCAGACTTTGCGCGCAGACATCCACGGCCGGGCCCCCGCTGAATGCACCGCCTTTCCCGATCGAGCAGGTCCACCGCGGCCTGCACGGCACCGCGTGGACGGTCTTCGAAGGCACCGAGCCCGAGCCGATGGATGTGGAGATTCTGGGCATCCTGAAGGACAATCTGGGCCCCGGACAAGACATGATTCTGGGCCGCCTGCACGGCACCAAGCCCGAATTCACCGGCGTGGTTGCGGGCATGAGCGGCTCACCTGTCTACATCGATGGCAAGCTGCTCGGCGCGCTCGCCTTCCGCATCGGCCAGTTCAGCAAGGAACCCATCTGCGGCATTACCCCAATCGGCCTGATGTTTCAGGTACGCGATCTGCCCAGCCGCGTACCGCCGGAGGCCTCGCCCGCCCTGAACGGTGCCTCACCGGTCGCAGTCAACTCAGCTGCGGGCTTTGCTACGGGCCAACTCGCGGGGCAGGTCACGCCCATCGCCACGCCGCTTGTCTTCAGTGGGTTTTCGGCGGACACGCTCACCCGCTTTGGTGACGGCTTTCGCTCCCTCGGCATGGAGCCAGTCTCGGGTCTTGGCTCCGCCTCTTCCAACTCGTCCGGCTCCGGCTCCGGTGACTTCCCCAAGGCCGGCCCCATTGTGCCGGGTTCCGCTGTCTCCGCAATCCTGGCGCGTGGCGACCTGAATATCGCCGGCACCTGTACCGTTACGTACGTCGACAGCAAACAACTCCTCGCCTGCGGACACCCTATCACGCAATACGGCGACATCGACATTCCCATGACCAAGGCGGAGGTTTTGGCGACTTTGCCCTCGCCGATGAACGCCTTCAAAATCGTCAACACCACTGAGACCATAGGCGCCTTCACAGAGGACCGCGCCAACGCTATTGCCGGCACCTTCGGCGGCAATGCTCCCATGATTCCTGTTTCTGTTGCGCTGCAGCCCGCAGCTGGCTCTGGCCTGCCGCCGCGCTCGCTGCACTTTGAAGTGCTGAACAACCGTGAACTTACGCCGCAGGTGATGCTCGCCGGAGTCTTTCAGGCATTCAGCGGCACTAACACCACCGGCAATGAAACGAGTCTGCGGTTGCACGGCGAGATCGGCGTCGCCGGCTATCCTTCGATCCGCCTGGAAGAGACCGTTGCGTCCAGCGAGGCCGGAAGCGCCGCCGTTCAAGCAGCCGGCGGCGTGGCGCAACGCTTCGTTCGGGTGTACGGCAACACCCTTCAGCAGCCCACCATTACCCGGGTCGACCTGCGCGCGGAGGTCATCCCCAGCCGCCAGTCCATGCAGATCGAGTCTGCCCGGCTGAGTACCGATGAAGCCAACCCCGGTGACACCGTCACCGTGGAAGCGACGCTCCGCCCCTGGCAGGCGCAAACTCGCGTGGTGCGCATCCCTTTCACGCTACCCACCACGCTGGAAAGCGGCACTCTGCGCATCCTGGTGAGTGAGGGCGCCACCCTGGATCGTCTACTCTCACCACCCGCCGCCTCCGCCGCGCATGCATTAGGCCTGGCCGACACCATTGCCCAGCTCAATCGAATTCACAGCAATGACCGCCTGTACGTCACCCTCCTCGACCACGAGACGCAGGCCGTCACCGCAGCTACCGCCCTGCCCGCCCTTCCGCCCTCCATGGTGAATGCACTGCAACCGCTGCGTGACACGCGAGAGGTTTCCTTTACCTCAGAGACCGCGCGGGAAGTCGGTTCCGCGCCGATGGAAGCCGCCATTTCCGGCTCGCAAGTCCTCACGTTACGCATTCGCTAATCCCGGTATCACATTGAAAGGATTATCTTTGCTGGATTGCCGATTCCGCCGTTCCTGCCGCTCAACCGCCTCACGCTCACTCCTTACACTCGCCGCACTTTGCACACCGTTGCTGGCGGCTGCGCAGGGGACGCGCCAGTGGACCGTCACGCGTTTCGAGGATTTTGAGCGGGGCACGCCGCAGAATATCGCCATCCGCAGCGACGGCCGCTTGGAGGCCGCACCCGCACTGAAGCCGCTCGCCTCCACAACTGCAACCTATCTGTGGTCTGTCTTGCCGGAGCGGAATGGCTCGGTTCTGGCCGGCACCGGCGCGGCCACCGGCGGGTCGCAGATCTTGCGCATTGACAGCAAAGGCACGAGTTCCAAGGTTGCGGAGTTCAAGGAACAGAATGTGCAGGCGCTGGCCATGCTGCCGGACGCGTCTGTCCTGGCCGCCACCTCACCCGACGGCAAGCTATATCGCATTGCCAACGGCGGCAAACCGGAGGTGCTCTTTGACCCCTCCACCACGGCGGAAAAGCCAAAGTACCTGTGGAGCCTCGCTGTTGAAAAGAGCGGAGATATTCTCGTGGCTGCCGGCGCGCCCGCGGTAATCTATCGCGTTTCCATGAAGCCCGTCAGCAAGCCGCAGGTGCTCTTCCACTCCGGCGACCAGCACATCCGTACGCTTCTGCTGGCATCGGACGGCACCCTTTACGCCGGCTCGGACGGGGCCGGCATCGTCTACCGGATTACTGCCGATGGAAAGGCTTTCGCCCTGTATGCCGCCCCGAAGCATGAGATTACCTCGCTCGCTCTGGATCCCGCGGGCAATCTCTATGCCGCCGCCGTGGGCGACCGCCGCCCGCCCGCGCTGCCGCCATTGCCTGCGCAAGGCGAGCCGCGTATCTCCGTCACCTTCCAGCAGCCCGGCTCCTCGCTGTCCGCCAGCACCAACGCGCTGGTGCCGGACGGCTCAGAGGTCTACCGCATTGCGCCAGACGGCACGCCGCTCAAATTGCTCACGCTGCGCGACGACATTGCCTACGCGCTCAGCTTCCGCAACGGCTCGCTGCTCGTCGCCACCGGCAACCGGGGCCACATCTATCGCGTGAACCCGAACGAGCCCGGCCGCTCCACCGACATTGCCCATGTTGACGCCAACCAGGCTGTCGCCCTTGCGCCCACCGCTCACGGCATTGTGATCGCCACGGCAAATAGCGGCAAAGTCGCCGAATTAAGCGACGCGCCAGCAAATGACTCCACCTATATCTCCGAGGTCTTCGACGCGGAGATTGCCGCCATGTGGGGCCGTGCCGAGATCACGGGTTCACCGCAGGGCGTCGAGCTCTTTGCCCGCTCCGGCAATGTGGAGAACGTCCGCAGCGGCCTGGGCGACCTGTGGTCGGACTGGAAGCCGGTCGCTCCCAACCAGACGCCGCTGCCCGCGCCGGTCGCCCGGTATATGCAGTGGAAAGCCGTGCTGCATCCCGGCGCGCGGCTGGACGCTGTGACGATCAACTACCTGCCGCGCAACCTGCCGCCCGTTATTGAGGATTTTATTGTTCAATCGGGGGCGCGCTTGCCTGCGGCCTCTCCAGCAGTGCCCAGCGCGCTTGTTCCGGTCGCCTTCAAAACCACTTCAGGCAGCGCAAGCCCTACGCCGGAACCGCAGACGCCCGGCCCACTGCTCGCGCAGCGTGACCGCACCGCCGTTACCGCGCGCTGGCTCAGCCGCGATCCCAACAACGACGACCTGATGTTCGCACTGTACTTTCGCGATGTGCGCGAGACGGCATGGCACCTCCTCAAGGACCACCTTTCCGAGCGGGCTTACTCCTTCGATTGTTCCCTGCTGCCAGATGGCGAGTATGAACTTCGCGTCATCGCCAGCGACGCTCCCGTCCACGTAGATAACGACACCCTCACCGCGGAACGCATCTCCGCTCCCTTTACCATTGACACCACACCGCCCATACCGGGCACGCTCACCGCGACTCTGCGCGATGGCAAGCTGAACGCTGAATTCGAAGCGCATGACGCGACCAGTCCCATTTCACATGCGGAGTTCTCCGTTGATGCCGGCCCGTGGCAGTACCTTGAGCCGGTCGGCAAGCTCTCTGATTCCTTGTCAGAGCGCTACTCGCTGCACGCTCCCGTGCAGGGCACCGGCGAACATACACTAGCGATCCGCGTCGTCGATCGATATGACAACGCGGTAAGTGTGAAGGCTGTCGTGCGGTGAGCCATTCGTCTGAGATCCGTTCATAGGACCGTCATTCCCATCGATGGTCTATACGTAAGAGAACCGACAACCATGCGCTTTGAGCTATTCATTGCCGCCCGCTATCTCCGTGCCAAGCGCCGGCAAGCGGTGATTGGTGTCATCACGGCGATCTCCGTCGCGGGTGTAGCCGCGGGCGTGGCCTCTCTCATCATCGCCCTGGCCATCACCAACGGCATGCGGCGCGACCTGCAGGCACGTCTGCTGGGGTCCACGGCGCATATCGACCTGATGCGCACCGCGGGCGACGGCATGCGCGACTGGCGCACGCTGCTGGGCCGTCTTCGCGATCAGCCGCACGTGGTGGCGGCGGCGCCCGGTCTCTATGGCCAGGTGCTTGTCTCGCGCGGCCCACGCAGCGGAGGCGCGCTGATCAAGGGCATTGTGCCCGGGGACGAGCGCACCGTCTCCGACCTGCTGCAAACGGTACGTCAAGGCTCGGCCGCCGCGCTGGAGCCGGCCGTGCACGTAAATGGCACACTGCCACCCCTGGTACTTGGCTCAGACCTAGCAACAACCCTGGGTGCAAAGCCGGGAGACAGCGTGCTCGTCACCAGCCCGCAGGGTGAACTCACACCGCTTGGCTTGCAGCCGCGCTTTGTGCGCTTCCAACTCACCGGCATCTTCCATTCCGGCTTTTACCAGTACGACTCCAGCTACGCCTATGTGCGGCTCACCGACGCGCAACGCCTCTTCAGCGAGCCGGACCTGATCTCCGTCATTTCCTTCAAGCTGGACGACCTCTACCGCGCCCCGGAGATTGGAAGACAACTTGAAGCAGTCGCCGGCCGGGGATTTCAAACGACAAACTGGATAGAGCAAAACCGTGAGCTCTTCCGCGCGCTGCGGCTGGAGCAATATGTGACCTTCATCGTCATCGCGCTCATCGTCTGCGTGGCGGCGCTGAATATTCTCATCGCGCTCACTATGCTGGTGATGGAAAAGACCCGCGACATTGCCGTGCTGATGAGCTTCGGCGTGCGGCCTGACCAGGTGCGCCGCATTTTCCTGTTGCAGGGCCTGCTCATCTCCGTGTCAGGCACTGCCATTGGTCTGCTGATCGGCTACGCGCTCGCCTGGGCAGGCGGACATTACCGCTTCATCCCGCTCTCGGCGGAGGTCTACTCGATCGACTACCTGCCCTTTGCGCCGCGCGCAATCGATGCGCTGATCGTCACGGTTGTTTCCCTGCTCACCGCGCTGCTGGCCACGCTTTATCCTAGTTCCGCTGCCGCCCGCATCCTGCCCGCTGAAGCGCTGCGCTACGAGTAGTCGATTTCGCGGAGAGGCAGAAGGTGGGATCAGGTCTACACGGAAGGAACTCCATCATCTAACAGCGCTCTCAACACATTGTTCTTGGCGTCTTCCAATTACTGCGCCCAGCCGTTCTCATGCATCCAGTGGTACAGCAGGTCCGTCCAACCGCTTACCTCCGGATCGGCCTGTGCCAGTCCCAACCCGTGATGACCGCGGCGATAAAGGTGTAGCTCCGCCGGAACCTTGTTGCGGACCAGCGCCTGGTAGAAGAGCACAGCGTTGTTCACCGGCACTACGTCGTCATCGGTAGTGGAAAACAGAAATGCCGGCGGAGTCTGGGCCGTGACTTGCTCATCGGCGGACAAAAGCTTCTTCATCTCCGGCGAAGGCGAGTCGCCCAGCAGATATTTGACCGAGCCCGCATGCGCCACGCCGTCCTCCATGCTGATCACCGGATAGGCCAGAATCAGGAAGTCCGGCCGGCTGCTAACCGCGTCGACCGGGTTGGAGGCGTTGGGCAGGCCGGCGTCGAACTTCGTTCCTGCAGTTGCAGCCAGATGGCCGCCCGCGGAGAAGCCCCACATGCCGATGTGATCCGGCTGCACATCCATCGCCGCTGCCTGCGAGCGCGCGTACCGGATTGCCCGTTGCGCATCGCCCAGCTCAATGGGATGGTGGTAAACCGGTCCCAGCCGATATTTGAGCACCAGCGCCGCCACGCCGTGCGCGTTCAGCCATTGCGCCACTTGCAGGCCTTCATGATCCATCGCCAGGTGTTCATAGCCACCGCCCGGCGCGACCACGACGGCGGTATGCGTCGGGTTCGCTGATGGCAGATAGACGGCAACGGTCGGGGTGTCCGCATCCGCCTTACCCACGGCACCCGGAGCGCCTTTGGGCCACAGCGGCAGCGGCGCATGCACGTCCTGAGAGTGATCCATAGCAGTCGTGTTCACATATTGCACGGGACTTGGCGTCGCTCCGGGTGCTTGTGCGGAAGAGGAAACGGCGCTCAGCAGCGCGACGGACGACGAGAAGAAGATGGAAGGCAGAAGAAAACGCATCGTGCGAATGACTCCAAGGGGCTTACATCCAGAAACCCTGCACAGTGGATGCGTGACTCCTGCCCTACGGTGTCTTTTTGCGGAAGGTGATGTTCTTGTGACCCAGGAACTGCGGCACGATCGCGATGGAGATGATGCAGGCCTGAGCCGCGTAAGGTGCCAGTGCCGGCCGCGGCATGTAGTGCGCAAACAATGCCGCCAGCGGTGCCACAGCCAGCATGCTCAGCAGCAAACTGGGCAGGTAGACCAGCCATCCACGCGAGTATTCGCGGAGGTAATTCCCCTGTGTTCGAAAGACAAACCACTTGTATGTCAGAAAGGAAACGGTGATGTTGATGAGTGTCGATACAAACGTTGCCACGCTGGTCATGAGCGCGGCATGTGCCGGGTTCAGGTGAACAAAGATCCAGGTGCACAGAAATGTGTCGGCAATGCCAAATAGCGTGTTGCTGCCGCCGGCGATCAGAAAGCGGAGAGCCTCACCGCTGGGAATGCGTTCGGCAAGCGAGGCCATCAGTAGTTGATGCGCTCTTTTTCAGTGACCAGCGGCCTGTTCTGCACAATGGTGTGAATGGAGCCGATGTATTCGCCAATGATGCCGATGGCAATCAACTGCACGGAACCCAGGAAGAAGAGGCCGATCATGGTGGGTGCCAGGCCCAACTCAAAGCTGCGCCAGAAGAGCAGCTTGGCAAACAGGTACATCAGTCCAGCCAACAGGCTGATGGCCGCAGCCACAAATCCGCCAAAGGTCACCAGACGCAGCGGAACTTTGGAGAGATTGGTAATGCCGAGCATCGCCATGTCATACAGCGTGTAGAAGTTGTTCTTGGTCAGGCCGCGCATCCGGCGTTTCTGGCCGTAGTCGATCTGCTTGATGGGAAAGCCGACCTCCGCCACCATGCCGCGGAAGTACGGATAGGGGTCGCCGTAGCGCCGCACCTCATCCATCACCTTGCGGTCATACAGCCCGAAGCCCGTGTAATGCCGCAGCACCTGCACGCTGGTCAGCCGTTCGACGGTGCGGTAGTACGCCGAACGGATTTTGTACATGACTCCGCTCTCTTCCGACGTCGTCTTGATGCCGACGACGATCTTCCAACCCTCTTCCCAATAGCGGAGGAAGTCGCGGATCAGCTCCGGCGGGTCCTGCAGGTCGCTCAGCAGCACGATGATCGCATCGCCATCCGCCTCCAGCATGGCGTGGTGCGGTGAGCGGATGTGGCCAAAATTGCGGGCATTCACAATCACCTTCACGTGCGGATCTTCCGCGGCAAGCACTCGCAGTTCCTCAACCGTAGTGTCGGTCGAAGCGTTGTCGATAATAATGTGCTCGTAGTCGTATTGCGGCAGCCCGGCGAAAACGGCGCGCACACGCTCCACCAGCGGCTGCACGTTGCCGGATTCGTTATATGCCGGGCTCACCACGCTGATCTTCTTCATGCTTTGCGTGCTCCTAAGCCTTTCCCGTCCAACCGTACCATGCCGCCGTGCGCCGGATGGTCTCATGCAGGCTGACTGTCTGCCGCAGGCCAAGCTCTCGCTCTGCCCTCGCCACACTCGGCACGTAACGTGAGACTGCCGCTCCCGGCACCGGCTGTTTTCCGATCTGGATGGCAGCACCGGAACCAAGGGCATCGCGTACCGCTTCTGCGAGTTCCAGAATGCTCACACTGTGTGCCGAACCAACGTTATACGCCACCATGGATGACGCTCGGAAGAGCATCGTCCATAGCCATACGGCCAAATCGCCCGCGTACTGGTAGGAGCGTGTCGGTGTGCCGTCGCCTCCAATGTGGATCGAGCCCCCGGCCATCACGTTACCAATGAAGTTGCCGGCGGCGAAGTGAGCGTCAAGCGCAAGATGCGGTCCGCAAAAGGCCCAGCAGCGCGCGATGGCACACTGCAAAGCATGTTGTTTCGCATACAGCGCACACATCAACTCGCTGGCCCGCTTGCCTTCCGCATACACGCTGCCGACCTCTGTGGGAGAAGGCGCTCCGGTATAGCTCTCCTCCAGGTGAGTAATTTCGCTAGGCTGACGCCCGTAGACCGCGCCGGAACTGGTGAGCAGCAGCCGTTCCGCGCCTGCTTTCACGGCGAACTCCAACGTCTTCTCTGTGCCGGCAAGGATCGTCGACAGCATCTCCGCCGGAGCCTCGGCCAGCTGCTTGGCACTTGCTTCTGTTGCGCCGTGGATGATGAAGCGGAATCTGCCTTCCGGCCCTGTGAAGTCGCGCACATCGCCTCTGTGCAGCTCAATGCCATCGTCTTCGAACAGGTGAGGCATCTTCAACCGGAACTGCTCTGGCCTGCGTGACAGAGCTACCGCGTGCGCCCCAAGACCCAATCGCCTGTTAATGTAGGCGAAACTTTCCAGCAGCCAGGCCCCGAAGAAGCCAGTGCCGCCGGTCAGAAAGATGCGCTCCCCGCGCACTGCCTGCCACAGTGGCTCGGTCTGCTCCAGGATGGCCTGCAGATCGGACTCCGGGATCGGCCTGGCTGCAACTTGGCTCATGCGTTATGCCGGCAGATAACGGAAGACTTTTGCGGCTGTCGCCTCATCCAGGTCGGGTGACATGCGGTGCAGCGGATTGGACTCCATGCTGCCGCTTGCCGTCATGCGGCTAGTGATCTTGGGAAAGTATGTCTGCTTGGGATCGATCTCTACCAGGAACGCCGCAGGTGTTTTCGACTCCATTCGCTCCAGAAACTCCGGATCGGACTCATAGCCGACATTGAGCCGCATCACCGGAATATCGTATGCGGCAAAGAGGTGCTCCCACTTCGGGATGCCAAGTCCGGTAGAGGTATCGCAGCCCACATAACGGCCCCCGAAATAGCTGATCTGCGTCATGCGGATGGAGGCATAGCCATTGTCATCAAAGACGAAGATTTTCAGGTTCAGCTGGTTGGCCATCACGGTCCCCAGCTCTTGCACATTTTGAATAAAGCCGCCATCGCCCTCCACCAGGATCGTCCGGCGCGTACGGTCGGCAAGCGCCGCGCCAATGGCCCCGCTCAGACCATATCCCATGGAAGCAAGGCCCTTGTTGGTAACGATGCGCTGACCGTGCTTCTGCGCAAAGGTCTGCATCATGACAGTGAAGGCGCTGCCGCTGGCACACGGAATCACCGTGTCGGTGGGCCTGGTAAGCCCGCTCAGCTTCTCCGCAAATGCATATGGCGAGAGGTATTGCTCACCGGTATTGTTCACAGCTTCTACCAGGGGGATCGCATTCCGGACTTCGCGGCAGTAGCCGACCCACTCCGAGTAGTCCGCCGCCGGCTGCGAAGCAAGGGACGTTAGCACAGGATTGGCGTCCCCGCAGATGGCAAGGTCCACCTGCGGGTGCCCCTTCGCCAGCTCCTTGCGGTCGCAATCCACTTGCACGACCTCCGCCACGGGAGCGAAGTTCTGCCAGTTGAAGCCGGTCTGCTGCATGCTCAACCGCGTACCCAGCGCCAGGATCAGGTCCGCCTGCTGCAACAGAATGTTGCTGGACCGCTGGCCCCAGGTGTTCGGCCGTCCGAAATACACCGGATGATCGCTGCCCATGCGGTCCATGGCATTCCAGGTCAGGAAGACAGGCACACCCAGCTTCGCCAACGCGTCCTGCATCCCCGCCGCAACGTCGCGTTCGATGCCCGCCCCCAACAGCAGCGCCGGACGTTTTGCAGCCATGAGTTTTTCGCGAACCTGCGCCAGCGTGGCCGGCTGGATCTCCTCAAAGACGGGAGCACTGGATGGAATCTGGCTGTCCAGTTCGGCTTTTTCGACATTCGCTCCCTGCACGTCCAGCGGGATCTCCAGGAAGACTGGTCCCTTGCGTCCGGAGCGCCCGCAGAAGGTCATCTCCGCGAAGGTGCCACGATCGACGATCTTGTCCACCAGAATGGACTTTTCCGTGACTGGCGCGGCGATGGCCACACCGTCGATCTCCTGAATGCCGCGCTGCCGCACCTCGCCGCGATTCAGGTCAGCCGTCTTTACCTGGCCGCCGATCACGAGCAGTTCACGGCTTTCCAGCCAGGCACCGCCCAGCGCCGTGACGATGTTCGTCATGCCCGGCCCGGCGGTCACCAGAGCGAAGGCCTTCGCGCCCAGATGTACCTCCGTGCAGTACTCGGCTGCGATGCCAGCTGCAACCTCATGCACCACGGGAACGCACGTCAGCCTGTGGCTGCAGCTCTCCAGCAGGTGCATGATGTTGCCGCCGGCCACAAAGAAGCAATGCGTGTAACCCAGTTCCACCAGCCAGTCGGCCAGCACGTCGGAATACTTGCTCATGCAAAAGTCTCCACCACACGCTCAATGGCGTGACGAACTCGGAGCAGCGTCTCTTCTGTACGCGGCTGGCGCTCCAGCACCACGCTTCCGCTTGCTCCAATCAGAATCAACGCGTAGAAATCCTTGCCATGCTTCTTGTCTGAAGCAACGCGGTCCAGCACATCGTTCAGATCGAGCTCTCGCAGTACGCGAACCGCCGTGGTGTCGCTCAGGATCATCTCGCGCAAATGGCCGGAGAGCTTGCCGACCCGGGGCACACCGCTGTAATCCAGGCCTTTCGCCTCACCGTATGCAATGGCGCACAGGATGCCAAGCCCTACACCGATGCCATGCGCGATCGCGAAGTGTGACGCGCCCTCCATGGCATGGCCGAAAGTGTGGCCGAAATTGAGCAGCAGCCGCTCTTTCTTGTCGAACTCATCGATTTCGATGAACGATTTCTTCGACGCAAGACTGTTGGCGATCAGCGCCTCCAGCCTATTTGCGGGCATGTCGACCGCGGGCTGACATTCCAGATGCTGCTCAAAGGCGTCTTCCCCATGGCAGTAGCAGATTTTTACGGCTTCAATCAAACCACTTGCCTGCTGTTCTGCAGGCAACGTACGGATCAGCTCCGGATCGACCAGCACGCGTTCCGGTGGGTGAAAGGTTCCGACCAGATTCTTGTAAGGCCCAACATTGATGGAGCTCTTGCCGCCAATGCACGAATCGACCATCGCCAGCACGGTAGTTGGAAGATACGTCCACCTCAGCCCACGCATGTACACGCTGGCGATGAACGCTGAGAGATCCTGCGTGATGCCGCCTCCGACCGCAACCAGGTGCGTTGAGCGGTTCGAGCCGGCTTTTCGGAGCTTTTCAATGATGCCCGGTGAAGCTTCCAGTGATTTATTTGTCTCAACTGCCTCGACAAAAGTCGCCGGGATGGCCGCGAGCGTGAGCCGGTCCTGGAAGAAGGCGTCCGAGATGACCGCATCTCCAGCGAGGCCGGCCATCCATTCGTCAAAGCTGCCTGCGGCGACCTCCACCGCATACGCTCCCGTGGACGACTTGACGTCAAACGATGCGGACATGGCTGAACCCCAGATCGGCAGTAACAAACTGCCCCGTAATGCCCGTATTCTCAGGCGAGCAAAGATACATAACCGCTGAGGCAACATCGCCCAGCGCCGGAAGCCGCCCAAACTGTGTCGCACCGGTGAGCCGGTCAATCTGCTCCGCAGAGAGGTTCTGCCGAGTCATTGGTGTGTCCAGTGCGCCTGGCAAGACAGCGTTGATCAGATGACCGTCCGCCGCCAGGTCAGCTGATGCCGACAACACTAACCCCTGCAGCGCGGCTTTCGTCATGCAGTAACTCAGCTTGTTCTGCCGAGCAAGATTCTGCCAGATGGAACTGATGACACACAGCTTGGCCGGTGACCGCAGACGGCCAACGTGCAACAGGCGCTGCAGTGTCACCAGGATGTACATGCAGTTGGCGCGATAGAGTTCAAGGTGCTTGTCCAGGTCGACCGTCGCCATGGAGTCGTGTGTATTAGCCCCATTTGGCCCCCCCCCCCCCGCGCAAGGCTCCCCCCGCGCCCCTCCAGCCCCCTCCCCAGGCTCTGAGCAC
>CAXTRR010000003.1:28103-31491 GCA_964246795.1 uncultured Terriglobus sp. | reverse complement strand
CCGCTCTCCCATCCTGACACGTCAGCAGGCTCTGAGAAGGGGTCGTACGCCTCGTATTGCACTCCCTGAATCGGCTGCGAAGGCAGCCTGCGGGCGACGCCGGTTACCTGCCAGCCGTGCCGCTGCGCCATCTCAGCGATGGCGCAGCCAATCGCTCCACTTGCTCCAAAAATGAGAAACCGATGCGCCGGCATTACTTGTTCAAGACCGCCCAGCGCTTCTCCAACATGTCGATGCGTTTGGCATCTTCCTGCTGAATGGACCCGTAATAGTCGCGCTTGTTCAGCAGCCAGAGCAGCTCAAAGTGAACCGCATTCAGCAAACCCTGGTCGATGTGCGCGGCCTTCGCGGCCTGGGCGTCGAAGATGACTTTACGTGTTTCGAACCGTGTCAAGTGCACGTCCACCATCTCCTTCAGCACAGGGATAGAGTCGCTCGAAACGCCACCGCCCACGACCAGGTCCAGTCCCTTCGCCTTCGCAGCCGCTCCGGTCTTCAGGACGTAGTCTGTCACTTCGCGGCCGTTGATCGCGTCTCGGCCGAGGCTGGCGGACAGCGAAAAATCCACGCGGCCGAAAACAACGCCGGCGATCTCCGGTGTTTTGGCCGCGTAGTCAACCATTTCGTCAAGCCTCTCAAAGGCGTTGATCGTTTCGAGGTTAAAGAGGAAGTCCGTGTCGTCCTGCTCCTCTTTGGTGTAGACCTTGTCAATGGCTTCAGCGAACTTTGACAGGGCATAACGGCTTTCGATCATAGGCGCAATGATGTAATCAACGCCGATCTGCTTGGTTTCGATCAGGTCGCGCATCGCTTCGCAGCCACCGATCTTGATCGCCAGCTTAAGCCCCGCTTTACGACAAATTTCCACCAGCCGAAGCATCTCGTCCACGCGCGTGCCTTCTGCTTCATACTCGGCCTTTACCGCAAGATATCCATACTCCTGCCGGCCTTTGTTTAGCAGATCCAGCATCTTTCGCTCGCGTCCGTTCATGTCGGGGGTCCGTCCTTTTCAGTTCTTTGAAGTGTGCTGTTGTTTTCGTTTCGGGTGCTTCAGGCGAGCACCGGCAACGCCACGCTCTGCTCGGCAAAGGCCGCGATGGTGTCGGCAATATAGTCCAGCATCGGTTCGGTCAGGCCAGGGAAGACGCCGACCCAAAAAACGTGATTCATCACAAAGTCCGTGTTCGTGAGCTCCCCAATAACGCGATGCTCATAGCCCTCATACGCGGGCTGCCGCAACAGATTGCCGGCAAAGATCAAGCGCGTGCCGATCTTCTTGGAATCCAGGTGGCGGGTCAACTGGTCGCGTGTGAAGGGCGCATCCGGCTGCACGGCGATGGGAAAGCCGAACCAGCTCGCGTCACAACCGGGTGTCGCTTCGGGCAGCATCAGCCACCGCTCCAGGGGCTTCAGCGCGGCTTTCAGATACTTGAAGTTCTCCTTGCGGCGCGCAATGAATTGCGGCAGCTTCTCAAGCTGGCTCACACCCAGGGCGGCCTGCATATCCGTCGCCTTCAGGTTGTAGCCGATGTGCGAGTACGTGTACTTGTGGTCGTAGCCGCAGGGCAGCGTCCCGAGTTGCCAGTCGAAGCGCTTGCCGCAGGTGTTGTCCACGCCGGGCTCGCACCAGCAGTCCCGGCCCCAGTCGCGGAAGCTCTCGATCAGGACCTTGAGCGCAGGCTTGTCCGTCAGCACGGCTCCGCCCTCCCCCATGGTGATGTGATGCGCGGGGTAGAAGCTGACCGTCGCGATGTCGCCGAAGGTACCGACCTTCTTGCCGTTGAGCTCGGTGCCCAGGGCATCGCAGCAGTCTTCCACCAGCCACAGGTTGTACTTCTTGCAGAATGCTGACACTGCTTCCGCGTTGAAGGCATTCCCGAGGGTGTGCGCAATCATCACGGCTTTGGTCTTCTCGGAGCGCGCCTCTTCCAGCCGCGTGATGTCAATTTCGTAATGCGGCAGCGTCACGTCAATGAAGACCGGCACGCAGCGATTCTGCAGGATCGGGTTCACCGTGGTGGGGAATCCCGCGGCGACCGTAATCACTTCATCGCCCGGCTTGATCTGCCGATCGCCCAGCTTGGGCGAAGTCAAAGCCGAAAATGCGACGAGGTTTGCCGACGAACCCGAGTTCACCAGCGATGCCGAACGCAGGCCGAAAAACTTTGCCAGCTTGCGCTCAAAGTCTTTGGCCCAACGTCCCGTGGTGAACCATGCATCCAGTGCTGAGTCGACCACGGCGCTGATGTCGTTGCCGTCAATCACCTTGCCCGACACCGCGACGCCGGACGTGCCTGGAACAAATTCGCGAGGGGGGAAGGCCTCGGCATGAAATTCTTTGGTCAGAGCAAGGATCTGCTCACGAAGCTGTTGCGCTCTCTCGGTCATAGATATGGCCATAGGATACATGCCGGACGCGCCGCTGGGTACGGTACAGTGGTGGGAAGCTCCACACCTTCAGGGGATTGCGCGAACAACGGAGTTCTGCGCATTATGTCCTGTTGGCACAAGGACAAAGACACATGAAAGCAGTCATTCTGGCCGGTGGTTTAGGAACACGGCTCAGCGAAGAAACTTCCGTCCGGCCGAAACCGATGGTGGAAATCGGCGGACGGCCGATTCTATGGCACATCATGAAGATTTACTCGCACTACGGCATCACCGACTTTATTGTGTGCTGTGGGTATAAGGGGTACGTCATTAAGGAATATTTCGCGAATTATTTTCTGCATATGTCCGACGTGACCTTTGATCTGCAAAAAAACGCGATGACTGTTCACCAGTCAGTTGCCGAGCCATGGAAGGTGACACTTGTGGACACAGGTGACGGCACCGGGACCGGCGGACGCCTGCGCCGCGTACGCCAATATCTTGAGGGCGAGGACGCCTTCTGCATGACCTACGGGGATGGCGTTTCCGACGTCAATGTGACGGAACTGATTGACTTTCATAGAACTCACGGCAAGGAAGTAACGCTCACTTCCGTTCAGCCACTGGCGCGTTTTGGCGCTCTGGGACTGAAGGATAATCAGGTTTATGCCTTTCAGGAGAAGCCGAAAGACGAGGGCGGCTGGATTAACGGCGGCTTCTTTGTGCTCTCGCCGCGCGTGCTGGACGAGGTGACGAACGACGAGTGGATGTTTGAGCGGGAACCCATGGAGGCGCTCGTCGCAAAGGGCCAGGTGCAGGCCTTCTTCCACCACGGCTTCTGGCAGGCCATGGATGCCTTGCGCGACAAACACCAACTGGAAGAACTGTGGGCGAAAGGCAAGGCACCGTGGAAGCTCTGGTAACCGCACCCGACGCAGGGATCTGGCAAGGCCGCCGCGTCTTCATGACCGGCCACACCGGTTTCAAAGGCGGCTGGTTGTCGCTCTGGCTCACGAAG
>CAXTRR010000003.1:9879-28093 GCA_964246795.1 uncultured Terriglobus sp. | reverse complement strand
CGGCTATGCACTCGATCCGTACACGACACCCAATCTGCTGGATGCGGCGAAGATCGGCTCAGTCATTGAGGACGTGCGCGGCGACATTCTGGACCGTGAAAAGCTCGCAAAAAGCATGACGGAGTTCCGGCCGGAGATCGTCATCCACATGGCCGCACAGCCCTTGGTGCGGCTCTCCTACGTGGACCCGATCAATACCTACGCCACTAACGTGATGGGCACCGGCCATGTGCTGGAAGCCGTGCGCAAGACGCCCAGCGTGCGCGCGGTTGTTTCCGTCACCACGGACAAATGTTACGAGAACAAGGAGTGGGTGTGGGGCTATCGTGAGACCGATCCGCTCGGGGGCTATGACCCGTACTCGTCCTCTAAAGCCTGCGCTGAGCTGGTGACTGCGGCGTATCGCCAATCCTTCTTCAACGTTGCAAAGTTCAATGAGCACCGCTGCGGCATTGCCAGCGGTCGCGCCGGCAATGTGATCGGCGGCGGCGATTGGTCTGATGACCGGCTCATCCCGGACCTGGTTCGTGGCTTTCTGCGCGGCGAAGAAGTTCGCATCCGCCGCCCCAAGAGCATCCGCCCCTGGCAGCATGTGCTGGAACCGCTGTGGGGCTACCTGCGCATTGCCGAGGAGCTCTACAAGGGCAACGCCGCCTGCGCCACGGGATGGAACTTCGCTTCCTCCGATGAGGATGCCTGGCCCGTCGCGCGCATCGCGGAGAAGATGGTGCAGGTCTGGGGCGATGGTGCCAAATGGAGGCTCGACCCTGATCCCGGCGCACACGAGGCGGGCTACCTGAAGCTGGACGCCAGCAAGGCCCGCGCCGAACTCGGCTGGCACTCCTCCCTGCACATGGACACCACGCTGGAGTGGCTGGTGGAGTGGTACAAAGCCCATCAGCGCGGTGAAGACATGCAAGCGTATACGCTGCGGCAAATCGAGATGTACGAGGCGCTGCTGAAGACTACTTAAATTAGCGCAGCACATTGATCTGTACTAGACACTGCAATTCATGGAGATTGCTGCAAACATGGTCGAGGCTCCGGAAGCGCCGCATCATCATCACGCCAAGACAGGTCTTCCCTGGTTCGACTTCATCGTGCCGATCGCCGTGCTGTGTATTTCTGTTGCCTCGCTTCTCACATCCTTGCAGTCGGAAAAATCTATGCATGCTCTCGTTGAGCAGAACACGCGCCTGGTGAGTGCTCAGTCGACGCCGCTGCTCATGCTCGATACCAGCAATCTGGATAATGGTAAGCCGGTCATCAGTATGACCATCAGCAATGTAGGTACGGGGCCAGCGCGCATCGCCTCGTTTCGCGTTCTCGACGCTCAAGGCAACGACTATTCCAATGGTGCTCTTTACGAGAGAGTCGCAAAGCTTGACTCGCATGCACCTTTTATTTCCCAACCGATCTCGGCAACGCTCATGCGAAGCGGCGACCAACGATGGGTGTTTAAATGGCCAAAACCTGCGGAGGACTCTCCCGCGCTTGCAGAGTGGATCAAACTGAACTCCACCCGTTCCAATATGCACGCAAGCGCATGTTACTGCTCCATCTTTGACGAGTGCCGGATCACTGAATTCGGCAACAGCCATCCGAAGCCAGTCGCTTCGTGTGAGTCTGCTTCAGAGAGTCGTACTCGTTGATTATTCTGCTGCCGTATTCAGAGTCTTGATAGGAGCATAATTTTGAACAGCGGAAGGTCTGGAGAATTCTAACTACTTCAATCCTCCTGGCTCAATCTTCAAAAGCTTGTTAACGCGTCGCACGCACGCTGCAGATCCTGATCCCGCTTGCCAAAGCAGAAACGCAGCATCGTTTCTCCCCTGTCCTTGCGGAAGAATGCTGAACCGGCAACCGCAGCGACCCCGGTCTGCTTCAACAAATGGCGAGCACGCTGAGCCGCAGTCTCCCCCTGCAAATGTCCGGCATCGGCCAGCACGTAATAAGCGCCGTCCGGCCTGCGAGCGCCAAATCCCGCTTCGGTGAGTGCCGCGCAGAGCTGGTCGCGCTTGCGTTGATGACTCGCTGCAAGCTCCCGATAGAACGCACCCTCCTGCAACACGAGCAGACCCGCCAGAGCGCCGTGCTGCGCGGGTGAGGGCGCGCAGATGTACACCAAATCGTGGAAGTATCCGATCGCCGGAACGAAGGCCGCCGGTGCCGTCAGATAGCCGACCCGCCAGCCCGTTATGCTGAAAGTCTTGGAGAACCCGGAGATGGTCACCGTCCGCTCACGCATGCCGGGCAGCGTTGCTATCGAGAGATGCTGCCGGCCATCGTAGAGGAAGTACTCGTAGATTTCGTCAGTGATGACGAAGAGGTCATGCTCAATGGCCAGAGCCGCAATGCCTTCCAACTCCGCCAGGCTGAAGACCTTGCCGCACGGGTTCGACGGCGTGTTCATCACGATCGCTCGCGTCTTCGGCGTGAGGCTCGCGCGCAGCCGGTCCAAGTCGAGCGACCAATCGGGTGCATCAAGCGGCACCACCACAGGCTCGATGCGCAGAGAAACCATCGTGCTCACGTGATAGCCGTAGAACGGCTCGAAGACTACGACTTCATCGCCAGGATTCAACAGTGCCAGCAGGGTGGAGTACATCGCACCGGTCGCGCCGCTGGTGACCAGCACCTCCGTCGCCGGGTCCACCTGCAGACCGTTGTAGCTTGCGGATTTCGCCGCAATCGCTTCGCGCAGAGGAGCGATGCCGTCCAGCCGTGTGTAGATGTTGGCTCCGCTTTGGATCGCGGCAATCGCACCTGCCTCCACAGGGGCAGGCACCTCCGTATCGCAAATGCCCTGTGCCAGGTTCACGCCACCCACGCGGTCGCATTCGACCGACATGGCACGTATCTCCGACTGCACGACAGCGGGAGCGATATGGCTCAGGCTCAAACGAGAGGGCGGCGTTGCAAGAGCGGGCATACCAGATACTATTCGTGAGCGAGCTGCGGGAAGCAAGTTTGCTTCGCCCATCTTACAAAGCTCTGCGTACGTTGCGAACTCCGCGCACGCTGCGTTCGGTCTTGCTTGGAATTCTTCGCGGATCTAAGTGCGTTGCAAGGCATTGGTTGCATCTCGAGATGTGCGTCCCGCCCCATCCTATCGGCGGATGACAGCTTCACTGAAGCGCTCCATCTCTTCCAGCTGCGGGCTGAATTGCAGCAGAAGCAGGTTAACGCCCACGCGGTCAAACTCACCAATGCGGTCCGCTACCTGGGCCGGCGTGCCAGTCAGGCCGGAGCGCAGGCCGCGGTTCGAGACCGAGTACTCCTCGATGGACATGCGCCGTTCCAGCTGCGTGCCGCTGAGCCACTGTTGGTAGTTCGCAAAACCCTTCGCGTTCTGGTTTACATCGGTGATGCGTGTAATTTCGGCCCTTACCTCGGCTTCGTTCTCACGTACAAAGCTGTACCCAGCGACGCCGTACTGCATCGGCCCTAAGCCGAAGCGCTCCCGCCGCTCGCGCATGTCGGTGATCTTGGCGGCCACATGCTCCGAGCTGTCGCCGTGCATCACGTAGGCGTCGCACTTTTGCGCGATTAGATTCTTTGCGGCTTCGCTCTCGCCGCCCGCATAAATGGGCGGCCTGGGCTTGCGCACGGGCTTTGGCTCCATCACGGTAGCTTCCGTGCTGTAATGCTTGCCCTTGTGCGTGAATTTCGGCTGCGACCACACGCCGTTCACCACGTCCAGCCACTCGCTTGTGCGGCCGTACCGGTCGTCATGCTGATCGAAGCCGACGCCGTACATCTTCGCTTCCTGCTCCCACCAGGAAGATACGACGTTCAGAGCCAGCCGTCCGCTGCAGATGTGGTCGATGTTGGCGGCCTGCTTGGCAAAAAGCGCTGGTGAGTGAAATGTGGGGCGCACCGCCACCATCAGTTCCAGCGTCTCGGTCACGGCGGCCAGCGCGGCGGAGGTAGACCAGGCATCCAGGCTCGGCGCGTCGACTCCCTTGATATCGTTCAAGTTCAGCTCGGCGATCAGGGACAGGTCATAGCCCAGAGCTTCACTCCTCTGCGCCAGCCGTTTCGTGTAAGCCCAGCTCGCCTCCATGCCCTCGTCTTCTACATTGCGCAGCCAGCCGCCAAAGACCGGCATCCAGTACCCGAAACGCATCGCTCACACCTCCCGAGTGGTTTAACCACTTACACGCGATTGCTGTTAGGGCACGTTGCTGCAGCGGCAGCAGCGCGGGACCAGGTCTCTGACCGGCCAAATAGCTTTACGCCGATATATCCATGCAGCTTGAGGGTCTGGCCCTGTACTTCTATGGATCCTTTGTAGGTTTTGCCGTTCTTCGGATCGTAGAGGCTTCCGCCTTCCAGCTTGCCCGGGCTTTCCAGGTGGAAGTCGCTGCCGATGTGCAAACCGCAGAGCGGACGTGAGCGCAAAGCGGTGTTGGGATTCTGCTCATCGTGATTAGAAGGTGCGGCTTTGCCAACGCCGGCCACTACGGCACACACCGCATTGCCGCAGCGCTCCACATGAATCGTTGACCCACCCGGCTCCGTCCAGTACCCAAAGACATTGTCCTCGGCAGCTTGCACGCGGGTCACCGCTGCCGCAAGCATGACGATCATTCCAGCACCTGCCAGCACTGCTTTTCTCAAGAGATGTCCTCCTCCACGCGCCGAAGCGCGAGCACCGCGTTAAGTCCACCGAAAGCAAATGAATGCGAGAGCGCCAGGTTGATCTGCTCGTGCAGATTTTCGCGGCCCAGCACCCTGAGATGCAAATCCGGGTCCGCCTTGCCGTCCACGGCATTGCCTGGCATTACGCCTTCGCGCAGAGCCAGCGCCACCGCAATCGCCTCCATGGCCCCGGATGCGCCCATGGCGTGCCCATGCAGCGCCTTGGTGGAGCTAACCGGAATCTGCTGGGTGAGCTCACCAAACACCTGCCGAATGGCCACGGCTTCCACACGGTCATTCACCTGCGTGCCGGTGCCGTGCGCGTTGATGTAGCCAACCTCCTCCGGCGTGGCACCGGCGTCGCGCAGCGCCATGCGAATGGCCGCGGCGGGCCCTTCCGCCCGCGCTTGCGTGATGTGGTGCGCATCGGACGACATCCCGAAGCCTGCGATCTCGCCATAGATGGTTGCGCCGCGTGCCCGCGCGCTCTCCTCGCCCTCCAGCACCAGCATCGCCGCGCCCTCGGCCAGTGTCATGCCATCGCGGTCCGCGGCAAAAGGCCGGCACTGCGTCGGCGACACTACGCGGAGGCTGTCCCAAGCCTTAAGGAAGCCATATGTCAGGGGAGCCTCATGCCCGCCACAGAGCGCCGCCTGCACCGCCCCGGAGCGGACCAGGTGGAATGCCTGGCCGATGGCGTGTGTGGCAGAGGCGCAAGCCGTGCTCACCGTGTAAGCCGGGCCGGTAATGCCGTGTTCCATGGAAATCAGGCTTGTGCCGGAACTCGCCATGACACGCGGCACCGTTAGCGGATGCACACGCGCACCGCGCGTATACAGCTTCGCCGTCTGCTCTTCTTCTACAGATCGCCCCGCTGTTGAGCAACCGAGCACGATGGCCATGGTTGACGGATCTATAGAGGCCAGAACCGCTGAATGCGCCAGTGTTTCGCGCGCGGCCACCAGACCCATCTGCGAGCAACGCTCGGAAATCTGCATCTGGGCGGAGGTCAGCTCCCGCTCCGGCGTGAAGTCGTCCACGCGGCCCACCCGTTTGAATCCAAGATCGCCCGGTTTGATGTCTTCCAGTTCGCGGATGCCGGAGCGCCCCGCAAAGAGATTCTTGCGAAATTCCTGCAGCGTTTTTCCGATGGGTGTCACGCAACCCATCCCCGTAATGAACACTCGCCTCACGCTTGGGTCGCCGCCAATGAATTCTTCTCCGCCTCTTTGGCTTGTACCGCATCCGCCACACCGTTGGCGATATCGCCCACCGTGTGCAATGTCGCCAGGGCGCTGTCTGGAATGGAAATCCCGTAAGCCTCCTCGATGTCGAACGAAAGACTCACCTTGTCCAACGAATCCATTTCCAGCGACTCCAGCGAACTGTCGAGGCGCACCTGCTCCACGGAAAGCTGTTTCGCTCCTGCGATCAGCCCCACGCAGTGCCTTGTTATGCTCTCGCGGTCAGTTGCCGGCACCATCTTCGGTGTTTCTCCTTATCGAGCAGGTATTGCCAGTTGGACGCCGGGAAGGGGCACGCGGGTGTGCCGTGCGATCCGATCCACCACGCCTGGCGCACGCATGACTGCCGCCACGAGTCCTGGCGCTCGCACCAGAGCTTGCGAAACCAATGTTGCCAATCGTACCTGCCGGCGCAGCTCGCTGGCGAGTTGACGCTGGAAATCCATGGACGTCGTGCCGTTCAGCATGCCCGCAACCGCGCGAAACGCAGAGTGCAGCGCGATCGACATTCCATCGCCGGAGAAGGATGGAATGACCGCGGCCTGATCGCCAAGCCACCACAGGCCGTTCTCCGTCTTTTCTCGAAGAAAACCATACGGGATCGCGGAAAGGGCGAGCGGTTTCAGCAAAACTTCTTCCGCACCCGCGAAACGTTCCTTCAACACCGCCGACCCGCTTTGTAGCTCGGAAAACAGGTCCGGCCAACCATTCCGGTGACGACGGAAGCTCCGCCGGGAAATAAGTAAACCCAGATTGGCCAAATTACCTTGCACCAGCTGCAAACCGGCGTAGCCACCGGGGAACATGTGCAGTTCGATAGCCCCCTGGAGGCGCGAGCTCTGCGCGGCAGTCAGCCGCAGATAGGTGTTGAACGCGATGAGATTGCCATGCCGTCCGCTGCCTCGCGGGTGTCCGCGAAGATCGTGCTTGCCCTGGGCCAGCAGCACGTCGGTAGCAGTGAACTCATCAGAGGCTGAGGTCCTTACCCTCCACGCCTCTCCGCAGCGCTCCAGGCCCTCCGCAGCAACCCCGCGCAGCACATGCGCGCCCGCTTCCCGCGCCTTGAGCAGCAGGGCTTCATCCAGCACGCAGCGCGTGAGTGACTGGGCCGGGAACGGCAGTTTCTGCTCGCACAAAACGCGCTCACGCACGCAGCGCAATTGCTGAATCGGCAGGGCGCCAAAGGCTTCCGGCTCCAGGCCAAGCTGCCGCAGATAGTGCAAGGCTTCTCCGCTCAGGAACTCGCCGCACACCTTGTGGTGGGCGCTGCGGCTCTTCTCCAGCAGAGTCACGGAACGGCCTGCGCGCGCAAGTAGGATCGCTGCCGCTGAACCGGCCAAACCTCCGCCGATGATCAGGGTGTCAGGCACTGGGCTTCACCCGCGAAACGCAAAGGCGGGATGGACGCACGGAGTAAACACGCGTTCCCTCCGCTGGAATGGCCGCAGCAGCCAAATAGCGGGACCAGTCTTCTCCATCGAAAGCGCGACGTATGGAGACGGGTCCGTCATGCTGCACAAAGGGGTGCGCTCCCAGCAGTTTGGAGCCGAGCCGGAATGCGTGATACGGCATGAGTTTCCGGTGCAGGTCACTGATGAACCAGCCGAGCCGCGCCGACCGCTCCATCCACTGCAGAAAGTTCACGATTTCGGTATCAGGAAGATGATGCGTAAACAAGGAACTCAGAATCAAATCTGGAGGCCGATGCAGCTCTGTGCTGAAGGCATCTCCGGTGAGCCAGTGAATCCTGCTGCCTTTTGACGAAAACTCGCGAGCAGCCCGCGCCGCATAAGGATTCAGGTCGATGCCGGTGAGTTCCACGGGAAGCCGCTCCCGTGCTGCCCAACGCTCGACCCGCTGCAGCATGTCACCACCGCCGCTACCTACGTCTGCAATATGCAGAGAGCGTCCCAGGCCGCAAAACTGGTTCAGCCACTGCAGCGTAGGACGGTAATTCCAGGTCAGCCGGTTGGAGAAGCGCAGCGAGATCAGGCAGGAGCGAAACTCGGCATAGCTGCATGGTTCGTCCATCCATTCGGAGAGATGCGCGCGGCGCGAGAAGTCCAGCGGTTCAGACGGCATGAAAACGCAGGATCTCCGCCGTCAGGCCTGGTCCAAAACTCATCGCGCAGCCAGGTTCGCCTGCACGCGCTGCCTTCATCAGCTCCGCCAGCACAAACATTACCGTGGCGGAGGACATATTTCCATAACGGCAAAGCACCTGACGCGAGGCGCGCAGCGCCTCCGCCGGCAGGGCCAAGCCTTCCTGCACCGCATCCAGCACGGAGCGGCCGCCCGGGTGCACTGCCCACAACTGGATGTCCTGGAAGGTTTCTTTGCGCGTGCGCAGAGTCTTGCCAATCTCTCCCGGCACCTTGCCGGAGAGCACCATGTCAAAGCCGGCATCGCGAACATTCCAGGTAATCAGATCGCGGGTGCCTGGAATCTCGATTGCGTCAAAGCTGTCAAGAGCAAAACCCCTGCTCTCGCTCCCAATCAGGCTCGCCGCGCAGCCATCCGCAAACACCAGGAAGGAGAGCACCTCATTAAGGTTCTGAGTTTCCTGAAAGTGGAGCGTACACAGTTCCAGGTTCACCATGAGCACGCGCTTTTCCGGAGCGGATCGAACGATGTGCCGAGCCACTTTCAGCGCGTTCATGGCCGCATAGCAACCCATGAAGCCGATGTGCGTCCGCTCGGTCGAGCGTGGCAGGCCTAAATGGTCAAGCACGGCAAAATCGAGCCCCGGCGCGTACATGCCGGTGCAACAGGTCACGATGATGTGGCCAATGCTCGATCGCTCGGCTTCAGACAGCCGCAAATGATCCAGGGCGCGAAACATCAGCTCAGGTGCAAATTTCTCAAACAGCCTCATGCGTTCAGCTGTTCGTGGAAAATCTCCTCGGCGGTAAAAGCCGTAGGCGTCCACCTCTCCCGCTGACACTTCGCGTGAAACATTCAGAGCGGAGTGTCGCCGTGAAATCTCGGCGCGGTCCGCCATGCGCAGGAAGAGGGTGCGCGTCCGGTCATCCTGCAGCATGGCGCTGGCAAAGCTCACAAATGCCCCATGGACATCGTGCGCCGGAACCGCCGTTGCAACGCGCTGCAGAAAAGCTTCCATCACCGTGCTTCTCTCAGCGTACCGGATGAAGCCCTTCCCGGCGATTCACCTGGATAGGCTCGCGTTGATGTGGCAAACGCCTTCTGCGGGCTGAACGGAACCTTAGGATGCGCCGCTGCCCCGCACCACGGCCGGCAGCGTCCGCCACAGAATCCGCGCATCCATCAGCAGCGACCAGTGGTCGATGTAGTGCAGATCCAGCTTGACCCAGCCATCGAAGGAAGTATCGCTGCGCCCACTCACCTGCCACAGTCCTGTCATCCCCGGCTTGACGCTGAACCGCCGCACCAATGCCAGGTGAGAGAAATTGCTGACGTCACGCACGGGCAAGGGCCGCGGACCCACCAGCGACATCTCCCCGCACAGCACATTCCAAAGCTGCGGGAGTTCATCCAGCGAGGTCTTGCGCAGCACCCGGCCGATCGCGGTGACGCGCGGGTCATGCCTGATCTTGAAGACCGGTCCGCCCGTTTCATTCAGGTGCTCCAGTTCGGCCTGCCGTTTCTCCGCGTCCGGCACCATGGAGCGGAATTTCAACATGGAAAACCTGCGCTTGTTCAAGCCATAGCGCACCTGTGAAAAGAAGACTGGCCCCGGGCTGCCGAAGCGGATAAGCACGGCGATGATCGCGAAAACCGGGGCCAAAAGCACCAATCCGAGCCCCGCGCCAAAGATGTCGATCGCCCGCTTGACTTCCAGCCGGAGGTCACTGTGCACCATGTGCAACACGACATGCTCACCGGACCGGCCATTCGCCTCCTTGCGCTTTGCCACCGACAGCGGAAAAAGGTCTGCCAGATACTGTGACCGCACACCGCTGGCCTCGCACAGTTCCAGAACCTGCCGAATCGTGTCGTAGGAACTGCGCACCGGCAGAGTCACCAAGACCTCATCGATGTGCTCCTGCATCAGCAGTTCTTCCAGAGCACGTACGTCGCCCAGCACCGGCAAGCCATTCACCGTGAGTCCTGAAGGGTAAACCGGGTCCACCAGACCGACGATATCGTAAGCAAAATGCCGGTCACGGGAAAGTCTCTGGATCAGCTTCTGCGCCCGCGCATCCACGCCGACAATGATGGCGCGCCGCCGCTTGCGCAAGTGGGGACGCACCAGCAGATCAAAGCTCACCAGCCCAAGCCGAGATGCGCCCGTGAGACCCAGGCTGCCCGCAAAGAAGATGAAAAGAGGTTCCACCACGCCCTGGCCAGTACTGCGGAAGTGCAGCGTAGCCAAAGCGATGAGCGAACAAGCCGCAAGGGCTGCGTAGAGCCGCATCACCAGGTTGCGCCAGCTCACAATCCGCCGCGGCTCATACACGCCGGCCATGTTCAGCAGGACCGACCACATGCCCCAGCAAGCCACCAGCACGATCAGGTTTTTGATCGAGAGCCGGAGCGCCAGAAACATCGCCGGATCCTGGACGGATTGGTGCAAGTACTCCGGCAGCGTCACCATGGCCAAAGCGATCGTGAGGAGTACCAGATCAAGCCACTTCAGACCGGTTCCGGTAACGCTTTCCATGGCTGCGGCCGAGGGCTGATCAAGCGTGGAAAACGCGGCAGCGGGCCTGCTCACCGCCACCGGAGCGGCAAGCCCCTCTGCCCCACTCACGTTCTGCAACGCAGGACTCAACATGGCCATCTGGCGGACCTTCCCCAATTTGGAGCCTAGCGGCCGCGTCCCGCCAACGAAATGACACGAAGGGGTGATGCCACGCGTTCTTTTGCTGCATGAAAACGGCTCTTCTGGACCTATCGGCAAAGATTCCGTTCGGCTTCAGCCTTTCGCCGCGCCTGCTTCCAAGGCCGTCGAGATTTGCGAAAATACGTTGACTTTGCCTCCTTCGCAACCTCTTTCGCTCATCTCGCTGCATCTCACGGTGCACTACAAGCAAGGAGAACGCTCCCCATGCCCGAACTCTCCGGCCAGGCGCTTGCCCGGATTCACGCTTACTGGTCCGCGGCGAACTATCTTTCCGTCGGGCAGATTTACCTCCATGACAATCCCCTGCTGGAGCGCCCGCTCACGGTGGAGGACATCAAGCCCCGCCTGCTTGGCCACTTTGGCACCACACCCGGCCTGAATTTTATCTACGCGCACCTAAACCGGCTGATCCTGGCGACGAAGGCAAACGTCCTCTACGTTGTCGGCCCCGGCCACGGCGCTCCGGGCATTCTGGCCAACACCTATCTGGAGGGCAGCTACACCGAAATCTATCCCAACATCGAGCGCGACCGGAACGGCATCAAGAGCTTCTTTCGGCAGTTCTCCTGGCCGTATGGCATCCCCAGCCACGATGCCCCCAATGTGCCCGGCTCCATCAATGAAGGCGGCGAACTCGGCTATTCCCTGGTGCACGCCTACGGCGCCGTCTTCGACAATCCCGATCTGCTTGTCGCCTGCGTTGTCGGTGATGGCGAAGCCGAAACTGGAACGCTTGCTACCTCATGGCATTCCAATAAATTCCTGAATCCGATCACTGACGGCGCGGTACTGCCGATTCTGCACCTGAACGGCTTCAAGATTGCCAATCCCACAGTGCTCGCGCGCATCTCGCATGACGAGCTGGAGTCGCTCTTCAAGGGATACGGCTACAAGCCCTACTTCCTGGAGGGCGACGATCCCCACACCATGCACCAGGGCATGGCCGCTGTGCTCGACACCATGCACGGCGAGATCAAGGCAATTCAGAAGAAGGCACGCGAGAACAACGATCCCACGCGTCCCCTGTGGCCGATGCTCGTCCTGCGCACGCCCAAGGGTTGGACCGGCCCGAAGTTTGTGGACGGCAAACCGATCGAGGGCACGTGGCGCGCCCACCAGGTGCCGCTCGAAGAAGTCCGCACCAACCCGGAACACCTGCGCCAGCTGGAGGAATGGCTGCGCTCCTACAAGCCAGAGGAACTCTTTGACAAGGACGGCATCCTCCGCGCCGACCTATACGAGCTCGCGCCCAAGGGCAACCTGCGGATGGGCATGAACCTGCACTCCAATGGCGGTGCGGTGCTGAAGCCGCTGGTGCTGCCGAACTACCGCAACTACGCTGTTGAGTGCTCCGCTCCCTGCGAGAAGGAGGTGAGCGCCACGGCTAACATGGGCCGCTATTTGCGCGACGTGATGAAGGCGAACCTGCATGAGAGGAACTTCCGTGTCTTCGGCCCGGATGAAACGGCGTCGAACCGCCTGCAGGCGGTGTATGAGGTTTCCGGCAAGCGTTGGGATGCTGAGTTTGAGGAGGTGGATGAGAACCTGTCCGTCGACGGCCGCGTGATGGAGGTGCTCTCTGAAAACCTTTGCCAGGGCTGGCTTGAGGGCTACCTGCTCACCGGGCGCCATGGTTACTTTTCCTGTTATGAAGCCTTCATTCACATTGTCGATTCCATGTTCAACCAGCATGCGAAATGGCTGCAGGAGTGCAAGCACCTTCCCTGGCGGCAACCAATTGCATCACTCAATTACCTGCTCAGCTCACATGTGTGGCGGCAGGATCATAACGGCTTCTCTCATCAGGATCCAGGCTTCATCGACCACGTTGCAAACAAGCATTCCGACACAGTCCGCATCTATCTGCCGCCCGACGCGAATACGCTGCTCGCCGTTACCGATCATGTCCTACGCACGCGCAACTACATCAACCTGACCATTGCGGGCAAGCAGCCGGCGCCGGTCTTTCTGGAGATGGAGGCTGCGATTCGTCACGTGATCGCGGGCGTGAGCGAGTGGGCATGGGCCTCTAACACAAAGGTTGGGGAAGAGCCCGACGTCGTCATCGCCAGTGCCGGCGACGTCCCCACGCTGGAAGCCCTGGCCGCGGTCACAGTCCTGCGCGACTGGGCACCTGGTCTGAAAATCAGGTTCGTGAATGTTGTAGATTTGTTCACGCTTGAGACACCGGGCGAGCATCCGCACGGCATTCAGGACGAGGAATTCGACCGTCTCTTCACGCCCGACAAGCCGGTCATCTTTGCCTTCCACGGCTATCCCACCATCGTGCACAAGCTCACCTACAAGCGCAAGAACCATGACAATCTGCACGTGCATGGCTTTATGGAACAGGGCACGACAACCAGCCCCTTCGACATGACTGTGCTCAACAAGCTTGACCGCTACACGCTCGCGCTGGACGCCGTAAAGCAGGTACCGCGCATGGCTGAGATTGCGCCCGCTGTGGAACAGAAACACAGCGAAATCATCCAAAGACATAAGCTCTACGTCTCGCAGCATGGTGAGGACATGCCGGAGGTACGCGACTGGAAGTGGTCCGCTGGCTCCGGCAAGCTCGCCCCCACGCAGCAGCCGGTATAACGAGGAAATTTGGCGATACTGACCATCAACAGCGGCTCATCCTCGCTCAAGCTCGGGCTCTACAGTGATGATGGCAGGCATTCTTTGCTGTCCGCTTCAGTCGATGGGATCGGCAGACCGCAGGCCGAGCTGAAGGTGTGCGGACCCACTCCAGATGCGGGTGACATCAAGAGCATCATTGCCGTGGCGCACGTGCATGAAGCCCTGGATGCGGCCACCGCAGCGATGCACGAGAGGACTGCCAAACCCGTCACGGCCATCGGCCACCGCATCGTGCACGGTGGGCCATCGCTGGTCGCTCATCAGCGCATCACGCCAGAGGTGATGCGGCAGTTGGAAGCCGCTGTGCACTTTGCTCCACTGCACATTCCACCCGCGCTGGAACTGCTGCATCACGCGGAAACGCGCTACCCCGGCGTGCCGCAGTTCGCCTGCTTTGATACCGCGTTTCACCAGACCATGCCACCGGAGGCATACACCTATGCGCTGCCCCGGCCATACCGCGATGCAGGTGTGCGCCGCTATGGCTTCCACGGCTTGTCGTATGAATCCGCAGTGCACACACTGGGAGCGGACCTGCCGGAAAAGACCGTCATCGCCCACCTGGGCAGTGGGGCCAGCGTCTGCGCCGTGCATCAAGGCAAGTCCATCGCCACCAGCATGGGTCTAAGCCCCACGGGCGGCTTCCCCATGGGCACACGCACAGGCGATCTCGATCCAGCAATCGTCCTGCTTATGCAGCGTGGCTTGCCCAACCTGCCGGCTCTATCCACAGACCAGGTTGAAACCACACTGAATCATGAGAGCGGACTGAAAGCGCTGGCTGGTGAAAATGACATGCGCCGCCTGCTCGAACGCGAACGCAACGGCGACCCCGACGCCGCGCTTGCGATTGAGATTTTCTGCCGCGGCGTCGCCCAGACTGTTGCCGGCTATGCGTCATTGCTGGACGGTCTGGACCTGCTCGTCTTCACCGGAGGTATCGGCGAACACAGCGCACCTATCCGCGCCCGCATCGTTCGCCTGCTTCGCTTTGCTGGGGCCGTGATTGATGTGCCGCAGAATGATAGCGCCATGCCGTATGTTATCTCCACGCGCGAGTCGCTCGTTACGCTGCGTGTGGTTCAAGCTGACGAGAATGGGCAGATTTCACGACACGTTTGTGACATGTCAATGGTTGTAAATCGGTAAGAGGCGACATTTCAATAATTCACTGAAAGAGTTCGGAACTTAGGAGTAGCGTGCTCCTGTGACCATCAGCCCCCAAAGATAATTCAGAAGCCTTCTTAGGACCCCTAACTCACGTCAAGGAGCAATCAGAATGCGTACCCTCACCTCATTACTGGCGCTCGTCGGTGCTTGCGCACTTTCATCAGCAGCCCATGCGGACACGATTAACCAATACACCCGTGCCGCATTCCAGACGGCGCTCGCCTCCTCAGCACTTTCTGGACAGAACTTCGACTCCTTGCCAACTGGAACTATCACCACGGTCAACGGTGTCACTTATACTCCATCCTCGGGCACGGCTTTGGTGACAAACGGCTTTCTTACGACCACCTCACCAAATGGTTTAGGCTCGACTTCTTTCGGATTTTTCGGCCCAAATGACGCACTTACCATCAGCTTCAATGCTCCCATCACCGCTTTCGCTCTTGACATAAATACCTTCGCGAGCAATCCCGGCGATTACATGGTAACTATCAACAATGGCTCAGGCATTACCCTCAAAAGCCTCTTTGACGTGTTTCCCGCCACGGCGACAGGCCAGTTCATCGGCTTTACAGATTCAGTCAGCTTCACCAGCCTGACGCTCGCGGCAGTGAATGATCCGGGGACTGGTAATGGTTTTTGCGGCGGCCAACCTAAGTGTCCATACACGGTCGACACGCTCGTCTATGGAGACCGGGCGGCCTTGCCCGGGGGCGGAAATGGCGTGACGCCGGAGCCATCGAGTCTTACCCTGCTAGGCACAGGCATCGTAGGGTTGGCTGGCCTTCTACGGCGGCGCATCGCCACCCGAAGGTGAATGCCTGATCCTGTAAATGTCTAAAAGGACCGTCAAGAAAGAAATGCCATCCTGAGCTTGTCAAAGGTCTGCTTCGAAAATGTGGACTGATCGAAAAGGTGTAAATCTGTCGCCCGCAAGCTTCAAAGGACCCTTCCCCGCCTGAATCGCAGCGGATCGGAAGTGGAGCAAGGTGCCAAGCAATCGCTTTGCATCCAGAACGGACCAAGGGCGCGGCATCATCGCCGTGCCCTTGATTCACTCACCTATAACTGATTACCCTACGCAGCGGCCGCCAGCACTTCATCCCGCAGATGCTCGTCCTGCACGGCGTCGCGCATGCTGTGTGGCAGCGCCACTGCGAGCACATCCTCAATGCGCGAGGCATAGTGGATCGTGACACCCGCGATCTGGTCCGCCGTCAGATCCTCCTCGACGTTCGGCTTGACATCGAGCGGCAGAATCACGTCGCGCACGCCCGCCCGCTTGGCCGCAAGGAACTTCTCTTTGATGCCGCCCACCGGCAGCACATTGCCGCTCAGCGTGATCTCACCCGTCATGGCCAGCAGCGGACGCACTGGCATGTCCGTGAGCAGGCTGACCAGTGCCGTCGTCATAGTCACGCCGGCGGAAGGTCCATCCTTCGGGATCCCCCCGGCCGGCACGTGCAGGTGCAGGTCGATGTCTTTCAGCACATCCTGATCCAGGCCGAGCGAACCCGCGTTGGAGCGCACCCACGTGAGCGCCGCCTGCATGCTTTCCTTCATCACATCGCCGATTTGGCCGGTAATCTGAAAGTTGCCTTTGCCTTTCATGCGATTGGCTTCAATGAAGAGCACGTCGCCGCCTACCGGTGTCCAGGCTAGACCCACCGCCACGCCACTGCGCTTGGTGCGCTCGGCAATCTCGGTGTCCACTCGAACCTTGTAACCACCCAAGAACTGGTGAATGACGTCGTCCGTCACCTTCAGTGACTCTGTCTTACCCTCGGCAATGCGGCGCGCCTGCTTGCGGCAAACAGTGCCGATTAGTTGCTCCAGCTTGCGAACACCTGCTTCGCGCGTGTAGTGCCGCGCAATGATGCCGAGCGACTCCTTGGGGAAGACAATCCGCGGCTCACCTTGTGGAGCCTCCGGCTGATTTGACTCCGGCACGGCATTCTCCACCTCGGCTACCGTCTTTTGTGGCACTGCGGTTTCTGCGGTGAACTCGTTCCGGTCATCCACCCCAGCCGAAACTGAACCTCCGTCCTCTGTTCCCTGTTCAGTCTTCCCTTTTTCAGGCGTAGATACCGGCTCAATGCCGTTCTCCTTCACCTGCCGCGGCACAAGATACTTCTCAGCGATGTTGACCTTTTCCTCTTCCGTGTAGCCGGTCAGTTCGATGATTTCCATGCGGTCCAGCAGCGGCGCCGGAATCGGATCGAGTTGGTTCGCCGTGCAGATGAACAGCACCTTCGACAGGTCAAATGGCTGGTCCAGATAGTTGTCGCGGAAGGTCGAGTTCTGCGCCGGATCAAGAGTTTCCAGCAGCGCCGACGCCGGGTCGCCACGGAAGTCACGGCCAAGCTTGTCGATCTCATCCAGCATAAAGACCGGGTCATTCGTCTCTACGCGCTTCAGGTTCTGAATAATCTGCCCAGGCATGGCGCCGATGTAGGTACGGCGGTGCCCGCGGATCTCCGCCTCGTCATGCATGCCGCCCAACGAAATGCGCGAAAACTTGCGTCCCAAAGCGCGCGCGATGGATTTGCCGAGCGAGGTCTTGCCCACGCCCGGAGGCCCGACAAAGCAAAGGATCGGCCCCTTCATATCCGGCTTCAACCGCCGCACGGAAAGATAATCAAGAATGCGGTCCTTCACCTTCTGCAGGCCGTAATGGTCCTCATTCAGGCAGCCCTCTGCCTTCTTGATGTCGACTGCCTCGCCGGAGCTTTTGGACCACGGCAATACAGCCAGCCATTCCACATAGTTCCGGGTCATGCCGTAGTCGGGCTGCGCGGGATTCATGCGCTGCAGCCGGTTCAGCTCCTTCAGCGCTTCCTTTTTTGTCTCCTCGGGCATGCCCGCGGCTTCAATCTTTTCCCGGAGCTCGGTGATGTCCTTGTTGGAGTCGTCCTGCTCCCCCAGCTCCTTCGAAATGGCCTTCATCTGCTCGCGCAGATAGTACTCGCGCTGCGACTGCTGCACAGAGTCCTGCACCTCATTCTGGATCTTGGAGCGCAGCTGTTGCACCTCAATCTCTTTGACCAGGTGGCGGTTCAGCCGCTCCAGCCGAGCGGAGACATCCGTGGTCTCCAGCAGCTCCTGCTTGTCCTGCGTTGTAAGAAAAGGCAACGACGAGCTGATAAAGTCTGCCAGCCGCCCTGGCTCCTCAATATTGAGGGCGATCGTTTGGAGGTCGTCGCTCAGCGTGGGCGAGGCCGCCACAATCTGCTGAAACTGCGAGATCACATTGCGCTGCAGAGCCTCCAGTTCCGGCGACGCGGCCGAATCCTCATCGGCAATGCGCTCAAACTCCGCAATGAGGAATGGGGAAGTCTGGTCGAAATTGCCGATCTTTGCCCGCTCTGTGCCCTCGGTAAAGACGAACAGCGACTGGTTCGGCATCTTCACCACTTTGTGGATGGTTGCCACCGTCCCAACCTGGTGCAGGTCAGCCGCGTCAGGTGTGTCCTGGCGTGCGTCACGCTGCGCCACCACCAGAATGGTGCGCTCTTCCCCGAGGGACTGAATCAGCTGAATCGAGCTATCGCGCCCGACCGTCAGGGGTAGCACCGCATGGGGAAAGAGGACTGTCTCCCGCACGGGAAGGACCGGGAGCGCGCGCCGGACTTGTGGCTTGGCGGCGTCCTTACTGGAATCCGGAGCGGTGGGCTGAATTACACTAAGA
>CAXTRR010000003.1:5892-9869 GCA_964246795.1 uncultured Terriglobus sp. | reverse complement strand
ACTCATTCGGCATGTGAGTGTACCTTTATCAAACTTTCCTACATAGGATGCTGCAAGTTTGTGCAGGATTCAATCCCACAGCTCATCGGCGCGCGTCGACAGAACTTCAGGCCGGCTCCGCCGCGGCGTAGCAGCCTAGCACTCTCAACATCGAGCAATTCGTCTGGAGTGTTCTCTCAATGTCTGACGCCGCGCCGGGCGCAAGCAGCCGTAGGTCGGCGAAAAAGACGTACTCCCATGGCCTTCCCGGGACCGGTCGTGACTCGATTCTGGTCAGGTCAGCGCCAGCCTCTGCCAAAAGCTGCAGGGTGACTGCCAGCGACCCCGGCCGGTGCGGGATTGCAAAGGCAATGCTCATCTTGTCCACGGGCCGCAGAGCAAACGACTCACGCAGGTCATCCAGCTCAGCCGTCGCGTCCCCGGATCGCACCAGCAGAAGGAATCGCGTGAAGTTCTGGGCATCATCCTCCAGGTCACTCTGCAGGATCGTGGCCCCGTACACCTCTGCCGCATATGGCGCGGCTATGGCGGCTGCATCGGTATCTCCACTCTCCATCACTTGCCGCACGCTGCCAGCGGTGTCATACGAGGGAACGGCCTTGATCGCAGGATGCTCCAGAAAAAACCGTCTGCACTGCGAGAGCGCTACAGGATGGGAGAAAACCCGCCGCACCCTGTCCGGCCTGGTCTCCGGCCGGGCGATGAGTGCGTGGCGGATACGCAAGGCAATCTCGCCGATGATCTCTACCGGGTGCTCCAGCAGAAGGTCGTAATGATCGGCCACGGCACCATGCAGGCTGTTCTCAATCGGCAACACCGCGGCATCGGCTTGAGGAGATTGAGCGAGTCTCTCGAATACCTCGGCTGAAATCGCACAGGGAACAAGAGACTGTTCCCCAAGCAGGGCCCGGACGGCGAGATGGCTGTTGGAGCCCGGTTCTCCCTGGATGGCTACGCGCAAAGAGCATTTCCTTTCCGTCCAACCTGAGTCGGTTACAGCCAACACAGGACACAGTGGAACGCAAGAACTTTCCAGCGGGCGTGGCAACCTGACAAGTTCCCGCGGCAACAGATGTTGATGTGACACACACGTCACAGAATCCGCCCCGGCCGAAATGCCAGGGCATCTGGAGAGAATACGATGCTTTGGACCATCACGATCGTCTTGCTTGTACTTTGGCTGGTGGGGCTTGTTGGCTTTCATGCGATTGGCGCATGGATTCACATTCTGCTGGTTTTGGCGATCATCTCGTTGATTTTCAACCTGATCAGCGGCCGTCGCGCTGTTTAGGCGCGGGCTCGACAGAAGGAAGGACCGTCCAGGTGGACGGCTTTTTTCTGCCGAGCTGGCATCATAATCTTTTGAAACGCAGCCTTGCTGCAATGAGGAGACGTCATGAACATCGATGAGATCAAAGGGAAAGTTCAGAACGCTTTTGGCAAGACCGAAGAGGCAGTTGGGAAAGCCGTGAACAGTCCGAACCTGCAAAACGCGGGTACAGAAGATCGCTTGAAGGGCGCCGCCAAGGAGACATGGGGCAACGCCAAGGATGCAGTAAACACTGCACACGACAACGTCACCTCACACGCTGCCACCACCCGCGATAGCGCCTCCTACGAGGCAGGACGTGCGGAGGGCCACGTGGAATCCGGCACCGCAACTCTGAGGGACAAGGTTGTTACGGGAGCGGAGAACTTTCGCGACAAGGTCAATGAGAAGATCGACAATGTGGAAAATCATGGTGAAAAGCGCGCCTGATTCACAACGTTTCGCGCAACGTAAAGAGCCCGCTAAAGGCGGGCTTTTTTACGTTGCAGTGAAGTAATGCAAATGAGCCATCCATATATCGCCCGCGACGCTGAGGAAGAAAAGCACCGCGATGACACCGTTGAGCGTAAAGAAAGCAGCGTCCAGTCTCCGCAAATCACTCGGCGACACAATGGAATGCTCGTACAGCAACAGCACTCCAGCCAGCAGGACACCCGCGAGAGCCACTGCATGCAGGTGAAAGAGCAAAAGCAGCCAAAGCAGTAGCCCAAACATAATCAGGTGCATTGCCCGTGCGAGCAGGAAGGCGCCGCCCAATCCAAATGCCTGCGGAATGCTGTTCAGTCCATTGGAGCGGTCATGCTCGAAATCCTGGCAGGCATACAGAATGTCGAAACCGGCCACCCAGAGCAGGACCGCCACAGTGAGTACGGTGATCCGGGCATCCAGCTTGCCCTGCACCGCGATCCAGGCAGCGGATGGAGCGATGCCCAGCGCCAAACCGAGCACCAGATGCGACCAGCGCGTGATGCGTTTCATGTAGCTGTACAGCAGAACCACCGCCAGCACCAGCGGGGACAGAAACAGCGTCATGCGGTTCAGCATCGCCGTACCCAGCACGAAGATGCCGCAGCATGCCACCGTAAAGGCCGCGACAAATTCGCGCGACAGCAGCCCCGCCGGGATCGCGCGAGTCGCCGTTCGAGGATTGACTCCGTCTATCTCCGCATCTGCCAGTCGATTGAAGGCCATTGCGGCGGAACGCGCTGAAACCATGCAGACGATGATCCAGAACAGGGTACGCCAGGGCGGAAGACCATCGGCCGCAAGAACCGCGCCAGTAAGCGCAAATGGTAGCGCAAAGACTGAGTGCTCCCACTTGATCATCTTCAGCGTAATGCGCGTGTTTCGGAGAGCAACCGTAAAAGCAGCCATGCAGCCAGTTTAGCGGTCTGACCTTCATCTCCGCCTCATACCTCAAGTTTGTGTGCCACATTCCTTCGCCGCTCGATCGCGAACGGATGGGATCCAAGCCGAAGCATTTCCGTAACAGTTCTTGTTCACGTAAACAAAGGTGGCCTACTTGGGACCACTCTCCCGTGAGGCCACCTGCAGGTTATTGGTGACCTTGAAGGCTCCAGGTACACCGTTTGCCCGGATACCGGCCGCATCCTTGTCCGCCTGCGAGTCAACCACACCGGAGAGCGTCACATTCCCGTTCACCACGGTAATGCGGATGGGTTTGGCCGGGTCAATCGCATAGCGGTTCAATGAGGGAAAGCCGTAGACCGCGCGCGCTGTTTCAATGCGGATGCGGTCGTCATTGGGCGAGAGTGGCGCAACCTCGATCTCGTCTACGACATCCTTTACGCCGCGATAGTGCGAGACCAATGACACCGCCGAGTCTTTATCTGTAGGTCCGTAGGCCACACCGCCCAGCGTGACGACACCATTCTGCACGCCAATGGTGTAGCTGTTGAACGCGGTGGTACCGTAGCCAACGCGGTCATAGGCCAACTTCTCCGCCAGCTTGTTGCGTAGTTCCGTGTCAGGAATGACGGTCTCGCCGTTACCTACGGTCAGCTGATTCACCACGGCGACCACACCCTTTTTGTGGTGGATTCTTTTCTCCGCATCTTCCTTGGTCGCATAGACGTCTACATCGCCGGTGAGCGTGACCATCCCGTTCTTTACCGTGGGGGTGACGCTGTTGAAACGCTTGTTATCGAGGCTTTTCTGGACTTCCGCTTCGATTTGCGGATCTGTGACTTGCGCCGCCATGGGCAGTGCGAGCACACCGGTCACCGCCAGCGTCGCGAGGGTCTTCGTCCATTGCCATTGTGTCTTCATCGCTCTCCGTTCGAGCGGCAGCGGTGATTGCTCGTTTCAGGTCAAAGCGCTTCGCTGCTCGCACACCCTAAGTCTTGGCGCCAATCCGTTTAGACCGGAATGGGGTCATCAAAGTTGCGTCAAGCCTGTCTTCAACGCTGAAATAGCTGCCAGGTTCGGCCCAGAGGCGGCGTTTTATTTGTAGCGTTGCCGGATCTTGTACACGATTGAGAAGACGCCATTCTCATCGCGTGTGGCGACGATAGAGACGTTGTCGCTCACCTGATACTGCGCCTGGATGAGTTGTTGCGTGGAAGAGTTGACGCTTGTGGCGAAGGTCACGGTGATCTTGGGCGTCAGTTGCTGCTCGACCGTGATG
>CAXTRR010000003.1:0-5882 GCA_964246795.1 uncultured Terriglobus sp. | reverse complement strand
AGCGTACCAACGTAGGCGGGATCAATCTTGACTTTACCCGCGCCGCCAAAGAGCTTGTTGACCCGGTTCGAAACCGTGGCATTCAGCGCGCCGCCGAGTAGCGCGTTGGTTGTCGGATCCTGGCCTTGCTGTTGCAGCTGCTGCGTGTTGATGGCGGCTTCCTCCTGCGTGCGGCCCAGCGCAAGCAGATTGAAGATGTCCGACTGCGAGAGTGGCGGCTCCGACCGGTAGGTCAGCTTCGGGTTCTTCGACGTTCCGTGCACGCCGATGGTCAGGTCGTAATTCTCCACGCGCGCCGTTGCATCAATGTCGACCACCGGATCGATGCGGATGGGGTTGTTGAAGTAGATCTGGCCGCGCTGCAACTGGTACTTCGTGTCATTGAATGTCGCCGATCCGTCGGTGAGCGTCACCTTGCCCAGGATGGACGGCACTGCCGCCGTGCCCCGCACAGAAAGATCGACGGTGCCGGCCAGCCGCGCGTAGCTGTTCTGGAAATCCAGCGCCGGTGAAGACTGCACCCTTACATCGAGAGCGATTTTGTTGAGCAGCGAGTCCGGATCGGGCGGAGCCGAGACATCGCCCGCGCCTCCAGCAACGGAACCGAAGTCGAAGGTCTGCGCCAAGCCAAAGCGCGTAATCAGCACATTGCCGGAGACCGATGCGTTATCGCCTGAGCCCTGCAGCCGAATGTTCGCATTTGCCGTGGCAGACACACCGTAGTAGCGCACGCGGACGGCCTGCGCTGTCGCCGTAAGATCGGCAAACAGGCCGTTACGATACTGCACAAAGCCGTTTACCTTGATCCGGCCGCCACCCGAGTAGCCGGTGATGTCATTGACTACCAGACGGTCTTCTGTAAAGGTTGCGCTTCCGTTCAGGTCTGAAAGGCCGTTCGGCACCTCGGCATACGCCAGGTTCGTGTTGCTGAAAGTGATGTTGCCGCCCAGGTTCGGCTTCTTCGTCGTGCCGCCCGCTGTCACGTTGAAGGAGATGCCGCCCGAAGCGATGATCTCCGGATTAATACGGTGCGCCAGGGCCACATTCACCTTGCCCTGTGCTTTTGCATCGATGCGTCCGCCGTTCGGCAGAACAGATCCATCCGGTGAAAAGACCTGCGCAGAACCGGACGCTGTCAAGTCGGTCTCCGGCCCGGTCAGGTGCAACTCATCCAACCGTGCGAGACCGCCGCTCAGCGAGGCACGCACTGGCGCGGCCGCGACAAACTCGAGGCCCTGCACCTTGAAGCTCAGAGGGGTGATAACGGCATTGCCGCTCAGCTTTGCCGGCGTCTTGGCCGGCCCACTCACATTCAGTTCGCCCGAAGCAATCGAGCTCGCATCCAGCGTGGAGCCCGTGAGCTTCAGCACGTTGGCCACATCCAGATTGCTGAAGCTGGCATGCGCCTGCATCGGGTAATCGCCCGCAAGCTGCACCTGGCCCGTGGCCTGAATTTTTGTATTCAGCAGTTCGGAGTTCGCGGTGAGGTAGACCACGTCGCGATCGCTGTGCACGTCGGCGTTCAACTGGCCGATAGCCGTGCCCTGATAGGTGGCATTCGCCAAGGCGAGATGTGCGACCAGCCCTGGCTGCTCCACTGTGCCATTCGCATCCGCGCTGAAGGTGAGCACGCCATCCACCGGCGACTTCGCATCCTTCACCGACTTCAATTGAGACAGCCGGATTTGATTGCCTTGCAGATGCGCCTTGATGCGTTTCGTAGTGAGGTTGTAGTCCCCGTTGCCATCCACCTGCACACCCTGCGCACGCACCTGCAGTGTGTTTGCGGCGATCTCCTGGCCGCGCACGGAAACTGCCGCGGTAATGGCGTCGAAGGGTTGGTCGTACGCAACTCCGTTGCGCAGCGCTACATTGCCGTCACCGGTCAGATTGCCCAGCGTGCCGCTTACGTTGGCATCCACGTTCAGCACGCCGGTTACGGGCAGCTTGCCCTGGCCGGCAATGTCCAGAACGTCGTGCATCTGAGCTTCGCCCAGGTGCACCTTCGCATTTACCTGCGCCTCATTATCGAACTGATAGGAGACAACGCGCCGCTTGATCACGCGATGCGGCTTGACCGCACCGGAAACATTCAGCACCGCGCTACCGCGTCGAATCGTGGAGTTCGCGACCGTTACGCCGGAGGTGTTGTATTCCGCGTCGGCCAGGATGGAATCGATGGCAATGTCTCCCTGGCTGCCCAGGTGCGCCTGCAACTGGTTGGCCTGCAGGTGACCCTTCACGTCGATGTCGGCAACCGGACCTTTGACTGTGCCCTGAAAGTGCGCATCACCGTGCAGCACCACCGGCAGTGCCGCGCTGCCCGTCTTGCCGTTGGCCTTGTAACCGGCGACATTGAGCACGGAGTCAAATTCACTCAGATCCCGCAGATCGGCATTTACGTTCAGGTTGGTGACCAGCCGTTCCAGAGCCAGCGAACCGGTTGCAGTCAAGGTGCTGTTGGGTGTGCGCGTGTCCAGTTGCTGGATCGTTACCAGCTCACCCGCACCACGGTAGCTCGCCTTCACCACGCCACGGACCGGAACGTCCTGAGTGGCACCGCGGCGCTTGATGCCTTGAGGCGCCAGGTTCAGGTCCGCATTCGCGATCACGGAACTGGGCAGATTATTCGCCGTGCCGCCCCATTCCACGTGCACGGGCCCGTTCACTGCTGTGTCAAAGCCCAGGTCCCGGTAGCTCTTCGGCTCGGTAATCTCATTGATCGTGCGCAGAGAGATGTTGGAAAGCTTCACGTCCAAATAGGCGTGTGCGCGCTGTGTTGGCGTGATCGCGGGGGAACCCATCGCGGGCGGCTTTGCATTGGCGATGGCCGCCGTGGCGTTTGCGGTCTTCTGGCCCGCGGCAATCGTTGGCGATTGCGCCGGTGCGGAGGGCGGGATTTCGCCCAGCCAGTTGTTGATGCGCAGGTTACCCGCGATCGCACCACCCGCGGGCAGATTCAGGGCGATGGCATTGAACAACAGCTCGGTCGACGTAACCCGCACGTCTGCCGCACCGTTTACCCCGGCGATATTGACGTACTGGTCCCGATAGCCCACATTGTGCAGCTTGGCGCCGCCCGCCACCAGGTAGCCCTTGGGGCAATCCGGGCTGGGCGGCAAGGTCTTTGTGTCCGCCTTGCTCCGGTGCGGATTGTGCCGCTCAAAAAAGCCCGGCTTCTTCTGCGCCTCCTGCGGTGGTGTCATGCAGGAGTGCCCGGCGATATCAAGATCCAGCACGCCCGCGGTCAGCCCTGGGAAGCCGCTCAGGACGGAGATTTGCGGCACTTCCAGATTGCCCTTCACCTGCACATTCCACGTCGGGTTCTCGAAGTTCTCCACGCGCGCGTTTGCGTCCAGGTGCGAGTTCTTGCCAGTGTCGAAACTGACACCTTCAATGGCGATCAGCTTGCGCCCAAGCTCCGCCTTCACATTCAGCCGAGACTGCGCAACCGGCATTTGTTGCATGCGCGTGCGCAGGTCGCGGATGCCGATGGTGAGGCCGTAATGATCTGAAGTGGTGATGTAATGCACATTGACAGCAAGATCATTGGCCGCCAAGTCGAATGGAATGGCCTTGTCGTTCAGCAGCACAATGCCGTTGGCCAGTTCCACCTGGCTTGCCTGCAGATCCAGAAGTGTGTCAAGCACCGGCTCGTTGCTGGTGCTTTTCGTCTTGGGTACCGGCTGGTTAGTGGTGCCGTCCTTGTTGATGATCAGGTGCACGTGGGGTTGATCCACATGCAGCAGCGCCAGCGTGATGAACTTCATCGCACCCGTGCTGTTGGTCGCGTGGGCGAACAGGTTCTTCAGCGTGATGCGCACCAGGATCCGGTTGGCTGACAGGTAGGGCGCTTCACCCGGACCTTCCAGGCCATGAATGACCAGCCCATCGGCTTCGACCGCCAAATGCCACAGGCTGAAGTGGATTCCCTGCAGGTCCACCTTGCCGCCGGTGGACTCCTCCAACGTAGCCACCAGCGTCTTGCGCACGCGGTTCTGAAAGTCCTGTGTGCTGGAGTAAACGGCCAGGCCGCCCAGCACCAGCAGGATCAGCAGGATCAGCGTGCTTGCAGTCCAGCCCAGCGCACGCCATACACGCCGCCGCTTCACAGGCTTGCGTGCCTCCTGCTGATTTGCGGCACTGGTTTTCTGAGAGGTGTCTTTTTGCGGCTGGTTCGAGTTCGGTTCGTCTGGAGTCAGCGGTGCCATTACGACGCGCCCTCCCCCGGTTTAAGGATGCGGACATTCCCGCTGTCGCGCAGGCTCTTCAGCCACTGGTCCAGCAACTCGCTTACCTGCTGCTGCAGCAGCACCTCTTCAATGCGGTTAGTTAGAACGGAAAGCGGTGGTGCCTGCGCGTGCTCCTTGCGGTATTGCGGCAGCATGGTGTTGGTGTAGTAGTCCTCCACCTGCTTGTCGGAAATGCGGATGCCGCTGCGAAAGCGTTGTTCGATGAAACGCAACACCTCTTCCCGCAGCCGCAGCCGGTCGCGCAGTTCGTCTTCGGTAAAGCCGGAGCTCGTCAGGAATTGCTTCCATCCCGCGTCGGTCTTGCAATGTGCCGCAATACACGAAGGCAGATCGCTGCGAAGGTCCGCTTCGTCCTTGTCGATGATGGCAGTGCTGATCTCCGGTTGGGGCCCGCGGACCTGCTGCAGAATCAACGCACGGTCGATCAGCCGCGTCATGGCCTGTTCCCGCGGTGTCGTACCGCCAGGCGTGCGGTAGGGGTACAGGGCGCTGAAGCGCTGCTCCTCTTCCACGTCGCTTTCCAGAACGATGTCGCCATTCACAATGGCCACCAGGCGGTCCACCACATCGCCACGCTCGGCGGGCAGCTTGTGCGCGTCGGCCTTGCTCTGCTCCGGTGTAGCCGGCTTGCCCTGCTGCTCCGATTTGGGCGCGATTGGGCCGGCGGGCTTGCCCTGCTGCCCCGTGGCATAGCTTGCGGTGCAGCTCTGCAGGACCGCGCCAATCGCCAGGGCAGCCAGCCAATGATTGCGCGGGAGTAAGTATGTGCGCATCAGAAGCTCTGTCCGATTGAGAAGAAGAATTGGATGTGGCTTCCCTGCCCGACGCTGTGGTTCGGCGTCGCCTGTGAGAAATCGTCGATGATCGGGTAGATCGGCGGATTCAGGTTGTAGCTCAGATCCAGGCGCACCGGGCCGACCGGTGTGTGATACCGGGCACCCAGTCCAAGTGCATGTGAGAAGTAGGCGAAATCGCATGTACCCACCGTCACAAAGCCTGTGACCTGGCGGCACGTGTTCTCATTCGGCTGGTGAAAGCGGCCAAATGAGGGACCCACATCGCTGATGTGCAGAAAGGTATTTCCCATGTCGTGGAAGACGACAAACGAAACACTGTCCCCGACCACCGGCAGCACTGGCGCGGGCAGCCGCATCTCCAGCGTGTTCACAAAGACAGCCGTGCCACCCACCGGAAAGCCCGTGGTCAAATCGCGCGGGCCGGCTGCGTTGATGCCAAAGCCGCGGTGGGAGCTCGCGCCACCGGCATACAGCCGCTCCGGCAGGGGCACCGGGTCGCACGAAGCATTTGTATTCAGCAGAACGCCCGTGCAGCCGGACACACCGGCGTTTGGATTTGTTCCTGTCGCGTTGATAAAGCCGAAGCGCGTATTCCTCGCAAAAGTGTACTTATGCTTCTGCGGGCCAAAGGTGTAATAACTGGAGAAAGTCGTATCGAAGCGGTTGAAATTCGTCTGCGATCCGAAGGCACCGTTGGCCAGGAAATCCTGTACCGAAAGATAGACACCCTTCTGCGCGTCGAGTGGCGTCGGGTTCCGCGTATCGTGGAACCATGTGAAGCCAGGGCCGCCCACACGCACCGGCTGTGACAGCAGAGGGATCAGGTTTGACG
>CAXTRR010000002.1:169456-180073 GCA_964246795.1 uncultured Terriglobus sp. | reverse complement strand
GGTTTTGTTCATAGTGCGCATGTGGCCGTAGCGAGAGCTACGGCCACATGCTTGCCGGGAGCACCGGCCGCTCGTCCAAGGAAGATATGCCGGAGCCGTCCGCAGGTGAGAAACCAAACGTTCAGATTGTGCTGCGACCGTACGCCAGTGCGATACCGCTAGCCTCCTTCGCATTCGGTATTGGAAATATTCTGTACAGCGCTTTTCTGCTGCATTGGATACCTTCCAAGGAGGCCCATTCACTTGCCGTCATCCTTCTCGCATTTGTCGCTCCGCTGGAGCTCTTCCCGAGCGTGCTGGCCTATCTGTCTCGCGACACAGGTGGTGCCACCGCCTTTGCCACTTTCGGCGCGGCCTGGGTAGTGCAAGGATTGAATCTGCTGATGGCGGACAGTCAGCTGCCAAGTGCGACAGACGGCTTCTTCCTCATCGGACTGGCGCTGGTGCTCGGGATCGTCTCGGCAATCAGTTTCGCGGGCAAACCGTTGTTGGGTGGTCTTCTGCTCGTCGCGGTTTTGCGCACGGTCAGCGCCGCCATGCTGAGCTTCGGTCTGCATGGTGCCTGGCCCATGCTGACCGCCATCGCCGGTCTGGTTCTCGCAACCATGGCCTTTTACAGTGCTCTGGCATTCTTGCTGGAGGATGTTCGCCAGGAGATCTCACCGTTGACCTTCCGAACCGGGGATGCGAAAGCCGCCATGGAGGGCAAGTTTGAAGATCAGGTGGACGCGTTGACCCGAGAAGCAGGCGTGCGTAAACAGCTATAGCCGCCGATCTCGCGCATAGACTTTCGATACGACCTATAGAAATACCGGCGTGCTGCTAGCATGTCGCCTATGCGTCTTCGCTCTTCCGCTGTCCTTCTCGCAAGTGGAGTTCTGTCCATGTCCATCTTCGCGCAAACTTCCGCACCCATGGTCGCCCAACCGGGTCAGTGGGCTATCGTTCTGCATGGTGGTGCGGGTGTGATTGAGCGCAGCTCCATGACTCCCGAGCGTGACGCCGCCTACCGCGCCGGCTTGGCGTCCGCAATCCATGCAGCACAGGCGGTTTTGGAGAAGAATGGTCCGGCGGTGGATGCGGTTGAGGCCGCGATGCAGGTACTGGAGGACGACCCGCTCTTCAATTGCGGCAAGGGCGCGGTGTTTACCGCCAAGGGCACCAACGAGCTGGATGCGGCCATCATGGATGGCAAGACGATGCAGGCGGGCGCGGTTGCCGAGATCATGCACACCCGCCATCCCATCTCGCTCGCCAAGGCTGTCATGCTGCAGTCGCCGCATGTCTTTCTTGTCGGCAGTGGTGCGGATGAGTTCGCCGCCACTGCGCACCTGGAGCAGGTTGATAACAGCTACTTCTTTACGGAGCGCCGCTGGCAGTCACTCATCCAGCAGCTAAAGAAAGAAGGCCGGCCGTTACCACCGCGACCCGCAGGGGCACCGCCCGCACCCTCCGAGCCACGAGCCGATCTTGAAACGCCGGATGCCCACAAGTACGGCACGACAGGCATTGCGGTGCGTGACCGCCAAGGCAACGTTGCCGCGGGAACGACAACTGGCGGAACACAGGGCAAGCGATTTGGCCGCGTTGGCGATTCGCCCATCATCGGCGCAGGAACATACGCGTCCAATGAGTCGTGCGCCGTCTCGGCGACTGGCACGGGCGAGTACTTCATCCGGCTGACTGTCGCCAGCCGCATCTGCTCCCTGGTGCAGTACACGCATGTCACGCTGCAGCAGGCCATGGATCAGGTGGTGCAGAAGGATCTGATAGCCATTCACGGTGATGGCGGCGTCATTGGACTCACACCGGACGGCCAGATGGCCTGGAGCTTCAACACGCCGGGCATGTTTCGTGGCAAGCTGGTCGAAGGCGGAAGCATTCAGCTTGGCGTTTACAAGGACGAGCCATAAGTCCCATCTTTGCGCCTGCTCCGTTCGCGGCTAAACTCAACAGAGATGGCCGCTTCCATGTACATCGTCGTTGAGGGCGAAGACCCCGGCTTCGACATCTTCGTAAATGGCCGTGCGCTTGCCCGCAATGAAGATGCGCTGGAACGGCTCGCTTTGAACATCGGGACACGCCCGCTGATCGAGTTCTTCTCGGCGGATGTGAACTCCATGGCGCTGCTGATTGAAGAGGGCGCGGGCGATCCGGAATTGCTCCACCGGCTGCCCCAGCCGCAGTGGTATCCGGCCAGGGTTGGACTGGAAACCGTAACGGCGCTCCTGACGGAGCTTCGCCTGGAGCCAACACAGCTCGGCAGCGAAAGCGAGCTCATTCGAGAAGAGCTTGAGGAGTATGCCACCGTGCTGAGAAAGACCGATGAGCGCAACCTGCGCTGGCACCTTGCCGTGAGTTGGAGATAGATCCAGATGATCGTTACCGAGCCGCAGTTTGAAACGTTGCAAACACCTTATGGACCGATGCGGACACACATTGTGCGGCCCGTCGCAGCCGGCCGATACCCCGCCATCGTCTTGTACTCGGAGGTCTTTCAGATTACCGGTCCCATTCGCCGCACTGCCGCCATGTTTGCGGGGCATGGCTACGTTGTGGCGATGCCGGAGGTGTACCACGAATTCGAGGAAGCTGGAGCGGTTTTTGCTTACGACCAGGCAGGCAGCGACCGGGGTAACAAGTGGAAATATGAGAAGGAGCTGGCGAGTTACGATGCGGACACACGGGCGATCCTGGACCACTTGAAGGGCCGCGAGGACTGCAACGGCAGCATCGGAGCACTTGGGATATGCCTCGGCGGCCACCTGAGTTTTCGCGCGGCCATGGAGCCGGAAGTAGTGGGGACAGCCTGCTTTTACGGCACGGACATTGCGCAAGGGTCGCTTGGCAAGGGTAAGCAGGATGATTCGCTAAGGCGGGCCGAAGAGATCAAAGGCGAACTGCTGATGATCTGGGGGCGTCAGGATCCGCATATTCCGCTCGAAGCGCGGCGCAAGATCCTGGCGCGCTTTGACGAGTTGAATTTGCGGTATAGCTGGCATGAGGTGAACGGAGCTCACGCGTTCATGCGCGATGAAGGCGCGCGCTACGACCCGGAACTTGCCATGCAATTAGGTCGCGAGGCCTTGGATTTCTTCCACCGAACACTCCGGTCCTAACGCGTTGCCCGCCAGCGCCTGACCAGGTTTTGGGCGGCGCGCGGCCAGTCGGGAAAAATGAATTCGAAGCCGGCATTCTGTAGAACACCGGGCACGACACGGCGGCTTTTTAGAATCAGTTCAGTTTCGGTCCTCAGAAACACCGCGCCAATCTCGAGCATCCATCGTGATGCGGGCAGACCGAAACCGGTGCCGTTTGCTTGCCGCAGCGCTGCCATAAAATCGCGGTTCGGGAGTGGTTGCGGTGCAGTCATGTTCACCGGACCACTGATCTCGTCGTGCTCCAGCAGGAAGCGGATGGCTCGCGCATAGTCCTGATCGTGCATCCAGGAAACGTACTGCTGGCCACTGCCCTGCGTGCCTCCCAAGCCGCGCCGAACCAAGCCGAGCAGCACGTCAAAGACGCCATCCCTGTCCGGGCTCATGACCATGGAAGTACGCAGAGCGACCTTGCGCGTGGAGGGAGTAGGTGCATCGTACAAGGCCTTTTCCCAAGCCAATCCCACACCGACCGAGAAGTTGTATGTCTCGGGGACTCCTGGTTGTTCGGCCAGGATTTCACCGCTGAGCTCATCCATATCGCGGTCCAGGCTGTCGCGGTAGATGGTGGATGTTCCCGCATTCAGCCAGATTGGCGGCGGCGCAACTGACTGCGCAATTGCCTCGCCCACCACGCGCGTGCTCTCTACACGCGAATTCAGAATCTCCCTGCGATGCTGAGGCGTATACCGGCAATTCACGGTACGGCCACTCAAATGGATCACGGCATCGCAGCCATCGATTTCGCGTGCCCAGTCGCCCAGAGTCTGACCATCCCAGTTCGCTGTCCGCCATGACCGTTCTTTTCCCGCGGGCAAAGCGGCCCCGCGTGACAGGACCAGAACCTGGTGACCTGCACTTACAAGATCGCGTACCAGGATGGTTCCGACCTGTCCGCTGCCTCCCGGCATCACAATGCGCATCAGGCCAAGTACCCCTTGATCCATTCGTTATCAGAGTGCGTAAGCTCCAGCGTGCTGCCGCTGAAAACGATCCTCCCCTCGTTCAGCATCAGGAAGCGCGTATTCTCATCCACTTTTCCGTCGGGAATGCGTTCCATACGGTTGCCCTCAGCGTTGAAGCGATGCGTTGCCAACGTAAAGGCATCCTGCAGGCGATGCGTGATCATGAGCGACGTGGTGTGCGCGACGTCGCGCTGCTTGACGACCAGTTCCACAATGGTGGTGGAAGTGATTGGGTCCAAACCGCCCGTGGGTGAGTCGTAAAGGATGAGGTCGGGATGGGTGATGATTGCTCGCGCAATCGAGACGCGCCGGCGCATGCCGCCGGAGAGCTCGGAAGGGAACTTGTTGATGGCTTTGCTCAACTCCACGAAGGTCAGGGCTTCCTCCACACGCTTATGTGACTCCGCCGGGTCCACGCCCTCCTCATTCAAACGGTAGGCGACATTGTCCTCGACATCCATGGAGTCGAACAGCGCGGATTCCTGGAAGACCATCCCGACACGCCGCCGCATCTCGAAAAGCTGGTCCTCCTTCATGGTAGTTATCTCTTCACCAAAGACGCAGATGCTGCCACTGTCCGGCTTCATGAGCCCATTTGCCAGCTTCATCAGCACGCTCTTGCCACTGCCCGCCGGGCCGAGCAGAACGCAGGTCTGCCCCGGCATGACCTCAAAGGTGATCTTTTTCAGTACCTCATTCCGATCGAAACCGATGCTCACATCGTTAAAGGAGAGCACCGGCTTTCCCGGGTCCACTGCATCGTGCTCTTTCTGTTCTTCCGTGACGGCTGCGGGCATCGCTCTTATCTCCCGAAGATCCCGATCATGGTTCGGCTGATCAGGAAGTCGACCACGATGATGACCACGGAAGAGACGACAACGGCCTGAGTCGTGGCCCTGCCCACGCCTTGTGTGCCACCCTTGGTGTTCATGCCGAAATAGCAGCCCACACTGGCGATAATGAAGCCGAAGAAGAGCGGCTTGGTCAGTCCTTGAACCACATCCGCGTACTGCAACGCGCGATAGGTGGAATGAAAATAACTGGACAGGTTGAGCCCGAGCAGGGCGACGCTCACCAGCGCGCCGCCACCCATACCCACCGCGTCAGAGAGGATAGTGAGAAAGAACAGCATGAAGACCGTGGCACTGATGCGCGGAGCGACCAGCTTTCGAATCGGATCCACGCCAAGAGCGCGCATCGCGTCCACCTGCTCGGTGACCTGCATGGATCCGAGTTCTGAAGCCATGCCCGATGCATTGCGCCCGGAAACCATCAAGCCGGTAAGGACAGGGCCAAGTTCCTTCACCATGGAGAGCGAGACCAGCTGCCCAGTCATATTAATCGCGCCAAACTGCTTCAGCGAGGTGGCGGACTGCAGCGCGAGGACGCAGCCAGTGAAGAACCCGGTCAGCACCACGATCGGCAGAGAGCCAAAGCCGATTGAGTCCATCTGCAGAGAGATGTCGCCCCAGTAACGCGGGCGCGTCAGCAGGGCAGACACTGAGCGGGAGACTAGCAGGGAGTAGTCCTGCAACGCCTTGATCTGTCCCTTGGCGAACTGCTCTGGTGCAAAACTCATCGTGGAGGCACTGCCTGCTCTCTTGTGTCTTGGCGGATCAAGTATCTGATGCGCGAAGCACCGCCGTCGTTTCGCGACAGATGCGCCTGCACCGGTACCCAGGGGCAGATGAGAAAATAGGAAAGATGTCTGAGCAAATGCAGGCCGTGTTTCTGTACGGCAAGGAAGACCTCCGGCTGGAGCGGGTACCCATTCCCGGGTGCGGCCCGGGCGAGGTGCTACTGCGCGTCGGCGCCGCGCTGACCTGCGGTACCGACTTGAAGGTATATCGGCGCGGCTATCATGCTTCCATGCTGCAGTTGCCCTCAGCTTTTGGGCATGAAGTTGCCGGGACTATTGCGGCCGTGGGTCAAGGCGCATCCTCCGGGGACGACGGTACAGCATTCCGGGTGGGCGACCGTGTTGTTGCGCTGAATTCCGCGCCCTGCGGCGAGTGCTATTTCTGCCGGCGCCAGCAGCCAAATCTTTGCAGTGACTTGCTGTTCAACAACGGAGCGTATGCCGAGTACCTGCTCATTCCCGCGCGTATTGCGAAGAAGAACACCCTGCGGTTGCCGGAGGACGTGCCTTTCGCATCTGCCGCGCTGACCGAGCCGCTCGCCTGTGTTGTGCGGGGTTTCGAGGAAACAGGGGCAGCGGCGGGCGACACGCTGGTGGTGATCGGCGCCGGCCCAATTGGGTTGATGTTCCTGCGCGTCGCACAGATCGCGGGCTGCCGCGTAATCGCTGTGGTCAAGCGCCAGGGCCAGGTGGAGAGCGCCCGAAGGTTTGGCGCACATGAAGCCGTGCGGATTGGTGATGGCATCGACCCTGTTGCAGCTGTCCGCGCGCTCACGCCGGAGGGTATCGGCGCTGATGTTGTGGCGGAGTGCGTTGCCACGCCGGAAACCTGGGAACAGGCGGTGGCAATGGTGCGTAAAGGTGGCGTGGTGAACCTGTTCGGCGGTCCACCCAGCGGCACCCGGGTCTGCCTGGATACCAACCGTCTGCACTATGGTGACATCACGTTGAAGGCGAGCTTTCATCACACGCCCGCCACCTGCCGCCGGGCCTTTGAACTCATTCGCAGTGGCGCAGTCAAGCCCGAGGAGTTTCTGACGGCACGCTCCTCGCTGGAAGCAGTGCCGGAGGTCTTTCGCCGCATGATGGCGCGCGGAGTTGGACCGACGCGTGACATTAAAACAGCTGTTTTCCCGGGAGAGCGCTCGTGACGGCCGCGATCACGTCCAGCGCGGTCACCACGGATCGGCTGGAGGGCGCGCCCGCGGAGCTTCTGGAGCCGGAAATCCGTCCGACGCTTCCGGAAGCCAGGGCCTGGTGCAAGGCGCTTGCCGAATCGCACTACGAAAACTTCCACGTTGCCACGAAATTGCTGCCCAAACGCCTGCGACCGCACTTTCACGCGGTGTACGCTTACTGCCGGGTTTCCGACGACCTGGGGGATGAAGTGGCCGACAAGGCCGTCGCAACGCGGCTGCTGGACACCTGGCGCGAGATGCTGAATGAATGCTTCGATGCGCCGGGTATGTCGAAGCATCCGGTGTTTGTGGCGCTGCACGAAAGCATTGCTGCCGCCAAGCTGCCACGCGAGCCGTTCCTGGCCCTGATCCGTGCCTTCCGTAACGATCAGAGCAAGACGCGTTTTGCGAACATGCGCGAGCTGGAGGAGTACTCTCAGGATTCCGCAAACCCGGTGGGCCGTCTGGTGCTGCTGCTATGCGGTTACACCGATCCGGAGTTGCACGCGCTGGCCGACCGCACCTGCACCGGCCTGCAACTGGCCAATTTCTGGCAGGATGTGAGCGAAGATATGCACGACCGCGACCGCGTCTATCTGCCGGCCGACCGCATGGCCTTGCACGGCGTTACGGAAGCGGCCTTGCGCGCCAGCGTGGCGGATGACGGCTACCGCGGGCTGATGCGCGAGCTGACCGACCATGCTCACGGGCTGCTGCTGCAAGGAGTGCCCCTGATCGACCGGGTGGATCACGAACTTGCCGCCACACTGCGGCTCTTCAGCGCGGGCGGACTTGCGATTCTGCGGTCCATTGAACGCATCGATTACGACACGCTGAACCGGCGGCCGGAGGTGAGCCGAGCGGAAAAGCTGCAACTGCTGGCAGGAGCGGCGCTGGGCAAGCTCGGCGTGCACCGCGGCTCACGGGGGCTGCGTTGAAAGCAACGTCACACAACATAGATTTGCCTGGTGCCTATGCGGCCTGCAGTGCGATTGCCCGGCGAGAAGCGAAGAACTTCTACTACGGTTTTCTCGCTCTTCCCCGAGCCAAGCGCGATGCCATGTGCGCCGTGTATGCCTTTATGCGCCGGGCAGATGACATCTCCGATGACGAATCAATGCCTGTTCCGCAGCGGCGTGAACTGATGGACAGATGGCTTACCGCTTTCCATGTGGAGGCGCCATTGGAGGCAGAGGATGCGCCTGTTTTCATGGCCGTGCGGGATGTGCAGCGCCGCTACGGCATTGGTGACGAGCTGCTGAATCAACTGGTGCAGGGAACCGCGATGGATCTGCTGCCGGAAAGCCCGGACGGAGTAGAGCACCGGCAGATCAATGGGCGACACTTCGATGTCTATAAAACAGTCGAAGCACTGGAACGGTATTGTTACCTGGTCGCGTCCGTGGTGGGACTGGTGACGATCCGAATTTTCGGCTACGGCGACTCTCGGGCCGAGAGATGCGCCATTGATCTGGGAAAAGCGTTTCAGTTCACCAACATTCTTCGCGATGTGAAAGAGGATGCGGAGCGTGGCCGCATCTATATGCCGCTCGACCTTCTGGAGCGGCACGGCGCAACGGCCGAAGATTTGCAAATTGCATCGGCTGGAGCCCAGCCTACCCAGGAGCTGCTGGCTGGACTGGAAGATCTCGGCGGCCGGGCCGCAGACCTGTACCGGGCGGCGGATGGCCTTATCCCGCTGCTCGATGCCGACAGCCGCTCCGCCATGCGCGTGCTTGTATCGATTTACAGCGGGCTGCTGGATGAGATACAGCGGGCTCGGTATCAGGTTTTTGCCCGGCGCATTCATGTCTCCACGCCGAAGAAAGTGGTGATTCTGGCGCGAGGCGTTCTGAGTGCCAGCATGGGTGCGGTATGAGCGGGCAGGTCAATCATGACGTTGCCGTGGTGGGAGCGGGGCTCGCCGGTCTCGCCGCCACCTCAGCCCTGGCACGGGCAGGTGCCTCGGTCGTGCTGGTGGAACGCAAATCCTTCGTTGGCGGCCGTGCGTACTCGTACCCGCATCCGGCGCTGCAGGAAGAGATTGACTCGCAGCATGTGATTGTGGGTTGCTGCACCAATTTCCGGCAGCTCTGCCAGGTAAGTGGCCTCTCTGAAGAGATTCGCTGGTACGACGGGTACGACTTTATGGAGCCGGGCGGCCGTGTGTCGCGCATCGCTCCCTCCTGGCTGCCGGCTCCGGCTCACACCGCGCCGTCGTTTCTGCGCGCGCCGATGCTCAGTTTCGCTGACAAAGTGGCCATCTCTCGCGGGCTTATGACCTTCTTGCGTGGCTACAGCCGGGACGACAACCAGAGCGTGGCGGCATGGCTCAAGCAGACGCGCCAGACGGAGCAGGCGATCCGGCACTTCTGGTCTCCCATCGTGATCAGCGCGCTCAATGATTCACTGGAGCGCTGCTCCATGCGCTACGCCGGCCAGATCTTTTACGAGAGCTTTCTAAAAAGCCCGGAGGGTTCCCGCCTCGGGATTCCAGCGCTTCCACTGTCCGAGTTCTTTGGCAGAATTGTGGACGACGCCGGCAGGCAGGGGGCCCTGTTGCGCGGAAAGTCCGGCCTCCAGGGTATCGAACGGTCCGGCGAGCTATGGCGCCTGCGGTTGGCAGACGGCGGCGAGATTTCCGCGCGTCAAGTAGTCCTTGCGCTGCCATTCGATCAACTCAGCAAGATCCTGCCAGCCGGTCTTTTCGCCCAGCTCCTTCCGGAAGGCACGGCACCCTTTCTTCATTCGCCGATCACTACAGTGCACCTGTGGTACGACCGCGAGATCACCTCGCATGATCATGCGGTGCTGCTCGACAGCCCCATCGAATGGCTCTTTCACAAGTCGCGCATTCGCCGCTGGAGCGCGGAGCGGGGATCGTACGTCGAGCTCACTACATCGGCATCCCATGCGCAACTCAAGCAAAGCCGTGAGGAGATTCTGTCCACCGCGCTTGGTGAGCTGCAGAAATTCTTTCCCGCAGCAAAGACAGCGGTTTTGCGCAAGAGCGGCGTGCTGAAGGAAGCCAAGGCGACGTTCTCCGTACTGCCGGGCATGGACGCGCGCCGGCCCGCCCAAAAGACGTGTGTTGAGCATCTGTACCTGGCCGGGGATTGGACGCGAACGGGCTGGCCGTCGACGATGGAGGGAGCTGTCCGCAGCGGCTACCTGGCTGCCGAGGCGGTTGCGGCGGACGCCGGTAGCGCTGAAAGCTTTCTGCAAACCGATCTGCGCGGCTCCGGATTGATGCCGCTGTTGGCTAGATGATGGCGGGGCATAGTTGAGCATTGAGGAGAACGAGCGTAGAACGACTACGCCGCCACCGTCTTCTTCTGCTGCTGGGCTGCGCGCTCCTGCCGCTCCAGCGCGCTCTGCAGCACTGTCTCCAACGCGGGCTTCATTTTGTTGTACTGCGCTTCGCTGATCTTCCCGGTGAGGCGCTCACTTTCCAGGGTGAAAAGCTCATCCCTGAGAACCTGGAGGAGGGGGGTCTGGGAAAGTGCTGCGGTGTGAGATGGGTGGACTACGGCCTGGTTAGTCGCCATCGCCGGGACCGGCGTCGGCTGCGAAGAAGGCCGGGAGAGCAGAACGCCAGCACCGCCCGCCAGCACCAGCGCCAACGTACCCAGGATCCACCACTTGTATTTGCTGAGAGGGGCGGGGCTGTTGATGGG
>CAXTRR010000002.1:114405-169446 GCA_964246795.1 uncultured Terriglobus sp. | reverse complement strand
GTTGATGGGATTGCCCAGACCGCCGCCCGGCCGCGTATCCGCTGTTTTCGATCCTGGATCAGCATTTGGGTCGGCGCCTGTCGCGGGCGTTCCCGTAGCTGGGCCGTTGCCCTGGTTTTGCTGTGAGGCGTCCTGGGGCGTTGTGGTTGCGCGCGGCAACTGTCCCGTGCCGCTGACAGTAAAGGAGGTGACCTTGCCCAGGGTTACGTTCCGCGCAACATATGTTTGCGCGTCCACTTCTTCCGCCACGGAGGTAAAGGGCGAAGTTCCGCCATCAAAGCGCATAGCCTTTGGCATCATTACGACGACGTTGTCAGTGGCCATTGTTGCCAGCGGCGTGAACTGGAAGGAGCCGGTGTAAGGCACCTTGTAGCTCAATTGGAATCGTGTCTGGCCGCCTGGCCGGATGGGGAAGATAAAGGCGTAGTGCCCCTTCTCTGGCAGCGGGACCGGTGGCGATTGCACCGTCATGCCACCCGTACCCTGGGCAGCCGCACCTTCCACCACTGCGCCGTCGGGCAGGGTGAACTCAAAAGCACGCTCGCCAAACTGTGTACGCGGCGGTGTGGACTCGTTCTTCAGGAAGAAGTTCTCCACCACGCGCAGGCTCTTGTTGTCTGGCTCGGTCTGCAGCCGGATGACGTTTGCATCCAGCGAAACTCCAGGTACCTTTGCCGCGGCGTTATAGACGTCTATGTCGACCGATTGCGTACCCGGGGGTGCGGCCTTGAAATAGTTCGCCTTGTCATGTGTTACGCGGACCAGGTGAACGCCGTCGTCCGGTACGTCCAGCGTAAAGCGCCCGCTTGCGTCGGTCTTGGTGCGCGTTGCTTCCTGCATGCCCTGGGCCAGCCGTATGAGTACGACATCGTCACCGGCTGCCGGCTTGTGCACGGTCTGATTGGTGATGGTGCCGGTGATGGTGGAAGCTGCAAGTACCGGGAGCGTAACAAAGGCGCAGAGCAGGTAAAGAAGTCGTCGTCTCACAGGTCGTCCAGTCAGAAATCGGATAGGGATCGTGGCGCCGGAGGTCCGGCAGAGGAGAGCATCAGGCCGAGATCTGCAGCGTGTCCATCTCTGCCAGAATTTTGGCTGCTTCATCTTCCAGGATTTCACGCTGCTGCACATAATCCTGCTCCGGGTATTTACCGGCTTTGTGCTCAAAGTTCAGATCGCGAAGATTGTTCATGACCATCTCGCGCCGCTCTTCCAGGAAATCCAACCGCGTTTTGGCCCGCTGTACGAATGGGTTCTCGTCTGGCCAGAAGACGTAGGCAAAGAGGGCGATTAGCAAAATGGATCCGGCGATGAGTCCCATGGCGGCCTAAAACTCCGTTTCGCGGCGAATCCGCTCGCGCAAGTCATCTGAGCGGGACACGTCCATCGGCAATCCCGCTACCGGAACCAGATGCCGGCCGCGCCAGTTGCGAATCAGGAAGACCGTTCCCAGCATGGCCAGCAGAAAGACAGCCACGGGAACGATAAAAGCCACGTTGTCAAAGCCGCCACGAATGGGCGCGGCCAGCACCGTTGGCCCGTACTTTGCGACGAAAGCGTTAAAGATGCTGGTATCAGAGGAGCCGCCACCGAGCTGCGCCTTCAACTCGTCGATCATGCCGGAGCTGTTTGGGCAGCCAACGTGATTGCACTCCAGAAGGATCTGCCCGCAGGAGCAGGTGCAGACCATCTTGTGACCGAGGCTGTTAAAGCGCGACCCGGTGTCACCCGCACCGATGGTGATCAATGCGATGGAAAAGACAAGGAGCACGGGCAGCATACGGGCACGAAGGCGACCCAGAAAGGAGCTCATCAATCGCCTCCGACTGCTTGCAATTCGGCGCGGACCAACGCCGGTGCCGTACGTGTGCTCAACGCCGGCTTGAGCTGTGGAGCGAGGCCGACGAAGGTGCCTGCGATGATGATGGCAACACCGATCCAGATCCATGACACCAGCGGGTTCAGGAAGACCTTGATGATGGGTTTGTTCGTCTCGGGATTGCGGCCCTCAAAGACCACGTATAAGTCACGCAGCGCGGTAGAGTGGATTGCGACGATGGTGCTGTTGGTCTGGCTTGCGGTGTAGAAGCGCTTCTCCGGGGCCATCTGTGCAATCTTGTGGCCGCGGTCGTAGACATCCAGCAGCGCAAAGTCAGTGTCGTAATTCGGGTTCGAATCCTGCGTATAGCTTTGGCAAACGAGCTTGTAATTGCCGATGCCGATAGAGTCGCCAAAGCCCATCTCCAACTCGCGCGACTGATTGAACGCCGCGCCCGCCAGACCGACGAACAGCGCAACAATGCCAAAGTGCACAAGGTAGCCGCCGTAGCGCCGGTTGTTGCGACGCGTGAGCAGAAAAGCGGCGGAGAAGAAGTTTTGGCCGGTCTGCGTGCGTACGACACCCACGCCGCGCAGGTACTCCGACAGGATTGCCACCGTGACACCCGCACCGATGGAAAAGCATACCAGTGCATAGATCGAGCCCTGCTGGTCCAGGTCATCGACGCGCCACGGGCGGATGCCACTGGCCATCAGGATCAGTGCGCTGCCGACGGTGGCAATGCAGGGCAGCACGAAGTTGCGGCGGATGGATCGCAGGGAAGTCGCGCGCCAGGCAAGCAACGGGCCGACGCCGGTCAGGAACATCAGAAACAGGCCGATAGGCACCGCGACGCGATTGAAGAAGGGCGCGCCCATAGTGACTTTGGACCCCTGTACATATTCGCTCAGCACCGGGAAGAGCGTGCCGAAAAGCACAGTGAAGCACAGGACAAGCAGCACAAGGTTGTTGAAGAGGAAGGAGCTTTCGCGCGAGACCACCGCTTCAAGCTTGTGCTCCGTGGCGAGATGCGAACGCTGCCGAAAGAACGTAAAGAGGCAAACGGCAAAGGTAACGCAGAGAAATGTCGTGAACCAAGCTCCGATCGAGCTTTCCGCAAAGGCATGCACACTGCTCACGATTCCCGAGCGTGTCAACAGCGTACCCAGAACCGTGAGCATGAAGGTGGTAAAGATCAGCCAGACATTCCACTGCTTCATCATGCCGCGCTTTTCCTGCATCATGACCGAGTGCAGAAAAGCAGTGGCCGTGAGCCAGGGAAGGAAGGAGGCATTCTCAACGGGGTCCCAACCCCAGTAGCCGCCCCAGCCAAGTACCGCGTACGCCCAGTGCATGCCGAGCGAAATACCAACCGTAAGAAAGAGCCAGGTGACCAGCGTCCAGCGGCGTGTAATGCGGATCCACTTCTCACCGGGATACTTCATCATGAGCGCGCCGAGCGCGAAAGCGAAAGGCACAGAAAAACCCACATAGCCGAGGTACAGCATCGGCGGGTGAATCACCATCTCCGGATACTGCAAGAGTGGGTTCAGTCCGTTGCCATCGGGTCGTGGATCGCCGGTCCACAGCGCAAACGGCGGAGCGGCAAAATTTAACAGCGAAAGAAAGAAGAGCTGTACCGAGGCCAAAATTGTGGAAGCAAAGGCGAACAGTCGAACATCCACCCGGTGGCGCAGGCGGAGTACAAAGCCATAGCCTGTCAGGAGGAAGGCCCACAGCAGTAGTGAACCTTCCTGTCCGCTCCAAAGCGCTGAAAACTTATATGCCGGATGCAGTGCGCGATTGGTGTGCTGCAGGATGTAAGCCACCGAAAAATCGTTCGTAAACGAGGCCCACACCAGAGCGAACGCCGCACCGCTTACCGCGACGAAGGTGGCGATGCCGGCGCGCCGAGCGGTCTCCGTGAGACGCTCCGGAGAGACCCTGCCGGAGCGGCCAGTGGTTAGTTGGAAGAGCCCGATAGAACCCGCGAAAAGTGTATAAGCTGACAGAGCCAACGCCAGCAGCAGAGCAAAGCTTCCGAACTGGGGCATGGGATGCATTAACGCCATTCTCGCAGTGCTCGATGATGCATTGCAATGCACGCAACACGATATTCGTTGCGTGCCGTGTTGTTCAACCACTCTGCCTATATGCCTGTCCATCCATAGGATGACATGCAGAGGAAGCGCTGCTTATGCCCTAGACAGACTTCTTCAGCAGGCGTTCCACCGAGGCGAGCAGGTCGTCCGGCAGCAAAGGTTTCAGGCGGAACGACACATGCAGACCCGCGTACTCCTGCTCCGCTTCTTCCAGCCCGCTGATGACGAGAACGGGCAAGTCAGGATGCGTGTGCCGTAGCGCGGTGACAAATTCCGCGCCCGTCATGCCCGGCATCACGTGATCGGTCATCACGACGTCGATCTGCAATGGGAACTCGTCGTTCTGCAGCTGTTCCAGGGCGCGTTGTGCGTTCAGTACGGGGATCACGAAGTAGCCCGCACGCTTCAGGATGGTTTGCCGCGTTGCCGCCTGGATGGCGTTGTCGTCGATCAACAGGACAGTTGGTTGCATTCGCGAAGCAAACCTGCTTTCAGGAGTGGATGTCTGCCTAGGATGCGGAGTCAGGATGGAACGCAGTACCTGGTTTGGTGAGGCGATCCATCGATTGCCCTAGAAAAGTTCACCGCTTGCAAAAAGCCGCTTTGCGTGAGCGCTTAGCCCCAGCCGTCCTGTCGCCGGGCAGCGCCATGCTTTGTCACCGGGCGTTGCAGTATTGAATTATCGTGCGTCGTAGTGATTCATCATCGTGCGTCGCAGGGCGCGCGGCTCTCTCCGGCCGCGAATGAGAGAATCGGTGCATGAAGCGCCGCGTCATTGAACACTACGAGCTCATCCGGAAGCTGGGATCGGGCGGCAGCGGCGTGGTGTATCTGTCGAATGACACGTTGTTGCAACGGCCTGTTGTGCTGAAGGTGCTGACGCGCGGCACGCTGCCGCCGGAACAGATGCGCACCTCCTATCTGCGCGAGGCGCGGCTGGCCTCCGCGATTGAACACCCCAATGTGTGCGCGATCTATGACGTGGGCGAGGCGGACGATGAGGCTTTCATCGTGATGCAATATGTGCCCGGCAAGCCGCTGGACCGGCTGATTGCCGAAGGTCCAGCCAATAGTGAGCTCGTCATCTCCGCGGGCATACAGATCGCTGACGGGCTTGCCGCCGCGCACTCGCTGGGCATCTTTCACCGTGATTTGAAGCCAGCCAACGTGATCCTGACCGAGGGCGGGCTGATCAAGATTCTGGATTTCGGTCTGGCTCGGCGCATCAGCGTGGAGGATGCGGAGTTCGATCCTGCTAAACCGGCAAGCCGCACCCCGCCGCCGCCAGACGCCACCTACACCGCTCGCGGCGGCACCATTGCCTATATGGCTCCTGAGCAGTTTGTCACCGGCCAGTCCTCGGTGCAGAGCGACATCTTCGCTTTTGGTGTTGTGCTGTACGAGCTTGCCACCGGGCGGCATCCGTTTCACCGGCCCGATCTTCCGGATGTGCAGAGCATCCGCGCGATCCAGTTCATTGATCCCAAGCCACCGCGCGAGATTGTGCCCACGTTGCCCAGGGAATTGGAGAGCGTGATCCTACGCTGCCTGGAAAAGCAGCCTTCATCCCGCTTTGCCTCCGCGTCTGACGTCCGGGAAGCGTTGAAGACGATTCTGCGAGCGGCCCAACTGGAAGGCATCATCATCCCTGGCGATACGCTGGCGAGCATGCCGACGCAGGAGCGCCTGTCGCTGAACAGTCCCGAGGCCGAAAAGCGCACCACCGGCCTGCTCAGTATGCTTGCCGAGCGTTTCCGGGAGAGCGGCGGCAATGAGAAGCAGAACACCATTGTGGTGTTGCCCTTCATCAACTTCGGCCCGGCGGATGCGGCTCCGCTCTACGGTTATGCGCTGGCCGATGCCATCGCGACACGGCTTGCCCGCATGCAGTCACTGGTGGTGCGCCCGTCCAGCGCACTGATGAATCTGCCCAACAAGCAGATGGATCCCCTCAGCATCGGCCGCAAGCTGATGGTGCAGTTTGTGGTGGCGGGCAACTTCATGCGCAGCCAGACCGGCTTCGATCTGAACTGGCAGATGATCGACATTCCCGCGCAGGCCGTGCGCGCCGGTGGCTCGATCAACGTTGACAGCCTGGATCTGGTCGCCGTGCAGCGGGAGATCACCGATGAAATTTTCAGCACGCTGAAGGGTGCGGGCACACTTCATGGGCACGACCACGGGCCGCAGCGGTCGCTCACGGAAGACCTATCGGAGGAGTACCTGCAGGCGCGCGCGATGCTCAGCTCCTTCATGTCGCGCACCGGCAGCCGGGACGATCTGGACCGTTCCCGCAGCTTGTTCGAGAAGGTGACACAGGACAATCCCGGCTATGCTCCGGGATGGAGTGGTCTGGGCATGGCTCATCTGCAATATGTGCGCCACGCGCTGGGCGGCCAGATGCATCTGCTGGAAGCGCGCCGGGGCTTTGACCGTGCGCTTTCCATCGATCCGGGTTCGGTGGAGGCCAATCTCTACCGCGTGTACATGCTGCTTTCGCGGGGGGAGAAGGAGAGTGCACGGCACGGCATTGAACACCTGCTGCAGACGGCGGGCAACGACTGGAATGTGCATCAGGTGGCCGGTATTACGCTGCGCCTGGATGGGCTGTACGAGGAAGCGCTGGCGCAGTTCAACATCGCGCTGCGCCTGAATCCATCGGACGCTCCGGTGATCTATAACAACCGCGCGCGTGTGTATCAGTACCAGAACCAGCTTGAACTGGCGGCGGATGAGATCGAGAAGGGTCTTACGCTGGAGCCACGCCAGCCGCTCCTGCGCATTTCGCAGGGTTACCAGTTCATGCGCACCGGCGAGCTGGAGCGAGCCATTGAGACGCTGGAAGCGGTCACACGTGAAGACGACTCGTTGCGCATTGTCTTTCCGACCATCGCCATGTGTTACGCGCAGCTTGGCCAGCGCGAAAAGGCGGCAACGTTCATTGTGGACGAGACGCTCTCTGCCGCAGAGGCGGACAGCGAAATGGCCTACCGCCTAGCCACCTATTTCGCGGTAGAAGGCGATGAGAGCGAAGCTCTTCACTGGCTGCGACGGGCCATCTATCTTGGCAATGAAAACTATCCGTGGTTCAGCCGCAATCCGTCATGGAACAAGCTCAAGAGTCATGGTGATTTCAACCGCATCCTGGATGATTTGAAGAAGAGCTGGCGACGTAACACGAAGACCTGGCACCGCTTGCTCGCACAGGTGCGCTAAACCGGCATCTGTAAATGAGACATGGCGAGTGGCCATGTTGGCTTTCGGAGACATGGGTAAGTGATCGATGAAAGTGGATGGAAGACAAGAGAAGAGACCGCCGTCTTGAGCGGCCTCTTCATTCAAAAACGATACTAATTTGTTGGGACGTAAGCCTGCGGAGCCGCCGGCTCAGGTGTGCGGCGTACCAGACGCGCACCCTCGGCGGGTGTTGTATAGGGCTGCTGTGCGGGCGTTGCAGAGTAGTTCGGCTCGCGAACGGGTGAGGTCAGCCGTAGTGGCGAACTCAGCGCCAGAACCAACAACGCATCGGGCGGCAGCTGGGTTTGCCGGTCCTGCTTGAGCCAAAGCACCGTGCTTACGCCGGCGCCGAGGCCCGCGCCGACCAGGGCGCCTGCCGGACCGGCAATCAAGCCGCCTGCTGCCGCGGCACTGCCCGTTGCCAGTGACGCAGCCGCCAGTGTCTGCTTGGGATGGTCTTTGCGGAGAATGTTGCCTTCTGAATCGGTACGGTTTTCCGCCGTCTGGTCGGTATCGATCACCGATGCCCGCAGTGGCAGACGCGAACCGTCCGGCAGGGTCAACTCCTCTGCCTGCAGATGAATCAAGGCTTCACCTTTGATCCGTTTGCCGCCGCGAATCTCCGTAACGCGGCCCTGCACCAAAGAGCCGGCAGGTGCGACCACTCGGCCCATGTGCATCAGGGGTTCAATTAGCTCGGCCGTGAAGGGCGCTCCGCTTTGCGTGGCGGTTGTTGTGATGCTGCCGCGTAACCGGGCCCGCAGAATAGTGCCCTCCGCCACTTCGTCCGAGCGCTGCGGAACACTCTCCACAATGCCGCTGTCGGGATCCGGCTGGAATTTCACCAGGTCATGTTTCTGCAGTGTGACTGCCGGCGACGCGGCGGACGACAGGGTTGCCGATGCGGGAGCGGTTTGTGTCGACGCATCTTTATAGGCATCAGTGTTCGCATCGGGCGGCGCGACCACGATGGCAGGAGCCGTGACCACTTTTACCGGCGCAGCCTGTCGCTCGATCGGCGCGGCATCTTCCACAGTCTCGGGTGGCTGGGCCACCCCGGTGCTCTGCGCCAGAACGGGCGCTGCTGCCAGAAGAAAGATTGCTGCCAAGGGATATTTCACGTGAGCCTCCAGCCGCATGCGCGCGAACGCAGTGGCCATTTCAGCGTAGCGCGCCGCGCCCCGGGAAGACAGCCGCTCCGTCGTACGGAATCTGCATGGTCAACAGGATCGCGGCCTCCTCGCAGGTTGACGCGTCTTTGCTAGAATCGGCCTGCAAAGTGATTCCAGTCAAGCATGCTTCTCACGGGGGCTGTTTCGCATGAGCGGCCCAATGACCAAAATTTTTGTCAACAGCATCCTGGACGCTGCGGGCGGGCCCATCCCCGTTGATCGCCGGCCCAGGCTCAATGACCGCCTTACGCACCGCGTTGTCGCGGGCGGCGCCGGGGCAGAAGGATTGAACAGCACCATGACCGAGATCGTTTCCATCCGAGCACGTGAAATCCTCGACAGCCGCGGCAATCCCACCGTGGAAGCCGATGTTCTGCTCAGCGGCGGCGCAATGGGCCGTGCCGCCGTTCCCAGCGGTGCCTCTACCGGCGAGCATGATGCCGTAGAACTGCGCGATGGCGACAAGGAGTACTACCTCGGCAAGGGGGTGCTGCAGGCAGTCGAGAATATCGAGAGCGTGCTTGCTCCCGAGCTTACCGGCATGGACGCCAGCAATCAGCGCTTGATTGATGCAACGATGCTTTCGCTGGACGGCACACCGAATAAGCAGCGGCTCGGCGCAAATGCCATTCTTGCCGTTTCCATGGCTGCTGCTCGCGCTTCCGCAAGCGCGCTCAAGCTGCCGCTGTATCGCTATCTCGGCGGCGTGAATGCGTGTTTATTGCCGACACCCATGATGAACGTGATCAACGGCGGCGCGCATGCCGACAACAACGTTGACTTTCAGGAATTCATGATCATGCCTGTCGGCGCGGAAAGCTTTTCTGAAGCTTTGCGCTGGGGTGCCGAGACGTTTCACACGCTCAAGAGCGTGCTCAAGAAGCGTGGCTACAATACCGCCGTGGGCGATGAGGGCGGCTTTGCTCCATCGCTACGGTCGAACGTGGAAGCGATTGACGTTCTGCTGGAAGCAATCGAAGCCGCGGGTTTCACCGCCGGCGAGGAAATTGCACTCGCCCTCGATCCTGCTTCCAGTGAGTTCTACAACAAGGAAACCGGCAGGTACGTTTTCAAGAAGTCTGACAAGAGCGAGAAAACTTCCGCGGAGATGGCAGCGTATTGGGCCGAGTGGGTCCGCCAGTATCCCATCCTCTCCATCGAGGACGGTCTGGCCGAAGACGACTGGGACGGCTGGAAGATCCTGACCGACGAAATCGGAGACCGCTGCCAACTGGTGGGAGACGATCTGTTTGTAACCAACTCTGTTCGTTTGCGCGAGGGCATTGAGAAGGGTGTTGCTAATTCGATCCTGATCAAAGTCAACCAGATCGGCACCATCTCAGAGACGCTGGAAGCGATCGAACTCGCCCGCCGATATGGGTATACCTCGATCATCTCGCATCGTTCCGGTGAGACGGAAGACAGCTTTATCGCCGACCTCGCCGTTGGCACCGGCGCGGGACAGATCAAGACAGGCTCGCTTTCCCGCACGGACCGCATCGCGAAATACAACCAGCTCCTGCGCATTGAGGAGGAGCTCGGCCAGACCGCGGTCTTTCTCGGTGTCGAGTCCGTGAACTCGGGGGAGTAGCGCATTGCTATTGAGTCCCGTCTCGATGCAAGCTGTCGCACCGGGATGGCAGCTGCTGAGCCGGGCGAACTCTCCGTTGGTGAGGTTGTCCGGCTTCACCTCCATGTCAGAATGCACGCAAAGGATTTCGCTATATGCTGAAACGCAAGCCGCTTATCCTAACAGTGCTGGACGGCTGGGGCGTGCGCGCGGAGACGCATGGGAATGCCATCGCGCAGGCACGTAAGCCCACCTATGACATGCTCCTTCGGGAGTATCCCAACACATTGCTCCGAGCCAGCGAGCATTTTGTGGGCCTGCCGGATGGCCAGATGGGCAACAGTGAAGTGGGCCACCTTAACCTAGGCGCGGGCCGGGTCGTGCGCATGGACATCACCCGGATCGACGCCTTGATTGATTCCGGGGCGTTCTTTCGAATGCCGGTCCTGGTTGACGCGATCAAGGCTGCGCTGGACCGGGGGCGCGCCATTCACCTGCTGGGCCTGGTGAGCGATGGCGGGGTGCACTCGCACCAGCGCCACCTCTACGCGCTGCTGAAACTCTGTGCGCGACAGGAAGCTGAAAAGGTCTACGTTCATGCGTTTCTGGACGGCCGCGACACCATGCCGACATCCGGGGCGGGCTACCTGGAAGAGTTGCAGCAGCAATTTCGCGAGATCGGCACGGGTCGACTCGCCTCCTGCTCTGGCCGCTACTACGCGATGGACCGCGATCTGAAGTGGGACCGTGAGAGCAAAGCATTCAGCGCCATGGTGGAGGGGAACGCCGAGGGTGGCCGGCATGCAGACCCGATCGCGCGGGTCCGCGAAAATTATTCCAATGGTGTTACTGACGAGTTCATTCTGCCGTTCGTCTGCACGGGGCAAATCGGCCAGCCCGTCGCGACAATCGCCGATGAGGACCTCTGCATCTGTTTCAACTATCGCTCGGACCGCGTACGGCAGATTACCCGCGTGCTGGCGCGCAACATCTCCGGTGGACTCACGGCGATGGACGCGCGCGACTTACCCAAAGCCGGGGAACTTGATCTGGAAATCCCGCGCAATCGGATTCCAAAGGACATTCGTTATGTCGCCATGACGCAGTACGATCCAAAGTTCCGGCTGCCCATGGTCATTGAGCCGGAAAGCATGGACAATCTGCTTGCCAATGTCATGGCCAGCCACGAGCTTCGGAACCTTCGCGTTGCCGAAACAGAGAAGTACGCGCACGTGACGTATTTCTTTAATGGCGGCATCGAGAAGCCCTTCGGCGGAGAAGAGCGTGAGGTTATCCCATCGCAAAAGGTGGCCACCTACGATCTCGCCCCTGAGATGAGTGCTCGCGGTATTTGCGACACGGTATTGCGGGCTATCGACGATACTGCCTTTGATATCGTGGTGGTGAACTTCGCCAATGCCGACATGGTCGGCCACTCCGGCAAGATGGAGCCTACAATTCGGGCCGTCGAGACCGTGGATGCCTGCCTCGGTGAGATTTACTCTTCGCTCAGGCGCAACGGTGGATCGTGGCTGATCACGGCTGACCACGGCAATGCCGAGCTGCTGATCGACCCGCTCACCGGCGGCCCGCACACGGCGCACACCACCAACCCCGTGCCTCTGATTGCCGTGACGGATCAGGGCCGGAGTTTCCACCTGCGCGAAGGCGGATCGCTGCGGGACATCTCCCCGACGATGCTCGGCATGCTCGGGCTCGGGCTTCCGGCGCAGATGACCGGCGGCGATCTCCGTGTCTTTCCATCCTAAGAGCGGCAGATTGGCTGAGGTCTCATTTGTGTCTCGCGGTATGCGGCATACCGTGTCTGAGTCGCGGGTGCGTATACTGCGGTGATGCCGGCCAACCGCCGAGACAAAGGATTCCAAACAGATGAAATTGCAAGCGCTACTGGCGATGGGATTGTTAGCAATGGCTATGCAGGCAGAGGTCACCAAGGCGTCCTTTGGCACCACGAAAGACGGTCAGGCCGTGGATGTCTACACACTTAAAGACAATGCGCTTGAGATCAAGGTCATCACCTATGGCGCGCGCATCATGAGCATCGTCGCTCCCGATCGCAAGGGCCACCGCGACAACGTTGCGCTGGGTCATCCTGACATCGCCGGTTACCAGGCGGACGGTGGCACTTATTTCGGCGCGGTCGTGGGACGTTACGGCAACCGGATCGCCAAGGGTCAGTTCACAATTGACGGCCACCAGTATCAGGTGCCCGTGAATAACAACGGCCAGTCCTTGCACGGCGGACTGGTGGGCTTTGACAGTAAGGTCTGGACGGCCAAGCAGATTGAAAATGGCGTGGAACTGACGCTCGTCTCGGCAGACGGCGACCAGGGCTATCCCGGCGCGCTTACCGCCCACGTCCGCTACACGCTGCGTGGCGACGCATTGCATATCGATTACAGCGCCACCACCACCAAGGCAACTGTCACGAATCTGACGAACCACTCCTATTTCAACCTGGCAGGTGAAGGCAGCGGCACAATCCTGGAAGAGAAGATCATGATCAATGCGGACCGCTACACGCCGGTGGACTCCGTGCTGATCCCGACCGGTGACCTGCCTGCAGTGGCCGGCACGCCTTTTGATTTCCGTACACCCCATGTAATCGGTGAGCGGATTAACGCCGACAACGAGCAGTTAAAGATCGCCAGAGGCTACGATCACAACTGGGTGCTGAACGGTGCGGACGGCCAGCTCAAACTTGCTGCCAAGGTTGTTGATTCGAAATCAGGGCGTACGCTCACCGTGTCCACCACGCAGCCCGGCGTCCAGTTTTATACAGGCAATTTTCTGGATGGCACCATCACCGGGACTGGCGGCAAGGTTTATCCGCAACGCGCCGCGCTTTGCTTGGAGACTCAGCATTTTCCAGACAGCCCCAACCATCCGGCATTTCCGTCCACGCTGCTGAAACCGGGTCAGACGATGCGCTCGACCACTGTATTTACCTTTGGCGTGGAAAAATAAAGGCATAACGTTGGACAGCAGCAGAGAACGCAAGTTGGGGTGAGACGAAGGCTTCCCAGCTTGCGTCCAAGGCTTTCAGGAGTGTTCAACCATGCGGAAAGCTATCTGGCGCACCGCTTTGCTTGCTGTGCAGTTTCATCTTGTAGCGCAGGCCTTCTCCGCGGCAAGCCTGACAGCTCAGCAGTGCACCACGCAGTCGCAAATGCAGCCGGCAGAACGCGATATTCTGGCGCAGGCCGCGACAAGCTTTGCCACGTTGGTGCAAGGCAATGACGCCGTTGCGGTGAAGCAGCAGACGATTCCACAGGTCGCTCAGGACTTTACCGGGATCGCCGACGCGATTGCCACCACCGCTCCGCATCTGCAAGGGGCTACGCTGCGGCCGAGCACACTGTGGTTGCTGGACGCGAGCAAGAACACGGCCGCTCAGGACACGCAATTTTTCTGCAATTTAAACCGCTCCCAGGCAGAGACCAGCTTCGCCATCCCCGCATTGCCGCCCGGCCGCTACGCCCTCGCGATAGTGGATGCGAAGCGCGCCTCCGCACCCTGGCAACTTGCGATGCTGCTGCGGCAGAGCGCGGCGGGCAACTGGCAGCTGGCCGGCTTTTTTCCGCGTGCAACTACCGCCGCTGGACATGATGGGCTGTGGTATTGGACGGATGCCCGTACCGCCGCCGGCAAGCGGGAAAACTGGACCGCCTGGATCGAGTACGGCGAAGCGGAACGGTTACTCAAGCCTGTTGGATTTGCCGCCAGCACACATCTGGAACAGCTGCGTGAGGAGCAGGGGAAAGCTGCCCCGCCCGCGCTCTCCAACGGGATCAGTCCGGAGGCCCCGCTTGTCATCAAGGCGAAGGACGGAAGTGAGTATCAGCTCACCAGCTTGAGTCCAGACGACTCTCTGGGTGGCGACCGCATCGATGTGGCAATGCACTACAAGGCCGGTTCGCTTACCGATCCGGTCGCGGCTCGCGCCCGCAACCAGAAGGCAGCCAGCGCACTGGTGGCGGCCTATCCGGATTTGCGTGAGCACTTCCACGGAATTTGGGCGTTTGCAGAATCTGGAAGCGGCGCACCTTTTGCCAGTGAAGAACCGATGGCCGGTCTGCGATAGCGCGAATGTTCCGATCCCGAAAAGATCAATTGTTACGCTAGAATGAAAAATGCTGCATGAGCACTCGTACCAAGTCGCTGGAAGAGGCAATACGCGAACGCCGCTCGACACCGTCGTTCGACGGAGCGGCTCTGCCCGCCGAGGATCTGCGGCGCATCCTTGAAGCTGGCATCGCCGCCCCCTCGGGTTATAACGTTCAGCCGTGGCGCTTTATAGCCATTCAATCGCACGAGCAAAAACGGCGCCTGCGCGCCTGCTGTTTCAATCAGGCCAAGGCGGAGGAGGCTTCCGTGGTCATAGCCTGTTGCGGCGATGCGGATTCCTGGCGCCGTGATGGTGATGACATCATCCGAATGGGTCTGGAGGGCGGCATGCCCCAAAGCTACGCCGCGCAACTCAAGACACATGTGGAAAGTTACCTTTCCGCAATGAACCGGGACCAGATGCATGGGTGGCTCAGCAAACAGGTGTCCCTGGCTTGCGCGTTTATGCTGCTGACGGCCGAAACCATGGGCTATGACACTGCGGTGATGGAAGGTTTTGAGCAGGAGCGTGTGCGTGAAACACTGCGTCTGCCCCTGAGTTATTGGGTCGTTTCACTGCTGGCCATTGGCCACTTGCAGGGCAGCGACAAGTACGATGGAGGCCGTTTCGGGCTTTCTCACGCTGTCTTCGCGGAAGAGTTCGGGAAGCCGCTGCGGTGAAGCGGCGGACCAAAACTCGGCTACACGTTGCGCTCATTGCCGCGGCGGTGTTCACCATTGGCTTTATCGCCGTCGTCATTACGGACCCGTTCTGGCTGGTAGAGCGCGCCACGGATGTGTACCTTTTCAAGAACGGCGTGCACCATCGCGAGATCGTTGTAAACCACCACCGCATTCATTATCTGGAAGCCGCGCCCCCCAGCGGTTCGGGCGATGGTGTGGACAGGCCGATCGTTCTAATACACGGGCTCGGCGCGCGCGCCAGCGACTGGGCTGGGCTGACGCCTACACTTGCGCGCCACGGCTACCACGTATATGCGATTGATCTGTTGGGCTATGGAAATTCCGACAAACCGCTCGAGGGGGACTTCTCGCTTGAAACAGAAGAGCGCACGGTTGCTGGCTTCATTGATGCGCTGCACCTGAAGCAGGCCGACATCGCGGGCTGGTCAATGGGCGGCTGGATTGCCGCAAAGTATGCACTCGACCAGCCGAAACGGGTGCGCCGGCTGATCCTTTATGACAGCGCCGGCATGTATATGCCGCTGGATTTTTCCCTCACAATCTTCAGTCCGCACGACGCAGAGACGCTGCAGCAACTCATTCAGCGGATCGAGCCGGACCGGCCGCTTATTCGGATGCCGGGATTTGCTGTCCCAGCCCTCCTGCGGCGCTTCCGCAGCAGCGAACGCATCCTGAATAGTTCGCTGGGCAGCATGCTTGACGGCAGCGAGATCCTGGATTTCCGTATCCACCAACTCAAGATGCCGGTGCTGCTCATCTGGGGTGACCAGGATAAATTGACGCCGGCCGTTTATGGCAGCCGGATTCATGAACTGGTCCCGCAATCGGTTTTTCTGCAGTTGCAGGGATGCGGGCATTTGGCCATTGTGGAGTGCTCGGCCCAGGGCGTGCCGCCCACCTTGCAGTTCCTGAATTCGCAGATTCCGTTAGCGCCCGTTGAGAAGCTCATCCCCGCCGGAACCCGAGGCCGCATGGAAGTCGCGCTGACCGAAAAGAGGACGGGCAGCGCCCAGTAGGTTGGACCTTACTCAGCTTTCCAGCGGTACGCCCGCTCCTGCGCCAGCCCAAAGTGGGCCAGGACACGGCAGCAAAACTGCAAGGCCATCTCCGCTGCGCTTTCAGGCTTGTTGTAGAACGCCGGAATAACGGGGAAGACAGTTGCACCGGCCTCGGCCGCCTGCGTCATATTTCTCAAATGAATGATGTGGAAGGGCGTCTCACGCACGCACAGAATCAACGGACGGCGTTCCTTCAGGCAGACGTCCGCAGCACGTTCAATCAGGCGGTTTGCGAGTCCATGGCTGATGCTGGCCAGCGACCCCATCGAGCAGGGAAGCACGATCATGCCGTCGCTCGGATAGCTACCGCTTGCGATGCCGGCACCTACATCCGCATTTTCCAGCAGATGGAACTTCTCAGTGGCGAAAGGCTGCGGGTTGAAGCTTTCCGCCAAGCGCTCCAGAACATGCGCCCTTCCTCCCGGCAGGCCATGCTCTTCCGCCAAGACTCGCAAGGCGTGATCTGAAACCACTATGTCCACGCGCCGCACCCGCGTCTCCGCTGCAAGCAGGTGCAGCATCGCCCCGGCAAACACCGAGCCACTTGCTCCCGTCACCGCCAGTGTGACTTGTCCACTTCGTTCTGCGGTCTGCAGCAAAGCCATTGCTCCTTCAGCATCGCACATCGTGGTGGAGGCCATGCGCTTGCAGTAGGGCAGGGTCCGGCGGGCGAGCCCGGCCTGGAACTATGTCACACTTCGCAGGGCGAAGGCGATGATCGTCTGTTCCGTTCCGAGCGGCGCCGTAAGGGCGGCTTCTAACCCGGGATCGGGCAGGTGCAGCAGACCGGCTTCAATTTCGGCGTCGGAAGCTCCGTGGTAGCAGAGCTCACACACTCCAACGCCGTCTTCTGTGCGCAGTGGCGGCCCAAAGACGCGGCAGGTGAGTGGACGTGCCGAGTACAGATCGCACTGCTGCGTTTCTGGGTCCAGCACGGGGCAGGGAGCCTCGTTCGCAAAGCCGGCAAAGTGCTCCTGCGAAGCTTCGTCCTGGAAGATAAAACCACTTTCCAGATCGCCCGGGTAATCTCCTGCCAGCTGTTCGCAAGTAGTAGAGACTCGTGCCCGCACGCGTCCGGCTCGCTCAGGGTCGGTCTGGATGAGATTCTGGAGGCCCATTCGCAGCCGTGCCGCATCCAGCGTGCTGATGGCGAAGACCCCATGGCAGCACTGCGAACAGCCGGGTCTGCATGCCAGCCAATGACCGGCTCGTCGGTTTGCATCCGCCAGCGCCACGTCAACCAGACGGACAAATCCAGCGTCGTCCATCAGGGTGCTCCGTTAACGGCTGGGCCCAGCGGTTCGCCCAGCACTCGCTCGAAGATGGCCGGCACGTTTTCTAGCCGCCGCTCGACGTTGAACGCGCGCGCGATCCGCTCCGCGGAAAGATGACTGGAGATCTCAGGATCGGCCTCGACCAGTTCGCGAAAGACCAGCTCTTCCGTCCACGCGCGCATGGCCAAACCTTGTACAAGCCGGTAGGCCTCTTCGCGCAGCATTCCGGCTTCAGCCAGATCCAGAAGCAGCTGGCCGCTAAAGACGAGCCCGCCAGTCAGATCCAGGTTGCGCCGCATTCTTTCCGGGTAGACCATCAGCTTGTCGATCATGTCTGTTGTTTTTGCGAGCAGGTAATCCGCCAGTGTCGTCTGGTCTGGCAGAATGACCCGCTCGGCGGAACTGTGGGAGATGTCCCGCTCATGCCACAGCGCCACGTCTTCAAGTGCAACTTGAGCATTTGCCCGCATCACGCGAGCAAGACCGCAGATGTTTTCCGCCGTAATCGGGTTTCGCTTGTGTGGCATGGCGCTGGAGCCCTTCTGCCCGGCCCGGAAAAACTCCTCTGCTTCCCGCACCTCCGTGCGCTGGAGATGCCGGATTTCCGTTGCGATTTTGTCCAGTGAGGACGCCATTACCGCCAGCGTGCTCACATAAGCCGCATGCCTGTCCCGGCTCAGCACCTGTGTGCTGACGGGCGCGGCAGCCAGGCCCAGCCTCCGGCAGATTTCCTCTTCCAGTGCAGGTGTGACTGTACCAAAACTGCCGACTGCTCCGGAGAGCTTGCCGACGCGTATGTCCTCCGCGGCTGCCTGGAAACGGACGGTATTTCGCTGGCACTCGGTGTACCACTGCAGCAGCTTGAGCCCAAAGGTGGTCGGCTCGGCGTGCACGCCATGGGTGCGGCCGATAGTGGGCGTGCGGGCGAACTCCACCGCCCGCCGCCTGAGCACCGCGGCAAGCCCATGCAGGCCCTCCAGGATGCGTGCTGAGGCGTTTCTCAGCTGCAATGCCTGCGCCGTATCCACGACATCAGTGGACGTCAGGCCAAAGTGCAGCCAGCGCGACTCCGGCCCTACTGCCTCCGCAACGGCAGTGGTGAAGGCGATCACGTCATGGCGTGTCTCCTGCTCAATTTCGCGGATGCGCTCCACCGTGAACGCACCACGCTCGCGAATTGCCCTGGCAGCAGAGTGCGGGACGATTCCCGCATCGGCAAGCACCTCGCTCGCTGTCGCTTCGACCTCCAGCCAGCAACGAAAGCGGTTCTCGTCAGACCAGAGCTGGCGCATCTCTGGACGGGTATAGCGATCGATCAAAGCGTATCTCCCTGCTACATTCTTGCGGCACGGTGGCCACCGTCACCAGTACCGCGCAGCGTAAGCTTAACTTTAATGGACGGAAGGGAAATCGATGCAGTGCCAGTTCTTCCCGTGCACGAGGAGAGGAACCCCGCCAACGCTGCAAGGCAGTACATTTCCGCGGGGGAATCTCCGCCGGACCCAGCCGAGGCGCCTGACCCGGAGGCGGTCCATGTCACGGCGGCAAGCACGGGTGAAGGCACGATTGGCGGCGCCCTGAAGGCCGACTCCACCGTGCTACGTGACTACTCGGCAGACGGGCGGATGCTCCTGATCTCGGCAGTCGCATGTGTCATTGGATCGCTGGCGGCGGTGCTTTCCTGGGCGCTGCTCCGGCTGATCGGCTTGTCCACGAACATTTTTTACTACCACCGTCTCAGTTTTTCGGAGCTGGAAGCCGGAGATGCTCCACATAGCTGGTTTGCGCCTCTGGCGCCCATCGTGGGCGGTCTGCTTGTCGGGCTGATCGCGCGATATCTTTCCCCAAACATTCGCGGCCACGGCATGCCGGAAGCCGTAGAAGCCGTCATCTTTGGAGGCGCGAAGGTCAAGCCCCGAGTCGCTTTTCTGAAGCCAATTGCGACGGCTATCTCCATCGGGTCCGGCGGCCCCTTCGGGGCAGAGGGACCGGTGATTGCTTCCGGCGGAGCGGCCGGCTCGCTGATTGCACAATTTCTGCCCGTCACCGATGCGGAGCGGTCCGTGCTGATGGTGTGCGGCGCGGCGGCGGGCATGGCTGCCACCTTCTCCTGCCCCCTCTCGGCTGTCCTGCTCGCGGTGGAGCTGCTGTTGTTTGAATGGCGTCCGCGCTCGCTCGTTCCGGTCGCCATGGCGTGCGCCACCGCCGGCGCGTTCCGCCGCCTGCTGTTAGGGCCGGGACCGATTTTTCCCATGGCTTACACCACCGCACCCATGGTGCACCAGAGCATGCTGGGTGCCGTATTTCTGGGCATGCTGTGCGCCTTTGTGGGAGTCGGTCTGTCGCGGACGATCCACTGGGTGGAACACCTCTACGAGAGGCTGCCCATTCACTGGATGTGGTATCCGGCGATTGGCGGCCTGTTTGTTGGGCTTGGCGGCCTCGTCTTTCCACATGCCCTTGGCACCGGATATGACGTGATTCGCCACTTTATCAATGACGACTTCACCTGGAAGCTGATTGCCGGCGTTCTGCTCGTGAAGGTATTTATCTGGGTCGTTGCACTTTCCTCTAATACGGCCGGAGGTATCCTTGCGCCACTGCTTATGATCGGGGCGGCGCTGGGCGCGGCTTTTTCTCATCTGCTGCCGCAATTGCCGCCTGGCGGATGGGCGATCGTCGGCATGAGCGCGCTGCTTTCCGCCTCAATCGGCGCTCCGCTAACCTCGGCGATGTTATCGGTGGAACTCACCCACAATGGTGGCCTGCTGCTGCCCGTCCTACTCGCCTGCACCACCAGCTATGCGCTCTCTGTGCTGTTCCAACGCCGCTCGCTGCTCACAGCCGGGTTGACACGGCAGGGCCGCCATCTTTCACGGGAATACGGCGTCGATCCGCTGGAGATGATGAGTGTGCAGGATGCCATGCATACCTCTGTCTTCGCTCTGCCGGAGCATGCGACCCGCAAAGAGGCTTATGACTGGCTGACCCGAACAAAAGAGGGCGGGAAGGCGGGTTGGAGTCACTGGCAGCGGCTGTTCCCAATCGTGGGAACGGACGGGAGACTCCACGGCCTGCTCACCCGCGCGCAGATGATCTCGGCAGCTGAGCAACTTGATATGGACGGTAGCGCGGACTGGCAAAAGGTGACTTTGAGCGAATATGGCATCGCGAAACCTGCGACTTTGTCCGCCCAGTCTACCCTGCGATCCGCTGCCGAACGTATGGGAGCGGATGGCCTTACTGCCTACCCGGTGCTTGACGAAAACGGACGCTTCGCGGGGATACTTACCGTAACCGACCTGTTGCAGGCGCGAACGCAGTCGGCCAATCGAGAAGGAAGTCGCAATCGTGTGCTGCACATCCGCTGGCCCTTCCGTCATGCCTCTCAGAAGTGAGGCACGCGGACTGTGCGGCAGGCCTGAGCTTATGCAGACAAACCGGTCTAGTCCGCAACGCCGAGCAGTTCCGCCATCTCTTCATGCAGGAAGCCCTCGCCGGGCCGGTATGGCTGAATCCACTTGCCGTCAATGACGAACTGTGGGATGGCGCGCTTGCCGACATTCCGCAGGACCTCCTCTGCGGCTCCCGGCGTCCGTTCAATGTCGACTTCTTTGTACTCGATGCCGTGCTTGTCGAGAAACCGTTTTGCCTCGCGGCAGTCCCGGCACCATGCCGCCGTGTAAACCTTCAAGTCCATCCCTTTATCTTAATGGTCTGTCACTGCTCGTGATAGTTGCGCATCAGGCCGCCATCGATAATGAACGTGGAACCGGTGACATAGGCGGCCTCGTCGCTGGCAAGATATGCGGCCAGTCCGGCAACATCGTCCACCGTACCCAGTCTGCCCAGTGGAATATTGGCGAGCAGCGCGTTCAGCTTGGTCCTGTCGTCCATTAGACCTTGGTTGATAGGCGTCTGGATCGCACCGGGCGCGATATTGTTCAGCGTAATGCCGAGCGGGCCCAGCTCGACGGCCAGATCACGCATCAGCATGCGCAAGCCGCCCTTTGACGCGCAATACGTTGCAAAGTGCGGAAAGACCATGTCCTCGTGGACTGAACTCATGTTGATGACGCGGCCCGGCAGGCCCGCCGCAATTAGGCGCTTTACAAAGGCCTGCGTGCAAAAGAAGGGACCCTTGAGATTCACGTTCAGCACCATGTCATAGTCGTACTCTGAAACGTCCACGAAGTCGGAGCCCTTCTCAACGCCGGCATTGTTGACCAGGATGTCGCACTTACCAAAGGCGGCCCAGGCAGCGTCAATAAGGTGTGCGGTTTCCTCAACTTTGGTCACGTCGGCCCGACACACGATGGCTTTCCCGCCCGCGTCTTCAATCACGCGTTTCACCTCCAACGCGCTGGTGTCGTCACCGATGTAGTTGACGACCACGCTTGCACCCTCACGCGCAAACCGCTCCACCACCGCCGTGCCAATGCCTGAAGACGCACCCGTGACAACCGCCACCTTGCCTGCCAGCCTTTGCTCGCTCATGCCTGTCTAAGATGCGTGGCTTGGCGGAATGAACCTTCACCGCAGAGACGTTTGCCCAAATTTTGCGCCCAGTGTTCACGGCAAAAGCGACCTGGCACTATTTTCGTTATAGGTCTCTGGTGGAGCGACATTCTTGCCGTGCAGGGCAGGCACCGATTGTCGGTTATCGAGTCCGAGCTGATGAAAGTCAGCGCCGTGCCCGGAAAAAGGCCTTCAACATGGCACCACAGTCCTCCGCAAGCAGTCCGGCTTCGACTCGCACCGTGTGGTTTAACTGAGGGTGATTGAGGATGTCCAGCACGGACCCGCAGGCACCCGCCTTGGGGTCTGCCGCAGCATATACCAGGCGTGAAATGCGGGCGTGCAGGATGGCTCCCGCACACATCGCACAGGGTTCCAACGTGACATATAGTTCGCAGCCGTTCAGCCGGTAGTTGCGCAGAAACTGTGCCGCCATTCGCAGGGCAACAACCTCCGCATGCGCCGTCGGATCGCTGTCGCGAATCACACGATTCTGTCCACGGCCAATGATGGTGCCTTGAAGGACTACCACCGCGCCCACGGGCACCTCGCCATGCGCGGCTGCGTCCTGCGCCTCTGCCATTGCGCACTGCATCAGCGGTTCAGTCGTCAATCCGCCTCGCATCCCTGCTGAAGCTCAAGCGGGCTCCTGTTGCGTCATGCAGTGCAACGCGCCCAACCCCCAGATGAAATCGCCGCAGTGGATGCCAATGATCTTCCGGGTGGGGAAGCGTTCTGCGATGATGTTCAGCGCGATGCGGTCGTTTGCGTCATTGAAGGTGGGGACCAGGACGAGATCGTTTGCGATGTAAAAGTTGGCGTAGCTCGCGGGCAGGCGCTCGCCGTCGAAGATCACCGGTGATGGCATAGGAAGTTCAATGATCTTCCATGGCTGGCCGTTTGGCTGTATGGCAGACTGCAAGCGGTCGAGATTTTCGGCGAGAGGCAGATGGTTCTCGTCCGCGGTGTTGTTCTCGGTCGCTAACAGAATTGTGTCTTTCGCGACGAATCGGGCAATGTCGTCCACATGACCGTGTGTGTCGTCACCGGCGCACCCGCGGTTCAGCCAGAGCACCTGGTCGATTCCAAGGTTCTCCGCCAAGACCTGCTCCAGCTGATCGCGCGAGAGACCCGGATTCCTCTGCTGCACCTCGCTGAGCAGGCATTCCTCGGTGGTCAGCAGAGTGCCCGCGCCGTTCACATCGATTGAACCGCCCTCCAGCACCACGCGGTGGCTCTCTCCGGCAACATCAGCCGTTGGCTGAAAGACAAGACTGTTCCGTAGCTCCCTTACATGCTGCGGGATGCGATCGTCATTGTGCCAGTTCGGGTATTTGGCCCAGGCGTTGAATTTCCAATCGGTCAGAGCGACTTCACCAGCTTCATTTTTTACAAAGATGGGACCCGAGTCGCGCAGCCAGATTCGGTCCGTCTTCCAGTGGTGGAAGTGCAGACGCGCGAGGTTTGCGCCGGCCCGAAGCAGAACTCGGCGCGCCCGCTTTTCCGCGGCGGCATGGTTGACCAGGATGTTGACTTCTTCCACCTGGGACAACTGGCGGACAATCTCCGAGTAGACCCACGGGATAGGCTGAAATTTGCCCGGCCAGTCTTCTGCGTTGTGCGGCCACGCAATCCAGGTGGAAAGATGCGGCTCCCACTCGGCGGGCATACGGAAACCGAGGCTGCGCGGCGACTCTGTCGAACCCATCATGCGGCCAGGAACCTCTTGGTTATGCCGTCATAGGCATCCACACGACGGTCCCGCAGGAACGGCCAATGCTGGCGGGTGACTTCGACGAGTTTCGAATCGATCTCGGCGTAGATGATTTCCTCCTCAGTATGCGAAGCTTTGGCCACCACGCGGCCAAACGGGTCGGCAATGAAGGAGCCTCCCCAAAACTCCAAACCCGCACCCTCGGGTCCTTTCAGCAACTCGCCATCAACGATCACGTCACCCTGTTCATGGCCCACGCGGTTAACCGCGCAGACCCAGACACCGTTGCTGATCGCGTGGGCACGCTGGCTGATCTGCCATGCCTCGTACTGCGCCGCGCCAAACTCTTCCTTCTCGCTGGGGTGCCAGCCAATCGCCGTGGGATAGAAGAGCGTTTCCGCGCCTTTCAGGGCCGTGATCCGAGCGCCCTCCGGGTACCACTGATCCCAGCAGACCAGTGTGCCGATCATTCCGGCACTGGTTTGCAAGGCCTTGAATCCCAGATCACCCGGGGTGAAATAGAACTTTTCATAGTAAAGGGGGTCGTCGGGGATGTGCATCTTGCGATATATGTCCGCAATGCCGCCGTCGCGCTCCAGGGTCACGGCCGTATTGTGATAAAGGCCGGGCGCGCGCCGCGCAAACACCGCCGCAATTACCAAGACGCCGTGCTCTTTCGCCACCGCGCCTAACCGCTCTGTGCTGGGTCCCGGAATCGACTCGGCCGTCGCGAACAGAGCGTAGTCCTCGCGCTGGCAAAAGTACTGCGCGCGAAAGAGCTCCGGCAGGCAGACCAGGTCCGCACCGGCATTTGCAGCTTCGGCGATTCGGCTGGCCGCCTTGTCCAGATTTTTCTGCGTGTCGGGTTCACAACTCATTTGAATGAGTGCGACCTTTGTCTTCTTCATCTTGTCCCTCGCATGTTGAACGGCGTCAGCCCTGCTGGAAGAACTGCAGGCAGACACCAGATGGAACGATCATGTGAAACTCGCGGCGACCCCAGAACTTGACTTCCAAGGCACCCATTGGGACTCCACGGCCCTTGAACTCTTCATGAACAGCATCCAGATCGTCGACGCCGATGCTGAAGCTAGCGTTCTCCGCCCACTCACGGTTGCTATTGGGCACGAGCAGGAAGCTGACGGCGCCACGACGAATGACGGCACCACCCTCCCACTGCCGTGACAACTCAAAGCCGAGTGTCCGGTGTAGAAGTCGAGCGCCTCAGCGAGAGTGCCGCCCGTGGGAATCAGCGGCATGACGGATTGAAATCCAGCAGCCATGCCCTATGCCATGACCTCGCAGATATCGGCTGCCAACTCATCCACCCTTGCCGGATCACTGTCCCAGGCGAACATGAACCTCGCACCACCGCCGATAAAGGTATAGAACTTCCATCCGCGCTGGCGCAGCATCTGGAGCCGTTCCTCGGGGGCCAGCAGAAAGACGGCATTGGCCTCCACGGGGAACATGAGCTTTGCCGTATGAAGCCCGGTAAGCCGATCCCGCAGCCGCCGTGCACACGCGTTGGCATGGGTCGCGTTGCGCTGCCAGGCCCCACCGCTCAGCATGCCCACCCAGGGCGCGCTCAGGTAACGCATCTTGCTCGCCAGCTGACCGGCCTGCTTGCAACGATATTCAAAGTCCTGCGCCAGCTTGCGGTCGAAGAACAGGATTGCTTCGCCCATAGCCATGCCGTTCTTTGTCCCACCGCAGCACAGCACTTCCACACCGGACTTCCAGGTGATCTCCGCCGGCGTACAGCCCAGGCTTTCCACAGCGTTGAAGAATCGGGCGCCGTCCATGTGCAAGTGCACACCCAACGTGCGGGTCATCTCTGCCAAGGCCTGCACTTCATCGCAGCGATACACCCGCCCGGTCTCTGTCGTTTGCGTAATCGTGACAACCTTGGGTTTGGGGAAGTGGATGTCCGTCCTGGTGGTGGCAAGTGTGCGTACCGCATCCGGTAAAAGCTTTCCGTCTGGCGAGGCTACGGTGAGCAATTTGGATCCGTTGGAAAAGAACTCTGGGGCACCACACTCGTCTGTTTCCACATGCGCCATTTGCGTGCAGATTACGGAATGGTAGCTCTGGCAGAGAGACGAAAGCGCCAGCGAATTTGCAGCCGTTCCATTGAAGACGAAGAAGACCTCACATTCCGTCTCGAACAGGTCGCGAAAGGCATCAGAGGCGCGTGCCGTCCAGTCGTCATCTCCATATGCGGTCGCGTGTCCATGATTTGCCTGCTCCATGGCGGCCCATACTTCCGGACAGATGCCGGCGTAGTTGTCACTGGCGAACTGCTGTGTTCGGGCCGGGGTCATCGCTGGCTTGTCAATCGTTTGTGTCTCAGATACGGTGAGCATGGAAGAAACCTCGCGCGGACAACTCAAGTAGGGTCGTATCCCGTGTCAGAAAGGTGTAAGAGTTCATGCGGCACGTTGCAGCGATAATGCGGTCTGCTGGATCTCCATGGAACTCGGCAGGCAGCTCCGAAGACTCGCATGCCACATCCAAATCAAAGCGCGCGAGATTCACTCGCGACTTCGAAACCGCAGACCTCAGCCACTCACGAACGGGCGCCGGAATCTCCAGTTTGCCGTGACTCGCCTTTAGTCCAATTTCCCACAGTGAGATAGGTGAAAGGAGCAGCAGGTTTTGGCGTGCGGCATCCCGGCAAAGCTGGAAAGAGGCTGCGTTCATTTCTCCCTCTTCCATTAACCAGAGCCACGCATGCGTATCCAGCAGCAGTGCCTCATTTAAACGCTTCCCAGTCGTCGGCTTCGGGACCAACAACATCACCTGTGATCCGAAACGTCCCCTTCATGCAACCCACGATGTCTTCCGCCGGCAGCACTGGCACAAGCTTCGCTACAGGCTTTCCTCGTTTCGTGATGACGAATTCGTGTCCGGCCCTATCCACCTCGCTGAGCATGCCCAGCAGGTGGGCCTTCGCTTTCGCCGCAGGAACTTGTACGGAGGCAAGAGTATTTTTCCTGGCGGCCAGGCGGTCCTTCCGTTGATCTGTGCTGTTCGGACCAGCCTCTTTCTTTGGGGTTTGAAGGCGCAAGTAGTCACCTCGTCTGACCACCTTAGTATAAAGGAGCACTAAAAAGGTGCTGGCAGTCCAGCACCTTTTTGGACTCCTCCGCCGCCTATTTCTCGTCGTCGTCGAAGATCAGAATGGCGGCGGCGATCGTCGTGGTCCATAGACCCTTCTTGTCGCCAACGGCGCTCTGTGTCACATTCGCTGTGCGCACGATCTTGTTGGAGATCCGGTAAATTTCCTTCTTCTCGTCCCAGCTCGTGTCCGGGTCAAAGTCCACGTCCAGCGTAGTGGCGAGCATCTCGGCTGCAAGTTCTTCCGCATAATCGCCGGCCTGATCTTCGGTTTCGCCAAAGCTGTGGTGCTCTGAAAGATAGCCGTAGGTATTGCGATCCGTGGGAATTGCAACGCCGATACTGGAAACCACCAGACGGTGGGGTTCGCGTGTGCTGTTTTCCGCTACGACTGCAAAGACCACCTCTCCAGGATTCAGGTATTTCAAACCTTCCTTGCGCGTGATCATCTTGCACTGCGGAGGAAAGATGGAAGACACACGGACCAGGTTTTGCGCCGCGATGCCCGCATCGCGCAGAGCCATCTCAAACGACGTGAGCCGTTCCTTGTGCTTGCCGACGCCTTTGGTGAAAAACAGGCGCTTGGGAACCATATTCATGCCCAACTTTGTACTCCTCCGGATGGGGATGCGCAGGTGTGTCCTGGCTTGTAACGCTGCGTCGGGATGAGAACTGCGAAGCGCAGTCTATCTCCAAAGCAGGTGCCGTCTTGAGCGAAAAGGACTCATGCGGCGAACGCGGTTGTTGCAGGCCTCTGCGTCAGAAAGCGCCATCAAGGCAGCGCCGGCACAGGTGTTCTTCGGTCGGTACCTTTCATGGGTACCGGATAGAAAATATCACATCGGTGTTACCGGCATAAGCAAGGAGATCGGACCCCATCTCAAATCGGTCAGATGTTGTAAGCAAACCGTAAGAATGGGCGGTTTTGCCAGAATTCATCTGCTATTTTTGTGGAAAGCGTTCATGCCCGGACGAGTCACAAGACGCTAGCCGGTCGAATGGCTGGCTCGCACGGATGAACCGCTCTACACAAAAGGAGAACCGATGGCAGGCACCTACCGCGACTTTCTTGAGTTGTCCTACGAAGAGTTGGAGGAGAAAAACCTTGAGATCAAGGAGCTCCGCAAGGCTCGCACCGACGCTGGCAAGCTGCAGGAGGCGCGCCTCAAGGATATGAAAGACACCAAGGGCATCAAGGCGGTGACGGTGCTTTTCAGCGACCTGGAAGGCCGTCTGCACACGCTCGATTACGACAAGAAGTTCCTGATCGGGAGTTATGACAACCTCACCTTTGACGGTTCCTCAATCCGCGGCTTTACCGCGCAGAAGGAAAGCGATCTGCGGCTGGCTATCGATTGGGCCTCGTTCTACTGGACACCGGCTGACGTTTTTGGCTCCGGCAAGGTGATGGTCTTTGGCGAAGTGATTGACAAGAACGGCAGTCCTTACGCCGCGGATCTTCGTGGCATCCTGAAGCAGTTCGCAACGCAGCAGTTTAAAGACAACGGCTACACGCTCAACGCTGCCAATGAGATTGAGGGCTTCCTCTTCGACGGTGTAGACGCCGAGCGCAGCTTTCCCAAAACCGGCACCTTCGATTATGTGAATGCCGGCGGGTATTACCATTCGCTCCCTGGCGATCCGCTTCGCGAATTCATTGATACTGCCGCGGAAGTGCAGCGCGCCATGGGTTTTGAAAACGAGAAGGACCATCCCGAAGTTGCGCCCTCGCAATTCGAAATCAACTACACCTACGGGGAGGTTGTTGCGGCCGCCGACCAAATCCAGCTCTACAAGTTAGTCTGCAGGCAGGTGGCCACGCAGATGGGCATGACCGCCTCATTTTTGCCCAAGCCGGTTACTGGCGTAAACGGCAGCGGGATGCACACCAACGTGTCGATCACGAAAGATAAGAAAAACCTCTTCTGGGATGCGAATGGGCAGGAGAAAGTCTCGCCGCTCGCCTGGAGCTTTGTCGACAAGATTCTTACGCATGGCAATGACATCTGCCTGCTGCTGAATGCGAGCGTGAACGCCTACCGGCGGCTTGATCCGCATTTTGAAGCACCCAACCAGATCAAGGCATCCGCTACGGATCGCGGCTCCATGATTCGCATCCCGATTGGCAATGAGAAGTCAGCCCGTGTGGAGGTCCGCTCCGTGGGACCAGACGCGAATCCGTATGCGGTGTTGTATTCCGTTTTCAAGACCGGTCTGGATGGCGAGACCGCAAAGATCGACAACCTGCGGCAGGCCGAACGCTACCTGCCGGACAATGTTTACACCGCCATCGACAACTTTCGTTCTGCCGAGTGGACGGGCAAGCTGCTGGGCGATGATGTGAAGGCCCGGTACGCTGACTTGAAGCAGGCTTCCGCCGATCGCTGCGCCCGCTTGCTGGGCACCTTGGTGAAAGCACCGGAGATCCAGTTTCATCACGATGTTTACAACCAACTCCTTTGGGGGCAGTTCTAGGTCCCTGATCACGGGTGCGGTCGCCCCACGTCTCCTAATTAGGACATGGGGCGACCGTTTTGGGCATCATCGCCGGCTCAGATCGCGTGCAGGAATTCGCAGGACAAGTCCGGCTCCGAATCTGACGTTTCGCTGCCGGTTGCTGTCTCCATTGGGTAGATTGGTTTGTACATACTCGACCTGCGCCGCACGAATGCTGAATGCCGGCGTAACCGGAACTTCATAAGCGCCACCCAGCGCATATGCAAACGCCGTTGCCGTATCGATGGAATCGGAACCACGCCGGAACTGCGCATCGAAGCCGCGCACGGCCCCAAACAGACCCTGGGCAAAGATTTGGTGGCCGTGCGGAAGCGGCATGGTGTAGCGCGGGCCTGCCAGCAGCGTTATCGTACTCAGGCCACGGGTCGTTGCCGGAACCAGTCCCACATGATTGCCCGCGACTTCCAAGGCGGCTGAGAAGCCAGATCGAACCGGCAAGGTCACGTCCGCCGCGCCACCGTACAGCTGGAAGCAACCGCAGGACCCGGGCGGCGAGTTCGCTTCTGTTGCTGTGAAGCGAAAGGCAACCGGGAACTCCGGACCTGGGAGATCGGCCCCTCGGCGTTGCGCCAGTCCTACACCGGCAGTCAGCAGGATCCAAAGCAAGAGCAAAAGCTTCACGGATTCACCACCAGCGTAAACGTTGCCGTGTGAATGATCGGAGTTCCTGTGACTCCGTTGGCCGTTGCCGTGACTGTCATCGGATAAGTATGACTTGCTGCCGTTGCGGAGGTCGAAGCGCCGCTTAGAAATCCCCCACCACATCCACCCAGGCCAATGATCCCGGAACAAAGCAAGCCTGCCGCCAATCGAGGGCTGCGCCTTCTCCACGCGAAGGCACCCATCCCCAGTACAAAGCCAAGCCCACTGGCGACCCGTGTCAGCTTTGCTCCCGCCGGCACATTCACTGTCAGCAACATGTTAATGGGATTGCTCGCAATCACTATTGGCGCCGGAGAAAGCGAGCTGGTCGCGCCCTGCGGCAGTCCGTCCACATGGAGGGTCACGGTCTGGTTCAGTGTTCCGTTCACCGGCTGCAGCGTGAGGCTCATTACGCCCACTGTCCCGGCCTGCATAGCCAGGCGGTTCGCATCCGCGCTCCAGGCGAAGTCCGGTGCCGGTGCGACTGTCTCAGCTAGCGACGGAGAACTGCTCGCAGCACTGTTCACATCACCGTTGTAGCTGGCAGTTAGGGAGTGCTGTCCTACGCTCAGAGATGCCGTCGTGATCTGGGCCGCGCCCACTGTCACCGGTGCCGAACCAATCTGTATGCCTGCGTCATAGAAAACAACTGTTCCGGAGGGCATAGCCAAGCCGCTGCCCAGAATGGTGGCACTCAGCGTGAGTGGCACGCCCGCATAGCTGATGGATCCGGTACTACGCAAGGTAGTAGTCGTCGGAAGCGCAGTTCCGCTTCGCAGGCCATTTCCACTCAGCAGTATGCGCTGCGGCAAACCACCCATCGCCCCGGCAACGAGCAGCCCACTTTGAGCGGCCTCCTGTTGCGGCGCAAATGCAATCGCCAGTGTGCAGGAAGTACCCGGCCCCAACTGCAAGGGAGGGGAACCGCAGGTAGAGGAGCTATCCCGCACGAAACCAGCCGGCAGAGTTACCGCCTTCAGGTTCAGCGCCACGGCTGACCCGTTCCGCAGCAGCACCTGCTTCAGCGGGCTTTGCAAACCGACGGGCGTATCCGCGAACGCCAGCGCCCCGAGTGACACGTGCTGAATCTCCGCATTGTCCCGATCGCTCACGGCGAAGCCGCCCGCTGTGTCAGCCGCAAGCCCGTAGGGAAGTCCCAACGGGGTCTGCGGCGCGCCCGCCGAGCTGTTGAAAGGGCCTTGCTCTCCGGACCCCAGCACCACGCCAGCCGTCGAATCGGAGACCTGCTGCACCCGGAAATTCTTCGCATCCGCGATCAAGATATCGCCCTGAGCATTCACCGCCACGTTGCCGGGCCGGCGCAGCGGGAGAGAGTTCTGCATCAGGGAGGATATTCGGCCATCTGAGGTTACCACCCGCACGCGGCTGTTCAGCCGGTCCGCAATGAGCAGAGCACCATCCGCGCGCACCGCAACGCCAGCTGGAGCGTCAAGACTGGCAGACGTGGCAGGGCCGCCGTCGCCTGCTGCACCTTCCACCCCGTTTCCGGCCACGGTGGCGATCGTGCCATCGCGGGCCACCCGCCGTACGCGGTGGTTGCCGCTGTCGGCAATGTACAGTTCGCCGGCGAGGCCCATGGCAAGTCCCGATGGGTTTCGCAGCGCGGCCTGGACTGCCGGGCCGCCATCGCCCGCAAAACCAGCCGTTCCGCTTCCCGCCACCGTGGAGATTGTTCCATCCAGAGCAATTTTGCGTATCCGTTGATTATGAGAATCGGCGAAATACACAGAGCCGTCCGCCGCAATCGCCAGACCGAGTGGTGAATCCAGCATTGCCGCCAGAGCCGCTCCACCATCGCCGGCGAAGCCCTGGTGGCCGGTCCCGGCAAAGGTGGAGATTGTGCCGGCTGAACTCACACGGCGGATAACGTGGTTCCGTGTATCCGCAATATATAGATTCCCAGCTTTGTCATATGTCACGGCCGAGGGGGAGGCCAGTCTGGATGCCTCCGCCGCGCTACCGTCGCCTGCATAGCCGGGGTGCCCAGAGCCAGCGATTGTTGAGAGCACCGGCTGCGGCGTAAGCGTGAGCACGGCGTCCTGCGCGCAGGCACCATGGATGACGGCGGCAAGGCAGAAGAGCGCGGCAAACCAGAATTGGGAGCAGGCGGTTCGAAGTCGCATGGCAAAGCACGCAACTACAGAGGCAGGAGAAGAGGGTGGCCGCATTCGCCGGCGGGGTCTGTGCCCCGCGATTCTGAACTAATCCGCGACAACCTGAGTATAGCCAGTTCTTGGAAGGCGTAAACCGATTGATGTCACGACCTATATACCACCGTAACTGGAGGGCCATGACGAACAGCGCTGGCCCTCCATGAACACCAGCTTTCATTCGTCACTTTTCAGCTGAAGAGAAATTCCTTAGTCCGAAGTTCCTTGATGGAGTCGCGGAGCTTGGCTGCCCGCTCAAACTCGAACTTCTTGGCGGCCTCACGCATGTCTGCTTCCATGCCCGCAAGGTGTTTGTCCAACTCCTGCTGAGTGGTGAACTCGGGGATGCTGTCGTCGGTGGAAACGTCAGCATAATCCGCTTCCGCGATGCCAACGAGTGCCTCGCCAATTGGCCGAACGACCGACTTCGGCACGATGCCATGCTCTTCGTTGTAAGCCTCCTGAATCTCACGGCGGCGTGACGTCTCATCAAGCGCGCGCTTCATTGAGTCGGTCATGTTGTCGGCGTACAGGATGGCCCGGCCGTCAATGTGCCGGGCCGCACGGCCGATAGTCTGGATGAGCGATCCCTGTGACCGCAGAAAACCTTCCTTGTCCGCGTCCAGAATCGCCACCAGGGATACCTCGGGCAAATCCAGGCCCTCTCGCAACAGATTAATACCGATCAGCACGTCGTACTCGCCGCGCCGCAAATCACGCAGGAGTTTCACCCGTTCCAGCGTTTCGATCTCCGAGTGCATGTACCGGCACTTGACACCCACCTCGGTGTAATAGCCGGAAAGGTCCTCGGCCATGCGTTTGGTGAGCGTCGTTACAAGCACACGCTCATGGCGAGACACACGGTCGCGGATCTCCGCGAGCAAATCGTCAATCTGGCCCTTGATCGGCCGAATTTCTACCGGCGGGTCCACGAGCCCGGTGGGCCGGATAATCTGCTCCACCACCACTCCGGCGCTCTTTGTCAATTCATACGGCCCCGGCGTGGCACTTACATACACAATCTGCCCGGCGCGCGACTCGAATTCGTCAAACTTCAGCGGACGGTTGTCCATGGCGCTGGGCAAGCGAAAGCCATAGTCGACGAGATTGCCCTTGCGATTGCGGTCGCCGTGCCACATGCCGTGCAGCTGTGGGACCGTAACATGCGACTCGTCAATAAAGATGAGAAAGTCGCGCGGAAAGTAATCAAATAGGGTGGGTGGGGCCTCACCCGGCATGCGGCCGCTGAAGTGCCGCGAGTAATTCTCAATGCCGTGGCAGTAACCCACGGACTTAATCATCTCTAGGTCAAAGCGCGTGCGCTGGTGGATGCGCTGCGCCTCCACCATGCGGCCCTCTTTTTCAAGCTGCGCCTCCCAGCCCGTTAACTCACTTACGATGGAGTCGATGGCCGTCATCTTGCGCTCGGGCTGCACGACATAGTGGCTTTTGGGATAAATCGGGAGCCGCGCGTATTTCTGCTTGACTGTCCCAAACAGTGGGTCGATTTGGGAGAGTGAGTCAATTTCATCGCCAAACATTTCGATGCGGTAGGCCATTTCGTCATAAGTTGGGTAGACCTCGATCACATCACCGCGGACACGAAAGGTGCCTCGCCGAAAGTCGCCGTCATTTCGCTCGTACAGGATTTCCACCAGCCGTCGAGTGACATCTTCACGTTTTAACTTCTGCCCTTTTTCCAGAAGCATGAGCATGCCGTAGTAAGCTTCCGGCGAACCCAGGCCGTAGATACAGGAAACTGACGAAACAATGATGCAATCGCGCCGCTCGAATAACGATCGCGTTGCACTTAGCCGAAGTTTGTCCAGCTCTTCATTGATGGTCGATTCCTTTTCGATGTATAAGTCGCCGGCCGGAATGTAAGCCTCCGGCTGGTAATAGTCGTAATAGCTGACAAAGTATTCAACGGCATTGGTGGGAAAGAACTGCTTGAACTCGTGGTAAAGCTGCGCGGCGAGAGTTTTATTGTGTGCCAGCACCAGTGCCGGCCGGTTCGCAGCCTGAATAACCTTTGCCATGGTGAAAGTCTTGCCGGAGCCGGTAACACCTAGCAGGACCTGGTGCTTATCACCATCACGCAGACCGCCGGTCAACTCGGCAATGGCACGCGGCTGGTCGCCCTGTGGCTGGTAGTCGGTGGAAAGCTGAAAGTCCATCCCTACAGGATACAGTTGGCGCCCCGGTGTAGGTGAGCAGCCGACGCACGCAAGGCGGTCGCCCTTTGACGCTTCAGGCGTTCTGAATATCCAGACCCAAATCCAGCGCCCGCACGCTATGGGTCAGGGCACCCACTGAGATCAAATCGACACCGCTTTCTGCAATCGCGCGGACTGTCTGCAGATTGATCCCGCCGCTGGCTTCCAGTGTGGCCCGGCCCGCCACCTGTGCCACGGCTGCGTGCAGTTGATCTGGCGTGAAGTTGTCCAGTAGCAAGAGGTCCACACCGGCAGCAAGTACCGGCTCGATCTGGTTGAGGCGATCCACCTCGACTTCCATACGCAGCATATGAGGCAGCCGCCGGCGCGCCTCGCGGAGAGCGGTTGTCAAGTCTGTTTTGACGCTACGAAGAAGAATGGCGAGATGATTGTCCTTCGCCATGACGCCGTCAGAAAGCGAGAAGCGGTGATTGCCGCCGCCGCCGCAGCGTACCGCGTATCTCTCAAGCACGCGAAGTCCCGGCGTCGTTTTGCGCGTGTCCACGATCTGTGCGCGTGTGCCCGACGTGGCGAAAACGTATTGCGCTGTAAGGGTGGCGATCCCGGAAAGCCGCTGAACAAAGTTGAGAGCCACACGTTCTGCCTGCAGAACGGCCTGCGCCGGACCCTCGACGGTGGCCAGCACGTCTCCCGCGGCAAAGGTCTGGCCATCTTCACGAAGAGAGCCGGTCAACGCAACGCCGCATAGATTCATGGCTGAGGCGAAGACGAACCGCCCGCACAGTACTCCAGCTTCACGCGCGACCAACTGTGCCTCCACACGAGCTTCCGGTGGAATCAGGTACTGTCCGGTCAGGTCACCCCAGGGAGCATCCTCCAGCAGTGCCGCACGAACGATGCGCTGCACCTCAACGAGCGCCGGTGGCATAAAGTCAGCCATGCTCATGCGGCCGAAACCACCGCACCCGGTCTCAGGCTCAGCATGCGTTCCAGCGCCAGCCGTGCGGGCACGGCGATATCCTCCGGTACCGTGATGCGGTTCACGATCTCACCACGCTCCAACGATTCAAGCGCCCACGCCACATAGCTCGGATGAATCCGGTACATGGTGGAGCAGGGACACACGATCGAGTCCAGGCAAAACATCGTCTTGTCCGGATGATCCTTGGCCAGCCGCTGCACCAGATTGATCTCCGTGCCGATGGCAAAGATCGAACCGGCTGGGGCCGCCTCAATCCTCTTGCGGATGTAGTCGGTCGAACCGTTTTCGTCGGCAGCGTCCACCACCTCCATCGTGCACTCGGGATGCACGATCACGCGCACGCCCGGATAGCGCTGCCGGGCAATGCGGATCTGCTCCACACTGAACCGCTTGTGCACCGAGCAGAAGCCATGCCACAGGATCACTTTTGCCGAGAGCAGCGAGTCCTGTGAGCAGCCGCCCATCGACCGATTCGGATTCCACACCGGCATCTGCTCAAGCGGAATGCCCATGGCCTTCGCGGTATTGCGGCCAAGATGCTGGTCCGGAAAGAAGAGCACCCGCTGCCCGCGCGAAAAAGCCCAATGCAACACTTCCGCAGCGTTGGAACTGGTGCAGACGATGCCGCCATTGCGCCCGCAAAAGGCTTTGAGCGAAGCGGCCGAATTCATGTAGGTAACTGGAATGACGGGAGCACGCCCGTCCGCATCCGGCGCGCTGCCGTAAACCTCCAGCAACTCCTCCCAGCAATCGGAGACCGCATCGATGTCGGCCATGTCGGCCATGGAGCAGCCCGCCGCAAGGTTCGGCAGGATGACCGCCTGATCCGGCCGGGAGAGCATATCCGCGGTTTCCGCCATGAAGTGCACGCCGCAGAAGACGATCGCCTCCGCCGCGGGCCGTGTTTTGGCCGCCTGCGCCAGTTGAAAGCTGTCGCCCACAAAGTCGGCATACTGCACGACCTGATCACGCTGGTAGAAATGGCCTAGAATCGTGAGCCGGTCGCCCAGCGAGTGCTTCGCCGCTCGGATGCGCAGGTCAAGCTCCGCCGGGGAAGCATTCCTGTACTCCGCCGGCAATACACCCTGCAGCGGAGCGTTAGCAGGCGCAGGGTCAAGCTGTGAAGCTCCCGGCCCGTAGGCCGCGACACCGTTGTCAAAGGTCCACGGCGCGTCTGCAAGCCCCGCGCTGCAACTGCCGCCTGCTTCATCAGCCAGCTCGCCAATCTGAATCAACCGGCTCTCTTCCTGGACCATCGCGACTACCCTCTACTAGTACAGACTCACCCGCCCGCGCCCGCGATTCGGATGCAGCCTGATAATCCTTCAAGAGTATGCCAGCGGCTTGCGTGACTTCGAATCAGAGGAGATTTCCCGCAGATTCGTTTGGCCGGAAAATGAATCGAGAAAACACGCGAAATCGATAAGCTTGACATCGTGGAGCAGCGCCATTCACAACAGCGGAAACCTGCATCTTGCTTTCTCTTGCCGCTATTCCATGCGCAGCGCGTGCACCGGGTCCACCGTCGCCGCCCGATGCGCCGGTACGACACTGGCTAATACGCAAGAAGCTGCAAGCAGCATACTCACGCCCACCAGTGTAGGTATGTCCCACGCCTTGACCTCAAACAGCATTGTCCGCAGCAGAGTTGCCGCGCCGACCGCCATCGCCATTCCCATGCAAATACCCATCACACTCAGCCAGCCGGCCTCACGCAGCACCAACTCATAGATCGCCCGCCGAGGCGACCCCAGCGCCAGCCGTACCCCCAGCTCACGCGTACGCAGGCTTACCGAGTACATCACCACGCCATACAGCCCGGCGGCGCAAAGGACGAGCGCGACAAGAGCAAACGCACCCGCCAGCCACGCCGCCCCCCGATGGAGTGTGGCACTCTGGGAGTCGTGAATTTTGTCCCCCATCGTCATCTCGTCGGAGACACCAAGCTCCCGGTTCACCTCGCGAATGGCCTTCGCCATCTCCGGCAAGAGCGCCCGCTCGTCCCCGTTGACCCGTACCGCGTATTGCGCGCTGCTGTCCACGTTTTGATAGATGGATTCGTACTCGGCCGGCCAAATCTCGTCATCCAGCGCACCCTCATGAATGTTCTCCACGACGCCGACAATCTGGCGCATTGATTTTGGGGACAGGTCGGTGTCACCCACCATTTTGCCGATTGGGTCTTCTCCCGGGAAATACTGTTCGGCCAGTTGCCGGTTGACCACAATGACGCGGGGCTTTCCAGCAGTGTCGTTCTCTGTGAATACCCGGCCACGCAGCACCGTGACTCGCAGCGCTTCGAAATAGCCAGGAGAGGCTGGCCGCTCGTTCACCTCAATGTGGTGCCCGTCATAGAGCCTTCCCACAAAGCGTATCCAATCCGTGTTGCCGTTGTAAGTGGCGGGCAGCACACCACCAAAGCCAACGGAATGCACTCCGGGCAGCCTTTGCAGACGTTCCGCCACTTGCCGCTGCACTGCGATCTTCTTCTCATCCGACCCAAAGTTTGCGTCAGGTGCGGAAACCGAAAGTGTCGCCAGATGCGATGGATCGAAGTGAAGATCTATCCGCAGTAATCGCTCCAGGCTTCGCCCGAGCAGACCCGCGCCCACCAGCAGCACCACTGCGGTTGCTACTTCCAGCACCACGATTTGTGAGCCGATGCGCCGCCAACTCAAGCTGCCACCCCCACCCGTGCCGCTTGCCAGTCCCATCCGCAACGTCTGAAACGGCACACGGAGAGCCGGTACAGCTACGAATAGTACGCAGGCTAAAACAGCCTCTGCCACCGCGAAGAGCAACGTGTGCCCACTCAATCCAACGGACTCCAGAAACGTTACCCGGGCCCGCATCTCCGCCGGAATGAGCAGCATGAGCAGCTTCATCGCACCCATCGCAGCCAAAGTTCCTGCAAGGGATGCGGTTGCAACAAGCATTGCGCTTTCCACGGAAAACTGCCGCAGTAAGCGCATCCTGCTCGCGCCCAGCGCGCTGCGCAGCGCCAGTTCGCGGCTCCGGCTATCTGACCGCACCAGCAACAGGCTCGACACATTCAAGCAAGCGATGACAAACAACAGCACCGACCCGGCAAGAAGCGTACGGAGAATCGGACGCATTTTGCCGATGGACTCTTCAGCCAAGGGCATCACCACGCCACCCTGCCCCCGGTTCGATCCGGGGTACTGTTTTTCCAGTTCCGCGGCGATCCGTTTGACCTCCGCGTCTGCGGCGACGATTCCCACGCCTGGCTGAAGACGGCCCACACCGTTCAAGCTATGGCAACTTCGCCGTCCTTCGCAGGACCACGTCTCCGGCCGAATTGCTGTCACCACGTCCACCGGACCACGGGGTGCAAACTGAAAGCTTTTTGGAAGGATCGCTATGACGGTATAAAGCCCGCCATCCAATTGCACGGGAGTGCCTACTAAGCCGGGCCGGCCTCCAAACTGACGCTGCCACAGTCCGTAACTCACCATTGCGACATGTTCCGCACCAAGGACATTTTCCTCTGGACGGAAGTCGCGGCCGGCCATTGGCACCACACCAAGCGTACTCAGGAAATTGGCGCTTACACGCATCGCCTGCACCGGCATTCCGCCATTCCCTGTCTGCAGCACATGACCTGCATACTTCCACACCGCAAGCGACTCGAAGCTCTTTGCACTCCGACGCCAGTCCTCGTAATCCTGCCACGACAGATTGGCCGGCCCCATCTTCTCCACTACTTCCGTCGTCCAAACCAGACGCCGCGGCTCGCGGTAAGGCAGTGGCCGGATGAGCGCCGCATCCACAAAGGCAAAGATTGCCACACTGGCACCGAAGCCAAGCGCAAGCATGAGCACGGCGGTGACGGTAAAGCCCACGCGCGAGCGCAGCTGCCTGAGAGCAAATCGCGCATCCTGCATCACTGTTTCAATCATCGGTAGGGTCCTCCGCTCCCGGTATGCCTGCATGGTTTGCTCCACGCCACCCAACCGCAGCATGGCCTGCCGGTGTGCCTCGGCCTGAGTCATACCGGCACGCAGCAGGTCAACAGTCATCGCGTTCAGGTCGTGGGCGATCTCTTCCCGCATCTCCGCTTCAAAGCGTGGGCTGGGGCGCAGACCGCCCGCTCGCCGCAAGATCGCCATCCCGCCCCGCAGAATAGCTGCTGTCTGCCGCTTCATTTCGCACTCTCAAGCGCCAGGAATTTGGCGATGATCGCGCTTGTCTGCTGCCAGCTTGCCATCTCGAGGGTGAGCCTGCGACGCCCGGCCTTCGTCAGCTCGTAGAACTTGGCGCGGCGGTTGTTTTCACTTGCGCCCCACTCGGCTTGCACATAGCCTTCCTGCTCAAGCTTCAGCAGGGCGGGGTACAGCGTGCCATAGTTCAGTAGCAGCACATCGCCGCTGGTCTGCTCAATGCGCCGGGCGATGCCGTATCCGTGCAGAGGACCCATCGCCTCCAGCGTCTTCAACACCATTAACGCCAGCGTGCCTTGCCATACATCCGCTTTGTCGCCCATCCGGGTTTACCTATGGCTTACCCATAGAGAGTGACACGAGCCGTCGTACACCGCAATCCTTTTCTGCGACGTCGGCAAAACGCGGCGTGGTTTGTACGAATCCCTGGTCGCATGTCGCATGGAACACGGCGAAATCCTAACTGGGCCTGAAAGATGGCAGTGAAGCCAAACCGCACTTCGCGGCCGGCCGAGTGCGCCGGAGATTTTTAGATTGCCCTTTGCAACGCCGCCCGCACCAGCAGTGAAGGCCATTCGATGGGCGATTGAGCGAGAGCATCCGGCTGGGCGGCAATCAGCGCCTCACGCGCAAAGCCCCAGGTGCAACCGACACACCAGGTGCCTGCCGCACGCGCCGTGCGTATGTCCACGTCGGAGTCTCCAACCATCACCGTTTCCTCCGGCGTAATCGCGGCACCCGCGATCTGTGAGGCTTCTGTCATGATGGCCAGCAAACCTTCCGGCTCCGGTTTCTTTGTTGTGAAGCTGTCGCCGCCATAGTTGACGAAGAAGAACGGCGCAAGCCCAAGCGCCTCACAAATCCGGCGCGACGGGCAAACAGGCTTGTTCGTCAACACTCCCAGTAGGATGCCCGGAACCTGCTGCCGAATCTGATCGAGTGCTGTTAGCACCCCATCGTAAACGTAGGTGTGATCCGTCTCATGCCGTCGATAAGTCCGGAAAAAGACCGGCATGGCCGTCTGCAGCAGCGCTTGCTCGCTACCGCCAGTCGCCACCAGTGATCGCTCGACGAGGGCGGTGGCACCATCGCCGATGAAACCTGCGATTTCTTGCTCCGGCAGTGTTGTCCGGTCCAATTGAACCAACGTGGAGTTCACGGCATTTGCTAAATCGAGCCGTGAGTCGATCAGCGTTCCATCCAAGTCAAAGACGATCAATCGCGGTGCCAGCTGCAACGAGCCGCTAAGCATACTTGCGGAGCATGCCGAGGACTTTGCCCTGGATCATGACGCGGTCGGCTGGAGCGAAGATGGGGGCCATTTCGCTGTTCGAGGGCTGCAGCCGGACGACGCTGCCTTCCTTGTAGAAACGCTTCAGTGTCGCATCCGTGCCGTCGACCAGGGCGACGACGATTTCACCCTCGCGCGCGGAGTTGGTCCGCTCCACCAGCACGTAGTCACCGTTCACGATGTGCTCATCGCGCATGGAGTCTCCGCGGACTTCAAGGGCAAAGACCTCGCGGCTGCCGATGATCTCGGAGAGTGATATTGTTTCGGCTGACTCGATGGCTTCCACCGGCTTGCCTGCGGCGATGCGGCCCATGAGTGGCAAACGGTCACTGACGCGTTTGGCGGGCCGTTGCGCCAGCACATCTATGGAGCGGCTGCGGTTGTGGGAGCGTTGCAGCATCCCCTTGTTATGCAGATTGGTGATGTGCTTGTGTACCGTGGCGAGAGAGTTCAGGCCAAGGCCGGCGGCGATCTCCTCGTAAGAGGGCGAGTAGCCCTTGCGCTGAGTGAAGCCCGAGAGGAAGTCTAGAACTTCTTTTTGCCGCCGCGTAATCGCCATGGCACGATTGTAGCGAATAAAAAGCGAACTGCAAGAGATTTGTACCAAGACGGATTCCAGCCCGTTTTCCCGTTTTGAACCAACTCACTTCAAGGCTGGCCCGCAGGGTGATTGCCGGCAGAGAATGCCGTGCCGCAGAGTTGGTTCAACAGGGCAATCACCACATGACCCAGCTCAGACACACTGTTTCATTTCTTCCGGTTTACCCATCGAGTTCGAGGAAAAGAAAACATGAGAGTCGTACTAGTTGAAGATGATGCCGCACTGTCGTTGTTTCTGCGCAAGGGTTTGGAGTTGGAGGGCAATGTGGTGACCTGCTTCAGCGATGGGCAGGCCGCGTTGACCGCCATTGAAGAGCGGACGCCCGACCTGGTTGTGCTTGATCTGAATCTGCCGAACATGGACGGAGTGGAAGTGCTTCGCGGCGTTCGGCAGCACTGCCACGACGTGGCGGTTCTGGTGCTGACGGGACGATCGACGGTCGGCGACCGAGTTGCCTGCCTGGACCTGGGTGCGGATGACTATCTGCTGAAACCCTTCTCCTTCCATGAGTTGCTGGCACGCTGCCGTGCGGTGACGCGTCGCAAGGTCGTCGTATCGAGCAGTGTTGTGCGGCACGGCGATTTGCAGGTGGACCGGGTCACACGTGCCGTCTCCCGAGCCAACACTCCGGTGGAGCTCACGACTAAGGAGTTCTCGCTGCTGGATTATTTGTTGCAGAATCGCGGCCGTGCCGTGAGCCGTCCGGAGCTGCTGGACAAGGTATGGAGAACGTCTCCCGATGCGGGCACCAACGTGGTGGATGTGTATGTGAACTATCTTCGCCGCAAGCTGAGTACGCCCGCCGCGGTTGGAGAACTGATTGAGACTGTGCGCGGCGCCGGTTACACCATTTCTCCGGCGCTCAGATCAACTTCTGCTGTGAGTCTGCCGGCGATCATGACTTCGACGCACCAGTGGGGGGCCGCGGCATGATTGGCACATTCGCAGCGAGGAAGTATACGAATGCTAACCAGCTTGGCTTGCTGCTTGCCATGGAGCACTCACTCCATGAACTTAGCCAGCCGTTGACCTCCATCGCCTGCGCAATGGAGCTGATTGGCCGCGAGGCGGACGGGGATATCTCGTCAGTGATGCTGGCCACCGCGGCGCAGGAGTGCGGCCGGGCCATGGAGCAAGTGGCACGCTCGCGTGAGTTGCTGGCGGACGCCCTGGCGATTGCAACGCAATATGGAAAGGACATGGCATGACAACGACAGTACCGACGACCTATTCCTCCGCGGGGAGAGCTGTAGTCTCTTCACTTCAAAACAGCACCGCACTGCTGATCACTCCCGATGTTCTGCTGCGGGAAAGCCTTCGCAAGCAGCTTGCCGCCATGCGCTGGACGGTGCTCGAATGCAGCGGCGGAGCTGAAGCGATGCTGCAGCTGGAAGAGCACGTGCCGGCGGCGGTGTTGCTGGATAGCTGGTTGCCGGACCTGGAAGCGGGCGAGTTTACCCGGCAATTGCGGCGGCTCTACCCATTGCTCGACGTGCTGCACATGGATGGAACAGCCGCGGCTGGAGCTCCGCGTTCCGCGCGCCGGCATGAGCTCTTGCATGCACTGCGGCAGGCTCAGCCCGCGGCTGCCGGCGAAGGAGATGCCTGGAACGGATCGATACCACATGCGAGCCTGGCAGGAGTGCAGAAAGCAGAGACGGTGCAGGAACCGCGCTTGCCTGTGGCGATGGAAGCATCTGCGGCTCCCGTGTATGCCTTGCCGGAGATGGTGGGCGATACCGCTTCGATACGTGAGCTGGCCAGCATGATCCGGTTGGTGGCCCCGCGGAATGCGACGGTTTTGATTGAAGGGGAGACCGGCACGGGCAAGGAATTGGTAGCGAAGGCCGTGCACCGGCTGAGCGAACGTGCAGCGAAGCCTTTCGCCGTGCTTAACTGCGCGGCCATCCCGGAGCACCTGCTGGAAGCGGAACTGTTTGGGCATACTCGAGGAGCTTTCACCGGCGCGGTGGCATCACGGATGGGCCGCATAGAAGCTGCGCATGGCGGCACGCTCTTCCTCGACGAGATCGGCGAAATGCCTCTGACTTTGCAAGCGAAGATGCTGCGCTTTCTGGAGTGCGGCGAGTTGCAACGGATTGGCGATAACGATGTGTCGCGCGTGGATGTCCGGGTGGTTGCCGCGACGCACCAGCACCTGGAGGAGCGGGCCGAGGCGGGCACGTTTCGCCTGGACCTGTATCACCGGCTTGCCGTATTTCCGGTGGAAGTGCCTGCGCTGCGCGACCGCATGCAGGACCTGCCAATGCTGGTCCAGCACATGCTCCGCAAGCTGGGCGAAACGATGCCAAAGCGCAGCCTTGCGCCAGCGGCAATGGAGCTGCTGCTGGCGCATGACTGGCCAGGAAATGTGCGCGAACTTGGCCACGTTTTGCAACGTGCCGCGATTCTGTCAGGTGACCGCGCGGAGATTTTGCCGGCCGACATTCGTCTGCGCCGATCCAGTGCGCAGCGAAAAGGTTCTTCAGCGCTGGGCCGGACTGATTTGCCCAAGCTCGCCTAAGTCTTCCGCAAGCACTTTTCTTAGGCGGCTCTTAACCGCGGCCTGCTTTTTTGGCTGGCGGCATGCACCTCTTATCGGCAGGACTACCGACACAATGAATACGACTTTGCTGAGCCAGCCTAATGCCGACATGCTGCAGCGGTACCTCGACCTGCAGACGCAACAAATGCACCTGACGGCGAGCAACATGGCCAACGTGGATACTCCTGGCTATCAAACGCAGGGCATTCACTTTGACCGTGAGTTCCAGCAGGCTCTGGATACGCATGGTGCCGTGCGCGAGGCTGCGTCTTCCGACGTTGCGGGACTGATCGCGCGTCCGGACGGCAACAACGTCTCCATGGACAGAGAGGCGATGCAGATGGCACAGACCCAGCTCCAATTCCGCACTGCGGTTGCGCTGTTACGCAGCGAGTTCAGCACCATGTCGGATGCGATCAAGTCGGAAGGGCGGTGAGCGGGATGAATCTCTTCGGCGTAATGAGCCTGAGCGGACAGGGACTGACGGTGCAGCGGCAGCGGGCGGAAGTGAGCGCGGCGAACATGGCCAATGCGGAGACTACGCGCACAGAGGCGGGTACGCCTTATCAGCGGCATCAAGTCGTTCTGCAGAGCGGAGACGCGGCCATCGGATTTACGCGGGCGTTTCACTCCGCAGGAAACGACGCAGCAAGCGGGGTGTCCATCGCCGAGGTTGTGGAGAGCAACGCCCCCCCGGTGCTGCGGTATGACCCGTCGCATCCGGATGCAAATACGGAGGGCTACGTGGCGTATCCAAACATCAATCCGCTCAGCGAGATGGTGGACCTGATGGGTGCGAGCCGCGCCTACGGGCTGAACGCAAGTGCATTGCAAGCGGAAAAGGGCATGCTTACCGCTTCACTGGATTTGCTGAAGTAAATGGGTTTTCCGGAGTAATTTGACTGCTTCAAGGGAGAGACACAGATGGTTGGAATGAACGAGTTGCCACGCATACAGCAGGGGATCGCGGCTGCCCCAGCGGCGACCACTCCAGGCAAGGTGCCGAGAGAAGAGAGTGGCGGCTTTGCCGGCCTGTTCCATACCTCCGCCGCACAGGTGAACAAGCTGGACACGGAGGCGCAAAGCGCCGTGACAGGACTGCTGAATGGCCAGGGTGTAGAGGTGCATGACGCCATGATCGCAACGCAGCGCTCCGACCTGGCATTCCAGCTGGCGCTGCAGGTACGCAACAAGGCAGTGGCGGCCTACCAGCAGATGATGCAAATGCAGTTTTAGCCAAGCGCAAGCGAAGACCACGCTGTTACTTTTCACCGGTATGCAGGGATAGGAAAAGATGAGTCAGGACGCACAACCGGGAACGCTGATGCAAAAGCTGCAGGGAGGCGTGAGTTCGCTTCAGGCAAGATGGTCGGCAATGGCCCCGGCACAACGCCGGTTGCTGGTGTTGTGTGTGCTGGCGATTCTGGGTCTGGCCGGCATATCAACGTGGTGGAGCAGCCGCACGGATTGGCGCGCGCTGTACACGGGTCTGGAAAGCCGCGACGCCGCCCAGCTGCAGCAGCAGCTTTCGGCCGCGGGCATCCTGTTTCAAACAACGCCGGACGGAACCGCCGTGGAGGTGCCGGCCGAACAGCTTGACAAGGCGCGCGTGGCGATCGCGTCAAAAGGCATGCCGCAGTCCGGGCGGCTGGGGTTTGAACTGTTTGACAAGCCGAATTGGGTGGGATCGGAATTTGACGAGCGCGTGAACTATCAACGGGCACTGGAGGGCGAGCTTGAGCACACGATCGAAACCATGGAAGCAATCCGTTCCGCACGGGTGCATGTGGTGCTGCCCAAGCAGGGTGCTTTCAGCAGTGAAGACCAGCCCGCCAAGGCAAGTGCCGTGTTGAAGCTGCGCCGGTTGGATCTGCCACGGCAGGAAGCCGATTCGATCCGTGCGATGGTTGCCGGAGCTGTAGAGGGCCTGCAGGCATCCGCGGTCACCCTGGTGGATGCGGACGGCCGAACGGACCTGAGCGCGCGTTCAGGTCGCGGTGGTCATGAGGACGAAGCGGCGCTGGAGCAGAAGATCATCTCAGTGCTGGAGCCGCTGGCGGGTACGGGAAATGTTCATGCGACCGTGAGCATCAGCTATGCGGAAGGTACGGAGGAGCATACGGACGAGGTCTACGATCCGTCCCAGACTGCTCCCGTGAGCTTGCAAAAAAATGAGCAGACCGCGCAATCTACCCGGGCGGCCGGCATTGCGGGGACCGCGAGCAACACGCCGGCAGCGGTGCCGGTCTCCAACACGGGCCCGGGCGCGGCGGCACCAGTGATGCCGTCGACGGTGTCGCCCACGGGCCAGACACAAACAACGCGCGAAGAGTCCAGCAGCTATGCCGTGACACGGCATGTCATCCATACAGAGGAAGGACCGGGCCGCGTGCGCCGGGTAACCGCGGCAGTGGTGGTGAATGACCGGGCCGTGCTGGAGAGTGGCGGCAAGAACGCGCGCACACTGTGGAAGTCTCGCTCCGCGGACGAGATGCACCGGCTGGAGCTGCTGACGCAGGCTGCTGTCGGCTACGAAGTTAAGCGCGGCGATACGGTCGCGCTGCAGAATATCGGGTTCTCCGGCAACGGCGAACAGATCACGCCCTCCACGCTGGACAGAGTGACGGGCACTGCGCATGAGGTGCTGCGGTCTCAGCCCTCGCTCTTACGGTCGCTGGGCATGGGGCTCTGTCTTTTGTTGCTCGGCATTATGGTGCTCAAGCCGCTTACGCGTCAGGCAAATGCATTGCTGAAGCAGCCCGTGCCGCAACTGCCGGCACCTGCCGTCCTGAACGCGGCGAAGCTGGAAGGCAGCACGGAAGAGAGTGCGCCCGGCGATGAAGCGAGGCCGGGGGCGCTGGGAGCGGGCTCAGACGTACAGAAACTGTTCGACCAGGTGAGCCGCCACGTGAAAACCGAACCGCAGCAGAGCGCGCGACTGATCGAATCCTGGATTGGCGGCACAGAGGAGGCAGACGCATGAACGCCTTGATGGCATCGACCACCAGCGGTGGTGCCGCCACTGGCACGGGCGCGGCACTGGCCAAAATGTCTGGCTTGCGCAAAGCCGCCATCCTGGTGATGACGCTCGGCGAGGATGCGTCGCGAGCGCTGCTGCGCAGTCTATCTGAAGCGGATCTGCAGCGGCTCACGCAGGAGATTGCGCAGGTCACGCGCGTCACGCCGGAGGAGCAGACAGAGGTTCTGTTTGCGTTTCACAGCCTGCGCACGACGCAACAGTATGTGCTGCATGGGGGGCCTGAGTATGCCACCAAGCTGCTGACGGAGACCTTTGGCCGCCAGCGTGCCGACGAACTACTGCGAGAGGTCGCACAGCTGACCCAGCGCACCTCCGGCGATCTGGCAGCGCTGCAAAAGATGGATCCACTGCAACTCAGCAAGTTTCTGGAGAGCGAGCATCCACAAACGGTGGCCCTGGTGCTGGCTCATTTGAACCCGCGGCGTGGGTCGACAGTGTTGATGCAGCTGCGCGAGGAACTGCGCGTGGAAGCGGTGCGCCGGCTTGCGGAGATGAGGCAATTTTCGCCGGAGATGGCGCAGCGTGTGGCTTTGATCCTTTACAAGCGGATTCACGCGCTGGGCGTGAACGGGCGCCAGAGTTATGCCGGATTCAAGGCCGTAGCCGACCTGCTGAACCGCATGGACAGCGGCGCGAGCAAAAGCATTCTGGAGCAGATCGAATCCAAGGAGCCGACGCTCGCCGTGGGTATCCGCAATCTCATGTTTACCTTTGAGGACCTGCTCACGGTGCCGCCCACCAGCATCCGCGAGATTGTGAGCGCGGCGGATAAGCGCACACTCGCGCTTGCACTGAAATCGGCCGATGAAAATCTGCGGGCGCACATGTTCCGTGCCATGAGCTCGCGGGCCGTGGAGATGATGCAGGAAGACATGGAAAGCATGGGGCCGGTGCGCGGGCGGGACGTCGCACAGGCGCAGCAGGAACTGCTGGCTCTGGCGCGGAGGCTGGAGGGAGAAGGCAAGGTCATGTTGAGGGTGGAGGTGGAGAATGAATTACCCAACTGAAGCTGCGGAAGCGCAAGGTGGGTTGCCGGAGCCGCTTGTGTTCCGCAGCGTGGAGCGCCGGATTGTTGACCGCGGGCCGGAGAACGGCTCGGAGCGCCGCCTGAATGGACACCTGGACCGGCGGGACCCCTTTCGGGCCGGCACTGCCGCGGACCGTCGTGAGCAGCCGCACCCTTTTGAGGCAGAGCAGCGCATGGAAGCAAGCGCGCCGGCACCGGAAGTTGACCTCGCCCAGGTGCAGCTCGCGGCTCATCAGCAGGGTCTGCGTGAAGGCATTGCCCAGGCAGAAGCAGAGCTAGGGGAACGGATTGCGCAGGAACGCCAGGGAGTCGTGCAAGCGCTAGAGGTATTTGTCCGAGAGAAGCAGAAGTACTTTGCTGGACTGGAAAAAGAGGTCGTGCGATTGTCGCTGGCGATCGCCGAACGTGTGCTGCACCGCGAGTCCTGCATGGATCCTACGCTGCTGGCGGGCGCGGCACGTGTAGCCCTGCAGCAGGTGGATAACGAGAGCACAGCACGACTGCGCACCGCTCCGGAAGAGGTTGTGATGTGGGAGGGCATTCTGCAACGCGAAGGCCGCTCCGTCATGGTTTGCGGAGACGCCTCCCTAAGCAAAGGTCAGTGCCTCCTGGAGGCGGCGAACGGCACCATCGAACTTGGCGTCCGGTCACAACTGGCGGAGATTGAACACGGCTTCTTTGAATTGCTGGGCCGCAATCCGTCGATCAGCATGCAGGCTGCGTGATGCTGCAAAGCTATTTCCATCATTTAACCGGGCAGGCCACACCTTTCCGGGCCTTTGGCAGCATCATCCGTGCTGACGGCAATACGGTGGAAGCGGCGGGCCTGAGCTGCGCCATTGGTGAGACCTGCGAGATCCGCTGTGCCGATGGCATGCGTCACCCGGCGGAGGTGATTGGATTTCGAGAGAGCCGTGTGCTCGCAATGCCGCTCGCCTCGTCGCAAGGCATACGGCTGGGCGACAGGCTGGTTGCGGGTGGCGGAACGGCGAGCATGCCGGTGGGGAACCAGATGTTGAGCCGCGTACTTCGGGCGGATGGCACAGCCCTGGACAGCGCCGGAGGCTGGCTGGCGGAGACGCGACTTCCACTGGACCGTGTTGGGCCTGCGCCCATGGAGCGTGTCCCCATACGAGAGCCCATCGGCACAGGTATCCGGGCGATCGACTCCATGCTTGCCGTCGGCCGTGGTCAGCGTATCGGGATCTTTGGCGGCTCAGGCGTGGGCAAGAGCACGCTGATCGGCATGATGACCCGGAACACCTCCGCGGATGTCATAGTGGTGGGCCTGGTGGGTGAGCGCGGCCGCGAGGTGCGGGAGTTTCTGGAGGATTCGCTGGGAACGGAAGGCCGGGCACGCAGCGTTGTGGTGGTCTCAACTTCAGACGAGTCGCCGCTGATGCGCATGCGGGCGGCGCTGGCGGCAACGGCAACTGCCGAGTTTTACGCGTCCCGCGGCAAGCATGTGCTGCTGGTGTTGGACTCGCTGACACGCTTTGCGATGGCCGCGCGTGAGATCGGGCTGGCGGCCGGTGAGCCGCCTGCAACCAAGGGCTATCCACCCTCTGTCTTTGCCCGGCTGGCGCGGTTGTTGGAGCGCGCCGGGCGGTTTGAGCACGGCAGCATCACCGGCTTCTATACCGTGCTGATGGAGGGCGACGATGAACAGGATCCGATTGTGGACAGCGCGCGATCAATCCTGGACGGGCACGTCGTGCTCTCGCGCGACCTTGCCAGCGAAGGGCACTATCCTCCCATCGACGTGCTGCGTTCCTTGAGCCGGCTCATGCCGGCGGTGACCACGGCGGAACACCAGCGGCGGGCCCGAACCGCGCGCAAACTGCTTGCGGCATACCGGAGGTCGGAGGACCTTCTGCGTGTGGGAGCGTATCGCGCGGGCACCGACCCGGAACTCGACCTCGCGATGCTGCATCGTGAGAGCATTCTGAAACGGTTGCAGCAGAATTCGCAGGAGCGCACGGATGGCATCGATGCCGCGGACGTTTTTGCCTGGCTGGACGGTGTGCTGTGAGCGAACGTTCGCGGCGTCTCACGCGGCTGGAGGGCATCAGGCGCATGCAGGCAGACGCAGAGGCGAATGAGCTTCAACGGCTACACAGCGATGCGAACGCGCTGGAGCGTATGGCCGCGGTGCATCGTGACAGTGCTATGCAAAAGCCGAAGGGACAGAGCAGTAATGATGCTGCCCACACGAACTGGCACCTGCTTGCGGCGGAAAACGTTCTGGCGTGTCACCACCTGGACAGGACCCTCCGTGTAATGGAAGAGGTGAATGTACAGCTTTCCGGGCAGCGACTGCGTGTGAACGAAACAAGGCGGGAGTGCCGACAGATGGAGCGGCTGGTTGAATCGGCAGCGCGGGCGCAGATGGTGGAAGCAGGGCGCGTGGAACAGCGCATGCTTGACGACCTTTTCTCAGCCAGGCACGTATCCCGGACAAACCAGGTCTAGATTTTTCTAATCTGGGCCTTGTCTTCAATGGCCCGCCGGTTGCACTTGCAGGAAGTGTGCAAGTACCAATCCAAATCGCTTCGAGTGCTTCCCAGTCACCGGTAGCCACGCTGACCATCGATTGCCTCAAGGGAAGCGTGGCTGTGGGAAGCTCACCGGAAAGCTTCGCGATCTGTCTTCAGCAGGTGCGGCAGGCCGCGGTGTCCACCCCGATAGAGCAGGGTGGGGCTTCCGGGTTGCTGGCAACGACGGCTTCTGGGCCGACACCTTTCCTGTTGGGGGTTTCCAACCCTTCAGCCGCGGCAGACCCTCTTTCAACTACCCAGGACGGATCTCCGGCATCGGCACAGCAAGCGACAGCGCCGGCGCTCGCTTCAACTGATCCCAGTCCGGCCGTGAAGGGAAGCGGGGACCAAGGGGCCGCCCAGGGGGCGTCTCAAGACTCCTCCGCAGTGAAGCCCACCGAAGCGGCAGATGAGAAGAAAGCTGCGCAACAGGAGGTCTGCAAGGCCGTGGACGGGGAAACGCTTTGTGCGGATCCGCAGGGGGTTGGAGAGGCGAAGAAGTCAGCCATGCCCGGCAAGGGAACGAAGTTGCAGGGGAGCAAGCACCGCGGAAGCCAGAAGCCTGTAGCACTCCCCGTGGAGAGATCCGCCTTACCCGGTTCAATATCGCCAAAAGCCCCGGGAGCCACTGGTATCTCTCAGGCAGGTGAGGTCAGATCGTCCATCGCAGGAGATGGAAAAAGCCGGATTGAAACAGGCGCACTAACCTCCGATGCTCCGATCGCAACGTCCGCAAGACAGGCTGGGACGCAGGTTGCGCTGCTGAAGGGAAAGCTGCAACAGACCTCTCAACCTGCAATGCCGAGTACCCAGGAGCGTCAGATGAATGGCGCTCCCCTTGCAGACCAGATGCTGAATGGCGATCCTGGCCTGCAGCGTCCTACTACAACCCAAGAGGGGTACCGCGCGCTGGAGGAATCTGGCGGCTTACGGAGTCAGATCCCGCTTGCGGCAACGGGGGATCCGGCACAGGCGACTGCGGCGGTAAGCTTCACTCCGTCGCTGCTTCCTGGCCTTTCGCGAACGTCATCGGTAAGCTCCGCCAGCAGTACGCATCTGCCTGATCTCTTTCCAAGCGAGCCCGCGACAACGACGGCAACTTCGTCAATGATTCCCGCCGTCGGTGGCAAAGGTCTGGAGGTCGGCTATCAGGACAGTACGCTGGGCTGGCTCAGCGTCCGCGCCAGTACCGCACCGCAGGGCGAACTTCAGCTATCAATCGGGGGAACCGGTGAGCGGAGCACAGCCTCTCTGCATGAGATGATGCCGGACCTGAAAAATTACCTGGACCAGCACGGCATCGCGACGAATTCACTGACGGCTTTCGATCACGAGCACCGCATGGTCAACGCACCGGCCGCCGTATTGCAGTCGCACAGCGGGCTCGCTGGCCTTGCAGATACCGCGATGCCCGCCGGTATGAGGACCAGTCTTTCACCTCTGTCCACCAGTCAGAGTTCGCCGGGCTTTCAGCAAGGCGCAGATCACGGCGGGCACCCCCCTGACTCTTCCTCCAAGCATCAGCAACGGCCGACGGAGGAGGCCCGTGACCTGGCAGGGACTTCCGTAAGCAGTGCCAACGAGCCACGAAGAGATGCGCGGGCCGAAGCCGTGTCACCTGCGATCAACGGCAACAATCACACGCTCAGCGTACGCATTTAAGAAGGAGAAACGAAGATGAGCATTACCTTTCCGGGCAGTGCCGCAGCTGCCGCAATGTCTGGCCAGTGCCTTACCGCGCAAGCGGCAACGCCGCCGGCTGCGGGCGGCTCCAGCAGCCCGAGTAACAGCGCAACCATAACAAGTTCCAACTTCATGACGCTGCTGGTGGCTGAGATGAAGAATGAGGACCCCACGCATCCGACCGATCCCACCCAGTATGTGCAGCAACTTGTTCAGGTGAACAGCCTGCAGCAGCTGATCTCCATCAACCAGGGCGTGACTTCGTTGAAGCCGAAAGTGTAGACGAAGGCGCATCAGCGTTTTACTGCTCTCTTTAGAAAGGATCCAAGACATGCCAAATTTTTCCATCGCGCTGACAGGACTGGAGGCCAACTCCGTGGCCCTGAATACCATCGGCAATAATCTCTCCAACCTGAATACGACCGCGTACAAGCAGCAGAAGACCAACTTCGCCGATTTGTACTACCAGACGATTGGGACCACGGGCATTCAATCGCAGGTGCAGGTGGGCACGGGCACACGCGTTTCGTCGATCGACACCAACTTCACCCAGGGCACGCCGAACGGAACGGGCTCCAACACGGACATGGCCATCAACGGGGATGGATTTTTCATCGTCCAGAAGAACGGGGAGCCGTTGTTGACGCGCGCCGGCAACTTCAAGCTCGACAATACCGGGAACCTGGTGACCACCGACGGTCTGAGCGTGATGGGGTACCCCGTGACCAACGGTGCGGTGAATCCGAACTCATCGCTGGTCCCGCTCTCCGTCCCCACTGGACGAACGCAGCTGCCGCAGGCAACGAGCGAGTTCTCTTTCACGCAAAACCTGAATGCGACCGCGCCGGTGGGTGCCTCTGCAACGGCGTCTCAGGTGATGTACGACTCGCTCGGCACGACCCATGTGGTCACTTTGACATTTACGAAGACAGCGGCCAATCAGTGGAATTATCAGGTAGCCCTGCCAGCGGGAGATAGCGCGAGTTCCGGCGGGAATACGTCAGGCACGCTGAACTTTAACCCGGACGGAACGCTTGCCGCGCCATCCTCCAACATCAGCAATATCCAGTTCACGGGAATGAGCAACAGCAGCGCAAACCTGAACTTCAAGTGGGACCTGTTCGACAGCAATGGAAAGGGTCTGTTGACGCAGACGAATGCGGCTTCCTCTTCGAATGCACAGTCACAGAACGGCTATGCCAGCGGCACCTACGAAACGTTTTCCATCGACACGCAGGGTGTGATCAGCGCTTCTTACACGAACGGAAAAACGGATGTACTGGGACAGGTGGCATTGGGATCGGTGGCCAACGAGGATGGGCTGACCCGTACGGGAAACAACACCTTCAAGACGTCGCAATCCTCGGGGCTTGTTGCGATAGGAACGCCCAACAGCGGTGGCCGGGGTCAGATCGACGGAAGCTCGCTTGAGGGTTCAAACGTGGACATTTCGACGGAGTTTGCGAACCTGATTGTGGCGCAGCGTGCATTTGAAGCGAACTCCAAGACCGTGACGGCCTTTGACACCGTGACGCAGGACACGATCAGCATGATCCGGTAGCCGCGGAACACCGCGAAGGGAAGGCCGGCGGCGTGAGCCGAAGTCGCTCACGCCGTGCGGAGCCTTGCCGGGGCGTGGTTGCACAAAGCTGAACGGCGTTGAATCCTCGTGAGCGCGATTCTCATCCGCTGTGAGGAGGAGTTAAGCCATGTCAAAAGCAGTGCTGTTCGAGAAGCTGGGCGGTCCGGAAGTTCTGCAAATGCGGGACGTCACACTGAAGGAGCCAGCCGAGGGCGAGGTGCGGTTGCGAGTGGCCGCTGTGGGGCTGAACCGTGCAGAGTACATGTACATGCAGGGGCAGTACTTTGAGCAGCCAAAGCTGCCATCAAAGATAGGCTATGAGGTCTCGGGCACGGTGACGAAGGTAGGGCCGGGTGGGAACTCTGACCTGGTCGGTAAGAAGGTCGCCACCCTACCGGGGTATTCCATGAATCAGTATGGTGCGCTGGCAGAGGAGGCGGTCGTACCGGCACAGAGTCTCATGGAACTTCCGGCGTCGTTGTCGTCCGTGGAGGCTGCGGCGTCGCTAATGCAGTATGGGACGGCTTATGGAGCGCTGGTGGAGTTCGGCAAAATTGGGCCCGGCGACTTTGTGATCCTGCCAGCCGCTTCCAGCAGCGTCGGCCTAGCCGCGATCCAGATTGCGCGGCGCCAGGGTGCCACCGCGATCGCAGCCACGCGTTCTTCCGCAAAGCGGCAGGCGCTGCTGGATCTGGGTGCGCACCACGTGATCGCGACCGCGGAAGAGGACCTGCCCGCGAGGGTGGCAGAGATCACCGGAGGCAAGGGCGCACGCATCATCTTCGATCCGGTGGGTGGTGAGTATGTAGCAACACTTGCCAAGGCGGCAGCAGTGGAGGGCACAATCTTCCTGTACGGCGGCCTGTCAGGGCAGCCGACAGCTTACCCGAGAGAAGCCTGGACCAAGGGTGTGGCGCTGACTGGGTACTCTCTGCTGCAGATGAACTCGCCCGAACGCTTCCAATCGATGAAACGCTACATCATCAACGGTCTGGAGGATGGAAGCCTGAAGCCCAAGGTCGACCGGGTGTTCCCGTTTGCACAGTACCGTGAAGCTTACGAGTACATGACAAGCAATGTGCAGATTGGAAAGATCGTGATCGAGCTTTAAGGCTCGTGGATGAACGTTGCCGCCGGCACGGACTGTCAGCGGTCCGTACCGGTGAAAGCGATCTGGAGCGGCACAAGCTCCGGTTGCCTGATCTTTGTGGGTCCTAACACCGCGACGCGGGGCACCGGTCCGCGGATCATGGCGAGTTCGTCGCAGGCATGCAGACGCGGGCACTTCTGGCAGTCCTTGTAGATTTTGTCCGGCAGCGCGGTGCGGTCCATGGTGGTGCGGAAGCCGTAATGGAAGAAGAAGTCGGGGATGCGGGTGAACAGGCAAACGGTCTGCACACCATGCATCTCGGCTTCGGCGAGCAGGGCCTTGATGAGGCCACCGCCCGCGCCCTGGCCTTTGGCTTCGGGCTTGACCACGATGGAGCGTACCTCCGCAAGATGCGGCCCGTAGAGGTGGAGCGCGCCGCAGCCCAGGAAGATGCCGCCCTCAGAATGCGCGACGTGGAAGTCGCGGAGGTTATCACAGATTTCGGCGTACTGGCGGCGCAGCAATGTACCGTCGCCGGAGAGAGAGTTGACCAGTGAGAAG
>CAXTRR010000002.1:106774-114395 GCA_964246795.1 uncultured Terriglobus sp. | reverse complement strand
AGATGGGGGCGGCGTCCTGCAGCGGCGCTGTGCGCACGGTAGACCGGGGCATACACCCCCTCATCTGTCCCGTCCGGGTCGTCACCGGTGGGCGCCAGCAGTAGCGCGGCGAGCCGGGTCCGCGCCTCGGCGAGCGCGGCATGCACCCTGGTGCGCGCGGTTCCGCCGATGACGTTGTGGCAGTCCAGCGTGGCGTGCGGTGTGATGCTGTCGAAGAAGTCCGGGCCGAAGTCCGGGTTGAGCTGCTGAAGTTCCTCGAGCGTGAGCGCATTGAGTTCGCGGCCGCTCTCCAGGCCGAAGCGCACGGCCTTGCCGATGATCTCGTGCGCGGTGCGGAACGGGATGCCGCGATGTACCAGATAGGTGGCACCGGCCATTGCGTTCAGGTAACCATCCTGTGCCGCGTGCTGCATCCGGTCGAAGCGGAAGCGCAGCGCGGCGGTGAACGGTGTGAGCAGCGGCAGCATGCCTTCCAGTGTTTCAGCAACCTCGAAGCAGGCCTCCTGTGTCTCTTGCATGTCCTTGTTGTAGGCCAGCGGCAGGCCTTTCAGGATGGTGGCGAGCGTGGTGGCGGCACCGAGCAGGCGACCACTCTTGCCGCGCAGCAGTTCCGTAAAGTCGGGGTTCTTTTTCTGCGGCATGGCGGAAGAGCCCGTGGAGAAAGCCTCAGGCAAGTCGAAGAAGCCAAACTCTGCGGTGGCGTGCAGAGTGATCTCTTCCGCAAAGCGAGACAGGTGCAGGCCGAGGGTGGCCGCAACCTGCGCAAACTCCAGCGCGAAATCACGGTCGCTGGTGGCGTCCATGCTGTTCGCGGTGGGTGCATCGAAGCGGAGCTCGCGCGCGGCGATGGTGCGGTCCAGAGCGAGCGTTGCACCAGCAACCGCGCCGGAGCCGAGCGGACACATGTTCAAGCGGCGTCGAGCATCGGTGAAGCGGGAGCAATCGCGAAAAATCATCTCAACATACGCCAGCAGCCAATGCGCCACGAGCACAGGCTCCGCGCGCTGCAGGTGGGTGTAGCTGGGCATAACAGCATCGCCCGCGCTTTCCGCCAGTGATACGAGTGCATCGGCCCACGCGGCAAGGTCGGTGAGCGCGCGGTCGATCGCCTCACGAACGTAGAGCCGCAGGTCCGTCGCGATCTGCTCATTGCGGCTGCGGCCGGTGTGCAGCTTGAGCGCGAGCGTGCCGATCTGCTGCGTCAGAGCGAGTTCGACGAAGTGGTGAATGTCCTCGGCCGCGGGATGTAGCGCCACCATCGCGGCACCGAACTTCGCATCGTCAACCTGTGTGTCCGGTCCGAGTGCCGCTGTCCAGAAAGTGTGGGTGTTGTCCTGTGCCGCGCGGCCAACCGCGGTGAGGCCGTTGAGGATGATCTGCAATTCCTCGGCGGTGACGATAGCTGCGGCCGCGATCGTGCGCGCATGTGCGGCGCTCGCCGTCAGTTCTTGGGGCAGCAGCCGCCAATCAAAGGGAAACGAGCGCTGCCATCGCTCGAAGTCGCTGTTCAGCGGCTCGCGGAAGCGGCCAGACCACATCTTGGTGGGTTGGTTGGACATTAGGCCTCCGTTTCCGCACTGTTCAACTGCGGCATTTCTGCACCCTTGCTCAGCTTGACCAGGCCCGCGGAGGCGTAGGTTTGGAGTTTGGCTCGAGTGTCGGTGATGTCGAGGTTACGCATGGTGAGCTGGCCGATGCGATCGCGCGGGGAGAAAGTGGATTCCGTCTTCTCCATGGACAGGCGCTCGGGGGAGAAGGTGAGATTCGCGCTTTCGGTGTTAAGGATGGAGTAGTCGTTGCCACGCCGGAGCCCGAGTATGACCTCGCCGGTGACGGCCCGCGCAACCCAGCGCTGCGCAGCTTCCCGCAGCATGAGCGCCTGCGGGTCAAACCAGCGGCCCTGGTAAAGCAGGCGGCCGAGCTTGCGGCCGTTATCGCGGTACTGCTCGATCGTGTCCTCATTGTGGATGCCCGTAATCAGGCGCTCATAGGCGATGAAGAGGAGCGCCAAACCTGGAGCCTCATAGATGCCGCGGCTCTTCGCTTCGATGATGCGGTTTTCAATCTGATCGCTCATGCCCAGGCCGTGGCGGCCGCCGATGCGGTTTGCTTCCAGCAAGAGTTCCACGGGGTCTGTGTACTCGATGCCGTTCAAGGCGACGGGAACGCCTTCCGTAAAGCGCACGTTGACTTCTTCTGGCGCGATTGTGACATCCTCGCGCCAAAAGGCTGCGCCCATGATGGGCGAGACGATCTGCATGGAGCTGTTCAGGTGCTCCAGGTCCTTGGCTTCATGCGTTGCGCCGAGGAGGTTGGAGTCGGTGGAGTAGGCCTTTTCCGCGGACATCCTGTAGTCGAAGCCGCTCTGCCGCAGGAAGGCGGACATCTCCGCGCGTCCACCAAGTTCGTCGATGAAGGCGGCGTCAAGCCAGGGCTTGTAGACCTGGAGACCCGGGTTGACGAGCAGGCCGTAGCGGTAGAAGCGCTCAATGTCATTGCCCTTGTAGGTGGAGCCGTCGCCCCAGATGCTGACGCCGTCTTCCATCATGGCGGTGACGAGCATGGTGCCGGTGACGGCGCGGCCGATGGGCGTGGTGTTGAAGTAGGTGACGCCGGCCGTGGTGATGTGAAACGCGCCGGCCTGCAGCGCGGCGATGCCCTCGCGGACAAGCTGCGCGCGGCAGTCGATCAAGCGCGCCTTCTCCGCGCCGTATTCGATGGCCTTGCGGGGGATGGCTTCGTAGTCGCTCTCGTCCGGCTGGCCGAGGTTGGCGGTGTAGGCGTAGGGAAGCGCACCCTTCCGCTTCATCCAGTGAAGCGCGGCCGAAGTGTCCAGGCCGCCGGAGAAGGCGATGCCGACCTTCTGGCCGGTGGGGAGCGATTCGAGGATGACGGACATCTGTGTTGCCTTTCGTGCGATGGTGCGGAAGGTTCAGGGCTGGTTGTGAATGTGTAATCACCTTGCGGTGAAGCTTATGTGATTCAGGCAGCGATGCCGCAATCAGCAAGCAAGCAGCGTTACACCTTGCGCTTGACCGGGAACGCCTGAACAACGGGCAGACAAGAAGGCTAGACCCTATGCGAGAGATCTACGCCGTTTGCCGTTTGCGCCGCGGTCGCGTGGGATGCGCTTGGCCCCGCCGAGCAGCATGAGCAGTACGGCCTTTTGCCCATGGAGCCGGTTCTCCGCCTGATCGAAGACGACCGACTGCGGTGAGTCGATGACGCCATCCGTGACTTCCTGGCCGCGGTGAGCCGGCAGGCAGTGCATGAAGACGGCATGCGGAGAAGCCTGCGCCATCAGAGCCTCATTCACCTGGTAGGGCCGGAAGATCGGCGTGCGCTTGGTCGCCTCATTCTCCTGGCCCATGCTGATGCAGACGTCGGTGTAGACCGCATCCGCACCGGCAACGGCCTTTGCCGGATCGTGCATAAGTTGGATGGAACCGCCGGTCTGCTCGGCCGAGGCCATGGCTCTATGGATGATGTCGAGCTCGGGTTCATAGCCCTTTGGTGTTGCGACCGTGACGTGCGCGCCGAGCAGGGCGCCGGTCAGCATGAGCGAGTGGCAGACGTTATTGCCGTCGCCCACATAGGTGAACTTCAAGCCTTCGCAGGAGCCGAAGCGCTCCTCGAGCGTGAAAAAGTCGGCAATGGCCTGGCAGGGGTGTTCGTAGTCGGAGAGCGCGTTGATGACGGGGATCTTCGCGTTATCCCCGATCTCCGTGACCGTGTCGTGAGCGTAGGTGCGCAGGACGATGACATCCATCCAGCGCTCCAGGTTGTGCGCGACGTCGGCCAGCGATTCCCGTTCACCCAGCACCGAGTTCGTTTGGTCGACGAAGATCGCGTTGCCGCCGCAGGTATTGATTGCGGCCTGGAAGGTCAGCCGTGTGCGTAGCGACGCTTTCTCAAAGATGAGCACCATCTGCCTGGCATCGAGCGCATGGCGGAAGTCCGCCGGGTGCGCCTTGACCGCGTGCGCCAGCTCCATGATGGCGGCCATCTCCTGCACGCTAAGGTCGCTGATGGACGCAAGATCGCGGCCGTGCAGCGCCTTGGCTGCCTCGGTGAATGCCGCGTCAGACTGGATGCCCAACGCGACCCTCGGCCTGGTCTGCTCATGCTCTGGCAGGCTCATCACAACGGTCTTGCTACCCATGTACTGCTTCCTCGGCAAGCGCGCTTTCTGCTTCGCCTGCGTACTTCTCTTCGTAGTCGTTGAGCAAGCCTTCAAGGGCTGCAATCGTGGCGTCCACATGCGCAGTGGTGATGAGGAACGGCGGCAGGAAACGCAGCACGGTCTCGCTGGTGCGGTTCAGCAGGATGTGGTGCTCAAACATCATTCGCTGTTGCAGTTCACCGGCCAGTTCGGCGGAGTGCATGTCGACGCCGATCATCAGGCCAACTCCGCGAACATCAGCGATGCTGCTGTGCTTGCCCGCGAGAGCCTCAAGCTCCGACAGGAAGTACGTGCCAACCTCCTCCACGTGCTCCAGCAGCCCGGCCCTCTGGATCTCATCGATCACGGCGATAGCAACGGCACATGCCAGCGGCCCGCCTCCGAAGGTGGTGCCATGCATGCCTGGCGTGATGGCGCGCGCTGCCTGCTCGGTGCACAGCATGGCACCCATGGGCAGGCCGCCGGCGATGGGCTTGGCCAACGTGGTCACATCCGGCTGGATGCCGGTGTGCTGGTAGGCGCACCACTTCCCGGTGCGGCCCATGCCGCTCTGAATCTCGTCGGCGATCAGCAGCGCGCCGGTGGCATCGCAGAGCTCGCGCGCGGCCGCGAAGAACTCCTGTGAGACGGCATGGATGCCACCCTCGCCCTGCAGCGGTTCAATGCAGATGGCGCAGATTTCGTTCGAGAAAGCTTCGCGCAATGCTTCCACGTCGTTGAACGGGACAAAGGCGACGCCCGGCATGACGGGCTGAAAGGGCTCGCGGTATTTGAATTTGTGCGTCGTGGCGACCGAGCCCATAGTGCGGCCGTGAAAGCTGTGCTCGAGTGCAATCATGCGTGTGCCGATCTGCCGGCCTTCGCCGCGCAGCATGCCGGCGTGGGCGCGGGCCAGCTTCAGCGCGGCCTCCCAGGCTTCGGTGCCGCTGTTGCACAGGAAGACGCGATCCATGCCGGTGATCTCAGTGAGCTTCAGCGCGAGCGTCGCGGTGTGGTCATGGAAGAAGAGATTGGACGTGTGCAGCAGGCCGGTGGACATCTGCGCGGCCATCGCCTTATGGATGGCGGGGTGGTTGTAGCCAAGGCCACACACGCCGATACCGCTGAGCAGGTCGAGGTAGCTGTTGCCCTGATCGTCGAACAGGTGCACGCCTTCGCCCCGCGTAAAAAGCACAGGATGACGGTCGTAGGTGTGGAGCAGGAGCTTCTGCTCCGCAGCCCGGGTTGCAACAAGGTTCATCTGGGTTGCGCCCTCCTGAACGTTCTTCATGTCTGCGCCTCTTCCATGGTGTGGGTCCGCTGGTCCGCGGAGTGGTGACGAAGTGGAGATTGGAGCTGCGTGCGTGCCGGCTGCGTTTCTCTCATCAGGCGGCCAGCACCTCTGTGCCTTCGTTGACGCGGGTGCTGATCAGGTCCGGCAGAACCTTGGCGGCATCGGCAGGCAGGATGCGAACGCGCTTCACGCCCGCATTCAGAGCGTCGCGGCAGGCCTTGAGCTTGGGCAGCATGCCGCCGGTGATGACGGCCTGCTTTTCAAGCTGTGGGATTTCCTTGAGCGAGAGCCAGCGCATGATCTGGCCGTCCGCGCCCTTGACGCCGGGCACGTCCGTAAGGAAGACGAGAGCATCTGCCTTGACGCAGGCGGCTGTTGCGCTGGCCATCTCATCGGCGTTGATGTTGTAGTATTCGCCGTCGTAGCCGAGCGCAATGGAACTGATTACGGGGACGGCGTTCATCGTCCAGATGGCCTCGAGCCAGCGCGGATCGGTGGCGGCGATCTCGCCCACAAAGCCGAGATCAGGCACCGTTTTCTTTTTGCGCGCGCGAAAGACCTGGCCATCGCCACCACAGATGCCCACCGCGGACTGGCCCTGATGGTTGAGCGACGCCACCAATGACTTGTTGACACGGCCGGCCAGCACCATCACTGCGGCGTCGCGTGTTTCCGCGTCGGTGACGCGCAGGCCGCTGATGAACTGCGAGGTCTTGCCCATCTGCGCGAGCGTGCGCGTGAGCTGCACACCGCCGCCATGCACAATGGCGACCTTGTGGCCGTCCGCAACAAGCTCCGCAATGGCCTTGCCAATGGCGTGCAGCAGCTCCGGCTTTTCCAGCGAGGCGCCGCCGAGTTTGATGACATACTTCACAGCAGACCCTCCTCTTCCTTCCAGCCGCACATCACATTCAGGTTCTGCATTGCCTGGCCGGCCGCACCTTTCAGCAGATTGTCCAGGCAAGACACAAGCACGATGTCAATGTTGTCCGGACCCACTTCAAATCCGATATCGCAGAAGTTCGTGCGTACCACATCCTGGATTTGCGGCAGAGTGCCCGGGGCGCGGACTCGGACCATCGGGCTGTCGCGGTAGAAATCAAACAGAGCTTGCAGTTCCTGCGGACCGAGCCTGCAGTTCAGGCCCAGATAGATGGTGCTCAGAATGCCGCGGGGAATCGGCAGGAGATGCGGCGTGAAGCGAATCTGTTGCGGAGCAAGATGGAGCTGCTCCAGCAGTTCGCCCGTGTGGCGGTGGCCAAAGACGCTGTAAGCGGACAGGTTCTCGGCCGCGGCCATGAAGTGTGTTTTGGGTGTGGGTGCTTTGCCCGCGCCGGAGACGCCAGATTTGCTGTCGCACACAATGCCGCGCTCAAGATCGACGACGCCCGCGCGCAGCAACGGGGCAAGCGCCAGGATGATCGAGGTCGCATAACAGCCCGGGTTCGCGATCAGGCGGGCTATGGCAATGCTGTCCCGGTGCAGTTCCGGGCAGCCATAGACAGCTTCCTTTTGCAGTGTGGCTGCGATCCCTGGGTCGGCATCCTGCAGCTGGTACACGGCTGCATTCGCGGGATCGTGCAGCCGCCACGCACCGGAAAGATCGATGACGCGGAGACCGCTTGCGATGGCTGCGGGAACCCACTCGCGCGATTGCTCATGCGGTGTTGCCAGGAAGAGCACTTCGGTGCCGCTGTCGTGCAGATGCTGCCAGGTGAAGGGAACGACCTCCGGGGCAGGCCTGCCGTTGTTGCGGGCCAGCTGCGGGTGCAGGTTGTAGAGCGTTTGCGGCGTCCCCGGCCTTGGGGTGGAGGCGTCTCCGTCCATACGCCCCAGGAAGACTGGCGTTTGACCTTGCAGCCGTGGATGACCGAGCAGCAGCCGCGCCAGTTCTGCACCGGCGTAGCCCGTCACACCGGCGACGGCGGTGCGGACGCTGCCGTGCACGGGGAGGACAGAGACGTTGGCCGGGGCGGGGCCGAGGTTTTCTGCCGCGTCAAAATGAAGCACGCTTGTCACTTAGCCGATCAATCCTTCCATGCGTTCCTTCAGCACCGCAGCCTTTGCCGCGTCCTCACAGATGACGAGCACCGTGTCGTCGCCGGCGATGCTGCCCATCAGTTCCGGCCAGTCTTCATAGTCCAGTGCCGCCGCCACGGGCTGCG
>CAXTRR010000002.1:105851-106764 GCA_964246795.1 uncultured Terriglobus sp. | reverse complement strand
GTGGTGATGACGATCAGCAGATTTTGCGCCTGCTTCACCTCCAGGCCGAAGTTCTCCAGCGTCTCGCGGATGGCGGGGATGTCGTCGTCCTCATCATCAGAGGTGGCGATTGCATATCCATTCGGCCCCTTGTAGATGCGCATCTCGTGCATGTCGCGGGAAAGTGTCGCCTGGGTCACGGTGAAGCCTAGCTTCATCAGCTTGCGCCGGAGATCATCCTGGGAGGTGACGGCGGTGCTGCTCAGCATCTCCCGGATCGTATTGTGGCGCTGCTGTTTCATCTAAATCTTCCTTGATCCTTCCAAATCAGGAGCGAGTTTTACAGCGAGAAGTCCTGCCGATCCGCTTGCCCTCGGAGAGCTCCCGGCAGGCCCGGCAAGCCCTTTTTTTCGTCTCACTGCATCGCCACAATACTTTTGATGAAGCGAGCGGCACAGGGATGCATAAACATACAAGTACATGTATAAATATGCAGAGGGCATTTCGTCAATGGCCTAAACGAATTATTACAGGAGCGTGAATTGCTCGCACCGGTCGGCGTCTCACTCCTGCTTCCGTGCGGATCTTCGCGCGGCTTCTGCTTGCCCCGAATATCGATTCACGACTTCTCCCCGCGTTCTTGTTTGCATTCACGCGGCGGCATAGGATGAGCTATGGAACAGCAAGCTGCATGTACTCGTCCTCAGGACGGCGCGGATCTCTGCCGGTCGCAGTGGCCATCGCTGTTGGATCCGCGATTTGATCGCGCCTCGTGCGGCGTTGGGTTTGTCGCTTCCAGAAACAATGAAGCTTCGCACGACATCTTGAGCAAGGCGCTGACGGCGTTGGCGCGGCTGGCGCATCGCGGTGCCGTAGCCGCGGACGGCAAAAGTTCGGACGGCGTGGGTATCACGGCGGCGATTCCGCGTGAGCT
>CAXTRR010000002.1:77878-105841 GCA_964246795.1 uncultured Terriglobus sp. | reverse complement strand
CTGTTGTGCGATACCGGTATTGTGCTCGCGGATCATCTGCCGCTTGCCGTGGGCGTTGTCTTCCTGAAAGCGGAGAACGCGGCAGACATCTCCAGCTTGGAATCATGCGTTCAGGCGCAAGGCTTGCGTGTGCTGGGCTGGCGGAACGTCCCGGTGCACCGTGGTACATTGGGCGAGATCGCGCTCAGCTCCATGCCGGTGATCCGGCAACTGCTGCTCACTGACGAGAGTGGCGAGTGGCTGGACGCGACGGAACGCAAACTCTATCTGGCCCGCAAGAGCTTCGAGCGCCAGGTGGACAGCGGTCAGGCACAGGCTTATGTCGCCTCCATGTCGGCGCGGGTGGTGGTGTACAAAGCGCTGTGCATTGGACGGTTGCTGCCGGAGTGCTATCCCGATCTGGCCGACCCCGCCTTCCAAACGCCCTTCGCTCTCTTTCATCAGCGCTACGCCACCAACACCACGCCGGCGTGGCATCGCGCGCAGCCCGGCCGCATGCTGGCGCACAATGGCGAGATCAACACGGTATGGGGAAATCGCGCACGGATGGAGGCCCGCTACTCCACGCTGCCAGACGAGTGCCAGCCCATTCTGACCAAAGACGGCACGGACTCGACGAGCCTGGATGAGACCGTTGAACTGCTCAGCCGCAATGGCCGCAATGTCGCCGAGGCAATCCGTATCCTGCTGCCGCCGGCGGTGACCTCCCGCGCTTCCGCGTTTTTGCAGTATCACCGCGATACGGCTGAGCCGTGGGACGGCCCCGCGGCGCTGGGCTTTACCGATGGCCGCTATGTGGGTGCGGCGCTGGACCGCAACGGATTACGCCCCTGCCGTTATGCGTTCACCTCCGACGGTCTGGTGGTGGCCGGCTCGGAGGCGGGCCTTGTAGACCTGGATCCGGAGCAGGTGACCCACAGCGGGCGGCTTGGGCCGGGGCAGATGCTGGTCGTCGATCTACAGGAACGGATAGTCTACGAGAACGAGGCGCTGCTTGACCTCTTCGACGCGGATGGCAGCTATGCCGCGCTGGTAGATGACCGCACGATCGAAACCGACTGGGTTGACTTGCCCGCAACCGATCTCCAGGCAGTTCAGCAGGCGCAGGCGAACTTTGGCTATACCAAAGAAGATGTGCGCATGGTGCTGCAGCCCATGTTTGCGGACGGCAAGGACGCAGTCTGGTCGATGGGCGACGATACGCCTCTGGCCTACCTGGCCCGGGCACCGCGGCCGGTCTACGCCTACTTCCGCCAGCGGTTCGCGCAGGTGACCAATCCGGCGATCGATCCATTGCGGGAGGCAGTGGTGGTGTCGCTGCACACGCGGCTGGGCCCCTGGTCACATCTGCTGGACAAGCACGCGCCGTTGGCGGGGATCTCGTTGCGCTCTCCCATTCTTTCGCTGGGAAAGTTGCTGGCATTGCGCAAGGGCAAGTATCCGCAGAATGAAGTTCTTCGGCTTCGCGAGCTGAAGTGCGTTTTCAGCAGAAACCTGTCACTCACCACCGGCCTCGATGCTCTGTGCGCCAACGCGGTGGAACTTGTCTCCGCCGGGACGGAAATCCTGCTGATCAGCGACCGTCATGCTTCAGCCGAACAGTTGCCGATACCCATGGCAATGGCGGTTTCCGCCGTGCATCACGCACTGGTGAGGGCCGGGCTGCGCACCAGGGTGGGCATCGCGGCGGAGGCGGGGGATGTGCGTGACGTCCATCACGCCGCGGTGCTGATTGGCTATGGCGCGGGCGTGGTCTGCCCATGGCTGGCGCTGGAAACAGCGCGGGCCAATGCGCCTGAGGGCACGTCACCCAATGAGCCGGAGACGCGCATGCTGAAGGCTTTTGACGCGGGTCTGGCAAAGATCATGTCGAAGATGGGTATCAGCGTCGTTGACAGCTACCGTGGCGCTTACCAGTTCGATATTCTGGGCCTGAGCCACGAGGTAGCGGCGCGCTGCTTTCCCAACACGCCGGCACCGTTGGGCGGTATCGGATTTGATGCGATCGAGGAAGGCATCCGGGTGCAGTGGGGATCGCCCAGGATGGATGCGGCCGGTAAGCCCGACCTGCCGGATTATGGCTGGATCAAGTTCCGCCGCGCGGAGGTTGCCGAGCCGCATGCGTGGGCACCGCCCAGCGTGAAGGCACTGCAAAGCGTAGTGGGCAGCGCGCGCAACGTGCCGATGCCGGCCGATGCCGCCGAGGCGTTCCGTATCTTTTCCAGCGACTCCGTGCCGAAGGACCCATCGACGCTGCGCGATCTGCTGGAGATTCGTCCTGCCGGGCCGGAGGTTCCTATGGAGCGGTGTGCCCCTGCGGCATCCCTGTTCAGCCGCTTCGCCGCCAGCGCCATGTCGCTTGGCTCGCTGAGTCCGGAGGCGCACACTACGGTGACGATCGCCATGAACATGCTTGGCGCTAAGTCCAACACGGGCGAGGGCGGGGAAGACTCGGATGTCTATCGTCCGCACCCTGGGAACCGCCGCGTACCGCTGCCGGGGGAGGCAGCCGCCTTCGTAAACAAGCCATCGGCCGGCGGTGTTGCCGTTGCGGAGCCGCTGGTAGAGGCGCCCGCGGTTCACACGCACCTGAATAACAAGATCAAGCAGATAGCGAGCGGACGCTTTGGCGTGACTGCGGAGTACCTGGCGCACGCCGAAGAGATCGAGATCAAGGTGGCGCAGGGAGCCAAGCCGGGCGAGGGTGGCCAGTTGCCCGGGCACAAGGTCAGCGGGCTGATCGCGCGCCTGCGCCATGCGCAACCGGGCGTCCCGCTCATCTCGCCCCCGCCCCACCATGACATTTACTCGATCGAGGACCTGGCGCAGCTGATTTATGACTTGAAGCGGGTAAATCGGCGTGCCGCCATAGGGGTCAAGCTGGTTTCGAGCTGCGGTGTGGGAACGGTTGCAGCGGGCGTTGCCAAGGCCTATGCCGATTACATCGTGATTGCGGGCAATGGTGGCGGCACCGGCGCGGCTGCGCTTTCCAGCATTAAGTACGCCGGAAATCCCTGGGAGCTGGGCCTGGCCGAGGCGCAACGCGTGCTGATGCACAACGGTATGCGTGGCCGCGTGCGGCTGCGCACTGATGGAGGCCTGGCGACGGCACGAGATGTGCTCATGGCCGCGCTGCTGGGCGCGGACGAATTTGCCTTTGGTACAGCCGTGCTGGTGACGATTGGCTGCGACATGGCGCGGCAGTGCCACTTGAACACCTGCCCGACCGGCATCGCGACACAACGGCCGGAGCTGCGGGCGCGCTTCCGGGGCAAGCCAGAGCATGTGGTCCGGTACTTCGAGCAGTTGGCGAACGATCTTCAGCAACTGCTTGCAAGGTATGGGTTTGAGAGTATTCACCAGGCAGTTGGGCGCACTGATTTGCTGGAGCAGGTGCGGCATGATGGCGGCCTGGACCTGCGGCCCATGCTGGATCCGCTGCCGGCGGGTGCACGGCAGTGGGCGGGTGCCCGCAATACACAGCCCGAAGCTGAGCCGGCGTTGGACGAGCCATGGGTGGAGCCGGCGGTTGCGGCCGTGCAAGCGGGCGAGCCGTTTGAGGTTGCAAGCGAGATCGCCAACCGCCACCGAGCGGTTGGTGCGCGCATTGCCGGCGAGATCGCCCTGCTGCGAGCAGCGGCTGAGACGCCTTTGCCTGTGCCAAGCATAACGCTTCGGCTCACCGGAACAGCAGGGCAATCCTTCGGTGCGTTTGCAGTTGAGGGTATGCACCTGGAACTCGCCGGGCAGGCAAACGACTTTGTGGGCAAGGGCCTAAGCGGCGGGGAGGTTGTACTGCGGGCGCGGGGGCTGGCGGCGCGTAACTCCGGCGAGCACGTGATCCTGGGCAACGTCGCCCTTTATGGTGCAACCGGGGGCAAGCTCTTTGCAGCGGGGCGCGCGGGCGAGCGCTTTGCGGTGCGCAACTCCGGCGCAGTGACCGTTGTGGAAGGCGTGGGCGACCATGGCTGCGAATACATGACCGGCGGCGTGGCGATCATTCTGGGTGCGATCGGCATGAACTTCGGCGCAGGCATGACGGGCGGTCTCACCTGGATTTACGACGAGGACTCCACAGTTCTGAGTCAGCGCCGATTCCATGAGGAGTTCTTGGCACCAACTGTCTTTTCCGAGGCCACGTTGGACGCACAGTCGGCGCTGCGGGAGTTGGTTCAGGAGCATGCCGACCGGAGCGAAAGCTCATTGGCCGCGCGGTTGCTTGCAGACTGGCGGGAGACATCCCAACGCTTTCTGCAACTCACGCCGAAACCGCAGGTGTAGAAGCAGCCTGTCACTTCGGATGTAGCATCTTTATGTCGCGGCGCGCCGAAGCAGGCCACCGGTCGTGGGGAATGCATGCAGTTATTGACGTTGAACGATGTGTTTGCAAAGGCCGTCTCGCGCGGGACAGGCCAGGTCATCCTGAGCCAGCAGGGAAGCGACTGGCAGCCGATCAGTGCCGATGCACTCTACTGGCGCGTGCACCGGCTTGCGGCGTGGCTCAGGAGCAAAGGTGTTGCAAAAGGTGACCGGATCGCGCTGCTGGCGGAGAACCGCTGGGAATGGGCTGTGGTCGACTTTGCCTGCCTGGCCATCGGTGCCGCGGACGCGCCCATGTTTCCGACACTCGCGCCCGAGCAGGTCTCCAAGCAGATTCAGGACTGCGGTGCTCGTATCGTCTTTGTCTCCACTGCCGACGTTTACAAGAAAGTCGCGGGCATCCCGGGAGTCGAGCTTGTTGTTGCCATGGACAGGATTGACGGAGTGGAGCACTTCGAAGACATCGTGCGAGGTGAGGAGACGTCCTCGCGCGATGCCGGCTTCGACGCTTCCCGTGCCGAGGTGCAGCCCGAAGATCTTGCAACGCTCATCTATACCTCCGGCACTACGGGCGATGCCAAGGGCGTGATGCTGACGCATGGCAACATCGCCTCCAATCTGACGGCGACAACGAGCATTTATCACTTCACCCCGGACGATCTCGCCGTCTCTTTTCTGCCGCTGTCACACGTGACCGCGCGGCACATTGACTATCTGTTCTATGCCTACAACGTGACCATCGCCTATGTGAGCCGGGCGGAGCGCGTGCTGCCGGCCATGGCGCAGGTGCATCCCACGATCTTCGTGGCGGTGCCGCGCGTCTATGAGCGAGTGCGGCAGTCGGTCGAGTCGAAGTCTGCCAAGGCCGGCGGCATGAAGGCAAAGATTTTTCATTGGGCGATCAAGACCGGAGCTTCCCATCGCGAGGTGGTTGCCAATGGCCGGAAGCCGGGTGCTCTCACATGGAGGGTCGCCGACAGGCTCGTTTACAGCAAGATTCGTGAGGCTTTTGGTGGCCGGGTGCATACCTTCATCGCTGGCGGCGCGCCACTGGGTATCGATCTCTCCCGCTGGTTTGCGGATGCGGGCAGCCCCATTTTTGAGGGCTATGGCCTAACGGAGACCTCGCCCGTGATCAGTGTGAACCGGCCCGGCGCAAACACCTTGGGAACGACTGGCCAAACGATGCCGAACCTGGAGTGCCGCATTGCAGAGGACGGCGAGCTGGAGGTGCGAGGGCCGAGTGTCTTCAAGGGCTACTGGCAAAAAGAAGAGGCGACCAGCGCCGTTTTCACGCCAGACGGTTTCTTTTGCACGGGTGATGTGGGCAACATCGATGCGAATGGATTCCTCTCCATCACCGACCGCAAGCGGGAGCTGCTGAAGACCAGTGGTGGCAAGTTCGTGGCACCGCAGCCCATTGAAAACAAGTTGAAGGTGTGCGCGCTGATCGCGTATGCGGCTCTGCAGGGTGACCGGCGCAAATACATCGCGGCGATTCTCTCACCCAACTTCCCGGCGTTGGAAGTGTGGGCAGCAGGGCTGGGCATCGCCACGGGGGAACGTGCCTCACTGGTCCGTGACCCCAGGGTTGTCGCACGATTCCAGCAGGAGATCGATCGAGTGAATCATGATCTTTCTCCGTGGGAGAAAGTGAAACGCTTTCGCCTGGTACCCGACGAGTGGACGCAGGAGAGCGGGCATCTGACGCCCAGCGTCAAGCTGAAGCGCCGCGTGGTGGCGGAGCGGTATGGAACCGTGATTGAAGATATGTACTCCGGAGTGGAAGCGGAGTAGCGCCGTGCCTGGGTTCCCAACTGCATGCGCGAGGCCGGAAAGGACTTGCAGCCATGCCGGTCACGGCAGTACAAGTGGGACGGAGTACAAGTTGGACGAGGGACGTGTGAGAAGAGGGACAGCATGACCGCCGTACCGCAGAGCGCCGCACGTGAGGTGATGGATATCCGACAGGCGGCGAGCTACCTGGGCATCAGCGCGGATTCACTCTACCGGTATGCGTCAGAGGGCGTGGTGCCCGCCTTTCGCCTCGGAAATCGCTGGCGCTTCAAAAAGAATCTGCTGGATAGCTGGATGGAGCGGGAATCCGGCGTGCCAGTGACGATGCCGGTGAATGCGATGGCGCGAAAGCCCGCAAGATCCGCCCGCTAGCGCAGCCTTTTCACAGCGTCGCCGCTGGGGCCGTGGCAGTCATCGGCCCTGCAGGCGCCGCACCTCATCTATTCTTTGAGCAAGCTGCCGCTCCCGGCCCTCGCCTGTCGGCTGGTAGTATCGCCGCCCGGCCAGAGCAGAGGGCAGGCATTCCATCGCCGTGACCTTCCCCTCCAGATCGTGAGCGTACTGGTAGCCCTTGCCGTAGTCCAGCTCCTTCATCAGGCGCGTTGGCGCGTTTCGCAGGTGCAGTGGCACCGGGTCGGCGGCGGTCGCCTCCACATCGGCGGTGACGGCGTTCCAGGCCGCATAGACCGCGTTCGACTTGGGCGCAAGCGCCAGATACACCGTCGCCTGTGCCAGCGCGAGTTCGCCCTCTGGTGAGCCCAGCAGGTGCATGGCCTGCTGCGCGGAGAGGCAGAGGTTCAGAGCTTCCGGCGCGGCCAGGCCAATGTCCTCCACCGCCATGCGGATGAGCCGGCGCGCGACGTAGTTGGCGTCTTCCCCTGCGGCCAGCATGCGGCGCAGCCAGTAGAGCGCGGCATCCGCGTCGGAGTTGCGCACGGATTTGTGCAGGGCGGAGATCAGGTCATAGTGCTGCTCGCCGCTTTTGTCATAGAGCAAAACGCGCTGCTGCAGGGCCTCCGCCGCGATCTCCCTCGTGAGCAGAGGCTCGCCACGGCCGCGCAGCAATGCCGCCGCGGATTCGAGCGCGTTCAAAGCATAGCGCGCATCTCCGCTGGCGAAGCTGGCCATTGTGAGCAGTGCGTCCTCGTCGGCTTGCAGGTTGAGTGAGCCGAGGCCATGCTCAGCGTCCTGCAAAGCCCGCCGCAGCAATGTGACAATCTGCGGCTCGGTGAGTGGTTGCAGCACGTACACGCGGCAGCGCGAGAGCAGCGCGCCGTTGATTTCAAAGGACGGGTTCTCCGTCGTCGCACCGATGAGCCGCAATGCACCACGTTCCACATAGGGCAGAAAGGCATCCTGCTGGGCGCGGTTGAAGCGGTGAATTTCGTCAATGAACAGGATGGTGCGCGTGCCCATGGCAGCGGCGCGCTCCGCATCGACCATCACCTGCTTGATTTCCTTGATGCCGCTGGTGACGGCGGAGAACTCGATGAAGCTGGCATGCGTAGTCGCGGCGACGATCTTGGCCAGCGTCGTTTTGCCAGTGCCGGGCGGCCCCCAGAAGATCATCGACCCCGGCTCGTCACGCTCAATGGCCAGGCGCAGCGGCTTGCCTTCACCGAGCAAATGCTGCTGGCCGGCGTAATCCGCCAGCGTGCGCGGCCGCATCCGCTCCGCCAGCGGTGCGGCGCGCATGTGAGCGGTAGCGGCTTGCGGGAGGTCCGGCGCGAAAAGGCCCATGGAGAGAGTGTCGCAAATGCGGGCCGCCTTGTTCGATGGCTTTGTGGAAGTGACTTGCCATGAGCCGACTTCCAGGCATTAAACCTTGTGTGCAATATGCTGCATGCAAGTCTGAACTACAAGGGCACGAAACCAAGCTTGGAGTGGCTCCCTTTCAAGCCGAGCATGCCAAACGCTGCTGTATTGGAAGGTCGGCAGTTCAGGAGGTGCTTGTGCCACGTACAGAGTATTTTCTTTGCTCAGCGTACGAGCCAATCGAAGAGGAGTCGTTAGAAGGAGATCCGAATGCAATAGAACCTGAAGCGCCGGCAATAAAAAAGGCAGGCGCAGCAAGACGGTTCGCCTGTGTCCGACTTCGGCGAGCGCACGGTCAATCAGATTTTGCTGGTTCGGCTCTGTTTCCACAGAAAGGTGATGGCAATCCAGATAGCGCGCCAAGCTGAGAGATTTTCTGCCCGCTGCCAAGCGCTTTCCGGAAAGGCAGACGAAACGCTCCTGGAAGAGCGGCTCAATGCGGAACGTTGGTGGGACCGCTAGTGGACTGAATACAAGATCGATCTTTGCGGCAGTCAGGTCCTCATACGATCGCTCATGCCAGGGTGTCACCTCTATTGACACTCCCGGCGCCTGGCATTGGCACGCGGCTATCAGGTGAGGCAGAATCACCGTGGCGGCATAGTCCGTCATGGCCAGCCGGATCGGCCCTTGTGCGCGAGCGGGGGAAAATGTGTCCCCGGACCAAAATTGCTCTAACCGGGGTAGTAGCAGGTTTAGCTCTTTCAGCAGATCCGCTGCGCGCGGTGTCAGTTCGTATTTACCCGCTGCGCGCACCAGGAGATCATCCTGAAGTGTGTCGCGGAGGCGTTCTAAAGTTCGGCTCATGGCGGATTGCGTCAGGTGGACACGCCCGGCCGCGCGGGTCACGTTGCGCTCTTCGAGCAGTGCATGGAGTGGAACCAAGAGATTCAAGTCAATCCCGCGCAAATGCACAGAAATCATGACCTGCATCCTAACAATGCATGGTGTGCGTGGCGATGGACTGCCATCTAGTGCTGCAGGAGGAATTTGTCATGCCTTTGAACGAGTACATAACCCTGGGCCGCTCTGGATTACGCGTCAGCCCTTTCTGCCTGGGTGGAATGACCTTTGGCAATGACCTTGGCTGGGGTTCAGACGTAGCCGAATCCGAAGCAGTACTGTCTCGTTATCTGGAAGAGGGTGGAAACTTCATAGACACCGCGAATAGCTACACGCGCGGGCATTCCGAAAGGATCATTGGCGATTACTTCGCGCAGACAAAGGGCAGGAGGGAGCGCGTGGTTCTCGCGACCAAATTCTTCTTCAATCTTTTCGCAGGCGATCCCAACGGGGGAGGTGCAGGACGCAAAGCGATCGTCGCTCAGTGTGAAGAGTCCCTGCGGCGCCTTCAGACCGACTACATCGACCTGTACTACCTGCATAACTGGGACAGGTTCACGCCAATTGACGAGACAATGCGTGCGCTCGACGATCTTGTGACTGCGGGCAAGGTGCGCTATCTCGGCTTCTCTGACGCGCCCGCGTGGAAGGTCGCTCAGGCACAAACGATCGCACATTTTCGTGGCTGGGCTCCGCTGATTGCCCTTCAAGTCGAGTATTCCCTCATGGAGCGCACCGTGGAAGGGGAGCTTGTGCCAATGGCCCAAGAACTTGGGCTGGGAGTTCTGCCGTGGAGCCCGCTGAAGATGGGTGCGCTGTCCGGTAAATATACGCGCACAAATGGCCAGAAGATGCAGGGGTACCGTGGAACCTTCGTTGGCGATCTTGGTGAGAAACAGTTGGGCATGATCGATGCAGTTCAGGAGGTTGCCGCGGAAGTGAACAGCGATATTCCCACCGTGGCGTTGGCTTGGTTGCAGAGCCGCCCTGGTGTTGCATCCACTGTGCTGGGTGCACGTACGGTTGAGCATCTCGATGCCAATTTGAAGGCACTCGACCTGCAGCTGACCACGGAGCAGGTCCGCAAACTGGATGCAGTGTCTAAGCCGACGCTTAACTTCCCAGCCGACTTTAATGCAAATCTGTCTCCAAATTTTGCCCATGCCGGAACGACCGTGAACGGAGTCCCTAGCAAACTGGTGGGCAACGTTCCTAAGCAGGATTCCGAGCGCTGGTAAGTCTGGGAGAAATGAAGGGCCCGTCCATTGGACTGGCCCTTCATCTAAACCTTCCAGCCTGCTTGTCAGCCGTTGTTGTCGCTGTCTCCGTCACGCGCTTTTCGGGATTGATTATGGGAGGTAAGCGGTCGCTGGTTTCCAAATGGATCAGCCTTCTGCGCGCTCACGCTGCCTCTGCTGCGCGGCTTCATAGAGCAGCAGGGAGCCGGCGACGGCAGCGTTCAGGCTCTCCGTGGGGCCGGGCATGGTGAGGGTGATGCGGGCGTCGGCGAGGGCGAGCAGCTCCGGGGAGAGGCCTGCGCCTTCGTTGCCGATCATTAGGGCGCAGCCACTGCGCAGGTCGGTAAGGTGCGCGGGTGTGGCATGAGTGGACGAAGGGGCGGAGGCGGGAACGGCGGCGAGCAGGCGGATGCCATTTTGCCGCAGTGACAGGCGCAGGGCGTCGGTCCAGCGCGGCAGCGGCACACGGAAGACGGAACCGGCGGAGGCGCGGAGTGACTTCGCGTTCCAGGCATCCACGGTGCTTTCGGTCAGGATGACGGCGGCCGCGCCAAAGGCCTCGGCTGAGCGGATCAGCGTTCCCAGATTTCCCGGATCCTGCAGGCCCGCCGCCATGAGCACCAGGTCGCCCTGTTGCGGCAGATAGCGGCTCTCTGGCCGGCGTACCAGCGCAGCCACCCCTTGCGAATTTTCGGTGACGGCGGCGCTGTCGAAAACCTCATGCGACAGCAGAACGATGTCGGTTTCCTCCGGAAAGTCGCTAGCAATGGCCGTGCGGTCCTCGCGCAGGAAAACGCTTTCGATGGCAAGACCGCTTCGGAAGGCTTCCCGAAGCAGGTGATCACCCTCAATCGCGACGATTTCTTCGTGCCTCCGCGCCGCGAACGCAGCACGCAACGCACGGACACGCGCGTTTTGGCGGCTTGTGATCAAGAGTGGCGAACGGGACGGCACACTGCGGATTTTAACCGGCCAGCACCCGGAGAGGACGCGTTGTGCTACGCTGCGATTTTGACAGTTCCACGGCTTCAGCCGCGGTGCACCGTCAAAAAAACTGGAGACTGCATGACCGCGGAAGTGTTGCGCATCCATCCCGACGAACCCGAGCCGGAGCTTGTGCGCTACGTCGCGAATCACCTGAGTGCGGGCCGCGTGGCCGCGCTGCCCACTGACACGTTTTACGGCTTGGCAGTGGACCCCGTGAACCTGCACGCGGTGGAACAGATTTACGAGATCAAGACCCGTTCCAGGCACAAGCCGCTGAGCCTGCTGGTGGCCAGCACGGCGCATGCCTATGAGCTGGCGCGTGACATCGACAGCGCCTTTGACCGGCTTGCGGAGAAGTTCTGGCCCGGTCCTCTCACCATTATCGTCAAGGCAGGTTCGCGGCTGCCCCTGCGTGTGACCGCCCACACGGGGAACGTCGCCCTGCGTGTGCCGGAGGCGGCCATACCGAGGGCCGTCGTGCAGCAGCTTGGTCTTCCGATTACCGCCACCAGTGCCAACCTGCGTGGCCTGCCGGAATGCACCTGGGCCGGCTGTGTGCGCGAGCAACTCGGCGGGCAGATACCGCTCATCGTGGACGGTGGGCCCACCGCACGGTCAGTGCCTACCACCATTGTGGACTTGAGCGGCGGCGGCAATTCGTGGATGATCCTGCGAGAGGGGGCAATCCCTACGCACGAGATCGCTCTCGCTTTGCAGCGCTGAAGCACCTATTCGAAAAGACATGAGCCGACAAAGGTCCAGCTACCGAGAGCGCCGGCGACGGCACCCTGTCCTGTGGCTAGCCTTCGCTGTCATGCTGCTGGCCGTCATTTGGTTTTTTTACGTTTTAGATCAGATCGAGACGGTAGCCTCTCACGATGACGCGCAGCCGGCTGACGCGATTGCGGTCTTTGGAGCGGCGCAATACCGTGGACATCCGTCGCCCGTGTATCACGCCCGGCTGGATCACGCGGTTTCGCTTTACCAGCGGCACATCGCAGCCATGGTCGTCACGCTCGGCGGCAGCGCGGATGACCAATCGACGCAAACCGAGGGCAGCGTCGGGCGAGATTATCTGTTGGCGCGGGGCATTCCTTTCGACCACATCATCGCCGAAACCGAGTCGGTGGATACCGAACAGCAGGCAGAGCGGCTGGCCGAGATTGCGCGCGAGCGTGGCTTTCGCAACGTGGTCGCCGTCAGTGACCCCACCCACCTGTTCCGCATCGCCGAGCTCTGCCGCGATCAGGGTTTGCCGGTCTTTACCTCGCCTCGTGGCAGCTTCGGCAATATCTCCCGGTGGGATCGGGCCCGGCGCATCGCGCATGAGGTGCTAAGTTACACCGCGCTGCGTCTACACCTGCAGTGGAGCTTTCTGCACCGCTGGCTTGAAGGCAAAGAAGAGCTCTGACCGCCCCGGCAGCTGTGCGGTTGCGGTCTTATACAATGAAATGGATCCGTCAAGGAAGACAGCGGGCGCAGGCAGCGCGGCGCGGGAGCGGCATTTGCAATCGGCAGTACACAAGCATTCATCTCAGCAACGGTCAGCACAGCAGGACTCAGCACAGCAGGACCTTTCCGGCGTGTATGCCCGGCCTGATTTCTTCGTGAAATTGGCGGTGGCCGGTGCCGGCATGTCTCTAGCGTGCGTCCTGGCGGGCTGCGGAAATTCCTACCGGCCCGTGGTCAGCGCGATCAATCCGGTTGGCCCTTCTTCGCAGCCCACGAAGTACGCGCTCGCCTTGGCTGATCCGGGCAATGGACAGCCTGGTGTGGCCACGCTGATCAACTTTTCCGGTGATTCCGTCGTCGGCACGTTGAACACGGCACCGCTCCCAACATATCTGGCGATGGACACCTCCAGCCAGGCGTATGTGCTTCATGGTCCCTACGCCGATGCGACGGGTGCCAGACAGCTCGGTACAGGGCTGGTTGAAGCTTTCACCGCTTCCCAGAACAGCAACAACACGCCGACGTTCATCACCCGCAATGTGACGCAAACGACTGTTCCGGCCGGCTCCGGACCATCGAGCGCGCAGGCACTCACGAACGGGCTGTACATCGTGGAACAGGGAACTGCCCGTGTAGCAGCGCTGAGCGCCGGTTCGCCGCCCACCATCCGGCAGGAGTTCCCCGTGGCGGTAAATCCGCAGTACGTGGTGGGGTCGGCCACGGCGGCTCGCGTTTACGTGTTGAGCCAGGGCACCTCAAGCACTACCCCCGGCACCGCCACCGGCGTGGAGAACTCGACGACCAACGCGATCTCCAACGTGATTACCGTCGGCAATAATCCAATTTACGGAGTGGTAAACAACGATGCGCGGCGCGCCTTTGTGCTGAATAGCAACGGCGATGCAAACAGCGGCAGCAACGGAACTGTTTCCGTCATCAACGTGCAGACAAATGCGTTGGATACGGTGCCGCGTGTCCAGGTGGGCCAGCATCCGGTTTGGGCGGATGTCGATATTGCCACGAACGAGCTCGTCGTTCTGAACCAGGGCGATGGCACGAATGCGGGATCGGTCAGCATCATCAACATCCCGCTTTGCTCTAGTTCAACGGTGGGCAGCAACGCCAACTGCGATGTCAACAATCCGATTGACGCCGCAGGCTTTGGCACCGTGCTGTCGACCATACCGGTCGGGCGCAACCCGATCCAGGTTGCCGTTTTGCAAGACCAGAGCAAGGCCTACGTTGCCAACAGCGACGACGGCACAGTAACGGTGATCGACTTGCAGCGCATGGTGGCCACATCGACCATCCAGGTGGGCGGCAAGCTGAACTGGATCGCCGCAACTGGCGGCAGCCCCACGGGCAAGATTTACGTGACGGCCAGCAATACTCAGGTGGCCACGGTGATCCGGACGGATACGGACATGGTGCTTACCACGGTACCTCTGCAAGGCAATGGCGTCGCGATTCGCGTTACGGGGCAGTAGCTTGCGGCTGCTGCCCAATCAGCAGAATCGGCAGTGTCGGCGCTGAAGCACCATCCGTTTCCTCGATTGTGACTCCGAAATTACCAGCAATGGTCCCCGGTGGCAGAGATGGCAGCACGATGATGGCGAATCCGTGCGCATCCGGCTTGAACGTGCCCGCTGGCATGGGCTGCCGGCCCTGGCCCACGGGAATCAGCCAAAGCTCATAGGTTTTGTAAGGAGGCAAAGCTTCCAAATGGCTACCCTGGAAGACGAGAGACCCATGCTCCGGCAGGTAGGTGACGCTCGCACCCGGTGCGGCAGCAGCGTCTGGCCCATTGAGCACAAAGCGTTGCGCCGCGCTGGAAGAGAGCGTCTGCAGAACAACTTCGGCGCGCTGCGCATTGCCGGCGCTCTGGGCCAGTGCCGCGGATTGCGACTCGGCCTTTTGCTGCAGACTGTAGTTCTGGCGGACAAAAACCAGAGCAACCACACCCAACGCGACAGCCGCTGCCCAGCCGCTCCAGGTAAACAGAGAAACGCCCCGTCCTCCCTTTGCTTCTGACTCCGGCTCTCCAAACGAAGTGAAGGTAAAGGCGCGGGCCGGCACATAGCGGTCCTCTGGAGAATCTTCCGGAAAGACTTCTCTTGGACGGCTTTGTATCTGGTTGGACGGTTGTGCCGCTGGCTGCCGATTCGCACCGCGGGCTGGCACCGGATCGCCAACAGTCTGCTCTCCGGAAAAATACTGCTCGAACATGGTGGCCGTGCGGGACGGAGGCGCTGCCGGTAGTGCTGCTGCTTCAAAAGGGTCGTCGGCGGAGGGCGGGAACTCTGGCGATGCGGCCATGCGCGACGGCCTCACCGCAGCTGCGGGACGATCCGAGCTGCGCTGTAGGGGTTCATCGATGGCGTAGCGCGGCGGGTCGGGGGTAAACGGCTCGTCCTCAGGGATCGACATGGGGATGGGCACGGTACGCCGCTCGCGCGCGACCTGTTTCATCAGGCGTTGGCGTGTCAGTGCGGGCGGCGTGTGCTGTGGCGTCGCCAGCGCAAACACCGCCAGATCACCACGAATGAGCGCGAGTTCTTCCCGCGCCTGCCGGGAAGAGCGCAACAAAGCATCCATGCGGGCGTTGTCCTCCGCCGGCAGCAGGGCAAGGGCATGCAGGGTGAGGTCTTCCGCGGTGATGGGCGGGTTGGCCTGGCCGCCGCCAGGGCGTTCGTTCACGATTGCATCGCCTTCCTCAGCACAAGCAGGGCTGTCCGCAGACGCGACTTTACGGTGGACGCCGGGTCGCCTGTTGTCTCCGCGATCTCGGCGTGCGTGAGTCCATCGAAGAAGGCCATCTCCAGCGATTTTCGCTGCTCCATGGGCAGGCTGCTGATGATGGATTTCGCGCGTTCCATCATGCGGGTGCGTTGCGCGTCGACGGAAAGATTCTCTGAAGAGGTGATCACCAAATCCTCCACGGAGTCAGAAGCTTTGCGCCGGTAAAGCGCATCCATGGAGCGGTCGCGTGACGCCACGGCCAGCCAGGCGCCGAGAGCTCCGCGATTCGCGATAAGCGCCTCGGGTTTGCGCCAGACCTGCATCAGGACTTCCTGCAACACGTCCTCCGCCGCGGCCGGATCTCGCAGCACGCGCAGCGCGACAGAGTACACGGCGCGGGAATATCGATCGAAGATAGCCGCCAGCGCATTTTCGTCACCCTGGCCAATCAGCGCGAGCAGCACACTGTCTTCCGTGGTGGCCAGACTGGCCGTCGGCGCAGCCTTCCCATTGTCCCTGTTGGAGAGACGCGCAGCGGCAGCCTCTGAATGGGGGCGGGGTGCGAGTCTGCGAAAGGACAGTTCTGCTTCTTCCATACCGTTTGATACCGTCGGCTTACGTAACGAGATGGGTTGAGTGCAACCATCATCATCGGGCCGCGTGCCGGGTGAATGCACCTGAGTGTACCGCGAGCGGCGTGCCGCGCCGCAAGTCACACCCGGCAAGCGCTGGGCCAGTGCGACGATAGAAGCATGACGCAACGGCTCGACAAGCTGCTGGTAGAGCGTGGACTTGTCCTGTCACGCGAACGTGCGCAGGGTCTGATTCTGGCCGGACGCGTTCTGGTGAATGAGCAAAAACTTTCCAAGGCGGGCGCTCCGGTTGGGCAAGATGCCGTTATCCGCATCCTCGGCGACGACATGCCCTATGTAAGCCGCGGCGGGCTCAAGCTGCAGGGCGCGCTGGATCGGTGGGCCATCGGCCTGAAAGACCGTTGGTGTGTTGACATTGGAGCTTCAACGGGAGGATTTTCCGATTGCATGCTGCAGCGCGGCGCGGCGGGCGTCGTCGCGGTCGATACCGGCTACGGCCAGATGGCGGTACCGCTCCGCGACGACCCCCGGTTGCGCTTGCTGGAGCGCTGCAACGCGCGCCACCTCCAACCGGCATCGCTGCTGAGGGAGGTACGACAGCTTGCAGGTGTGGACTCCATTGCCTGTCCCAGTTTCTTCTGCATGGATGTGTCATTCATTTCTGCGACGCTGGTGCTGCCGGCCGTCATTGGAGCGCTCTCTGAACCGGATTTGACATGGTCCGGCGATGCGGTGGTGCTGGTGAAGCCGCAATTCGAAGCAGGCCGCGAGTGGGTAGGTAAGGGCGGCATTGTGCGCGACCCGGAGGCGCATGCCCTCGCAGTGGAAAGAGTAAAAAGCGCGGTTGTGCAGCTCGGCGGCGCCACACTGGATACGGCTGAGTCGCCCATCACGGGAGCGGAAGGGAACCGTGAGTTCCTGCTGCATGCCCGCTTTGCCATAAGCTGAGCGGCGGGCGCGACAATCCGGTTACCTGTTGGGTGGCCGCGGAGGTCAGCCGTTACACTTGCCACATGCCCAAAGTTGCCATCGTCTCCAAGCCGCAGAAGCCGGAACTGCAATCGATCCTGACGGAACTGCAGCAATGGCTGGGGGAGCATGGCTTCGCGTCTGTGCTGGACAAGACGAGCGCGGGATACCTGAATCTGGAGACCTGGACGGAGCGTGAGCAGTTGCCAGCCACCGCTCCGGATCTGGTAATCGTGCTGGGCGGCGATGGCACGCTGCTGTCAGCAGCGCGTGCCTTTGCCCGCACGAACACACCGATCCTGAGCGTCAATCTTGGCTCTCTCGGTTTCCTGACCGAGGTGCCGCTCAGTGAGCTTTACCGCACGCTGGAGGGCTGGTGCGACGGATGTTGCGACCTGGATGTGCGCGGCATGCTAACCGTGACACTGCAGCGGGACGGAGCCTCTGCCCAGCAGTGGGACGTGCTGAACGATGTGGTGCTTTCGAAGGGCGCCATCGCGCGGATTGGTGAGTACGTCGTCGAGCTTGACGGCGAGATGGTCGCAAAGTTTCGAGCGGACGGCGTAATCGTCTCCACGCCGACCGGTTCCACCGCCTACAACCTTGCCGCTAACGGCCCGATCGTGATGGCCAACGTTAACGCCACCATTGTGACCCCCATCTGTCCTCACCTTTTAACGATCCGTCCCATCGTGGTGCCGGGGGACTCCGAGATCATGCTGCATGTGGAAGGCATTGCCGACCAGACGTTCCTTACGATTGACGGACAGGAAGCCGTGGAGCTGAAGCTGGGCGATCACATCCATTGCCGGCGTTCGCCGTATACCGTAAAGCTGGTGCGCCTGGGCCAGCATGGCTTGTTCAATGTGCTGCGATCCAAGCTGAAGTGGGGCCAACGATAGTCATCCAGACCGTACTTGAATCTGGTTGCCGGCCAACTGCTATCATCGCGCTGTGACGCAACTGGATGTAACGTACCGGTACCTTGCCCCGCCCCGCGAAAGCTCCGTGCTCGCCCTGAACAGCCTGCGTGAGGTCTACGGCATACGGCGTCTGGCACTGGATGAGCGCGCCCGCACCGTTCGGATTGAGTATGACGCCACACGGCTGACAGATGAGGGTATCCGGCAATTATTGCGGCGCGCGGGCCTGGATCTGGCTCACGAGATTGCGGCAGAGATCGTGCCGGACGAACCATTGCCGGCTGCATAGCTTGCGATGCTTGGTCACCCTTGATATTCTTACGGAGTTGGGCGCTGCCAGGCGCCACGCCGCGTGCACCCGTAGCTCAGCTGGATAGAGCAATTGGCTACGAACCAATAGGTCGGAGGTTCGAATCCTTCCGGGTGCACCAATTTCCCTTCGCGGCTGCAACATCTGCGCTCGTAGCTCAGCTGGATAGAGCAACTGGCTTCGAACCAGTAGGTCGGAGGTTCGAATCCTTCCGGGCGCACCAATTCTGAACAGCGCGAAGCTCTGGAGGTTCGAATCCTCCCGGGCGCACCAGCTTCTTCGCTATTGCGCAGCGCTGCAGCCGCGATCACTCTGGATGGTCCAAAACAGCGGAAACGCGCAGCACCTGTGACCTGAATTTGATTTCCCGCACAGCCTCCAGAAGGCCGGGCTTCTCTCGGCGAAGTGCATACCGCAGGGCGCGTTTCTTCACTTTCCTGCAAGCGGTAACATCCTTCGCGTAGACTGCTGATTGCAGCAAGGGAGGATGAGCTTGACGCAGCAGCAGGTCGATGCACTTCAATCGCAGCACGAGCAACGGTTTGGAACTGCCGGCGAGGTGTTTGCCGCACCCGCACGCGTCAACCTGATCGGGGAACACACCGACTACACCGGTGGATTTGTGTTGCCGATGGCGATTGACTTTGAAACTGTCGCGGTTGTCTCGCCCCTCTCGGAACCGGTAGCTCGCATCCTTTCCGCGAACTTTGATGGCGAAATGGTAGAGGAGCCTCTGCCCCCTGTGAAGAATCATCATCCGGGAGAGTGGAGCAGTTATCCCCTTGGTGTGGCCTGGTCGCTGGGGCTGGAAGACGTGCATGTGCCCGGATTTTCACTCACCCTGGGCGGGGATGTTCCGCTTGGTGCGGGCCTAAGCAGTTCGGCATCGGTCGAAGTTGCGACGGCCATGGCTCTGCTTCATTTAGCGGCCCACGAGCTGCCGGGTGAGGTGATTGCCACACTTTGCCGCCGCGCTGAGAACGACTTCGTCGGCGCATCATGCGGCATCATGGACCAATTCGTGATCACCAATGCCCAGGCGCAACGGGCGTTGCTGCTGGACTGCCGCTCACTTGAGTACGAGCTGCTGCCTCTGCCGGAGCGGACAAAGATCATCGTGGTTAACTCGATGGTGCAGCATTCCAATGCGACGGGAGAGTATGGTGATCGGCGAGGTGAGGTGGAGCGCGGCCAGGCCGCCTTGCGCGCGGTGAAGCCAGGGATCCAGCTGCTGCGTGACGCCACGCTGCCGGACCTGGAAGCGGCCCGTGGCAGCATGGACCAGGCTGCCTTCCTGCGTTGCCGCCACATCATTACGGAGAACGCACGTGTGCAGCAGATGAAGCTGGCGCTGGCGGCCGGCGACCGAAAGCGCATTGGCGAGCTCTTGCACGCCGCGCACATCAGCTTTCGCGACGATTTTGCCGCAAGCTGCCCGGAGGTGGATGCGCTGGTGGAGATCGCGGCGGCGACACCGGGCTGCATCGGCGCAAGAATCACGGGAGGCGGCTTTGGCGGCTGCACGGTGAACCTGGTGGAAGAGGATGCTGCCCAAAGCTTTGTGGAAGCCGTGTGTTCGGCCTACCGTCAGCGGTACGCCATCGATGCCGACGCCTTTATCTGTGAAGCGGTGGATGGTGCCGTGGCACGAACAAAAAAGCTTAAGGAGCAGGGATGAACGGCACTGGCGATCTGGCACAGCAGCTCAAAAGCTACCCTCACCGGCGCTGGAATCCCCTGCGAGGAGACTGGGTGCTGGTCTCACCGCACAGGACGCAGCGGCCCTGGCAGGGCCAGACGGAAATGCCGGCCACACCCGCGGCTCTGCAGTACGATCCCACCTGCTATCTGTGTCCAGGCAATGAGCGCGCTGGCGGCGCAAGCACCCCGAAGTATACCCATACATTCGTCTTTGAGAATGATTTCGCAGCCCTCAAGCCGGATGTGCCGAGCTTCCACTACGACGAAGGGGATGCCGGCCTGCTGCGTGCGGAGGCTGAAAGCGGCATTTGCCGGGTCATCTGCTTTTCACCCCGGCATGATCTCACCCTGGCCAAGATGGACGTCGCCGACATTCGTACCGTGGTGGACACATGGACGGAGCAGCAGGTTGAGCTTGGCGGGCGCGGTGACATCCGCTACGTGCAGATCTTTGAAAACCGCGGCGCCATGATGGGTGCCAGCAATCCGCATCCGCATGGCCAGATATGGGCAAGCGCCACGATTCCGAATGAGCCTGCGTTGGAAACCACCAACCAGCAGGCCTACCTGCAAGACCACGGCACAACCATGCTGCAGGATTATCTTGCGCTCGAGCGGAAACTGAAAGAGCGCATCGTTTTTGAAAACAGCACGTGGACGGTGTTGGTTCCGTACTGGGCCGTTTGGCCTTTTGAGACTCTGGTTCTGCCCACTCGCCAGGTCGCCTCGCTCGAGGAATTGAATGATGCCGAACGCGACGGTCTGGCTGCGACTCTCAAGCAGCTGACGTCTCTTTACGATCAGGTCTTCGATGTATCGTTCCCGTATTCGATGGGACTGCACAGCCGGCCAACGGATGGCGAGTCACATGCGGGATGGACGTTGCATTTGCACTTCTATCCGCCGCTGCTGCGGTCGGCGACGGTGCGTAAATTCATGGTCGGCTTTGAGCTGCTGGGCTCGCCGCAGCGGGATATCACGCCGGAGAGCGCAGCCGAAACGCTACGGCAAGCCCTAACGAAAGTCGCGGCCTAACTACGCGTCTATGCGCCGCTGAGCGCGCTGTGAGCAGGAAGCGGATGGCCCCATCTCTATCGCGTTCTTTGTGATTGAGGTAGGAACCCGGTGCTAGCAGACTTGCAGACCAAAAGGAAACCCACCTTAGCTTTGCGAAGGTGGGGCACCCGGGTTCTTGATCCACTAACGTCAGTCGATGAAATCTACCTTGGCCTGAACGGGAATGACGCCGCGATCGTAGCCCATCTCCAGCAACTTGCGAATGGCCTCACGGCCGTCGTCGCCGTAGTTCAGTGTTCGCTCATTCACGTACATGCCCACAAAGCGGTTGGCCAGAGACGTGTCAAGGTCGCGGGCAAACTGCATCGCGTACTCCAGAGCCTCACTGCGGTTGTCCATCGCGTGCTGAATCGATTCGCGCAGCGCTTGCGTGGTGATGCGCATGACTTCTGGCCCAAGCGAACGCCGGATCGCGTTGCCGCCTAAGGGCAGCGGCAAGCCGGTCAGTTCGCGCCACCACTGTCCCATATCCAGGATTTTATGGAGACCGCTGGTCGCATAAGTGAGCTGGCCCTCGTGGATGATTAGACCGGCCTCATACTCGCCATTCAGCACTGCGGGAATGATCTGGTCGAAAGGGACGGTGACGGTCTCTACCTCGGGCGCAAAGAGCTTGAGGGTCAGATAAGCGGTGGTGAGCGTTCCTGGAACAGCGATCTTTATCTTCTTGATCTCGTCGGTGGTGAAGCGCTTTGGCGAGACGATCATGGGACCGTAACCGTCTCCGACGGAACCGCCACACGCCATCAGCGAGTAGTTGTCCTGCAGGTAGGGGTAGGCATGGAACGAAATCGCGGTCACGTCGTAATACGGATCGTGGATCGCACGCTGGTTCAGCGTTTCAATGTCCGTGAGCACATGGGTGAACTTAAAGCCGGGTTTGCGGACTTTATTCGTCGCCAGTCCGTAAAACATGAAGGCATCATCGGAATCGGGGCTATGGGCAATCTTGATTTCCTGGACTTCAGCGGCGGTGGCACTCATGTGGCGGATCCCTCGTAAATGTATGGTTGTTAGACGCAATCCACGGCGTGCACGGTTCAGCGTGAGGGGCGCGCGCGGTGGTGCCAGGCGGAAGCGATGCCCGCGGCAGCCAGCACTTTTACAAACTCGCCCGGCAGAAACGGAATGACAGAACCCATGAGCGTGGCATAGAGCCCCAGGTGAAAGAAGCCGCTAAAGCGAACCGCACCGATGAGAAAAAGCAGCAGCGTCGCCAACGCCGCACCTGTAAAGGCGGCGAGATACCGTGAGCGCACCCGCAGCTTACGGTAGAGGAGGCCTGCCAAGCCCGCGACGAACGGATAAGCGACAAGAAAGCCGCCTGTTGGGCCGGCAAGCTGCAGCAGACCGCCCGGACCGTGCGGCTGAAAAACCGGCATGCCAGCCGCGCCCTCCGCCAGATAAAGGCAAAGCGTGGAGAAGCCCAGCGCCGGACCGAACAAGAGCCCCACCAACAACACGGCGAGCGGCTGCAGGGTGAACGGAACAGCGGTGAACGGCAAAGGTATAGCCACATGAGCCGCCGCAGCAATGGCGACCGTGCCCAGAAGGGCCAGAGCTGCACTGTAGAGCAGGTTAGCGGCTACGGATCGCGGCTGAACCGGGCTGAACGGCCCGGCAAGAATCTTGGCTTGGGACAGAGCCATGGGAACTCCACTCGCGGCTGGCGAGACCTTCTAAATTGTATGCGAGCACGACTGAATACGATTGCCACACACAGCACAGGAGCTGTTTCCCTACGGCCAGGGGCGTGAAAGATTGCGGCTACCGCCGGAGTACGCCGGGTGTCGCACCGCACGGCCAGCTTCAGGATCGGAAAGATCACCCATGTCGTCCTCGGCGTAGACACGATCCGGGCGGTCTGCCAATGCGGGGCCGGCTTCGTGATGATACGAGTGCAACGATGCCTGCCGTTGCTGGACCGCTGGAACAAAGCCCATCGCCAAGTCGAGACGTGGATGACGGCCCTGCTTTGGATTTCGAGGCGCAGGTGCAGCCTGAACTGGACCGGCTGGATCGACCGTGGGCGAGGTGTTGGGGCTGCCCCGGGTCAATCGCGGCAGCCAGACGCGCCGATGCAGCAGGAACTTCCAGGCAAGTACGCCCAGCACGCTCACGATCAACAGGAAGACCAGAAAGGCCGCATCCATCTCGAAAGCAGGGTAGCAGCGCGCCGAAGATGCGTCATGCTCTTTGGGGGAGCCGTCAAAATCGGTGTTGGCACATCAGATTCGCGCCGGCCGGCTCAGATCGTGCTGTTCTTTGGCCCTTTGCGGAAGGTTATCGGGTAAGGTACATCTGGCGAACATGCCTCTTGCAACCTTCGGACGGATGATGTGTGCTGACAATATGGCCGCTGGCAATCGGATAGTTTCGCGCCGCGCTCGCGTTGCCGTGCATCTGTCGCGGTTACGGGATCGGCTGTACGGCATGCGGCGCAAGATTGCCACGGGCGTGGCCGCCGTGCTCGCGATCCTGCTTGGCTTCCATGTTGTTTTCGGGCAGAACGGGTTGACCGCCTTTCGCAACAAGAAAAGTGACCTGCACGATCTTCAGCAGGAGAGCCGAAGCCTGCAAGAGGAGAACAGCCGTCTGCAGGGCCATGTCGACCGCCTGACGAGTGATCCGAACTCGATCGAACACCAGGCCCGGGAAGACCTTCACTACACGCGCCCCGGTGAAGTGATCGTGACCTTGCCACCGTCGAATAGTGGCGCTGCACCGAAAATCTCCGAAAAATAAATTAGTCGCCCTTCCGGCGCCTCCCATATCGAGTGCTGAAGCATGACGTCCTGCGAAAAGTCCTGGAGCCATTTAGTTCGACCGCAGCCGGGTGAGTGTGCGGCGGTCCGCTTCGGTCAATTCGGCAGCTTCCAGCAAGTCCGGACGGTTCCGCAGAGTTTTGGCAAGCGCGCGTTCGCGGCGCCACTCACGGATGGCGCGATGATCCCCCCCAGTCAGAACTTCGGGTATGTTCAGGTCTCGAAAGCTGGCAGGCCGGGTGTAGTGCGGATAGTCCAGTAAACCGCCAGAGGGCGCGACGGCGAGGGGTGCTACGGTGCCCCCTGGCTCATCCGGAGCCGGTGCCAGCCCGGCGGCGCCAAAACTCTCGTAGTGCGACGAATCGGCGTTTCCGAGGACTCCCGGCAAGAGGCGGATGGTGGTGTCCATGACAACCGCCGCGGCCAGTTCACCGCCGGTCAGCACGTAATCGCCAATGGATAACTCGCGGTCGCACAGGTGTTCAGTCACCCGCTCGTCGACACCCTCATAGCGGCCGCAGATCAGGACCACGCGTTCGAGTTTGCAGAGTTTCAGAGCGGTCGCCTGTGTAAAAGGCGTTCCCTGTGCCGAAAGCAGGAGCACGCTTTCCCGGCGAATGTCGCGCAGCGGCTTCGGAGTAACGCCCAGGCTTTCCGCCGCGAGAAAGATCGGGTCCGGTTTCAGGACCATGCCCTCGCCGCCTCCAAAAGGCCGGTCGTCCACGGTGCGATGGCGATCGGTGGTGAAGTCGCGCAGGTCGGTCGCACGGAACTGGGCGCGGTTTTCCCTCAGCGCGCGGCCAACCACTCCGAAGGAGAGAAGCTGATGGAGCATCTCGGGGAAAATGGTGAGCAGCTCAAAACGGAGCGGCGGTCTGGACGTGGATGCATCAACCATTTACATCCACCAGGCCAGGCGGCAGGCGCATCTCAATGCGGCGGTTGGACAGGTCCGGGTTTTGCAGGAACTCATTGGCCAGCGGAATCAAGATCTCGTCGCCGTTCGGCCGATTCACAATCAGTACTGGAGCCGCGTCCGGCAATTTGCGGCCGCTTGTGTCTGTGGCGAAATGCACATCGGCAATGGTGCCCAGCTCATCCGGGCCGTCGCCGCCAGCCATGTTCACAAGCACGCAGCCGCGCAGGTCGCTGATGTAGAACTCTCCCGTATCGAGTTGAACCCGCTCGGAGGCAGGCAGCAGGACTTCCGCGCCGGCGAGGGCCTTCGCCGCCGCAATGGTGTCTACCCCTTGGAACTTCAGAACGACTCGCCCGGCGGATCGCCCGGTGGGTAGCCAGTGCGACTCCAGGCTGCAAGGTTCCGGGGTTTCGGTGGGTTGGCGCCGCAAAAAGACGCTCGTCCGATCGGTAAAACGCTCCGGAAAATCGGTGTGGAGCTCACACAGTAGTTCGCCGTTGCGCCCCTGGGGACGAACAACGCGTGCCAGCAGCACCCAATCAGAGAAGGCAGTCACCGCCCAAGCATGGCAGAGCATCGCCCTTCCGGTAAAGCTGCCGCAACGTTGCGGCAGCTACTCGGGAGGGTCTGAATGGCCATCTGCCAAACCATTCCGACCTGTCACGTCGGGGTCGGTTTCAACAACGTCCAGTGAGATGCGATGCTGCGTTTTGCTGCCAATCGCGGTCAGGATCGTACGCAAGGAGCGTGCCGTCCGGCCCTGTTTGCCGATGACCTTGCCCAGGTCATTGGGGGCAACTTGCAGGCGGAGCGACGTGCTGCTGCTGGCGGAGTCCGCGGAAACAGTGACGGCGTTCGGTTCGTCCACCAGGGCCTGAACCAGGCCGGTGAGTAGCGCGACAAGCCGCTCCGAGGTGGCGTCCGGAGAAGTCTGAGAAGAAGAAGAATTCATTCGAAACCTTGCGTTTAAAAGTTACGTGCTGCTGCGTGGCAGCTCCGCATACCTCCATAGATTAGGGCAGAGTTCGTATTTGTGTTGGAAAAAAGCTTCGCAAACGAAACAACCGGCACCCATACAGGTGTCGGTTGGTAACGTGCGTCGTAACCTTTTCCCATTCCGGGAAGATTAAGCGGCAGACGTCTCCGCGACGGGTTCCGCAACTGCGGGATTTTTCGTCAGCAGCTTGGCGACGATCTCTGACATCTGAGCGCCGACAGACTTCCAGTAGTCGATGCGGTCACGCTTCAGCACTACGGAAGCGGGATTAGTGCGCGGGTTGTATGTGCCAACCACTTCAATCGAACGGCCGTTGCGTGCACGGTCCTTCTCGATCACAACGATGCGGTAGTAGGGCTGCTTGCGCGCTCCAACACGCGCCAGGCGAATCATGACCACTGGAAACTTCCTCTCGAACCAAACTGTTTGGGGATGGGCTCCTGACCGCTCGCGGCCGGTGAAGCGGCACCAGAGCAACAGTGCCAGGCAGCGTGCGGCGTGCGCACGCACTGCGTCCAACCGGATAAGTATCTCCGATTCAGAGGGAATTAACAAGCATTGTGTAGTCAAGATCCGTGCGTGCCAGGATAGCCGTACTGGGCGCATTCTGTCCTGCGGACCGGTTCAGGTGACCTGCACACTCCCGCCGGCAAGCCAGCCGTTACGCCGGAAACAGAAAGCGAAGAAGTTCATCGAAACGTGCCGCCCATGCTGCCTCGTTGTGCAAGCCCTGGGGTACCCTCTCGTAATGCAGGTCGGCCAGGCCTTCCGCAGTGGGTGCATACCTTTCGAATGGACTGCTAAAGCGCTTCAGCCCAATTGCCTTCGGAGGCGTCGAACGCGCATCCATCTTCCAGCCTTTGCGCTCAAGCAGGTGCGCCAGCAGATCGGTGTCGCGGAGATGTGTCTGGCCTTCGGCCGTTCCCATGTCGAGCCAAATGCGGAGCGGAAGCTTCGTTGTCAGAGCGCGTACCTCATCCAGAATCGCGCGCCGGTCCCACCAAATGGAAGGCGATAAGACACCAAGCCGGCCAAACACCTGCGGATATTGCAGACCTATTGCCAGTGAGATCAGGCCGCCCAGAGAGGATCCGGCAAGGCCGGTGTTCTCCGGGCCATCCGCCATTCGCAGATCACGCCGCAGCGCGGGCAGCAACTCGTCCACCAGAGCCTCCGCATACAGCCGGCCCTTGCCACCGCCCAGCCGGGTATCCGCAGTTGGAGTGTACTCCGCCATCCGGTGGACGCCGGTGTTGCCGATACCCACCAGCACCAGCGGCTGTACACGGCCAGCGGCTATCTCAGCATCGGCCGTTTCTCCGCAGCGCCACGTGCTGCCCCTTACGTAGGAAAGCTCGCCATCAAAGAGGTTTTGCCCATCGTGCAGGAGCAAAACGGGGAAGCGGCGCGTCGGCTCCGTCAGGTAAGCCTCGGGCAGGTGAATAAAGAGGTCGCGTGGGATGGAAAGCGCACGGGAACTCCAACCCTGTACGCGCCAGTAACGTGCGCCCGGAGCAGGCTTGAGTTGCAGTTCGCCCGGGAACGCCGGAGCTGCTGAGCGACCCTCAGAGGATAAATCTTCCGTGGGCAGGCCGCCGCGAGCTCCCTCACCATACGTTTCCACGGGTGCGCCGAGCTCCTGCTCTTCGGGCTGGGCTAGCTCGGAATGGAGTGGGACAGGCATGCGATACGATCTTTGCAGGGTAGCAAAGCTGGTGGGCAGCGCACCGCAATTCACCCGGGGGAGACACGCCAGGTTGCATCGCGAGTACCACGTCGATCACTCGAATGCGCTGGGTCGAGGCATGGAGCGGCTGGTCTTTGGGCACGCGGGTCTTCCCGTTATTGTATTTCCGACATCACAGGCGCGCTTCTTCGAGTATGAAGACCGCGGCATGGTGGCGGCGGTAGCAGACAAGATCGACCGCGGTGAAATTCAACTCTGGTGCGTGGATTCCGTGGACAGCGATTCCTGGTACGCGAGGAATGTTTCCGGCCGCTGGCGCATCGACCGGCACCTGCAGTACGAGCGCTACGTTGTAGAAGAACTGATTCCGCACATCCGTTACCGGACCTGGCGCGAAACCGTGGCCACGCTGGGCTGCTCCTTTGGGGGATTTCACGCCATGAGCATGGCGCTGCGTCATCCCGACCTGATCTCCGCTGCGCTGAGCATGAGCGGAGCCTTCGACATGATCACGCCATTCCTGCGCGGCCATTACGACCAGGACGTTTATCTCACGCTGCCCACGCACTTTCTACCCAGCCTGGGTGATTGCTGGCAACTGGAACGTATGCGGCACAACACCTACGTGTTGGCCACCGGCGTGCACGACCAGTGCTGGAACGACAATGAACGGCTGGCCAGCATCATGCGTGCGAAGGGCATTCCCGTCCGGCTGGATGTGTGGGGCGACGGGGCTAGGCATGACTGGCCGTGGTGGCAGCGCATGGTGCAGGTGTATCTGTAATAACGGAAAGTCCCCAAAGTGCTCCATTTGCTGCTGTGACAAATGGT
>CAXTRR010000002.1:59807-77868 GCA_964246795.1 uncultured Terriglobus sp. | reverse complement strand
CGCAAGGAGCAAGAACGTGAAAAAGATCGGCATCCTGTTTGGCCAGGAGAACACCTTTCCGCAAGCTTTCGTTGATCGGATCAACTCCATGGAATTGCCGGAGATCCGGGCGGAATTCGTTGAGATTGGATTGGTCAAAGAAGCAGATCCAACGGGCTATTCTGTGATCGTCGACCGTATTTCGCACGATATCCCGTTTTACCGCTCGTATCTAAAAAACGCGGTGCTGACCGGGACCGACGTGATCAACAATCCGTTTTGGTGGTCGGCCGACGACAAGTTCTTCAATTACGCACTTGCGGCAAAGCTGGGTGTCGCCGTGCCGAAGACGGTGATTCTGCCGCATAAGCACATGCCTCGCGACACGAACGATATTTCCTTCCGCAATCAGCAATTCCCGTACGACTGGGAGGCGGTTTTCAATTATGTCGGCTTTCCGGCTTTCTTGAAGCCGCATGACGGTGGCGGCTGGCGGGATGTCTTTCACGTGCACGATCCTGGCGACTTCTTCCACGCCTATGACCAGAGTGGCGACCAGTGCATGACCCTGCAGGCCGCGGTCAAGTTTCGCGAGTACTTCCGCTGCTATGTCGTGGGCCAGCGGGAAATTCGCATCATGCCATACGATCCGTCGCGTCCACACCATGAGCGCTACATCAAGAATCCACCAACGTATGATCCGGCCCTGCTGGAGCGGGTGGAGCGTGATGCGCTGGCACTCTGCCGGGCACTCGGTTACGACCTGAACACGGTTGAGTTCGCCGTGGAAGATGGTGTGCCGTATGCGATCGACTTCATGAACCCGGCGCCGGACGCAGACTACAACTCCGTGGGTGAAGAGAATTTTCACTGGATCGTGGATGCAGTGGCCCGGCTGGCTGTGGAACGTGCCGAGGCCAACGACGGCAGCGCGCCGGAACTGAACGCCGCAAGCCTGCTCGGGCAGGGTGTGCTGGCGGAAGCTCGCACAACCGCAGGGGTCCCGGCGAAAAAAGCTGCCGTCAAGAAAGTTTCCGCAAAGAAGCATCCCGCGAAAAAGCACGCCGAGAAACACGCGGCCAAGCACGCTGAAAAACACGTGGCTAAAAAGGCTCCTGGCAAAAAAGCCGCAGCAAGAAAGCAGTCCTCAGATGAAGCCGGGCTGCTCGATGGTGAGGAGTGAGGCAGGCTGTTTTGGCCGGGTGCTGGCCTGTGGCCCGGCATGCACGAGTGGTATGGGTCATTCGGCTGGGGCTTTATTTTGGCGCTATCTGGATCACATGTCTGACTGCTCCCGCGCAACTCGCCGGTCCGCCCGCCGGAGTTCCGGTTCCGCCAGCCCCGATTGCCGTAGAGGCGCCTAAAAGAGCAAGTGCCCAGGAAATAGTGCAGAACTCGCAAGTTTTTCGTGTGCGCGTGGTGGATGGCCGCAACGGAAACGTCCTCCCCAACACACACCTGCACCTGTGGTATGACGAAGCTGGCGGGGCCGGCTATGTTCTGGCGACAGACAAACACGGCGTGGCGCTCATGCCGGAGCCGGTTGGCTTGCCCGTGCGCGTGCTGATTTCCCCGAGTGATCGCATTGACTGCCGCAAGCTCCCGGAGACGGAACCTTCTCTGGGCTACAACCTACAGGAGATTGCCGCAAAGGGCGTTGCGGCGGAAAACCATTGCGGCGATGCGCCTGCCAGGTCCCGTCCCGGCGAGCTGGTGATCTTTGTGCGCCCCGTGCGCTGGTATGAGGGCATCAACCGCGGTACACCCTGACCCGAGACGATAGGCGGGCCAAAGCCACCCAGCTCCGTCCTGTAGCATCTCTTTCACACTTCACCACCGCGCAGGGCGGACGGGATGAAGGCATTGGGGGTTTTGAATGCGGCCATCGTTCTCGCTGGGGATTGAAGAGGAGTACCAGACAGTTGACCCGGAGACGCGGGATTTGCGCTCACATGTTTCGACGGAGATGCTGGCGCATGGCAAACTTCGGCTGGAAGAGCGGGTGAAAGCCGAGCTGCACCAGTCGGTCATTGAGGTAGGCACGCGCGTTTGCCGCAACATCACTGAGGCGCAGGAGGACCTCTTCGACCTGCGGCGAAACATGATCCGGCTGGCCGAGGAGAACGGTCTTGTTCTTGTCGCAGGGGCGACACATCCTTTTGCGGACTGGCGCTCGCAGGAGATTTATGATGACCCGCGGTATGCCCAGGTGGTAGAGGATTTGCAGCTGGTGGCGCGGGCGAACCTGATCTTTGGCCTGCATGTGCATGTGGGGATTGAGGACCGTGAGGCGGCGATCCGCATCATGAATTCGCTCCGTTATTTTCTGCCCCACATTCTGGCGCTCAGCACCAACTCGCCCTTCTGGCTGGGCATGGAGACGGGTTACAAGAGCTACCGCGCCAAGGTCTTTGAAAACTTTCCGCGCACCAACCTGCCAGACAGCTTCGCCAGCTACTCGGAGTTTGAAAATTACGTCAACCTGCTCATCAAGACCAATTCCATCGACAACGCAAAAAAGCTGTGGTGGGACGTACGGCCGCATCCGTTCTTCAATACGGTGGAGGTCCGCATCTGCGACATACCGATGCGCGCCGAGGAGTCTGTGGCGATTGCAGCGCTGATTCAGGCAACGGCTATGAAGCTGCATTGCCTGCATGCGAGCAATGTCGACTTCCGCCAGTACAGCCGGGCGCTGCTGATGGAAAACAAGTTTCGTGCGGTGCGATATGGCCTGGATGGCAAGCTGATCGACTTCGGCAAGGAGCAGGAAGTCCCCGAACGGGAGCTAATTGAGGAATACCTGCACTTTGTGGATGATGTGGTGGATGAGCTCGGCAGCCGCGAGCAGGTCAGCTATGTTCGCACAATGCTGGAGCAGGGAAGCGGTGCGGACCGGCAACTGCGCGTCTTTCGCGAGACGGGCAGCCTGCGCGCCGTCGTGGATTACATGGCCGGCGAGACACGCGCCGGGCTTTGATCAGAGTCGGCCTCAACGCATGCGTCAGCTTGCCATGGTGCGTCGCTTTGGAGCAGCCTTGCCGGGAGTGCGGTCAACGATCTCTTTGAGAGAGCGTAGCGCCGAGTTGACAGCATCAGAGTCGGGGAAGGTTTCCAGCAAATCCTCATCCAGCACCATGACCTTACGCTGGGCAAGTGCCTGCTCGTAGTATTTGCCGACGTTCGCTTGGCTGAAATGCAACTGCTTGCGCATATGTGACAATTTCAGCTTCGGAAAATGAAACACCATGCCTGCGAAGATTGGCTCGCGCCTTTGCCGGATCGAAGGAAAAGCGGAGCGGCCAACTCATTCTCCTCAGAGTATCCTGCAAGATCGACGGCGTCATCGCACAAGTCCTCCATCGTGGGCCCTGAGATTTTCCGTGCAGAAACGCGCTATTCACGGTATGTTGAAAGAAATCTCAGTGCATTGCCGTCTGCATTGCTGATCCACTCGGACAAGTTTTTGTTTTACAGCGCCACTTCTGCGCCGCCGCCGGCGTGTATCCGTTTTTGTCCCACCGCAGTCCACCCCTGAGGAGAGGCACCATGGATGTTCAGAAGTTCTGTAGCCGTTCCGCCGTTTCCCGCCGTTCTTTCCTGCGCGCCGCTGGCGTTGCTTCCGCCGCGGCAACACTTCCTCACGCCGCCTTTGCCGGGCAGGCCGCTGCCGTCCAGGCTGCCACTGCAGGCGGCAAGCCGGTCCCACGCCGTGCTTCTGATGATTGGGAAGCTCCCCGCGAAGCTCCAGGCACGGTCATCATCAGCGCGAATGAAAACCCGCTTGGTCCTTGCCCCGCGGCACTGGAGGCCATCACCAAATATGCACCAAGCGGTGGCCGCTACGACCGCTGGCATTCCGGTGAGGCGCTCAAGCTGGTCAGCGATGAGTTTCAGCTGAAGAAGGGCTATGTTCGGCTCTATCCTGGCTCGGGCGGCCCGCTTGACCTGGCGCTCATGTCCAATCTGGGACCGGACAAGCCGCTCGTCCACGGTGACCCGACTTACGAGCAGGGGCCGCGTGCCGCTGTCACCATGAACGCGAAGGCCATTGCCGTGCCGCTGGACAAGACGACGTGGAAGTATGACGTGAAAGCGATGCTTGCGGCCCATCCAAGTCCCGGCGCGTACTACATCGTGAACCCGAATAACCCCACAGGCACAATTACGCCGCGCGAGGATATTGCGTGGCTGGTGAAGAACAAGCCGGCGGGTTCGGTCGTGATTGTGGACGAGGCTTACCATCATTTCTCGAACCAGGACTCGGTCATCGACCTCGTCGGTCAGGACAGGGACATCATTGTTCTGCGGACTTTCTCGAAGATTTACGGCATGGCGGGTATCCGTGCCGGCTTCGCCTTTGCCCGGCCGGACCTGCTGGAAAAGTTTGAGACGATAACGCCCAGCGATCGCCAGATCGGCAGTATTTCTCTGGTGAGCGCAGCCGCGGCTCACGCCAGCCTGGCCGACAAAGACCTGGTGCCGCTGCGCCGCAAGATTAACCGCGACAACCTGGACACCACGCTGGCCTTTCTGGAGAAGCACAATTTCAAGTACGTTCCCGGTGCCCAGGCAAATATGTTCATGGTGAACGTGAACCGCCCCGGCAAAGAAGTTCAGGCGGCCATGCTGTCGGAAAAAGTCGCGATTGGACGTGTGTGGCCGATCATGCCGACATACGTTCGAGTAACGGTGGGTACAAGTGACGAGATGAAAGCCTTTCAGAGTGCGTTTCTGAAGGTCATGAACGAGACCACGAAACCAACCGCGGCGCACATGGACATGCTGCGGCATGTACCCCACGAACTCTATCGCGCGTAGGAGTTGCCGCGCGTGCGCTGCCCTATCCTGCCGGAAACCCATGGCGGGGTGGGGCGTTGCACGTCCGGCTTTTGCAGCGCTTCTGGCGGAAAACGTAGAAACGGCGCGCCTAACCTGCAGTTCACGCATCAGAAATAATCAAGAGTATGCCGACAGCTTTTGCCACGACCCGACTTTCCACCGTCAGCTTTCCTCCTTCTTTCCAGGCGGGCGCGCGTAACGCCGTCACCACCTGCCTGCGCGTGCAGATCGACGAGAAAGTCACCCTGATTACGGACGAGAAGACCATGGAAGTTGCTGCCGCGATTGCCGTGGAACTGGATCGCATTGGTTGCCACTGGAATGGTTACGTTCTGGAGGAGCTCGCGCCGCGTCCCCTGATCGAAATGCCACGTGGCGTACTTGAGGATATGGAGTCCTCACAGGTCAGCATTTTCGCGGTGGAAGTTCAGCCGAATGAGCTGCGTAGCCGCATGCAAATGACTGATGTGGTGAACCGCCGGCGCATGCGCCACGCCCACATGGTCAACATTACGCCGGAGATTATGGTGCAGGGTATGCGCGCGGACTTTGCTGAGGTGGACCGCCTAAGCCAGGCCGTGCTGGACCGTGTTCGAAAAGCGACCTACGTGCGTGCCACCACGGCGGCTGGTACGGATATTCACGCCACACTCAGTCCCGAGTACAAATGGTTCAAGACGAGCGGCATTATCTCGACAGAGAAGTGGGGCAACTTGCCGGGTGGAGAGTGTTTTACCGCGCCGGAGGAGGTCAATGGTGTCTTCGTCGTGGACGGCGTCGTTGGAGATTTCCTGTGTGCGCGCTATGGCATCCTGAGACGGACGCCGCTCTCCATCGCGATCGAGGGGAACCGCATCAAGCGGATTTCCTGTGACAATAAGCAGCTGGAGCAGGATTTTTGGTCGTACACGCACACTGACAAGAACTCCGACCGCGTCGGTGAATTCGCCATTGGGACCAATATCGGCGTGGACCGGGTAATTGGGAACATTCTGCAGGACGAGAAATTTCCCGGTATCCACATCGCTTTTGGCGATCCCTACGGCGCACATACCGGCGCACCGTGGAAGTCATCTACGCATATCGATGTCGTGGGTCTCGGGTTCAACATCTGGCTGGGGGATGCAAAGGGCGAAAGTCAGATCATGAGCGACGGCGACTTTCTGGTCGACTACTGAAACGAAATCCATCCCAGTTTGCATCCTGGAGGTACATCACGCGCCCCTTTGCAAGCTGGCGGAAACAGCAAAGCCACGGAGATCTCCGTGGCTTTGCTGTTCCGTAACAAGATCGACACAAGTAAGCACGCGTGCTCAGCGCACCCGTATGGTGGAACGCGTGGTAAAGGAAACAACGCTTTCGGCCGGGATAGTGACATCCCGCTGACCGGTGAGTGCGCCGGCTGCCGTACCCGCGCCGGCACCAGCCAGTCCGCCAATCAAAGCGCCCTTGCCTCCACCCGCCAAACCACCGATGAGAGCACCCACGCCGCCACCACCGCCAATAAAGCCGGCAGTGCGTTTGCCGCGACCCTTCTCGCTTGCAACAAATTCGCTGGTTTGCACGGTATGTCCGCCAATCGAGACGAGTGTGATGCCGAGAACGCCGGCTCCCTTGAATCGGCCACGGCCCTTGGCGGAGGTGACTTCTCCGCGGACAGCCGTACCGCGCGCAAAGGCCGTGCCGCCACGCACACTGAGCGGATTGTTCAATACACCGGTGAAGCTCTGGCCCACGTCGCTGGTTTTGGTAGAGAGCGTTTCTGTTGTGCGGATGGTGACGCGGGTGCCGGCCGGAACCACCAGCGATGGGGCCGGGGCCGGAGCAGCGGCTCGCGCAACCGGAGCAGCAGGAGTGGACGCACTGCCCGCAGTGGCGGGGACAATGGGAGTCGCGGCTGTCACCGGGGCGGCAGCCGCCCCCGGAGCAGGCACGACAGGTGTGGCTGCCGCGGGAGGCACTGCGTTGGGTGTGCCCGGGGGCGCGCTGGCCACGGTAGGCTGCCCATTAGGAGCTGCAGGAGTATTCGTCGCCTGCGGTGCGGGCGGTTGAGACTTGTTGCAGGCGGAGCACAAGAGTGCCGCGCCAAAGCCGATGCTGAGCAGGGGTGCCGTTCGCCGAAGAATCATTTTGAAGCCTCCAGAGCGCCAGCTGTTTACTGCTTCTGCGTGTGCGCCGCTTACGTGTGAGTCTTGTGATGCCGTTGCTACAATTTACGCTTCTAACGCCGTACACTTTCCACTATGAATCCAAGTCCTGCCGCAGACCGTGTGTGGCCGCATGCCATGCTGGCGGAAATTCATGAGCAACCTGAGTCGTTGCGGCGCACGATCGACTTCTACACCGAAGCCGAAGCCTTGCGGACCGAGTTTACAGAGGCGTTGCGCCCTATCCTGGCCCACCCTGACATGATCATCGTCGCCAGCGGCTCCAGCCGGCATGCGGGACTGAATGGCGAGATTGCGGTGGAGGACATGGCGGGCATGCCTGTGGACGTGGAGTACGCCAGCGAGTACGCTCTACGCCCGGCGACCGCACGAAAGCAGGCCGCCGTTCTCGTCATTTCACAATCCGGTGAAACCGCCGATACACTTTCTGCCTTGCGAGCCGCACGGCAGCGCGGGCATGCGACGGTGGCGATCACCAATGTGCCAGGGTCCGCAATGGCGCGGGAGGCCGACGTAAGCCTGCCCACCCTGGCCGGACGGGAAATTGCCGTACCTGCTACGAAAAGCTTTACCGCGCAATTGGCCGTGCTGCACTTGGTCGCGATCGCAGCGGGCCTGCAGCGCGGAGTGCTAACGCCGGAAGACATAATTCGCCGGCTGGGGGAGTTGGCAAGTGTGCCGGAGAGTCTCGCCCGCCAACTTGCTGGATGGGAGCAGGAGATTGAAGCGCTTGCCCCGTTTTACAGCCGTGCCAAGACACTGCTCTTCCTGGGTCGTGGCATTCACTACCCCACGGCGCGGGAAGGCGCGCTCAAGCTGAAGGAATCGTCGTATCTGCACGCGGAGGGCTACCCCGCCGGCGAACTGCGGCACGGCCCGAATGCACTTGTCTCACCGGAGGTGCCATTGGTGGTGATCGCCACCCGCGATGACCGGAATGAGGATTCTGTCCGGCGCTACCAGAGCACGCTCACGCTGTTAGAGGGCATGAAGAAGCAGGGCGCGACCGTGCTGGCGATTGCGAATACCGGGGACGCAGCCATTGCGGATTTGAGCACGCACATGATCGGCGTCGACCCGCTTTCCGAGCATCTGCTGCCACTTGCAGAGGTCGTGCCACTGCAGATGCTGGCTTACTTTGTGGCGGTGCGGAATGGGATCGATGTCGACCGGCCGCGGAATCTGAGCAAGGCCGTGCTGGTGGAATAAGCGATGGCGCATTCGGCATTGCTGACGAGAAGCGCGTTTATCATTACTTATTCAACTCGACAGTTGATGTCGTAAAACCATGTCCTTCTCGCGCACAACCCGAATGACTAACAGGATTCTTGTTGCCTGGAAATGGCTTCTGTCGTTCACCAAGAAGGAATGGACCGTAGATGACTACCCGATTCGGATGACGAGACAAGAGCCGGACACAGCTTTCGGCGCCCCTCGCTTTAGTCAACATCTCTATCGCGCCTACATAGTCAACGCCACGATAACAGGATCGGGAAACTCACCTGTTGAGGCGATGGAAGGCCTGAGGCAAAACTTCGAATCCGTTATACGGAGGCGAAAAGAGGAAGCGCTACCCGCACTTCGCCCTGGTGCAAATTGGCCTATCGAGTTTGCCTCACAAGGGAAGATTTCGGGTGATGAGAGCCTCAGCGAGGACTTCATCCAAAAGGTTCTCGGTCTAGATTGGGCATGGATTTCAGACGAGTCCAGTCTTTGGGATTTCCATACTGAGCAAACAAACGACCTGCTCATCGCGAAGATTCGCGAGGTCTACGGTGTGGACGTTTCAGATATCGAATCGGCGCGACTATGGAAAATCCTTGAGCGCATCAAACATGCCAAAGCGGCCGAGCACGATCAGTCCTCATAAGTCGGCTTGTCGGAAGTAATGATGCAAAGTGCGAGATCTGCGCAAACACAAAAACCGCCCTGCTGGGCGGCTTTTCTGCTTTATATGAGGAAGTTGGTCAGATCTTTGCTTCGCGGTATGGCACGTGCTTGCGCACCACCGGGTCGTACTTCTTCATCTCCAGCTTGCCGGAGGTGGTCTTCGGGTTCTTGGTGGTGGTGTAGAAGTGGCCGGTGCCGGCGGAGGAGACGAGCTTGATGATGGTCCGCATGAGTTATCCCTTCGCTTGCAGCAGGGCTGTTTCCACACCCAGCTTGTTAATGGTGCGCAGGCCGCGCGCGCTTACGCGCATGCGTACGAACTTCTTCTCACTCGGAATCCAGATGCGCTTCCATTGCAAGTTCGGCTCCCAGCGGCGACGCGTTTTGTTGTTTGCGTGCGACACCTTGTTGCCGGACATCGGCCTTTTGCCGGTGATGGGGCATACCTTTGCCATGACAATCTCCTAAATTAATGGGCCTCTTCAGCTCTTAGAGCCTGGTTTAAAGCGCCACAGCTTGAGTGGCCCAGCCCAGCTCAACGAGTGCGATGAATCGCGCAATGACGCGGCACACACAACTCAGACCAACCCTCTAATTGTGCCATGGAAAGGGCAAATCAGGTGAGCTTTTGAAAGAATTCTGCACCTCTTCTGCGACAAGGGATGTAGAGACTTCATTAAACCAGAGTGCGAGTATATGCTCAAAGTGGTGAGTAATACGCTAACAGCCCCGGCCATCGTTCCTCTTCGCGAGGATGAGCGTGCATCCCTTGCCCGCCGTGGCCGGCAGCTTGAAGTCATTACGGTCTGCTGGGCTGCCTTGGAAGCAACGATTGCACTGGCAGGGGCTTACCGAGAGCATAGTGTTTCTCTGGCGGGGTTTGGTTGGGACAGTTGTATCGAGATGCTCTCCGGCGCTGCGCTGTACTGGCGCATGACGCATGAGCTGAATCACCAGGCACGGCATCGTGCCGAAAAGATCAGCCTTAGGATCGCTTCCATCTGCATGTTTGCGCTGGCTGCTTATGTGCTGGTGCAATCCTTGCTGGAATTGCGCTACGGCGGGGAGAAGTCACCCGGATGGGCGGGTATTGCCATTACCGCAGCCGCGCTGGTCTCCATGCCGCTTCTAACTCGTGCCAAGCGGAAGGTGGCTCGCGGCCTGAACAGCCGTGCCATGATGACCGACGCCGCCCAGACAAACTTCTGTGCCATCCAGGCGGGCATCGTCCTCTCCGGCCTTCTGATCCGTTCGGTCTTTCATCTTGGCTGGGCTGATGCCGTTGCTGGTTTGGTGCTGGTGCCTTTCCTCGTCCGGGCAGCTCTCGGAGCCATGCGGGGCGAAGCTTGTTGCGTGCACTAAGGCCCGCTCCAGGTGTCGTACTGCAGCACCTCACCCGATGGCAGAAGAATTTCCCGAACCGGCACCATGCCCCGAATACTGTTACACAGAAAGACCCCCTCGGCACTTCTTAGATCGCTCGCAAGCACCGCTTGCTCAATAACTTGTGCCGAATCAAGAAGGATCCCGCGGAAGATGCCTGGCAGAACTCCGGCGGAAAGAGGAGGCGTGAGCGTCTGGCCGCCGCACCGTACAAGCAATGACGTGACACAGCCCTCCGTGAGCTCGCCGGCTGTGTTCTGGAAGATCACCTCGTCGAAACCGTCTGCCCGCGCATTCTGCAGGGTCCGATCGTAAACTTCGCGATGTGTGGTCTTGTGCTGCAGAGCTGGATCATTCGCATGAATGAGTACGGCTGAGAGCCTCACGCGCAAGCTCGCCGGCCACGGTTGCAGAAGGTTTGTTTCGATCTGCGAATTGCCGTCCTGGTTCAGCGTCAGCCGTACTCGATGGCTGCCTGCGACGGGAACTCTGCCCCGGATGGCTGCTTGAACACCGGATCTGTCATAGCTGAATCCCAGCGCGATGGCGGAATGGGACAGTCTGCTCAAATGCCGTTCCAGCAAGGCAATCTGCCCGTCGATCGCCAGCATGGTCTCAATTAGCTGCATTGGCTTGCTGCATCGCCTCACAAACCGGGACTTCAGCAGGCACTCGCGATATTCTTCATCCGCGCGAGAATCTGTCACGATGCCGCTGCCCACGCCCATCGTTGCGGTACCTGCGAGGCTATCTGAGACAAGCGTGCGTATAGCAACGGAAAAGGCAGCAGTGCCGTCTGGGGAGATGTGCCCGATTGCGCCGGTGTAGACGCCCCGGGCAGCGGGCTCAAGCCGGTGAATCAACTCCATGGTGTGCCGCTTCGGCGCACCCGTGATGGAGCCGGAAGGGAAGAGCGCGGTGAAAATCTCCTGCCATCGCAGGCGTGGCCGCAGTTTTCCCGTGACGGTTGACACCATTTGGTGCACGGTGGGGTAGGTCTCGACGCGGAGCAGATCGTGGACCTGAATGCTGCCCATCTCACAAAGGCGTCCCAGGTCGTTGCGCAACAGGTCGACGATCATGACATGCTCCGCCCGGTTTTTGGGATCGGCTCGCAGGGCAGCCCTGGCATCCGCGTCAGCCTGAGTTCCGAATTGCCGGGTTGCAGTTCCTTTCATCGGCCGTGTCGCAATCGACCCGGTGGCCGTTGTTTGAAAGAACAACTCTGGTGAGAACGACAGAATGGTTGGTGATGTGCCGAGTCGGAGGACGGCGGAATAGCTGCTCGGTTGTTCCCGTGCCAGCAAGTCGTAGATGGAGGCCGGAGCGGTGCCGCAACTGGATTGCAGTTGCATCGTGAAGTTCACCTGATAGGTGTCGCCCGCCGCGATCCATTCTCGAATTTCAGCGATTCGTTTCGTATAGCTTGCAAAGGAAATTCTGGGCATTAGTGCGAGATCGAGCGGCGGCACCGGTTCTGCCAACACCTCAGCCGGGCCTAACGGCGAGGAAAGATGATCGAAGACTTCCGGAGAGCGATACGCGCCGAAGATGGCGCGAGGCAGGTCAGGCGGCAGCGGGTGTGCGGACAGCCCCTGTAGCGCCACTCCCGCCTCATACGTGAGGAAACCAGCGAGGTGGAGATCCTCGGCCAGGGCCCGCTCAACTTCTCGAAAAAACCCGCGAAGGTCTATATCGTTGGCTACCAGCAGCCGAACAGGTGCCCGAAAGAGGTAGCTGTGATGCTGCTCCGTACTTGGCAGCGTACTCTCCAGCAGCACTGTATCGGGCTCAGCGAAGGCAACATCTCTCCATGCCTGCGGCAGTGATTGCCAGTTGTCGAGAGTGTTGACGGCACCAGTGTTGTACCGCGCGGCCTGCATGGAATGACCTGAGCGCCGGTTAGGCGTTGGCTGGCCGCGTGATGATCATGGCTCGCGATGCAACGCCGGAAGGGCAGCAGTATTGCCGCTTCCGCTTGCCGTCCAACCAGACCACGTCACCATGCTCCAGCGTCACGGTCTCCGACTCCGATGTGAGAATCAGCCGACCCTCCAGAATGAAGGTGAACTCAACACCGTCAAAGATCTTCGGCCGGAAGACGGCATCCTCATAGGAACGTCCAAACTCGGCAAGGCAGGGGATGAGTTGATCGTCGGAGACGAGGGCGTGCATGCTTTCGGAGAGAAACGAGGGCGTCGCATCGGCGTTCTGGTGAATGCGAACACGCTCGCCTCGCCGCATGATGCGAAAGACGACGGGCTGATCGTCGCGGAAGAAGTAAGACAGATCTTTCTCAAAGGTCATTGCGATCCGGGCCAGGTTGCGCACGGTCGGGATGACGCGGCCAGTCTCCAGTTGCGACAGGAAGCTGGCGGAAAGGCCTGTTCGCGTACCGAGCTCCACCAGGCCCATGCTGCGGCGGGAGCGCAGCCGGCGAATGCGATCGCCGATCTGCTTGGCTTCTAACGTGGCTTCGACCTGCTCTGCGTTTACGGTGTCTACCCCAGAGATATTCACGGGCTGATCAGGCATTTGCTCTAACAACTCGTCTGGCAGGGATTTCACACCCTGTTCCGTAATCATCTCGAGGGAGTTCATATTGCTATTGTGACGGAATCAAAAGAAAAGAAGCTGCCTGAACATCGGCAGCTTCTTACTTTTGTGTCGGATATCGGCGAAGCGTTAGAACTCTTCTCCGAAAGCGACCTCACCGGCGACTGCGGTCTGGTAGGCGGAGACGCGGCGCTCAAAGAAGTTGGTCAGTTCCTGCACGTCCTGCAGCTCCATAAAGCTGAAGGGATTCTTGGTTTTGAAGTGTGGCTCGATGCCGAGGCGCTGCAGCCGCGAATCGGCCACATAGCCCAGGTAGGCGCGCATATCGCGGACGGAAAGGCCAGCAATGCCACCGGAGAGCAGGTCCTCAGCGAATTGCGCTTCGCAATCCACGGCGTCCTCCAGCATCTCGATGATCTGCTGCTCGAGGCGCGCGTCCCACAGATCGGGCTCCTGCTGGCGGACGACGTTGACCACCTCAAAGGCGAACTCCAGGTGGCAGCTTTCGTCGCGAAAGACCCAGTTGGTGCCCGACGCCAGACCGTGCAGCAGACCCTTGCTGCGGAAAAAGTAGACGTAAGCAAAGGCCGCGAAGAAGAAGAGACCCTCAATGCAGGAGGCGAAGCAGATCAGGTTCAGAAGGAAGTTGCGGCGGTCTTCGCGCGTCTGCAATGTATCGAGCGCCTGGATCGAGTCCATCCACTTCATACAGAAGTCGGCCTTCTTCATGATGGATGGAATGTTTTCGACGGCGGCGAAAGCCTCGGCGCGCTCATCCTGGTCAGGAACATAGTTATCCAGCAGCGTCAGATAGAACTGCACGTGCACGGCCTCCTCATAAAGCTGGCGTGAGAGGTAGAGGCGTGCTTCCGGCGAGTTCACATGCTTGTAAAGGTTCAGAACGAGGTTGTTGGAGACGATGGAGTCGCCGGTCGCGAAAAAGGCGACCAGGCGCTTGATGGTATGGATTTCGGCCGGTGAGAGCTTGGAGCGCAGATCAACGAGGTCCGTGGCAAAGTCGACTTCTTCCACGGTCCAGGTGTTCTTGATGCCGTCGCGAAACATGTCATAAAACTGCGGATACTTCATGGGACGCAGGGTAAGGCACATGCCGGGGTCAAGGATGGAGTCAGGCACGGCAACGGAGGAGCTGGTGTGCATGGGTGCGGCGACGGTGATGGGATCGAGTGTGGCAGACATTGGAGTTCTCCTGATAGATACGTCTCGTACGGACTGATTGTGGGTGCCCCGCCTTCACAACAGTTCTGTTGTCATGAAGGAGGGAGCTGGAATTCTCGTTCAAAAGTTCCGAAAAGCCACCTTCGCGAAGCTAAGGTGGGGCACCCAATTTAGGGGTCACCCGGATTCGTTGTGATTACTGGCAGGCCTCGCAGCTTTCCGGGTTTTCGAGTGAGCAGGCGATGGCATCGCTTGCTGATTCGGCTGCGATAGAGGCCGGATGCTTTTCAGACGGCACCGGCTCGGAGGCTTGCAGATTCGCGATAACGCCGGACTTCGCGATGGTGGGATTTGCGGAGCTCATCGCGCCACGCTGTACCGTGGTCTTGGCGATTTTGGTGGCCGGACGTGAACGCAGGTAGTAGGTCGTCTTCAGACCTGCCTTCCAGGCGAACATGTACATCGAAGAAAGCCGGCCGATGTTGGGTGACTCGGCAAAGAGGTTGAGCGACTGGGCCTGATCGACGAAGGCGTTGCGCGCGGCAGCCATCTCAATCAAGGAGCGCATCGGCACCTCCCACACGGTGCGGTAAACGAGCTTCAAGTCGGCGGGCAGATCGTCGATATTCTGAATGGAACCTTCACTTACTTTGAGTTTGTTGCGCATGGTCTCATTCCACATGCCGCGCGCTTTCAGCTCGTCGATCAGGTAGCGGTTCACCTGCAGGAACTCGCCGGAGAGCGTCTCGCGTTTGAAGAGGTTGCTGATCTGCGGCTCGATGCACTCATAGCAGCCCACAATCGAAGCGATTGTGGCGGTGGGCGCGATGGCGATCAACAGCGAATTGCGGATGCCGGAGGCGCGAATGCGCCCGCGCAGTTCCTCCCAACGTTCGGCACCGGTGGGTTCCACCTGCCACAGGTCAAACTGGAACTGACCGCTGGCCAGGCGGGTTTCCGGAAAGGAAGGGTGCGCGCCGGACTTCTCCGCCAGCGTGACTGACGCGCAGAGCGCATGGTAGTAAATCTCTTCTTGAATCTCGGCGGAAAGTGCCTGCGCCTCCGGTGAATCAAAGGAAAGCCGCATTTGGAAAAACACGTCCTGCAGGCCCATGATGCCCAGGCCCACCGGGCGCCAGCGGCTGTTGGCGTTAGCCGCCTGGCTCACCGGGTAGTAGTTGATGTCGATGACGCGGTCCAGCATTGGCACGGCAATCCGCACGGTGTTGGCAAGCTTCTCAAAGTCGAAAACGACCTCGCCTTTCGCGTTCATGGTGACGTGACGCGCCAGGTTGATGGAGCCCAGGTTGCAGACGGCGGTTTCGTCCTTGCTTGTGACTTCAGTGATTTCCGTGCACAGATTTGACAGGTGGACCACGTTGCCCGGAGCGCCGGTCTGGTTGTTCTTCAAGTTGCAGGCATCCTTGAAAGTCATCCAGCCATTGCCGGTTTCCGCCAGCGACCGCATCATGCGCAGGTAGAGCTCACGCGCCTTGACCTGCTTGGTGAAGAGTTTCTCCCCTTCGGCTTTTTCATAGGCGGCATTGAACTCTTCACCGAAAAGATCGGGCAGGTGTGGGACGACCTTGGGGTCAAACAGCGACCAGGTGCCATCCGCGTCCACGCGCTGCATGAAGAGGTCGGGGATCCAGTTGGCGGTGTTCAGGTTGTAAGTGCGGCGGCTCACGTCGCCGGTGTTCTCTCGCAACTCGAGAAAGCTTTCGATGTCCGCGTGCCAGGGCTCCAGGTAAACGCAGCAGGCCCCCTTGCGCTTGCCACCCTGATTGACAGCAGCGACGGACGAATCCAACGTGCGCAGCCACGGCACGATGCCGTTGGATAAGCCATTGGTGGCGCGGATGAGCGAACCCTCCGAGCGCACACGATGAAAGGCCAGGCCGATGCCGCCAGAGAATTTCGAAAGCAGCGCGACATCCTTGTAAGCGTCGTAGATCGACTCGAGCGAGTCGCCCGGTGAATCGTGCAGGTAGCAGCTCGACATCTGCGGGTGCCGGGTGCCGCTGTTGAAGAGGGTCGGCGAGCTTGGCATGTAGTCGTGCGCGGCGATCAGATGGTAAAACTCGATGGCCTCATGCGGCGTGCCGGCCAGGCCGCAGGCCACGCGCAGAAAGAAGTGCTGCGGCGTCTCAATCACCTTGCGCGAGATAGGATCGCGGAGCAGATAGCGGTCATACACGGTGCGCAGGCCGAAGTACTCGAAACGGTCCGACATGTTCTCGTCGATGGCGTGGTTCAGCTTGCGGGCGTGCACACGTACAAACTCGGCGGTTGCGGGCGAGACAATGCCTTCCTGCGCGCCGTACTCGACCGACTGCGAGAAGGAGTGCAGGTTTTGGTTCGCGACTTCTTTAATAATGGTGGCCAGCAGCAGTCGAGCGGCCAGCTTGGAGTATTGCGGCTCCTCCGCGATGAGGGAGGCGGCCGTGTCGATCGAGATGGAGTCCAGCTCGCGTGTGGTGGCACCGTCGTATAGGCCGCCAATGGTCTTGGACGCGATGCGGATGGCATCCACATAAGACAAACCCTGCGAGCAGCGCTGCACGGCACGCACAATCTTGTTCACGTCCACCGCTTCCAGCGATCCATTGCGTTTTTTCACGTGCATCACCGGCGTTTCGTCGCGAACGGGAAAACCAGGTGTGATGTCGGAAAGGCTGGTCTGAAAGGTGGTCGTTGCCATAATGCTCCTTGCTCAAGGTGAAGGGAGACGGCAGCACCGCCCCGTGAATCTGGAATGCCGGTCTGTGCCGGCTACGTCGTGCTTCTGCCTGACTGGGAGAAAGGTCCGCCCGACCCGTCCGTACTCGTACCGCAGCCTATTGCCACATCGACTCTAGTTGATTTCTGCAGCACCGCTACTGTAGCTCGGGCTACCCTCAGTTGCAAGCACAAGATGTGGGGGTCTTTGTGGAAAGCGATTGGTCTCTTGTGTCTGCGGGCCAGCGCCACAGCTAACCCGCTGCAAGCCTTTACCTTACGGCAAATGGTGCCGTGGAAAAGGCGTCAGCCTCTTGAAAACCAGGCCGCTCAGGCGATGATGGCACGAAAGATCGGAGGCGATTTTCGCCTGGAGGAGAACTCACGGTAAACTAGCGAAGCGCGGAGAGTTGGCAGAGCCCGGTTGAATGCACCTGACTCGAAATCAGACATCGTCGCAAGGCGATCGGGGGTTCGAATCCCTCACTCTCCGCCATATTCTTGTACTTACGCGCAGCGCTGGGGTTCGAATCCCTCACTCTCCGCCACATTCTTTCCCTTAATAGCTTTCGCCTCAACCATCGGTCCGGATTCCGGGATCCTTCTTAATGCTGACAACGGCTGACTGGGCGGAATTGGAACAGACTGCGCTGGCGGCGGGTTTTGACAAAGCCGGGCTCGCGGAAGTGCCGCTTCCAGACTCGCCGGAAGAGCGCCTTCAGCGTGAGCGCTTTCGCGAGTGGGTCTCCACGGGACGGGCCGGTGAGATGACCTGGCTAACCCGCACCGATGCGGAAGGTGAGTTCGTCCGCTCGAGTCTGCACCGGGCGGTGCCCTGGATTCGTTCCGTGGTGATTTGTGCAAAAAGCTACCACGCGGACGCTCCCCTGTCGCTCTCGCCCGCACCGGCGGACAGCGGATGGATTGGGCGTTATGCGTGGAGCGGAGCCGCCAGCCCTGGCGGACAGACGCCCGGCAAACTGCGGCCCACTGATTACCATGACGTTCTGCTTGCGCGCCTTCAGCGGGTGGAAGCCGTGCTGCACGCGAGGCATAGCGCGTACAAGAATTCAGTGTCGGAACAAAGCCTTCAGACCCGTTGTTATGTAGATACCGGACCCGTGGTGGAGCGCTACCTGGCGCAGTTGGCGGGCGTTGGCTGGATCGGCAAGAACACCTGTGTCATGGACCAGACGCTTGGATCGTTTCTGCTGCTGGGCGTCATCCTGACTTCTTTGCCGCTGGCGGCAGAAGCTGCTCTGCTGCCGGCCGCCGACCGTTGTGGCAGCTGCACGCGCTGCCTGGATGCCTGCCCCACGGACGCGCTGGTTGCGCCACGGCAGATG
>CAXTRR010000002.1:49623-59797 GCA_964246795.1 uncultured Terriglobus sp. | reverse complement strand
GCCTCCCGCTGCATTTCCTATCTCACCATTGAAAAGAAGGGCAGTCTTCCTGAAGAGTTGCGTGCGGGCATGGGCCGCCAGGTTTTTGGCTGCGATATCTGTCAGGATGTCTGCCCGTGGAACCGGCGGGCTCCAATTTCCAAGGATGCAGAGATGCAAGCACGGCCCGAACTTATCAATCCTTCGCTTGAATGGCTTGCCGCCCTGGACAGCACGGGCTTTAGAAGCCATTTTCTTGGCTCACCAGTGGAGCGTACTGGGCGCCGCAGGCTACAGCGAAATGTGGCAATTGCGATGGGCAACTCCGGTGATCTTACACATGAGCCTCGCTTGCAGATCTGGGCCAGCGGTGACGATCCCATGCTTGCAGAAGCTGCTGGCTGGGCTCTGGAACGGCTTGCTGAAATCGAGCCAGACGGCGGGTAAATACTTCGCGGTGCGAGCCGGCTTCCAACCCATGGCGTGAGGCATAGCTCTGCTAGCATCGGTGGGAACCTGTTCGCCACGAGTCACCATGCCCCTGCTCACGCTTTTATCCGCAAAATCAGGCACGCCAGCTGAATCGCCAGGGGCAGTGACGGTGGACGATGTTCCGATTCAGAACGGCGCGGAACAGAAGCCGGCATTCACACCTGAGGAGAAGGACAAAGCCGGTGACGCCCTCGGCGAAGGTGAGCGGTGGCCCGCAGCCGTGAGCGGGGGCACAGGCGCACAGATAGTGGCGCTGCTGAAATACCTTACCCAGACGGAAGTCCACACCTACGCCTTTTCCGTGGCGGCGAATGTCATCCTGTCGCTCTTTCCATTCATCGTGCTGCTACTCACGCTGTCTGACCAGGTCTTCCATTCCGCGAACATGCGCAATGTGGTGGGACAGCTGATGCATAGTTTTTTGCCCACAGGCCAGGACTTTGTGATGCGCAACATGGCCCTGCTGGCTCACCCGCGGAAGGGTGCCCAGCTCTTTTCCGGCATCATGCTGGTGATCAGTTCCACCGGTGTCTTCCTTCCGCTGGAGGTAGCGCTCAACAAGGTTTGGCATGCGCCGAAGAACCGGAATTACCTGCACAACCAGGTCGTCGCGCTTGGGCTTGCCATCTCCGTGGGAGTGCTTGCCATGCTGTCAGTGGCTATCTCAGCCGGGCAGCAGGCGGTGCTTGGATTTCTGTTTTTCGGGCACACCAGCAATCTGGTGTACACGCTCCTCTCACGCTTTTTCTTGAGCCTGCTGGCGGGCATGAGCAGCATGGCCATGTTCTTTCTGATTTATTGGATTTTGCCCAACCGCAAAGTACCCGCGCGCGCGGTGCTCCCGACTGCCATCGTTACAGGCCTCTTTTGGGAAGGGGCAAAGCACCTCTACATCGCGGCTCTGCCCTGGCTAGATTTTCAGCGGGTGTATGGGCCGTTTTACATTTCAGTTGGATTGATGATGTGGGCTTTCTGCTCGGGACTGATCCTGCTGGCGGGTGCACACTTTTCCGCCACGCGCTATGCGCTGCGCCTGGCCGCCGTGGAAGATGCAGGATCGTCGACCGAGGCCGGGGATGGGGACTAAGCATGGCCGTCCGTCTGCCACGCCGCAGCTCAAGCCCGAATTCCGACGCGCAATACCGTCCGTCGGTCATGCCAGTCACCAGTTTTGGACCGATCCCACCACGTGTGCGGTTGCTGGCTCTTGTCACGGTGTTGTGCTTTGCCCTGGCGTTGCTGCCGGGATTTCTTCATACCCTGTTTGGGCTCGTACGCTGGCTGGCGCTGGCGTTGCTGGCTGGCTTGACACTCTTTTACGCTGTACGCCGCATGCAGCACGGGCTGCTTTGGAGATTGCGCAACAAGCTTGTTTTGACGTATCTGCTGATCGGACTGGCGCCGGTGCTCCTGTTCTTTACGTTGGTCTTTCTGGCGGCGTATGTGGCGGCAGGGCAGTTTGCGATCCATCTAGCCACGTCGCATCTGCAGGCGCAGCTTGAGGCGTTGGGTCAGAGCAATCTGGCGATGGCGCGCCATGCCGAAAGACGCTCCGGCACCGCGCCGCCCGATCAGCCGCTGATGTTGCCGGAAGTCCGGGAACGCACCCAGACGGAGGGCGCCGACGGATTGCAGATGGCGTTCTTTCGCGAAGCCCAGCCACTCCCCATGCCGGGGCTCGCCGGGCACGCTCGCACGCCCCTTGGCTGGGAGAACTGGCTTGCGCACCGCGGCGAAGCGAGCTATCGCGCCATTGTGGAGGATGGTGGTCTGCTCTACCTGGCAGCGACGGACCGCGTGATCATGAGTGATGGGCAATCCCTGACCGTGATCTCCAGCCTGCCGCTAAACCGTGACCGGCTGGTGGCCGTGGCTGCCGGCCTGGGCCGTGTGGAGTTGCTCCCCGGCCTGAACCCGCGGCCGCGGCACGAGAGTTCAACGGCAGAGCTGCAGCAGGCACGCATCTCCGGCGGCAATGCTCCGCCCGCGGTGAATTTGCTGGATGTTCGCGTGCGCTTTTTCTCCACCCTGCCAGTGCGCGAGTGGGAGAGCGGCGTTGCACTTGGCGTTCCGCTGGACGTGGAGTCGCGTCCCTCGCTGCTCTATGACCAACTCTTCGCCGCCGCACTCAGTGGTGCCATCACGGACACGGTCCGGGTAGTTTTTCTTGGCATTTGCGTTGTCTTTGCGCTGATTGAGGCCTTTGCGCTCTGGATGGGCTTACGTCTGGCCCGCACGGTGACTGAGTCGGTGGAGGATCTGTACGCCGCGACTATCAGTGTGGACCGGGGTGAGTTGCAGCACCGCATCGCCGTGCAGCGCGACGACCAGCTTGCCGACCTATGCCGCTCTTTCAATCGCATGAGCTGGTCGCTGGGCCGCCTGATGGAGGAACAGAAGGAGAAGGAGCGCATAGAAAGTGAGCTGACCATTGCGCAGGAGGTGCAGGCCAACCTGTTTCCCGCAGCCCAGGTGACACTGTCCACGCTGGACCTGCACGGCATCTGTCGCCCGGCACGGACCGTTTCCGGCGACTATTACGATTTCCTCACCTTCGAGAAGGAGCGGCCGGGTCGGGAGGGCTCTTCTCACACGGAGATCAGCGGGCTCGGGATTGCATTGGGAGATATTAGCGGCAAGGGGATTTCCGCGGCCCTACTTATGGCGACACTGCATTCCGCCGTGCGCGCCTACCGGTTTGCCAGTGAAGAACTGCTGGCACCGGATGCTCTGGCTGCCACTCATGGCGAGTCACAGGAATGCAGTGAGCTGTTTGCGTCGCCGGCGCGCATGCTTGGCCTGTTGAACCGGCATCTTTACCGGTCCACCACTGCTGAGAAATATGCAACGCTCTTTCTGGCTCACTATGATTGCGAGGCCGCAAAGCTGACGTATGCGAACGCGGGGCAGCTGCCGCCTGTTCTCCTGAGGGTGGATGGCTCGATCGACAGACTGGACCGTGGCGGTACAGTGGTGGGTCTGATGGACGGAATGACGTATGAGGAGGAGTCTCTACACCTGAATTCCGGCGACATCCTGATCGCTTACTCCGATGGCGTGACCGAGCCGGAGAACGACTTTGGTGATTTCGGCGAAGACCGCCTGATCGAATTGGTACGCCGCTTTCGCAGGGAGCCACTGGAGGTCATCTCCGCGGAAGTGATGAGTGCTCTAAATGCCTGGATCGGCGAAGGTGAGCAGCCGGACGACATTACTCTGGTGCTGGCACGGCAGGCGTGATGAAAGTAGGTAGTTGTAAGTAAGTAATAAGAGTAGGTAGTTGTGGGTGAGTAAATAGTTGTAAGCAGGTAGGTAGTCAGGAGTAGACACTTAGGTGAGGATGAACTCCTCATATCGACTACCTACTGCTTATTCCTTTACCCGGAACGCCTTTACCGCGATTGCGTTTGGCTTCGGGCCCGCTGGCAGCATGGTGAACAGTTCCGGTCCGTTGCGGTCGCGGGTGCGGATGACTGCCACATCACCGCTGCGAGCGTCGGCGGCCAGCATCAAGTGTTCGTCGGCGGACATGGCCATCGCATCCGGGCCCGCGCCGGTGCGTACGCCGCCCGCGATGCGGCCATCGTCGATGGAGTAAATGCTGAGTGAATCCGCACCGAAGTTAGAGACCCACAGTGTACTGTTGTCCTGGCTGACCAGGCCGCGTACAGGTTGCGTGCCGATGTGGTAGGTTCCGCCTACTTCATTGGTCCACGTCGAGATTTCACTTATCGTGCCGGAGTCGAAGTTAGATACGAACAATTCACCGCCATCCGGCTTTACCGCGAACTGCACAGGGGACTTGCCCACCCGCAATCTCGCCAGTATGTGGTCTCTAGCAAGTGAAAGGTCCTGCTTTGCCTCCCAGGAGGTTGGAGGGACCGCAAGTGACAGCGCCATCACGCTGTCTCCACCCGAGCACGCAATGAACGCCTTGTTCGAGGACTGCGTTGAGTCAAGCGGGATGATGGCGATGTCCGTCGCGCCGGGACACTGGTCAAAAGTCGCTCGCAACCTGGGTGCGTCCCTTAGACCGCTGGTGACGTCGTAAATAGAGACGCTGCCGCTGCCGCGATTGGAAACAAGCAGAGTGCGGCCGTCCGGCGAGATTCTCGCCAAGCCAGGCTGTTCGCCTGTACCAACCGTCGCAACCTGTTGATGGGCTTTCAGGTCGAGAACACTGACCGCATTGGAGCCGGCGTTTGCAATGTAGCCACGCTCGCCTTTGCTGTCGATAGAGATGGTGTAAGGCTCGCGGTGCAGGGGAATGGTCGAGACAACGCGGTTTGTGACTGCATCGATCACGCTGAGCGTGCCGTTACCACCTGCTGTGCCAGTGTTGACGACGTAAACTTCGTTGCGAACGGGATTGGCTGTAATTCCGGTCGGATTCGTGCCCACCTGCAGCACCCTGTCCTGACGCATATTCACCAAATCGAGAACGCTGACCGTCCCGTTACCGCCGCTGGTCACGTAGGCGTACTCGCGATAGTCCTCGGTGACATCGGGAAAATGGCTGCGACGGCAACCGCTCGCTGTGACGATCGAAAGCGATGCAGCTACGATCGCGGCGGTTCTCGTCCAGTCAGGGAGAGGCAGAGGCACCACTCCAGTCTACTTGGGGTCTTGGGTTTCTTCGAGCTCGCGTTGGGTACGCGACCACCGGACCGCGAGCCAGGCAACATAACTCACTTGTCCGGTGATGAGCAGGGTGTAGGCGATGTGCAGATAGCGCAAGCTCTCGGCGGAGTATTCCATCAGGCTTCCCCCTCAATCAGGCGCAGGGCCTGCCGTTCCCGGATGACCTGTTCACGCCGCAGGATTGCATAACGCGCCCAGATCAGCGTGGCGCCCCACAGGAAGAAGGCAAGAAGGTTCCACAGAAAGGCGACTTTCATCACCGGGTCGATGGAGCCGTCGCCCGTGAGGACAGGGGCCGGGTGCTGGGTACGCCACCAGCGGATCGACATGAAAACGATGGGTACGTTGACGCCGGCAAAGACGCTCAGTACGGCTGCAACGGTCTTCCCGCCCTCCTCAGAGGAGAAGCGTCGCAGAAGCAGGTAGCTGACATAAAGAAGCCACAGCAGCAGGGTGCTCGTGGTGCGTGCATCCCATGCCCACCAGATGCCCCATGCCGGCCGTCCCCACAGGATGCCGGCTGAAAGACCCAGCCCCACGAAGAGCGCCGTCACCTCAGCGGAGGCGAGTGCGAGTGCGTCCATCCTGAGGGCGAGTTGCTGGTTTCGGCGGCGCAGCATGATGTACGCGATGGAGGCGAGCATGTTCACGTAGGGCGTCACCTCACCCACGATGTTCAGCGGCACGTGCCAGTAAAAGATCCGCTGCACCGGGCCCATCGTGGCTTCAGTGGGGGCGACGTACATGCCCTGGTAAAAGCCGAAGCAGAGCAGCGCCACGGTCATGCCAGCCAGCAGATAGAAGATTTGCTTCATGCTCCTGTTCAGTATCTCCGACTTGGGAAATGACGGTCTAAGTTTCTGCGGTTGTCCTGCAGCTTTGACCGCTATTCGGCGTGCAACACAGTGCCAAAAAGCAGCAGTGCGACAGTCGTAAATGCGACGTCGAACCCCAGGAGGAGCCGGATCCAGATCGCTGGATCGAACTCGCCCGTGATGATGGAGGTGGTGCTATTCACCATGGCCAGCAAAGCCGGGATCTCGATGGGAAACAGGATCATGGGCAGTAGCAGATCGCGGTTGCGGCTGCGCAAGCTAAGCGCGCTGAAGAAGGTGCCATTCAGCACCAGGGCCCAGGTACCCAGCGGCAGAATGAGCCAGAGCAGGCGTGCCTCGCCCAACACATGCAGGTTGTAAAACAGCACAAACACCGGCACGAGTACCAACTCCACCACAGTGACGAAGAGGAAGTTCGCCAAGGCTTTGCCAAGGAAAAGTGCTGAGGGTGGGGCGGGAGAGAGCCGGTGCGCATCCAGCACCTGGTTTCGCTGCTCGCGGGCCCAGGAGCTGTTCAGTGACGTAGTTGCCGCGAAGAGCAGGCCCATCCAGGCCAGGCCACCGGAGATTTGCCGTGCCAGCGTCGGATTGGAGGTTGGATCGAAAGCAAGCGAGAAAACCACGGCAATGAGCAGCGTGAAGAAGAGCATGCCGATGACCGCGTCGCGGCTGCGCCACTCCAGTTGGAGGTCTTTTCGCAGGTGTAGCCAGACGAATCTCCCATATTGACGCACGGCGTTCACGGGCGAGTCCCTTGTTCGTAAGAGGCCTGTGTGGAATCCTTAAGGACGTCTTTTGTCAGGTCTGCAGTCTTCGCCGCAGTCGCTTGCAGGTAGTCTGCCGGAGCGAGCAGAAGCTGCAAGCCGCGCATGCCGGCGGAGACACTGATTTCCTCAAAGAGCGCGATTGTCTCATCGGCAAAGACAGGGAAGTCGCGCTTGGCCGCGAGGGCGGTCACGCCGCCCCGGATGTAGCCAGTGAGCGGCTCGACGTCCTTCAACGGCGCGAGCTCCACCTTCTTCTCGCCGGCCAGCGCGGCAAGCTTTTTCAGGTCGAGCTCGGCATCACCAGGGATGACGGCGAAGACATGCCGGCCGCTGGAGAACCGGCAGACGAGTGTTTTGAAGACCTGCTGGATGGGCAGGCCGATCTTTCGAGCCACGCTCGTGGCCGCCAAGTCTTCTGGATCGACCGTGTACTCGATTGTGCGATACGGAATCCTTAGCTGGTCCAGTTTGCGCGCGGCATTTGTCTTCATACGCTTGCGGCTGTCAGGGCAGCTTCCTGCGCGTTTGCGAGCTGCGTATTCGTGACCTGTGGCTCTGAAACCCGTGGCTCAGAAACAACAGAACCTTTGCGGAGTTGCACGACCGAGGCCGCAACACCGCTGACCAACTCGTGCTGGTGTGTGGTGAGGATGATCGTACGCGCGGGGGCCGATCCGTCGGCCATGGGCCAGGTCAGGAAATCCTGCAGCAGCACCACAAGTTCGCGGGCACCCACGGCGTCCATGTTGGAGAAAGGCTCGTCCAGCAGCAGCAGCTCCGGGTCCGCCATCAGCACGCGCGCCATGGACACACGCTGCCGCATACCCTGGGAGAAGTGCGCCACCGGCCGAGTGATGGATGGGTCCAAACCGACCGCACGAAGCGCCATCTCCGGTGAGGCATGGCACAGGGCACAGCCATCTGAGCTGCAGTGCAATTGCGCAAAATACCGCAGATTTTCCATTGCCGAGAGTTCGTCATACAGCATCGATGCGTGGCTCATGTACGCCATGCGCGCGCGCGCATGCTCCACGTTGCCGCCCAGCACACTCACTTTTCCGGCGCTGGGGGTAATCAGTCCTGCAAAGACGCGCAGCAGAGTCGATTTGCCGGCACCGTTCTCGCCCTGCAGCACGTGAATGCCGCCCATTGCAAAGCTGCAGTTGACCTTGCGAAGAGCCGCGAAGCTGCCGTAAATCCGTGACACCTCGTGGGCTTCCGCGACGATTGTCATGCCTCTTAAGCATAGCGCCTCTCTTCGGCGGCGGCACTACTTTGCAAGGCTGGTGTTGACTGGGGCCGGAACCTGCAACGTGGCAGAGGCTGTGGGCGCAATCAGAGCCTTCTTTTGGCCCGGCTGTACGGGTGCGTACTTGCTGGCGCACTTGGCCTGCAGCTGATTGGCTTGAAAGGTACCGTCGCGGGCCAGGTGCCCCATGGCCAGCGCCTGCGCGTCGTCCTTGAAAGTGTCCGGCGGTGGCTCGCTGCCAACGTAGGTGACCGGTAGTTCATGGCCAAGCTCCAGCAAGACGAACTGAGCTTGCGCGCCGTGGCGATGGATTGATCCGGGCTTCACATTGCCGGCCACGCGCAGGTTACGGGTATAGGCTTTCTGGCCCATGCCTTGCATCTCGCTGATGGTTACGTAATAACTCTTGGAGTCCTTTGCGCCGCTAATCGCCAGATATAGGACCGTCACCACAATCACCACTGTGGCTACGGTGATCTTCAGCGCTGAACGCTTGTTCTTCATGACACCTTTAGCGTAGCAGCACGAGCGTATGCAGGCCCCCATCGAAAGTAGGACAACAGGCCTGCCGCGTATACTCAGCGCTGAGCGCAGCAATGCAGGAGACCCATCGATATGAGCGCAATGGTGGCCGGCAACGGCAACGGACACAGTTCAAACGGACACAACAGCCACGGCTCAAACGGCAATGGAGCGAACGGCAATGGAGCGAATGGCAGCGGTAACGGGTACACCGTGCCCCAGCCCCGTGCGGAATGGGTAGTAAAGCGCCGCGAGGAGGCAGCCCGCACTGGCGACGCCAACATGAGCCAGATGCACTTTGCCCGCAAAGGCTTGATCACGGAGGAGATGGCCTACGTTGCGCACAAGGAAAAGCTGAGCGGCGAGTTTATTCGTGAGGAGATTGCCCGCGGAACCATGATCATTCCGGCGAACATTTTCCATCCCGAGCTGGAGCCCATGGCGATCGGTGTGGGTTCGCTTTGCAAGATCAATGCGAATATCGGCAACTCCGCAATCAGCAGCAATGTGGACGAGGAACTGCGAAAGCTGCACACAGCCGTGCATTATGGCGCCGATACCGTGATGGACCTGTCCACGGGGGGCGACATTCCCATGATTCGCGAGGCGATACTGCGTCACTCTCCGGTACCGATTGGGACCGTGCCGTTGTACGAAGCGCTGAGCCGTGTGAAGCGGGTGGAAGATCTCAACATCGATCTCTATCTTGAGGTGATTGAAGAGCAAGCGCAGCAGGGTGTGGACTACTTCACCATCCACGCCGGCGTTCTGATTCAATACGTGCCGTTGGTGTCCAAGCGCATCACCGGCATTGTCAGCCGGGGCGGGGCGATCCTCGCTCAGTGGATGACGGCCAATCACAAACAAAACTTCCTGTACGAAAACTTCGACCGCATCACGAAGATCATGGCCAAGTACGACGTGAGCTACTCGCTGGGCGACGGCCTACGTCCGGGCTGTGTTGCCGACGCCAGCGATGAAGCGCAATTCGCCGAATTAAAGACGCTAGGTGAACTCACGCGGCAGGCATGGAAAGACGATGTGCAGGTGATGATCGAAGGCCCTGGCCACGTTCCGATGGATAAGATCAAGGAGCAGGTTGAAAAGGAAGTCGAGCTCTGCGATGGCGCGCCATTCTACGTACTGGGACCGCTGGTGACGGACATCGCACCCGGCTATGACCATATCACCTCGGCCATAGGCGCTGCGATGATCGGATGGCATGGTGCGGCGATGCTCTGCTACGTGACGCCCAAGGAGCACCTGGGCCTTCCGAATGAGAAGGACGTGAAGGACGGCATCATCGCATACAAGATTGCCGCTCACGCCGCGGACATCGCACGGCATCGGCCCGGTGCCCGCGATCGTGACGACGCCATCTCGAATGCGCGTTACACGTTTGACTGGGACAAGCAGTTCGCGCTATCTCTCGATCCTGAAACCGCACGTGGCATGCATGACGAAACACTGCCGGATGACTATTACAAAGAGGCTGCGTTCTGCAGTATGTGCGGACCCAAGTTCTGCTCGATGAACTGGTCCAGCAAGGTGGATAAGTACAACGAAGAAGTGCACGGCCTTCGCAAACCAGACCTGACGCAGATTATGACCGAGCAGATGGCAATACGGTAAGAGAATCCGGCTCAGCTTTTCTGCAAGTACGCCGCGTGACCCAGGTCGCGCGGCGT
>CAXTRR010000002.1:37143-49613 GCA_964246795.1 uncultured Terriglobus sp. | reverse complement strand
CGGTTACCACACCCCCGCCCCGTTTTCCTCCACCCCCCCGGCGCCCCCCGGGGGGGGGGGCGTACTTTCTGCTATGGAGTGCAGCCCCTATTGAGTGCAGCCGTTTAAACCGGTTGCGCGCAGTACTTGCACCGGGTTGCCGGTATGGGGATGTCGCTGAAACATTGGGGGCAGGGCTTGGTCGCCGCAAACAGCGTGGGTGCAAACCGCTTCAACATCGACTGCATCGGAGCGACGATGAAGAAGTACACAACGGCTGCGAGCAGAAGGAAAGAAATCAGGGCCGTGAGGAACTTTCCATATTCAATGACGCCGCCATGTATGTTGACGTTCAGGTAATCGAAATTGGGCTTTCCTACAAACGCTGAGAGCAGCGGTGTGATGATGTCCTTTACCAGCGATGTGGTGATGGCGCTGAACGCAGCACCAATGATGACGGCTACCGCAAGATCGACTACATTTCCGCGCAGCAGAAAGTCCCGGAATCCCTTGAGCATGATTGTCCCCTTGTCACGCCATACTACTTCGCGGGCTTCATTTTGGATATACGAAAGTCGGGACCGTGCCACCAATTCTGCCTACAGCCAGATGGGGTACACCAGGAAGAAAAGAATCATGCACAACGCCATCAGGTCCATATAGACGCACAGCACCACGCCACCGTGATACCAGTTCCACTTGCGCTGCATGCAACGGGTTGTGTCAGCAGTTCCCACAGCGGCGAAGAACAGCGGCGCGGCCAGCCAGAGGGTGCCGTGGTTGTGAGGAAATTGTGACAGGCGAAAGGCAGCAACTGTACTGACCAGCACCAGGACCGTGCCGCGCACCAGAGATCGTTTCCGCCAGTCCAGCAGATCGAACAAGCGGAATGGCGGGCGCGGCGAACTGTAAGCCAGGGACCCCCGCCCCGGTGCATCGCGGGGCGGCCTGCTATACGGTGACGACATCCGTCGCTAATGCCGATGCGTTGGCAGGGTTGACGTCCAGGTTGTTGGTCTTGCCCAGCTTGTCCATGGCAGCAATGCCCTGGCCATACGGAGCGTGCAGGAGACCGCGTTCCGTGATGATGGCCGTCACATATTTGGCAGGGGTTACGTCGAACGCGGGGTTCTCAATGCCGCAACCGTCCGGCGTCATCTGCTTGCCGTTCGAGTGCGTCACCTCTCGCGGATCGCGCTCTTCGATGGGAATCTCCTCACCGGTTGCGGTATTCATGTCCACGGTAGCCCAGGGCGCCGCGACATAGAAGGGAATCCCATGCTCTTTGGCCAGGACCGCGACGGTGTAGGTGCCGATCTTGTTAGCTACGTCGCCATTCGCCGCGATGCGGTCCGCGCCCACGATGACTGCCTGGATCCGGCCTTTGCGCATGAGCGCGCCACTCATGTTGTCGCAAAGAACGGAGGTTGGGATGCCGTCTTTCAGGAGCTCCCAAGCGGTGAGCCGGGCACCCTGTAGAAAGGGCCGGGTCTCGTCGGCCAGCACATCAATCTGCGCGCCGCGCTCCACGGCCGCGCGAATCACGCCGAGCGCCGAACCGTAGCCACAGGTGGCCAGGGCACCGGCGTTGCAGTGCGTGAGTACCGTGCCCTTTTTCGGCAGGAGGTCTGCTCCGAACTGGCCCATGGTCTTGCAGGCGGCAATGTCCTCGTCATACATGCGCCTCGCCTCAATGACCACGGCGGCCTTGATGGCTGCAATCCGAGTGGCATCGCCGCGGCCTGCGGCATCGCCGGACGCGAGTTGGCGGTAAAGCGAGCGCATTCGCTCAATACCCCAGAACAGGTTCACCGCAGTGGGACGTGTGCGCGCCAGCGTCTCGGCCATCTCGTCCACTTCCGCGGTCAGTCTCGCCAGCGTTGTTGCGCTGGACCGCGCGATTCCCAGCGCGACACCCATGCCGCCAGTTACACCCAGCGCCGGCGCTCCACGCACGACCATGGTCTGGATGACCTGTGCAACTTCCTGGTAGGTGGTCGTGGTGACGTAAACCTCTTCCAGCGGAAGCTTCGTCTGGTCCAGAAAGCGGACGCCCTGATCGGTCCATTCAAGCGTGGGAATCATCGGCTTTCAGTTTACGCGTTCAGCCTGGTGAGACCGCGGAGCTGTTCGGCACGATGCCATACTTTTCACCAAGGAATCGCTGCATTGGGCGTCCCACGCAAAGAGCGATCTCCTGCCATGTGATGACATGAAGTCGGCTGCGCAAATCGGCGCTCCGTACCGCACGGTAGACAAGGTAGATATCCTCCAGCAAATCGCCACGCCGTGCATCCAGCACGACGGCGAAGCGCGCCGCGTGGTGGTCTGCGGCCAAAATGTTGCGCAATAGCTGATAGGAACGGAAGCTGCCGCGCGAGCGAGGCAGCAGGGCGGAGTCAAAGCACTCAGGAAAGACGTGATAGCGCGCCAGCAACTCCGGGCGTGCCGTTTGGAAGTCGGCTTCACTCAACTTGGCCTCTACAAAAAGCGGCTCGTCGATGTTCGTCGCCAAGGAACGCAGCACCATGTCGATCTCCGTGCGGTCCTCATGTCCGTCCTGCAAGGGCACCCGGGCGCGCACGCCGAACTCGGGCGCGGCATTTGCGCTGATGCCCAGCAAAGCGCGCAGGTGTACAGATTTCAACGTGACTGGGTGACAGAAGATGCTCATCAACAGCGCGTCGGAACTCGCCGCGCAATCAAGTTCGCACCTTTGCCGGCTTTCCGCGTGCGCGATGCGGCGGGAAGCTGTGTACGCTTTCTCCAGCCGCTGCCGCCAGGCCGGGTTGCGCAAGATGCGCCGGTAGGAGGCAGGGAAGAAGTTGCCGTGCCGGCTGCCCTCCTCTTCCGCGTAGACCACCGAGGGCGTATGGCTCCATGTGGTCTCATGCAGGAACGCTTCTGCCCTGGCGAGATTGCGCGCGCTTAACTCCTGGCGCAGCGCGCCCGATCTGCGCCTTGCTGGCGCGATCTCCGCTTGCTCTTGCAGATCTTCCATCACACGAGCATAGGCGATGAGAAGGCGAAAGCGCTACGATGGTACAGATGCGTTTCCTCGACAAGAACAATCTAGGCCCGGATGAGGACTGGTACGGCAACAATGCCGCGGTCCGCTGTGCGCATTGCGGCAAGGTCTTTCTCTCGTCACAGGTCCTACACCGCAAGGGCCGTGTCTGCCCCGGCTGCGGCAAGACCAAGGTGTTGGTGCTCAAGCATGAGGTGCAGGTGACGGATGTCCTGGATTAGCCTTGCTGGCGAAGCTTTTCAACGCGCACATCCCGCGCTGAAAAGATACTGGCAAATGGGGCACTGCCAATGTTTGCCTGGATCGCCGCGCGTCCGCCCTGTTCCCGGTCCACAAGGCACAGCACCGCGGCGACGTGCATGCCCGCGGCACGGGTCGCCTCAATCGCAGTGATGGTTGAGCCGCCGGTTGTGCAGACGTCATCCACAATGACCACGCGTGCGCCCTCGCGGATATACCCTTCGATCTGCCGGCTGGTGCCGTGCGCCTTCATTGTCTTGCGCACCAGAAAGCCGTGCACCAGCTTCGCCTCAGGATGCTGCAGCCGGTAGTACGCTGAGGCCGTTGCGATGTTGGACACGAGCGGATCCGCACCCATGGTCAGACCGCCAACGGCTTCGGCGTTGGGTGCGTGCTGTCGCACCAGTTCCGCCATTGCCAGGCCGCACAGCCGGCCACCCTCCGCATCCAGCGTGGTGGTGCGGCAGTCGATGTAGTAGCCGCTCTTTGCGCCGCTGGCCAGGGTGAAATCCCCCAGCCGGAACGAGAGGCGGGCAAGCAAGGCGAGCAGGGCAGTGCGGTCATGAGCAAAGGACATAGGGCTAGTCTGCCATGGGCTAGACTGGCCAGAGGGGAAGGATAGTGGAAGCAGTAGGAAGTGTGGGTGCCCCACCTTCGCGAAGCTAAGGTGGGTTTGTCCCGCTCCGTTGAAATCTGTGCCGCTCCAATTCCACTTAACCGCAAAGAGCGCGGTGAAGGTGCGGCACCCATCCACAAGTCCGACTCGTTACCGGTCCATCAGCTTGTCCAGGTGGCGGAAGCCGCCCGTGGCTACAAACAGCACGGCAAAGATGAAGCCGTTGTAAGCCATGTGCACCACGGTGGACGCAGCTACCGACTTGAAGCGTAGACGGACCGCAGTGAGTACGCCACCCACCAGGGTCAGCACAGCGACCGCGTTCCACGCAAAGCCAAGCTGCGCCGCATGCATTACGGCGAAGGCAGCGCTGGTCAGAATGCCGGAAAAAATCCATGCAGGCCGGCTAAGCGCATCCGTGTCCATCCAGGCCCGCCGATCTTCCTCGCTTCCGCGGCTCCGCACCCAGTCAAAGGCGATGGCTACCGAACGCAGCAAAAACCCGCGAAAGAAGATCTCCTCAGCCGGTGGCGCGATGAAGGTGCCAAAAATGGCCACGATCCAAACAGCACCTGGTGAGCGGAAGAAGCTGTCGATCGGCATCTGCTTGGGCAGGGTCATGTGCGTTTCCGCGAGTTGCGCCATCACGCTCGTGATTACGCCCAGCAGCACCAGCTTGCCCGCACTGCGCCTTGCCGCTGCAAAGCCCAGGTGCAGCACCTCCGCAAAGCTCCGCTGCCACATGCGCTGAAAGAAGTGAACCGCCAACGCACCCGTGACTGCATAGGTAATGGCCTCAGCCAGCAGGCTTGTCTTGGGCAGCACCAGGCCCCTGCGGATCTCCGCGACAGGCGGCAGCAGCCCCAGCCCACTGCCCACACCAAAGACCAGGATGGCAACCAGCATCAGGACCAGCCCACCCATCAGTGCCAGGCCCACGGTATAACCCACGTGGGGCTGCCGCGGCCAGATGGTGCGTGTCCGCGTGTCCTCACCTTCAAGCGCTTCGCCACCGCTGGAGAAGGGGATGTCCGCCGGACTGCCCGGCGACGTTAAGCCGCTAAAAACAGACTTGCGCGGCTGTGGAATGTACTGTGCGGGATCGAAGTCCTCAGAGGGGTAGTTCACGCCGCTGGACCTGCCTTCGTTGTTCTTGTTGCCTTCGCTGTCCGTGCCGTCCCGGCCACGATGGCTGCTGGAGCGGTGCCGTTCCCTGCTTCCGCGGCTCGCGCTGCCTTCTTCGCCTTGCTCTTCTCCGCAGCCGCTCTGGCGGCGGCTTTGCGCCGTGCCGTGCGCTCCTCGACGGTCGGTGCGAACTTTGTTGAGTTGGCCACCTCTGTCTTTAGCAAGACGGGCGCCACATAGACCGGTGCGGGTCCGCGTTGGCTGCCCGGACGCTCCGCATAATGTTTTGCGAGAAAGGTGCCGGTGTGCGATGCCGCAACCTGTGCCACCTGCTCCGGCGTGCCTGCGGCAACAATGGTACCGCCTCCCTCTCCGCCCTCTGGGCCCATGTCGATCAGCCAGTCCGCATTGCGAATCACATCCAGATTGTGCTCGATGATGATGACCGAGTTGCCCAGGTCAGCGAGCCGCTGCAGCACCTCCAGCAGCTTGCGCACATCGTCGAAGTGCAGGCCGGTTGTCGGCTCGTCCAGCAGGTAGAGTGTGCGGCCAGTCTGGCGCTTGCTCAGTTCCTTTGCCAGCTTCATGCGTTGAGCTTCGCCGCCGGAGAGCGTGGTTGCGGACTGGCCAAGGTGGATGTAACCAAGCCCGACATCGACGAGCGTCTGCAGCTTGATTTTCACGTTGGGGATATCCTTCAGGATCTCCGCGGCGTCGGAGATTTGCAGATCCAGCACGTCGGCGATGGAGTAGCCCTTGAACTTCACCGCAAGTGTCTCCTGGTTGTAGCGGCGGCCGTTGCAGACCTCGCAGACCACATACACATCCGGAAGAAAATTCATCTCGATGCGGCGCTGTCCATCGCCCTGGCAGGCCTCGCAGCGGCCGCCCTGCACGTTGAAGCTGAAGCGGCCGGCCTTGTAGCCGCGTTCACGTGACTCCGGCAGCATCGCAAAAAGATCGCGAATGGCGGAGAAGACGCCCGTGTAGGTGGCAGGGTTGGACCGCGGCGTCCGCCCGATTGGCGACTGATCTATCTGGATGACCTTGTCCAGCTGCTCGATGCCGCGGATGGAACCGTGTGTGCCCGGCTCCTCTTTGGAACGGTAAATCTGCTTGGCCAGCGCGCGGTAAAGGATGTCATTGACCAACGTTGATTTGCCGGAGCCGCTGACGCCGGTGACGACCGTGAGCACCCCAAGCGGGAAGCGCGCCGTGACGTGCTGCAGATTGTGCGAATGCGCATCCTCCACCACGATTTCGCGCCCGCTCAGCGCGCGTGGCGCGTCTTTGCTCTTGATGTCGAGCGCGCCGGACATGTACTGGCCCGTGAGTGACTCCGGCACGGCTTCGATCTCGGCCGGCGTGCCGGCGGCGATCAGTGCGCCGCCATTCTTTCCGGCGCCTGGACCCAGATCCAGCACGTAGTCCGCCTTGCGGATGGTGTCCTCGTCGTGCTCGACGACCAGCACGGTATTGCCCAGGTCACGCAGGTTTTCCATGGCCGCGATCAGCTTCTGGTTATCGCGCTGGTGCAGCCCGATGGATGGCTCGTCGAGCACATAGAGCACGCCCCGCAACCTTGAACCGATTTGCGTGGCCAGCCGGATGCGCTGGCCCTCGCCGCCGGAGATGGTGGCTGCGCTGCGGTTCAAGGACAGGTAGCTCAGCCCAACAGCATTCAGGAACTCGAGCCGCTCGATCACCTCGCGCTGCAGCCTGTCCGCAATGAGCTTGTCGCGGCCGACAAAGCTGAAGTTCTTCGCCTGGTCAAGAGCGCGCACAAGAGAGAGGGAAGTGAAGTCCGAAATGGACTGCGATGCGACCTTGACCGCCAGCGATTCCGGCCGCAGCCGCTTGCCGTTGCAGGCCGGGCACTCCGTGGCACTCATGTACTGCATGTAGTACTCGCGGAAAGAATCGCTCTTGGATTCCTCCATGCTCTCGCGCAGGTAGCTGAAGATGCCATGGAAACCCGTCCGCCCAGCCTCATTGCGCGGCGGCCCATAGAGCAGCAGTTTCTGGTGCGGCTCAGGCAGCTCTTCAAATGGCCGCTTCAGGTCGATTTTGTACTTCTCTGCAGCCAGCTTGATGAGCCGCAACAAATACGTGCTCGCCGACCCTGGCCCCATCGCGCCATCCAGCAGCGGCTTTGACCAGTCCGTGATCGTCTTGGCGGGGTCAAAATCGTAAATGCTGCCGAGGCCGTTGCACTCGGCGCAGGCACCGTATGTCGAGTTGAAGGAGAAGGAGCGCGGCTCCAGCTTGGGCACGTTGATGCCGCAATCCGGGCAGGCCATGGACGAGCTGTACAGCGTCTCGTCCATGCCATGGATGGCGATGATCACCAGGCCGTTTGCCATCTGCAGTGCCTTCTGGACGCTTGCTTCCAGTCGCCGCGTGTCCGGCTTGCCATTGGCATCCAGCTTCAGCAGAATGCGGTCGACCACCGCCTCCACCGTATGGTTTTTGCGCTTCTCCAGCCGCATGCCTTCGGTGATTTCGATCATCTCGCCGTCGACACGAGCGCGAAAGCCCTGCTGGTCCAGCGCTTCCAACTCTTCGCGGAACTCGCCCTTGCGCCCACGCACCAGCGGCGCCAGCACGCTGATCCGTTCGCCGGGCGAAAGCGCCACGATGCGTTCCACAATCTGATCCGCGGATTGACGTGAGATTTCATGACCGCATTTGGGGCAGTGCGGCTTGCCCACGCTTGCCCAAAGCAAGCGCAGGTAATCGTAAATTTCCGTGATGGTGCCAACGGTGGAACGAGGCGAGCGCGAAGTCGTCTTCTGCTCGATGGAGATGGCGGGGGAGAGGCCATCGATCGCGTCTACGTCGGGCCGCTCCATCTGGTCGAGGAATTGCCGTGCATAGGCGGACAGCGTTTCTACATAGCGCCGCTGTCCCTCCGCGTAGATGGTGTCAAACGCGAGCGAGCTTTTGCCCGATCCGGAAAGACCGGTCACGACCGTCAGCGAATTCCGGGGAATGGAAACGTCGATGTTTTTTAGATTGTGGTGCCGCGCGCCGCGCACGGTGATGTGGGTAATGCTCATGGATGGATGCAGCCGCTCTGGCCGCATCCTCAAGAATACGGCATGGGCGGCATTTACCCTTTCCTGTCCTCGTTTGCCGAGGCAAAAACGACTGAAGTGCCCAGTCTCGGCAGGTTTCACGCCCTTGCTGGCTCCTGAACCCAACTCGGCACTTCCACAGGTGGATGGTAAAGGGCACACTCCACTTAGCCCTTGCAGATCGTAGCGATGAGGGCATGCATCGCCTGGCTTGTGCCGGCGTGCTTTTCGATTCTCAGGACTGGCCCGTGACGACGGTCGTGCTCATTAGCTCTATTTTTGCAGCTCTCGCCGGCGGCGTTCTGCTTGCGTATTCCCTCTGCTACGGCATGTTTCAGATCTTCCGAATCCACTCACTTCAGGTAGCACAGCAGCGGGCGGAACGCCGTGCAGCTCAGGCATTAGCGAGCGCTGATATGCTCGCAGGCTGAGTGGCCGTACTGATTGCCACTGCTACTTACTGCGTTGAGTTCTGAATCTGCTGCCGGAGCCTCTGCAACTGCTCGAAGATCTGTTGTGGTGTTTTTACACCGTTGGGTGAAACAGGTTGGTTGCCGTCTGCCGGGGAAGCGCCGGCGGCTGTACCGTTCTGGTTGTCCTGTCCGGCGAGCCCAACTCCGTTTGCCACGGCATTCCCCACGGCAGGGGCAGGAGCACGCGATGGTTGTTCGGTGCCCTGAAAGACCTGCTGTGCCGGATAAGTCACCGGCGAGGCCGGATTGGCCTGAGCAGCTTGCACGCCTGGGGGCGTGATGCCGCCCGTTCGAGCTGTGAGCATCAATTCCTTCTGCTGCTTTCCCATGTGATCGACAAGAAGCATGTTCACGGATTGGCCGTCCAGCAGTTGCGGCAGAATCGTGTCCAGCGATCCCGGGCCGTAGGTGCCGAAGACTTGCTCATCGGCGCAACTGCCGGTGACGGAGAGATCCGCCTTCTTCGCAATCTCACGCAGGATGGAGTTCAAGCTCGCGTTGATCGCGACTACCTTGAGTTGATCGCCGTCCCAGCTCACCTGTTGCAAAGCGCGTGGGGTACTTGCCACCGGGTTGGCCGAAGGCAATTGTGAGGGCGAGATCGAGGTCGGCGCTGTCGCGGGAAGGGCCGCGGGAAGGACAGCTTGCGCGTGGATACAGTCCAAAGGAACCAGACAGAGCGTCGCTCCAAAGCACACCGCACGTGCGACCGAGAGTGCAAACATTGTCCGACCTCCTCTTGGGAGCGATGCCGCTCATTACGAGCCTACGCTCAGAGTAGACGCTTCAGCTTGCCGAAAGTCGCAGCCGCGGCGATCGAACGCCCGCTGAAAGACCCGCAGCTGTTCCACAACTCGGGAGTACGCTTACTTCACCACCAGGCGCCCATCCGTTTCCGCTTGCAGGCTTTGTTGCAGCGCGCCCATCTTCTTCCACGGGTCGCGCTTCAGCCGGTCCTGCCATTCACTGAGATTTTCGACACGAAAGTCGGGACGCCGGGGCTCGCTCAGTTCCTTCCAGTCCAGGGGTACGGAGACAGGCAGACCGGCACGTGCGCGCATGGAATACGGTGCCACGGCCGTTGCTCCGCGTTCATTTCGCAGGTAGTCCAGGTAGATCCTGCCGGTGCGCGCGGCTTTGGTCATTTTGGTCAGGTACAGCCGCGGTTTTTCCCGCTCCATCTGCTGTACAAAGGCATGCGCCCAGGCCTTTATCACAGCGAAATCGTGCTCCGGCATCAGCGGAAAAACAACGTGCAGGCCCTTGCCTCCGGTGGTTTTCACAAAACTTTCCAGTCCCAGCTTCTTGAGCCGCGTCCGTACCTCGACGGCGCTCTCCGTTACCTGCGACCAGGGCAGTGACTCATCTGGATCCAGGTCAATCACGATCCGGTTCGGTTCCTCCAAATGGCCGTTGCAGGAGCCCCACGGGTGTATCTCCAGCACACTCATTTGTGCCAGGCCGGAGAGCGCCTCGATCGTATTCAAGGTGATGTACGGCTCCGGTGGGCCACCTTTCCTGTCCGCCACCATGACCGAGCTCACACCGGCCGGCAGCATGTGGTTGACATGCTTCTGGTAAAAGCATGGCTTGCCGCTACCCTCCGGACACCGCACCAGCGACAGGGGCCGGTCCGCGATGTGCGGCAGCATCCGTTCCGCCACCGCCGCCAAATACTGTGCGAGTTGAAGCTTCGTTACACCGGACTCCGTGTCGACGATCTTGCCGGGGTGCGTCAGCCGGACATTTGGCACAAGCAAGGCGGCTGGCTCTTGGCTGCTTTTCCTTGGCACGACGGAAGGTTTGCCGGTCTTCGCCTCTGCCGAGACGGGTGTGTCTTTTGCAACAGCGCTGCGCGAAGTCATGGGCGAAACTGCTTTGCCGCGGACGACCGCAGAGCTTGCTTGTTCCGGTGAAAGGGGCGCGGCGGCCCGCAAGCGCTTTGGCTTGGGTGCGGCTTCTTCCTTGCGCACTTCGCGTGCGGGTTTATCTTCGCGCAGTCCCAAATAAGCGGCCTGGCGCAACTGCTGCTCCGCTGTCCAGGTGGCAAAGCGGATTTGGGCAACCAGGTCCGGCGCGACCCAGTGCGCACCCTTCCTTGCTTCGTTCGGCAGCCCTGTAAAGGGAGCAGCCCGCTGCCCCAACTTCTCCAATTGATCCCGTAGCATGGCATGTGTCTTCTGCGTAAAGCCGGTGCCGCTTTTGCCCGCGTAAATCAGCTTGCCGCTTTCATCGTAATAGCCCAGCAGCAGCGATCCGATGCCGCGGCTGCCGTTTGAGAGCTCCGCCCAGCCGCCAATCACAAACTCCTGCTCACGCAGGCACTTTGACTTTAGCCAGGTATGGCTTCGGCCCGGTGCGTAGCGCGCATCGGCTTTCTTGCTGATGATGCCTTCCGCATGCAGCTCGCAGGCTTGATGAAACACCGCCACACCATCGGCTTCCAGGTGATCGGAGAAGTGAATCGTTTCGGTATCTTCGCCAATGGCCTCTCGTAGCATCTGCTTGCGCTCAGTAAGCGGCAGATCGCGCGTGTTTCGTCCATCCACGTGCAGCAGGTCGAAGGCAAAGTAGGTCATCGGGTGCGACTCACCCTTCTCAAACGAAGCCTGGAGCCGCGCAAAGGACGAAACACCACTCTCGTCCAGCACCACAACCTCGCCATCCAAAATCGCGTTCCGCACCGGCAGAGCGCTGATCGCCTCAGCTACCGGCTTGACGCGATGTGTCCAATCCAGACCCGTGCGCGTGAGCATCCGCACTGTGCTGCCATGTTTGCGGGCCTGCATGCGGTATCCGTCCAGCTTCAACTCGTGCAGCCATTCGCCGCGTGTCGGCGGCTCCTCTGTCTCGCTGGCGAGCTGCGGCTTCAGGAACTCGGGCATGGGTTCTTCGGGCAAACCGGACAAGTCGCCCGCGTAGCTTGCCGGTGGAGCTTCCATGCCAGCCCCCGAAGGCGCTGCGTCGCGAGTGGACGCAGAAGCCGCAGCCCGTTTCGCCGTCGGCCTTGCGGGGCCTGATGCGCCCGCCTGGTCCACGTCGTGCGCGCGCTGGCGGTACCAGGCCTGCCCCGTGCCGGCGGTTTCCCTGGAGTTCCAGACGTGTGTTTCCGCTGTGGCAATCTCCTCCAGCGAGCGGCCGGTCACGGCTGAGTTCGGGCTTTCTTCGGTAATACAGGGCGCGTCCGCGGGTCGCTCGAATTCGTCATGCTCCTTGATCAACAGCCAGTTGGGCTTGCCTTCCTGCGCGGCCTTGCCACCCATACGGACCAGCGTCCAATTGCCTTTGAGTTTGGTGCCGTTCAGAGCGAATTTCAGGCTGCCCTTGCGCAGGCCCTCGTCCACATCCACGTGCGGTTCCCAGGTGCCCTGGTCCCACACCATGACGGTGCCGCCGCCATACTGGCCGCGCGGAATGATGCCCTCAAAGCCTCCGTACTCCATCGGGTGATCTTCGACTTCCACGGCGAGCCGACGGTCATGCACGTCGTAGCTCGGGCCCTTTGCCACGGCCCAGCTTTTCAAGACGCTGTTCCAGCCCAGCCGGAGATCGTAATGGAGACGCGTGGCAGCGTGCTTCTGAATCACAAACGGAAGTCCGGCGGAGGTCGAAGATTCGGTCCTGCGGATGCCGCCGCTCGGCTCGGCTGTGACGCCAAAGTCTCGCATGGAACGGTATCGTGACAATTGCGCGTCCACCGCATCTCCGGCGGAAGCATTGAGTGGTTCCGCTTCTATCGCAGGAGTCTTTGTCCCTCTCGAACGAACACCTGCTGACGACAACTCAGGCGTGTCACCGTGTCCAGACTTTGGAATCTTTTTCCGTGTCGCCAACGCGAGATCCTATGCCGATTTCCGGCGGGGAAGGGCGGCTGATTTCGCGGCCGTCTTACCGCCTGACTTCTTCGCGACGGGCGTGGGGACGAGTGTTGG
>CAXTRR010000002.1:21646-37133 GCA_964246795.1 uncultured Terriglobus sp. | reverse complement strand
TTGGAGTCGGGCTGTGATCCGGGCTGTGATCCGGGATGGGGCTCCGCCCTTTTCTCGCCCTTTGCTGCCTTTTTTGGTGCCCGCAAGTCTTTCTCATCCTGCTCTGGTTCCTGGCGGCCAGCCGCGTTGGCCTTCAGGCTTTCACGTAGGGCATCCATCAGGTTAATGACCTTCGCGCGCTTTGGCTGCGGTTCATCCTGCGGCACCGGCTGGTTGTGCACCTTGGCTTCCACCAGTTCGCGCAGGGCCTGCTCATAGCCGTCTTTGTACCTGGCAGGATCAAAGCTTCCTGTCTTCTTCTTGATGAGCTGTTCGGCCAGTTCCAACTGGTCTTCGTCGATCTCAACATGCTTCAGATCGCCGAAATATTCGGCCGGCCTGCGTAATTCTTCCGGATAGCGCAACGTGTAAGCCATCAGTCCTGGCTGTTGATCGTCATCGTTGGACTTGATGGCGACAATGTGTTCACGCCCGCCAAAGGCAATCTTGCCGATGCCGACCTTACCTGCGTCCTTCAATGCCTTGCGAACGACGGCAAATGCCTCACCCTGGTTGTCGCCGTCCGGTGTCACAAAATAGGGCTTCTCATAGAAAGCGGGATCGATCTCTTTCTCACTCACGAACTGCTCGATCGCGATGGAGTGCTTTGATGGCACGCGAAGGTTGGCGATTTCGCTCGGCTCGATCATCACATACTGGCCTTTGGTGTATTCGTAGCCTTTTACAATGTCGTCCTTCTCAACCGTGGCCGGAGCCTCGTCGCCGGCCTCCGGCCCGCCAGCGTCCACAGCCGACTGCAGCACCTTCTGGTGACGAACCCGCTCGCCAGTGGAGCGGCTGATCTGGTGAAAGCGAATCTCGCTTTTGTACTCCGTGGCTACAAAAAATTTCACTCCAAACGAGACCAGCGAAATCTGGATGGAGCCAGACCAGTAGGGACGTGCCATTGACTTGCACCTCAGCGTACCCACTGTGATTCGCCCCAACCGCTGGCGGGATGCATGCAGGTTGCATCCGGGCTGCCTGCTATTGACTCTTTCGTTCGCAGGTGTGGAGTCAGGCCGAGTCAAAGAGGTGGCGGTCGTCGAGGCAGCCCGACTTTCGGGTGGGGCGAAGTATGGCGATAGGAGCGATGCTGCCACTCTTGATAATGGATTAAGGTACTCGCGGTAATACTCCGATGGAGAAAGGGGCTTGGGATGCGTGTACTGGTGGTGGAAGACGAGCGCCGGCTTGCTGAAAACATCGCGAAAGCTCTCCATGAGGCCTCGGGCTACGCCGTGGATGTGACGCACAACGGCGAGGAAGCACTGGAGTTCTGCAGGGCGGGGAACTACGACCTGATCGTGCTGGATTTAATGTTGCCCGGCCGCAATGGCGAGTTCGTGATTCAACAACTGCGCGCCGGTCAAAACACCACTCCCGTGCTCATCCTGACGGCCGTTAGTGAGACAGGCAGGACGATCAGCCTGCTGAACGAAGGTGCCGACGACTACATGACCAAACCCTTTGACCTGGGTGAACTCATCGCGCGTTGCCGGGCGTTGATCCGGCGCGGCAAAGGCTCGGCTCATCCCGTGTTGACCTTTGGCCAGGTTCGCATGCAGACCGGCGAACAGAGTGTCACTCGCGATGGCGAGCTCGTTGATCTCTCGCCAACCGAGTACAGAATCCTGGAATATCTGATGTACCGTCCCCGCGTTATCGTCTCGAAACGCGAGTTGCTGGAGCACCTGTATGACTTCACCTGGGAGCACCACTCCAATGTGATTGAAGCGCATATCTCCAACCTGCGGAAGAAACTGCGGGGAGCCGAGGGGAAACCCGACCTGCTGGAGACCCTGCGTGGCCGCGGGTACCGGCTGGCCGCGGTATGAACCCCGGAACGGTTACCAGCGGGCGACCCATGAAAAGCCGTTCGCTTGCCCGCCAGACTGCGGGCATTGTGCTCTTTGCGCAATTGCTGTGTGCCGTTGCGCTGTCTGGCGCGGCGCTGGTGCAGCAGCACCATACGCGTCTGCATGCTTTCGACGTGCAGTTGCAAGGCCGTTCCGACTCCCTGCTGGGCTCGATTCAGGATGCGGAGGACCCGGAGGACAGCGTCGCCGTCGATTCGGCGGAGTTAAAGCTCCCCCGGCACGACCTTTGGGCCGTATATGACCAGAGCGGAAAACTGGTCGGTAGATCGGGCGAAGTTCGAGGGACGCTCCTTGCGCGAAAGGAGGACGGCTTTCGCAACCTGCGGGATCGGCAAAGCTCTTACCGCGTGCTGCAGCGTGAAGCGGTACGTGTGATCGACCGCGCGGAGACTGGCGGAACCGGTCTGCGACGCCCGGTGACTATCGTCTATGCTGCCCCGGATGGCTACCTTTGGCATGAAGTCATTGAGGCCGCCCGCCTGGATCTGATTGTGATTGCACTGGCGGCCGCCCTCACCACCGGCGTCGTCCTGGTGCTGTTACGGCGCGCCCTTCGGCCGCTGGGTGACTTGGCGCAGGAGGCGGGCAGGGTCTCCATGTCCTCTCTGAATTTCCAGACTCCTGAGTCAGTGCGTCAGGTCCGGGAGCTTCGTCCACTCGGTCAGGTGTTGACCGAGGCCATGTCCAGCCTGCGCAGGTCCTTTCAGAAGGAGCAGCACTTCTTTGGCGATGCCGCTCACGAACTGAAAACGGCCGTTGCCGTCGTCCGTTCCTCGCTCCAGTTGCTTTTACTGCGGGAAAGAAGCAGTGCGGAATACCGGGAGGGAATTGAGCGCGCCTTGGAAGACAACGGCCGGGTGGAGAAACTGATCGCACAGATGCTAAAACTCTCCACCCTGGAAGAGGCCACGGAGTTTTCACCCCAGGTAATAGATCTTGCGGCGGCAGCGGCCGAAGTCTGTACTCAGCTAGGGTCGATCGCGGACGCTCGCCGGGTAAAGGTCTTGCCGGATCTGCAGATTGCCAGTCTCGTCCACCTCCATTCTGACCGTGCCGCCGCGCTTATCTCAAACCTTCTGTTGAATGCGCTGCAGCATTCGCAGCCGGGTCAGGCGGTGACGGTGGCCGTCGCTCGACACGGTCCCAAGGTATCGTTGCGGGTGCAGGATACGGGCACAGGTATCCGTCCGGAGGCTCTGCCGCACATCTTTGAGCGCTTCTATCGTGAGGACCCATCCCGGTCGCGGGAGACGGGCGGCACCGGGCTGGGACTTTCCATCTGCAAGTCGATCGCGGACGCCGCCCACGGGGAGATACGGGTCTCCAGCGAGCCCAACGTGTGTACGGTGTTCGAAGTTACCTTCACACAAGCTTAAGCTGGATGGGATACACACGAAGGGCCGGCGAGAGCGCCGAAGGAGATTTATGCAACGACCTGTTTCACACGCCGGACAACGATTGGATTTCCGGTCGGCGGTACGTTCGATCGCCGCCGCTTCGACCTTTGCCTTTGCAGCTTGCGCAATCGCCCAGCAGCCCTACAAAGTGGTGGATCACTGGAAAATAGGCGGGACCGGTGGTTGGGACTACCTAACGGCCGATCCCTCCGCCCACATGCTTTACGTCACTCATGGTCCGCGGGTTGAGGTCCTGGACACGGCGACAGGCAAGACCGTGGGGGCGATCACCGGACTGAAGGGAACTCACGGTGTCGCACTGGATGCGGACGGAAAATTCGGCTACATCAGCGATGGTGCCGCCAACCAGGTGGTGATCTTTGACCGCAAGACATTTGCGACTGTCGGCACAGTGCCCACAGGCACCAACCCGGACGGCATTGCCTATGAGCCGGTCACGAAAACTGTCTGGGCCTTTAACGGACGCAGCAAGGACGTTACCGTCATCGATACGTCGAAGCGCTCGGTAGTTGCGACCATCGCACTGCCCGGCAGACCGGAATTTCCGCAGGCGGACGGGAAGGGCAATGTCTTTGCAAATGTGGAAGATAAGAATGTCATCATAAAGCTGGATGCGAAGACGAACAAGCTGACGGAAACCTATCCCGTGACTGGATGCGATTCACCTTCCGGTCTGGCTATGGATCAGGAGCACTCCCACCTGTTTGCGGTGTGTGATGGGAAGAAGATGGGCGTGGTGGATGCGAACACCGGTAAGGTGCTTGCAAACCCCGCGATCGGCGATGGGCCTGATGCCGCCGGCTATGACAGCAAGGACCAGTTGGCGTTTAGCTCCAATGGAGACGGCACGTTGACCGTTATTGACGCCAAGGACGGCTTCAAGCCCACGCAAACCGTGCAGACGATGCGTGGTGCGCGCACCATGGCCTATGACGATTCGACTGACCGGGTTTATCTGGCGACTGCCGAATTCGGTCCTCGTCCGGAAGCCACGGCGGCCAATCCTCGTCCTCGTCCCGCGGTTCTGCCGGACAGCTTCATGATCGTGGTCGTCGGCCGCAAGTAAGACTTTCCCAACTCACAACTACAAGGCCCGCCATCACTGGCGGGCCTTGTAGTTGACTAAGAACCCTCTACGCCATCGCCGCTTCCGGCGCATCGTTTTTGGTCAGCAGGTAGTAGATCACCGGCGTCACTACCAGGCTGAGCAACATGGAGATCACGACACCGCCGATGACGGCGATGGCTAGCGGTTGCAGCATCTGTGAGCCAGCACCCAGTGCGAGCGCAAGCGGCAGCATGCCGGTGATGGCGGCCAGGGCAGTCATCAGAATCGGTCGCAGCCGCCGTTGTGCCGCGGAAACCATTGCGTCGCGGGCGCTTTGGCCCTCATTACGGAAGCGCTCGTCTGCATCCAGCAACAGAATGCCATTTTTCGCGACGATGCCAATGACCATAATCAGGCCCATGAAGGACGCCACGTTGAAAGTCATGCCGGTAAGCAGAAGTGCACCAACAACACCGGAAATGGAGAGTATCGAGGAGGTGAGAATGGCAAGCGGTGCGGCAAAGTTGCGAAATTCCGTAAGTAATACCCCGAAGACTAAAGCGAGAGCCAGCACGAGAACACGCAGCAAATCACTGAAGGACTTTTGCTGCTCCTGATAGGTTCCGCCGTACTCGACCCGCACGTTCGCCGGCAGGTGCATGGCAGCGATTCTCTGCTGTACCTCGGCGACGCCGGTGCCGAGATCCGAACCTTCAAGCCGGCCCGTGACGACTAGCTGATTCTGGAGATTCTCCCGGCGGATTTCGTGTTGCGGTGGTAGCTGGGTCACATTGGAGATGGCCCCCAAGGTTGCGGTACGTCCTGTGGTGCTGTTGAACACGGTGTTTGTCATGGTGTCCAGGGATCGACGCGTTTCCTCGCCAAGCCGGACGCGGATGGTGTATGGCCGCCCGTTTGCAATAAGCGGGTCATTCACAGTTACTCCGTCCAGAATGGATGTGGCATCCTCGGCCACCTCCATCGGCGTGAAACCAAGCCGGCCCGCCAGCACGGGATCTACCTGAAAGTTCGAGGCGGGACCGCTTAGCGTGTCGTCGACGCCGTTCTTTACATCCACAACGCCTTTGACCTTGCCGATTTCAGTGGCGATCCTTGGTCCGAGTTCATACAGAAGCTGACGGTCTGGCGAGAAAAGTTTCAGTTGAATCGGCTCTGGCGAATTCGAAAGATCGCCGATCATGTCCTGCAATACTTGAACAAATTCCACATCGACAGCGGGCTCGGTGCGCTTAATTTCGTCACGCACGCCATTCATAATCTCGTCGATGCCGCGGCTTCGTTTCGCTTTGAGCCGGACAGAGAAGTCGCCACGATTGGCCTCCGTCACCGCAGCCAGACCAAGTTGCAGTCCGGTGCGGCGGCTGGTTGTTTCTACCTCTGGTTGTTTTCGCAAGATGGTTTCGATCTGTTGGAGCATGCGTTCACTGTCTGTGAGTGAGGCGCCCACGGGTGTCAGATAGTCAAGAACAAAGCTGCCCTCATCCATTCCCGGCAACAGATCCGATCCAAGCGCGCGGTAAGAGAACCAAGTGCCTGCCACAAGCAGGATGCAAATGACAGCAAGGGCCAGCGGTCTGGAGAGCGACCACTCCAGAGCGCGCCGGTGTACTCCGAGAATCCATCCAAGCACACGGCCGTGCTCCTCATGCGCCAGCTCAATTGTGTTCGCTTCTCGGGCGGGTTGCTTCAGCACAAGCAAAGCCAATCCCGGAGTAAAGGTCACAGCCAGCAGCAACGAAGTGAGTAGCGAAACCGTCATGGTAACTGCGAGTGCGCGAAAGAAGCTGCCCGTGACTCCCGTCACCGCGATGAGTGGAAGAAAGACGACGACTGGTGTGACAGTGGAGCCGATCAGGGGATGAGCGATTTCGTGCAGTGCATTCCGTATGGCCTTCACGCGATCTTCCCCGCTGTTCCGGTGTAAAACTATGTTCTCGACCACGACAATGGCGTCATCGATAACCAGTCCGATCGCCGCGGCAAGACCGCCCAGGGTCATCAAATTGAAGCTTTGACCGATCAGCCAAAGAACAAGGACCGTTGTGGCTACGGTGACAGGAATGACGAGACCGGCGATCAACGAGGACCGCCAATCGCGCAAGAAGAGATAGAGGATAACGCAGGCCAGCACCAAGCCAATCAGGATCGCGTCACGAACACTGTTGATGCTTTCGCGAACGATGATCGATTGATCGTAAAAAGGGAGCATGTGCACGCCGGCCGGCAGCTTGGAACGCAGCAGCGTGACTTGCGCCTCAACGCCGTCCGCCACGGCGACAGTGTTACTGCTTGGCTGCCGCGTGATGTTCAGCAAGACGGCAGGCCTTCCGTCGGAGCGAACGACGGTGTAGACCGGCATCGTGGCGGAAATCACCTCAGCGAGATCGCCAACCCGCACCGGGGCGCCACCCGTGGTCGTCTTCACTGTCAGCTGTTTAAGGCTGTCTATGTCATGGGCCTGTGAACCTACCAGGGCTAGGACAAGTTGATGGTCTTGCTGGTAAAGCCCCGGTGAATCAATGATATTGGCGGCCTGAATCGAACTTGTCAGGTCCAGAACGGTGACACCGGCGGCCTGCATTTTGGCCATATTTGGCACCACGTGAAACTCTGGCACCGCACCACCCTGTACCACCACGGTGCTGACACCATTTACGCGGTTCAGCGGCGGTTTCAGGATGTAGGTGGCCAGCTCCCATAGCTGGGACTGAGAGATGGTGTCGGAGGTGAGGGCATAACCCAGGATTGGGAAAGTCGCGAAAGTAAGGCGATTGGTCGTGAGCTTGGCTGTAGCAGGCAGGCTTTGCTGCACTTTACCCAGGGCAGCGTCCACCAACTGCAACGTGCGGAACATGTCAACGGACCAGTCAAAGAACAGGCTCACCTCTGCGGAGCCGCGACTGGTGGTGGACCGCACCGTTGTCAATCCGGGCACGCTATTCACCGCGTCCTCAATCGGCTTGGTGATCGTGACCTGCATCTGTTCGACAGGCATGACACCGTTATCCACGCCGATAACCACACGCGGAAAGTTCGTCTCCGGAAAGACTGAGATGGGCGTCTGCAGGAAGGCGTAGATGCCCGCCGCCGTGAGCGCAACGGCCAGGAAGAGTATGGTCCGCACGGAGCGGGCGAGCCAATAATGATCAGTTTGCGGCGCGACGGGAACCTGTACCTGAGTCGCCATTAGCCCTTGTCCTCGCCGGCCTTGTCGGCAGCCTCACCCGGCTTGCCGACAACTACTTTCGTCCCCTCATCCAGGCCATATCCGCCTTGTGTCACAACGGTGTCCGCTTTGGTAATACCGGACAGAATCTGTACCGCTTCCTCTGTTCGCACGCCCACCTTCACCGGCCGCTTGTGCGCCTTGCCGTCCGCGCCCACCAGTAGAACCGCAGTGCTTCCATCTTCGACCGGAAGAATCGCCTCTTTCGGCACCTGCAACGCATTTGGAAAGTTCGTGCCAAGAATGACGGTGTGTACGGGCGTTCCTACCTTTAACCGGCCATCGGCGTTTGGCAGCTTTACCCAGACCTCGACCGTGGTGGAGCCGGGGTCGAGCGCGGGGCTGATGAACGACACGGTGCCCACGGCCGGATCGTCAATGCCGGGAACGTGCACCTCCGCCTTGTGACCCAGTCCGAGTTTCTGGGCAGTCGCCTGCGCCAGGTGAAGTTTTGCCAGCAGGGAAGAAATGTCCATGATGGTAATGACCGAGTTGCCGGCGGAGGCAGTCTCGCCCGGGAAGAGTGGACGTTCCGTGACTACGCCATCAATGGGGCTGCGCAGGTTGGCATAGCTGACCTGTGCTTCCGCTGCAATGAACTTGCCGCGGGCTGAGTCGAGCTGGCCCAGTGCCGCTTGCCCATTGGTTTTCTGAGTGGTTTTCTGCACGGACTGAAGGTGTTTCTGAGCGGTGTCATAGGCGGCCTGGGCCTGTGCGGCGGCCGCATATGCGGTGTCCGCATCGCGGCCGGAGAGGGCGCCCTGCGTATACAACCGCTTGCGCTCTTCAGCGGTTCGATTTGCCACATCCACGGCTGCCTTGTACTGCGCCACGTCGGACTGAGCCTTCTTCACTTCCTCCGGAATGGTCGCCTGCGTGACTGTGGTGTAGCTGGCTTGCGCGGCCGTGAGCGATCCCCTGGTGTCCAGCGCGCCGCCGCGCAGATCTCGGTCTTCGAGTGAAACCAGCAGTTGCCCTTTGTGCACCCGGGCCCCGCGCTGCACATATTCCGCGCGTATGGGCGCGCTGATACGCGGCGCAATGGCCGCTTGAGAAAGGGGAGCCAGGATTGCGTCTGCCGTAATCTGTTCGGAGATGTCGCCCTGCGTGGGATGGGCTGCCTGCACGGTAACTGCGACGTCTGGAGCTTCGGCCGCTTTTCCTTTGCATCCGGCTACGGCCAGCAACGCGCAGAGACAACCAAGCCCGAGAAATGCGGAGCGTTTAGGAGGGAGCGGCAACATTAGAGTTTCCCCGTGAGTGTTTGCAGGTTGGCGAGGGCGATTCGATAGCGGACACGCCCATCGATCTGAGCAGTTTCCGCGGCAATCAAGGTATTCTGCGCATCCACAACATCGAGCACCGTACTGTCTCCGTCGACATACCGCAGGTTCACAAGGCGCAAGCTTTCCCGTGCGGTCACCACGGTCGTGTCCAGCAGAGCCAGTTGGCGATAGGCCACATCTGCCTCCGCGTAGAACTCGGCGAGACTGGCAATCAGTCTGCGCTGCACGGCGGTGAGCGAAACCTTTGACGCATTCTCCCGCAGACTGGCCTGCTTGATCCTGCGTTCGGTGATCAGCCAATCCCAGAGCGGGATATCCAGGCCCGCGCTCATGGCATAACCCAGGTTGTGGATGCCCTCAGGACCGTACTGGGAGAAGTTGGTCGCGTCAATGCCGTAGGTGAAATTAAGCAGCAGTTGCGGGGTGAGCGCAGAGCGGGCTGCATAGGTTTGTGCCTGGCTGATCTGCACGGACGCGAGTGCGCTGCGCAATTCCGGGTTGTTCTGGCGCGCCAGCGACTCAATCCCTGTCCGGCCCGGCAGCAAAGGCGGGGCGGAAGGAGGCTCAAGTGAGTAGGGCGTCATTGGATCGGGGTTGATCAGGACGCCAAGCTCCACGTGCGCCTTCTCGATCGCCAGCCGTGTTTCTTCCAACTCTCGCTGCCGCTGCTGCTGCGAGAGTTGCGCCTTCAGCACGTCAGCGTGCGCCACCTCGCGGGCAGCTTCGCGTTTCTGCGTGATCTCGACGAAGTGACTGGCCTCAGAGAGCGCCCGCTCGGCCACCGTAACTTTTTCTCCCGTCGAGCCGACGCCGAAGTAGAGGCCCACCACGGTCGCCACCAGTCCACGTCGAGCGACCTCATACTCCGCTTCCGCGCGGAGCGCAGTTGCGTTGGCGAGCCGGATCGCTCCCACATTGGCTAGGCCGATTGTTTCGTTAAAGAGACCCTGACTCGCGTATTCCCGGACGGCATTGTTGGCGATAAAGATCGGTGCGGGTGCGGTTGTTACCTGGCCCACGCGGCTCGCCGGCACGCCGTTGGACTGTGTATAGATTGCCTGATTGTGATAGATCGCCGATGGCAGCAGTGCGGCTTTTGCATTGCTCCGTTCCAGTGCCGTAGCGGCCCGTTCCGCGCTGGCCAGGGCCAAAGCCGGCTGATTCGCAGTTGCACGTGCGATCACATCGTCCAGAGTGAGGCCCGTCTCAGAAGGCACCACTCTCGCCTGTGCGCACGCCATGCTGACCGCGATAGAGCACAGCACTGAGCACGCCCAGCCGAGCGCGTGTCGAGAAAACTTCATAGGACGAATGTAAGCCAAGAGTCTTAAAAGATCCTGAATCACCGGAGAGAGCCTGGCGGAGGTGGATCGAGATCTGCATCTCCCGTGGGTGGCCCAACGCAGGCCGTCAGGATAGCTCTCCGCAAGCGGCGAACTTCCTGGCTGCTTACCGCAGCCTGGGCAGAGCTGCCGCCGAACTGGTCCGCGACGTTGCCCGCACCAGGCTCGCCCGTGCGGGACGGGCCGAGGTTGGCCCGCAAGGACGCGTGCCATTCTACTGCGCCTGTTTGTCTTGCGATCTGACCGGCACTCTCAGCCCGCACCCCACCTCCAACCATCACTTTCATGCGGCCTTGCGCGGCATCGATGAACTCGCGGATCAGTGGACTGCCCTCCAGTGCGCTCATCTGCCCGCCCGATGTCAGCACACGATCCGCGCCGGTCTCCATGACCTGCTGAAAGGCCCGCAACGGTTCGTGTGCGACGTCAATGGCGCGGTGATAGGTGACCTCCATTGGCCTGGCCTGGGCAATCAACATCGCTGTGCGGTGTACATCCACCTCGCCCGCCAAAGTCAGCAGGCCCAACACCACGCCATTGGCACCGTGCTCTTTGGCGGTGGCAATGTCCTGCTGCATGACTTCGAATTCCTCATCGGAGTAGAAAAAACTGCCTGCACGCGGCCTGACCAGGATGTGCAGGCCGATGCTGATCCGCGAACGGACAGACCGCAGCAATCCTAGGCTCGGTGTCAGTCCACCCATATCAAGCCCGCAGCACAGCTCCACCCGGTTCGCGCTACCCACCTGCGCGGCAACCGCGGAAGCGACCGAATCAACGCAAATCTCCAGAACCGGCCAGCTTTTGTTCAATGGGCTCTTCCTTGTGCGGCGCCCTGTGTCATGCCTTCAGCCAGAAAGGGAAGCACCCTGCCGGCTACTGCGGCTGCGTCGCAGGTCATGATCAGGTGCGCACAGGAACCGTGGGACAGGTATGTGGCCGAACCGGCCCCTGCTGCCCACGCAAGCGCCGGTTCCGGGACGACCATCCGGTCCTCCGCACTTTCGATCACCAGCATCTTCGCAGTCGGAATCCGCGCAGCCACTTCCAATGAACGCCCGTGAGTCACATCCTGCGTCAAAATGGCGCGCAGTTGCGACAAGCGGTCATTGGCGTCCTGGCGCTGTGGCGACTCCACTGCGGCCAGCCAAGAAGTGAACCCTTCACGGGATGTTTCCGCATTGCGCGAGGCCGGCGTGGTCACCATCATCGACCCGAGAGCGTTCGCCAGCTTCAACCCCGGTTGTTTTGTGTAATGGCCACCGTGGAAGTCCGGGTCGGCCTCAATCGCGTCCATCACAGTCTGCTTGGAAAGCAGGTCATACGCCGTGACCTGAGGCGAGCCGACAATAGGCACCGCCAGGTCGACAAAGCCGGGATACAGCACAGCCCACGCAAAGACCTGATGCCCGCCCATGGACAGGCCGATAGCCGCGTGCAAATGATGTAGGCCCAGCACCTCCGTGAGAACGCGGTATTGCGCACGAACCATATCTTCCACGTTGAATTGGGGAAACGCCGGTCCACCCTGCTTCGGGCTGTTGGACGGAGAGGAAGAGACGCCATCCCCAAACGCGTCGAGGGCAATGCCGTAAAACACTGACGTGTCCACTAGGCGGACGGCGCTGGGCACGACCCCGAAAAGCGGCTTCAACTCTTCCGAACGACCGTTCAGCCAGGTGGGCATGATGACCACGTTGCTGCGACTTGCGTTCAGGCGGCCATAGGTGCGGTAACCCACACGGCAGTCCTCAATGACCTTCCCACTGGCCAAAGGGCAACTGCCAAGCGTGGCAATCTGTTGCATGCCCTCCTGCGCCTTTCCGCTTTGGGCCAGGAATAGAAGAAGAATGACCGCGCCCGCGATCCGAGCAGCACGCAAAAGCGAGCGGCCGATTGCGCAGCGCCCAGGGAAGATTCGTAGTGAGAACACAAGCCGCCTCCGTCTTTCTTCTTATCACCCTTTGCTCCGCCCGGGACGCTGAGGGCTGTTTCGCTGCAGCGCCTGCCGGTTAGCATGGCAATATGACCGCTGCACACGACATCCGCCCCGGCACAGATCCCCGCTACCCGGCCGGCCCCGGCAGATGGTCGGGTCTGCTGAACGGCAAAGCTTTCCGCAGCGATCCGCTTGAGATCGTGACCGAGAATGCCCGCCTGTATGGGGACCTGGTTCATTTTCAGAACATCAACGGCCATCTGTACCAGTTCAATCATCCCGCGCTGGTGCAGGAGATCATGATCACGCACGAGCGGCAGAACCGCCGCGTGCTCACCATGCAGCGGGCGCGGGCACTGCTGGGCGACGGCCTGCTGACCAGTGAGGAGCCGCTGCACATGCGGCAAAGGCGCATGGCGGCGCCCGCTTTTCACCGCGAGCGCATTGCCGCCTACGGCGAAGTGATCGGCCAGTACGCGGAGGAGATTGTGGGCCGTTGGCAGCCGGGCCGGTTGGATGTGCATCCGCAGATGCTGCTGCTGGCCCTGCGCATCACGGGCAAGTGCCTCTTCAACATTGATGAAGAGCCCGAAGCGGAAAAGATTGCCGCCGCCGTGAAAATGTTCATGGTCAAGCCGCCACCGCCGTGGTTTCCCATGGCAATCATTGAGCAGCTGCAAAAGATTCCTTTCGGGCCGGTGAAAAAGGCGTGGCAGGGCATCGCTCACCTGGACAGCATTCTGTACGGCCTGATTGCCGAACGACGCCGCAATCCCGGCGACCGAGGCGATCTGCTCTCCATGCTGCTGGGCGCGGAGGATGCTGAGGCTCTGAGCGACGCCGACCGCCAGATGAGCGACAAGCAGGTGCGCGACGAGTGCCTGACCGTGTTGCTGGCCGGCCATGAAACCACCGCCAACGCGCTGAGCTTCACGCTCTGGCTACTGGCGAAACATCCTGAGATACAGCAGCAGGCCCACGCTGAAGCCGTGACTGTGCTGGGCGGCCGCCAGCCGGGCGCGGCTGACTATCCGAAGCTGCGCTATATCTACATGGTCTTTGCCGAATCCATGCGGCTGATGCCGACCGTTTGGGCGCTTGGCCGCAGTTGTGGTCCGGAGCCGTACGATTTTCACGGCTTCCAGATTCCGCCAGGTGCCACACTGCTGGCACCGCAGTTTGGCGTGCATCGCGACCCACGCTTCTGGAGAAATCCCGAACAGTTCGATCCAGAGCACTTCAGCGAGGAAGCCAAGGCGGGCCGTCCAAAATTCGCCTACTTTCCCTTCGGTGGCGGCTCGCGCCAGTGCATTGGTGAAAGCCTGGCGTGGATGGAAGGCGTCCTGGCGCTCGCGGCTATTCTGAGTGCCTGGCAGGTGAGCCCACCGGCGGACGCGCCGGAGAATCTGCCCACCATCACCTCAGTCAATTTGCGGCCAAAGCAAGGTGTACCGCTTGTGCTGGAGCGGCGCTAGTTCACCGCGGCAGGAGCGCCCGCCGCTGCCTCCGTGAGCAGACCCACATACCCCTCCGTGTGCAGTGCAGGCACGATCCGGCGAATCTGTACCCAGCCGCTTTCATGAGCGGCCAGTAGCAACTCCACTACAAATTCGGAGGCGTGCTCGCCGAACTCTGAGGGAGATGCAGTCGCCAAACCTTCGAGCAGGCTTTGCAGCTGCCGGCCGTCGCACAGGGCAAGCATCTGTGCCAGAACCGGCGTGATCTCCAGCAGCTTCATGCGCCGATCGTCCTGCATCTTTGTGGCGTAAAACGATGCGCAGGGCGCAGGCACCGTAGCTGCGGCGATTGCTTCGTGCAGCGATGCCAACTCATAGGGAAAAGTCAGTAACAAGCAGCCCTCCGGCAGGGAAATGCGATCCGAAACGAGGAGTGAATTACCCGGATGAACCGGCCGCAAGCTGTGCACTGGCTCCAGATGCGATGGCACCGCGGTGCTCTGGCTCTTCGCCGGGGCGAGGGCCTCATCCATACGCAACAACATCTGGACCATGGGATCAGCGGCAATGGCATGTGATCGCACGAACTTTGGGAAGTCCCGCTGGAAGCGCCCGTCCACGTAGTACAGCCGCAGTGCACCGCCGGCCAGCACGCCGCGCTCGCTCTCTCGCCAGCCGCGCCACTCCCGCACAAAGTTCAGCAAGTCGGTCAGTTGCGCGACCAGGCAGAGATATGGCCGGAAGAGCTCCAGCGACAGGGTAAGGAATTGCCGCAACTCAAAGAGCATCTCGCGGTCCAGACCGGGCGCGGGCACCATGTAAAAGTTGGGAAAGATCTGCGGATAGGTTTCGATCAGGTGCAGGTCGTCGGGCGAGAAGCTGAGTCCCTGGTGGCTCATGTCACTGCACAGCTCTTCCAGCTCCATCTCATGCGCGTGCAGGGTGTGGATGGGCGTGCCCGCCAGCGGTGCCAGCACGTTCAGCTGTGGGTGCGACCGGCCGCACCGTGCCGCGTGCGTGAAGATGCGCAGCGTGTCGCGCAGGTCGTCCCAGTTCTCCTCCGGAAAGCCGGTGATCAGTGAGGCTGTGCTCTTCATGCCGTAGCGCTCGGCCGCCGTCACCATGCGTTCGGCCCGCGCGGGGTCCAGGTCCTTGTCGATGATGCGCTGGATCCGCACCGACCCTGACTCGATGCCGAAGAAGACGCTGCGGCAGCCGCTCGCCGCCATCTGCTCCAGCAGTGCCTCGTCCACACAATCGGTGCGGGCGCTGCAGTTCCAGGTAAAGCCCTCGCCGCTGTCGGTCATCGCCTCGCAGAACTTCACCACGCGCTTGCGGTCCACGGTGAACATATCGTGGATCAGGTCGAAGTGCCGGATGCCGTACCGCCCGTGAATTGCGCGCATCTCGCCCAGCACCTTCTCCGGTGAGCGCAGGCGGAAGCGCCGCCGAAAAAAATCGTTGGTCGAGCAGAAGGTACAGGCAAACGGGCAGCCGCGACCCAGTTCGATGGCTGCGGTCGTTGCGTCGTTGTCCAGATAGCTGCTTAGGTGGTAAGCGGGTGAGGGAAGCGCGTCCAGATCCTCAATCACCGGCGCGTTCGGGGTGCGCACCACGCGGTTGCCATCACGAAAAGCCAGCCCGGACACACGCTCATAGTCGTAGTCGCCCTGCCACTGCGCCAGCAGCGCGGGCAGGGACTCTTCCACCTCACCGCGCAGAATGAAATCGACAAAGGGAAAGGCCTCCAGCGTGAGCCGGTCGACGACCGAAGCCTGCGGCCCGCCCAGCAGAATCATGCTGTACGACCGGCGCTGTTTGATCGCCCGG
>CAXTRR010000002.1:18206-21636 GCA_964246795.1 uncultured Terriglobus sp. | reverse complement strand
AGCGTCAGCGGGTAGGTGCTGCAGATGGTGCTCAGGCCATAAACATCGGCGTTGGAGCGCACCGCCTGCTCGGCCAAATGGTCGGCAAAGCCGTCGATGTCCACCACACTGCCCGTACTCAGGGCAAAGCGCATGTACTCCGCATTCACGTCGAGAAGATGCGGCACATCCCCACACCGCTCCAGCACGGCTACCACCGTCAACGGCCCAAGCTGCGGCTCCCTCGAGGCCTCCCGCACCGCAGATGTACGGAGTTCCGCAGAACTGCGGAACTCCGTGATGGTGGGCGCACTGATGATGGAAAAGTGCATAGGTGCCCTAAAGGAGAGCGGGTCAGCGAAGCGCCGACCCGTTCTACACGACTTCGGAACGAATTACCGTCCCACATCCTGAGAAAGAACAATCCACTCTTCCCCTTCAGTACCGATCGCAACTAAAGGCAGCTGCACCTAGAAGCTTCCGAGCTGTTTAGGCGAGGGATAAGACTTTGTAGCCCGCCCATTCGTGCTATCAGGTCCTCATCCTTGCCGCGAGTCAGCTAGATCTCAGCAATGAGTTCAGATTCCTACTTTTTCCAACTCGAACGACATCTTCAATGTCCTGAAGTGATTTAGTGACCCTCTGTTTGAACGAGCAGTAATAAATCTTCATCACTACCCGAAGTTCCGCCGCCAGAACTGTCAGCGGGGGCGGCCACTGCTTGGGGAGCAACAAGCGTACGTGGTTGCGCAGCCGCCTGCACTTGAGGCAGTGCACCATCCTGGTTCGTTCCTGATGGTGTTGAAGAGTTCGTATGTGTGCCGAAGAATGGGAGTTCCTGGGTTGAAAGGGCACGATTTACAGCCGCAACCAGCTGTTCGCGATTAGAACCTCGAGGTATTTTTACCCGGAGAAAGTGCTCGATTGAGCTTTTTTCACTCTGACCGTCGGGCTCTGACCCATTGGTAACTCTATCCTTGTTTTCGGAATCATTTCCCATGTCATTTGTCTCCTGTCGTCTGCGTCATGAGTGTAGTTGAGGAAGAAGCTTCTGAGTTGAAAATTAGTCGCCGTTGGCCCACACGCCTAACTTTATGGTCGAGATCTGTTCTCCTAGATTGAGGTAGACGAAATTTCTGGCTGCCGAGAGACGAAACGAGGAGGGTGTCACATTATTGATAGATCTTCTTGCATTCGAAAAGCTAGCAAGTAGAAACGGAGTTCCTTCCACCGCTTGCCTCTGAGGTGAGAAGTGCTGACCATAAATGGAACGAAATCCATCATGATCAGCGATGTAAAAGATGGTCCTGCCATCACCGGACCAGCACGAAAATTGAGCATCGCTACTGACTCTAATCCATGGGGATACGGGCTTAAAGTCAGATCCCAGCTTTACTGCGTAGGCCTCGTGCTTAGGCCCGTTTGCAGCAGCGAAGAGCAGAAAGTGATTTGCGGCGGACCAAGTTGCATAGCCAAGCGAGCGGACGGAATCCTGCAAGATTAGTCTCGGCGGTCCGCCTTTCAGATCAAGGCCAAATATCCGCGAGGGAGTTCCGCTCCTGAACAAGAAAGTTTTCTCGTCCTCAAGCCATCCGGAGGGCTGATCGCACTTGTCGCAGAGTTTTCGCGGCTGGCTAGCCTGCTCTGCTGTATAAATCGCGCTGGAGTTCTGTTGCGCTTGCGAGAACACAATGTGCTGGCCAGTGCTGTCAACGAGGGCTAGCGTGACTGGAAGGGAAGGCTTCTGAAGCAGCGCCTCGCGACCAGTTTGCAGATCCCGCATCCAGAAACCCCAATTTGCGCGGCCACGTACAAACACCAAAAAACGCCCATTTGGTGACACGTATGGGATGTCGTCTATTTCTGCGTCATCGGTGACTTTTTCGGCTTCGGTGCCTTCTACTCCTTTCGAAGCGTTAAAACGCCAGATATGAAGGGCCCCGGTCATGCTTGTAAACGCCAGCCCGTCACCAGAAGAGATTGCTGGATAAAGTTCACTGGCCGCGGTTTGTGTCAGCCGTTCAGGCAGACCTGCCGCCTTCCAGGTCTTACTGTTTAGATCGATCTTCCACAAATTGCGTTCGGCTTTGCTTTGGCCTGCAAAGATCACCTCATCACCTCTCCAGCGGCCTGTCGCTGAGCGCGAGAGCATGAGGTTTGCAGCTTGGAGGTGCTGCAAAATCTCCGTTTTTACGACACGATCAGCGGTAAGACTGCTAACCCACCACTCCGTGCAGCCTGGCAAGGGAACATCGTTCCGCTCACAACCGGAAAACAAAATAGCGGTGCCATCCGATTTCCATACAGGGTAGCGGGCATCCTCAAAGGCAGGAACAACCGCCACTGGCTTTCCTCCAAGAATCGGCACTCGAAAAATTCTTCCAGAAGACAATGAAGCGTCCTGATCGCCGGTCCAGTACAGAACACTCTTCCCATCCGGTGAGATTTGCGGATTTCTTCCTCCCGGCACAAGCAGCCGTTCCTGGCCGTTGCCGTGGGCGTCCACAACATAAATACCGCCGCCGTTGCGTTCGGAGCGGAAGGCGACCGTGCTGCCGTCAGGGGAGATGCTGGGGTCGCCGTCGCCGGCGCGGTCGCGGGTCAGGCGGACGGGTTGGCCGTCGGGCAGTTGCTGGGTGAAGATGTCGAGATTGCCGCTCGACGCGCGGTCTGACGAGTAGGCGATCATCTTGCCATCGCGCGAGAGGCTGGGGCTTTCCGACTGATCGGTGTCTGGCGTCAATTGCACCACGTCGCAAATGCGGCAGCGGCTCTGGTAGACGCGCCATCGCCATGCGCCGAGTGCCAGCAGGACAAGCAGGCAGACGGCCATGGCCTTGCGCCATGGAGTGCCCAGTACGCCCGGCGGCACCAGCGTGTTGGCCGCGGTTTTCATGTCGGGGAAGCGGCAGGCTGGGTCGCGGTCCAGGCAGCGGCGAATGACGTGTTCCGCGCGCGGCGAGAAGTGGTGCGGGGGGAGGCGCAGACGCGGCTTCTCAGCGGATAACGTCTTTATCTGTCCAGCCAGATCACCTTGCGCCGCAACGATCTCCTTTACCGCAACCTTGCCCTGTACTGCGAGATTGCCCTCTCCCGCTCCATTTGCAAATCCCGCAACATCTTGCTGCGCGTGGAGCATTGCCGCGAGTCCTGCCGCGGCCTGGCCGTTGTCATGTGCTTCCGCTTTAACCGGGACTGCAATTTGCCGCGGACGAATCAAGCCGCGGAAGGTGCTTCGGCGGCGTCCTTCGGCCCTGGCGCTTTTCCAGGTGGGCAGGGCGCCGCTCAGCATCTCGCAGAGCACCACGCCGAAGGCGTACTGGTCGGCCAGCGGGCCGATGATGCCGCCACGCTCCTGCTCGGGCGCCATGTAGCCGGGGGTGCCGGCGGCCGCGTGGCGGTCCACATCGCCGGCCTGCAGCATGCGGGCAGAGAGACCGAAATCCATGAT
>CAXTRR010000002.1:0-18196 GCA_964246795.1 uncultured Terriglobus sp. | reverse complement strand
CCGGCACGTGCGGGCTTGCTGGCCTCCTCCACCAGCATGACGTTGGCGCTTTTAAAATCGCGGTGCACCAGGCCGTACTGATGCGCAGCCTCCAGTCCAGAGGCCATCTGCCTGGCAATTAGCAGGGCATCGGCCGAGGGCAGACAGCCCTTGGTGTGAATGCAGTCCAGCAGTGTGGTGCCGTGCACCAGTTCCATGCTCAGGAACCAGGTGCGCTCGCCGCCGGGCGCGTCCACGTGGAAAATCTCATAGACACGGCAGATGTTCGGGTGGGAGATGCCGCGGGCGTTGCGCACCTCCTGCTTGAAGCGCTCAATGACCTCAGGCTGCCGTGCGATCTGCGGCCGGATCGTTTTCAGCGCGACGTCCTCGTCGAGTTCGTTGTCCCACGCCTCATACACCTCGCCCATGCCACCCGAGGCGAGGAAGCGGCGGATTTGGAAGCGGTCCAGGAGGATGGCACCGGGCACGAACATGGGAGCGGGGATTGGATCATCCGGTAGGAGCGTGTGCAAATCCAGCAGTGGTGCGGCCAGAAAATCACCGGCCTGCTGCATGGAATGCAGCAACCGCAATACCTCCGACTCAATCGCCGCTTCCCCTTTCGACAGCTCATGCACAACGGCGGGCTGCGATGCCGGCGGTAGGTCGGCGGCGTGATCAAAGATCAGGTTGACTTGCTGCCACTGTTCGGGAGTCATACGTACTTATCTGCGGATTTGAGTGGAACGCTGGGTGGTGCGCTGGTGAGCTCCGCATTGAGCCATGCCCGGCAAACCGCCCAGTTGCGCTGGACGGTGCGCAACGAGAGGCCAAGCACTTCGGAGATTTCTTCAAAGGTAAGCCCGCCGAAGAAGTGCATTTCCACAATGTCGGCCTGGCGCTTGTCCATGGCGGCCAGGCGCTCGAGTGCCTCATGCAGCGCCAGGATGTCCACGGACTGACTCACCGTCTGCATGGCGGAGTGCAGCTCGACCTGCTGATGGCCGCCGGGCCGCTTGTCTGCCTTGGCGGAGCGGGCGTGGTCAATGAGAATGCGACGCATGGCGCGAGCCGCGAGGGCGAAAAAGTGCGCCCGGCCTTGCCAGTCGATGGAGTCTGTCTGCACCAGCTGCAGGAAGGCTTCATGTACCAGGACGGTTGGCTGGAGCGTGTGGTTGGGCCGTTCGCGCTGCATGTATCGTGCGGCAAGGCTGTGCAGTTCGCGGTAGATGAGCGGCATGAGCTCGGAGGCGGCGTGATCGTCGCCCACTTTTGCCCGCAAAAGTAATTGAGTCACCGCACCGGCATTCTGCCGGTCTTCGTCGTTGGATAACTGCATATGCAAAGCCCCATCCCGTGCAAAGGTGCCCACTGCAGATCAATTGGCGGAACGTACGTCGACCTGACCTGAAAAGAATTTTTCAGGTCAGTGACACATTTTGCGGTACCGCTGCGCCTTATGAGGTGAGGGTAGTTGAAACTGCCCAGCCTTTCCACAAAATTCAGGAGGCCTTATGCCGATCCATACTTTCCTTCGCCGGGTTGCTCTCCGTTCCTTCACTGCCGCACTGATGGTTCTTCCCATGGTCCAGGCGTATGTTGCCCGTGCACAGAATCGCGAACTGGCCACGGCGGAGGTGCCGTTCGACTTCAACGCCGGTGCGGTCAGGCTGCCGGCGGGCAGCTATCGCATCGTGAAGATCGATGAAAACATGATGCGCGTTGTAGGTGCCGACAACAAGTACCTTGCCAGCATTATGGTTTTCCCCTCAGACAAACAGGCCAGCGGCGACAGCGGCAGACTCCAGTTCCACAGGTATGACGGCCGTTATTTTCTTTCAGCGGTTCTGCTTGCCAACGGTGCAGCCACTGTAGATGTGGTGAAGAACCGGGCCGAAAAGGAAGCCATGCGGATTGCCATGGACAAGCCCAGTTCCACCATCATCACGGAAGTTGCAGTCAGCGGAGGCGGCCGGCATTGATCCTGGCTGCTTCTGCTCGCCGGCGGCCGGTCCCGCTGTCTCCAAGTGTTTTACTGCTGCATTGCAATACTTGCCGTACTTCTCCCAGTAGCTGGCGTTTGTGCTGTCTGACCGGTGGCGGTCAGACGGCACAAGTGCTGAAGGTTCCCCTTTTTTACTGAATGGAGTAATCGCATGCATTTGCCGGCCCAAAGCAATGAACTTCGAAAGACCCGGGCTGGAACCGATGTGGCGCTCCGGGCCATGCACCTTGCCATGGCTGCACTGTTTCTTTCTGCTTTCCTGCTGCTTCTCTCGTAGTCTGCGTGCAAACGGATGGGTAGGGCCTCGCCGGGGCTTTACCCATTCTTTGCATGGAGAACGTATCCTTTGCGGCATGAGCTTTTACGATCCCAGCCAGTTTTCCTTTGCCACACCCGCCGCCGCCATTGCCCGCGAGGCAGGTGCGCTGCTGCGCCGTTACTATGAAAAAGGTGTGACCGCGGAGTTCAAAAGCGACGTCGACATTGTGACGGAAGCGGACCGCGCCAGTGAGAAGCTGATCACAGAACGCCTGCAGGCGAGCTTTCCCGACCACGGAATTTTCGGCGAGGAGGGTGCGCGCGAGCAACTTGGGGCGGAGTACCGCTGGTACGTCGATCCTCTGGATGGGACCACCAATTTCGCGCACGGCTTCCCGTATTTCTGCGTTTCCCTCGGTCTGGAGCATCGGCCGCCGGGCACACCCGAGGATGCAGATGGCGAGATGGTAGCTGCCGTGATTTATGAGCCGTTGCGCAATGAGCTCTTCCATGCCGAGCGGGGCAAGGGTGCCTGGTTAAATGAGCGCCGCATCCATACGTCCGCCTGCACGCAACTGCAGGAAGCGCTGCTCGCCACTGGCTTTCCGTCACGCAAGCGGCATGAGTCGCCGAACATCCACTTCTATCACCAGCTGACCCTGCGTACGCATGGGCTGCGCCGCGCCGGTGCCGCGGCTGTGGACCTGGCGTACACCGCCTGCGGACGCCTGGACGGCTATTGGGAGTTCAACCTGAACCCGTGGGATACCGCCGCTGGCATGCTGCTGGTGGAGGAGGCCGGCGGCGAAATCACGCGTTTCGATGGTTCACGTTTTCGGCTGGACTCCAGAGAGATTCTAGCCACCAACGGCCGGATCGGTGGCGAACTGCGGCAGGTGTTTGCCGACATGTTTGCCGGACGCGGCCTGGAACCAATTCCGACGCCAGAGGAGTTCAGGCGACGACGGGACCAGGCCGCTGCCGAAGCTGCGCCGGGCCACACGAGTGGTCAATCGGGCGCTTAACGCCTGAGCCTGCCTTTCTTGGCGCGGCAGGCGGCCAGCAGCGGCGATGGGCACTGGTAAACTAAAGTTCTTAAAGAATCGTTCCGTTCCTGAAAGGATCCTGAAGCACCATGGCTTACGTCATCGCAGAACCCTGCATCGGCACCAAAGACACGGCATGCGCCGATGCATGCCCCGTCGACTGCATCCACCCGAAAAAGGGAGATGAACGCAACGACAGCGCAGACCAGCTTTTCATCGATCCGGTTGAATGTATTGATTGTGGTGCCTGCGTTCCGGTCTGCCCGGTTTCCGCCATTTACGCGGCTGACGATCTTCCGGACAAGTGGGCCGACTACACACAAAAGAACGCCGTATACTTTGGCCGGTAGTGACTCGATACATCTCAGCAGACGCGCGGCTTCGGCTGCGCGTTTGTATTTATGGTCGCGTAGACTAGGCGCACAGGAGGCGGAAATGAGCACGATTCCGGTCGAAGAACTGGTTGCCGGCGTACCGGAGGTCATGAGCCGCGTTCGGGCTGGCGAAGAGTTCAGTGTGGAAGAGAACGGTGTGGTATTGGCTAAGATTTCACCCGCTAACCCTCCAGCGCCTAAGAAGCGCATCATTGGATTGCTGGACGGGCAATTCAAAATTTCTGAGAATCGGAAGAGTATTGGCATGGAAGACTTTGAAGATTACATGTGATGGAAAGAAATCACCTTTTCGATACGCAACTGCTGCTATGGCTATTGCTCGAAACGTACCGTTTTCCTGCGCAAGCTGAGCAATTGCTAAACGATACGACCAACCAGATCTTTTTCAGCACAGTAAGTGTGTGGGAAGTCGCGATCACGTTCGCCAAGCGCCCAGACTCCTTCACACTTGTACCGGAAAGCTTTCATACGGCTTCACTCCGAAGCGGTTTCCTGGAGTTATCGCTTGCAAGCCATCATGCAATGCAGACAGTCAAGCTACCGATGTTCCATCGCGATCCTTTCGACCGAATACTCGTCGCCCAGGCCGCTGGGGAAGGCATAACGCTCGTCATGGCGGATGCGGCGCTCACACAGTACAGCCCTGACATTCTCTTCGTCGGTTAGACTTCCGACTTGGCTGGTTCCCAACAATCTGAAGCGCTCATCCTGCGCACCTGGCCTTTTGCCGAAGCCGATTTGCTCGTCTCCTTCTTCACCCGCGAACAGGGAATCGTGCGCGGTGTCGCCCGGCACGCCATGCGGTCACGTAAACGGTTTGGCGGCGCGTTGGAACCCATGACCGAGGTGCGTGCTACCTGGGCAGAAAGGCCGCGACAGGATGTCGTTCGCCTGGATCACCTGGAGATTCTCTGGTCTCCACTGCGCGCTCCCGTCGATTATGCCCGGGCCGCCGCGCTTGCGGTCGTGGCCGAGATCCTGGAGGCAGCGCTGCCAGAGCGTGCCCCGGACGATGATGTTTACCGGCTTGCCGTGACCGCCATAAAACAGCTTGGCGGCGAAGACCTGCTGCTGCCCATCACCTATTTCCTGCTGTGGTTCACCCGGTTGTCAGGCTGGATGCCCGATCTGCGAGTGTGCGCAGCCAGCGGTGAGGCCTTGTCCGGCGCGGCGGTTTACTTCTCACCCCAACGGGATGGATTTTTTCATGCGAACCATCGCCCAAGTGGGAGCCTGCCGGTAACCACAGCATCGTTGAGTATCGCGGAGCGCATCTTTCGCAGCCCGATCCAGGCACTCCAGGCGGAGCCCTGGCCAAGAACGCGCGCCGCCGACTTGCGCAGGTTTGCGGCTGCAACGTTGGAGCGGCATCTGGAAGTACGGCTCGTTAGTCTGCGGACACTCGCGCGACTGTGAACGACACACGTGCACAGTCGGCAGACTAGTTCGCTGGTTTGCCGCCGCCCGCCGCGATCCACGCATCCACCCGCTTTTCGATGACGTCCATCGGCAGCGCTCCTGAATCAAGCAGGAGATCGTGATAGTCACTCAGGCGAAACTTCGTCCCCAGCTTAGTGCGGGCACGCTCGCGCAGCTCCAGAAACTTGAGTTGACCCATTTTGTAACCCAACGCCTGTGCGGGCCACGCGATGTACCGGTCTGTCTCGGCTTGAACGTTGGTTTCGTCAATCGAGGAGTGTTCGTGGAAGAAGTCCACCATCTGCTGCCGCGTCCAGTGCTTTGAATGCACGCCTGTGTCGACGACCAGCCGGATGGCGCGCCAGATGTCTGCCTCCAGGCGGCCGTAGTCGTTGTAAGGGTCCTGGTAAAAGCCGACGTCTTTGCCCAGCCGCTCGGAGTACAGACCCCAACCTCCCACGTAGGCCGTGTAGTACGACTGCTTGCGGAACTCCGGGATGCCGCTTAGTTCCTGCGCGATGGAAATCTGCAAGTGATGTCCAGGCAGGCCCTCGTGGTACGCGACAGCCTCGGTATTTTCCAAGCCCCGGTCGGCGTACTTATAAGTGTTGATAAAGACCTGGCCTGGCCGTGATCCGTCCGGCGTGCCCTGTTGATAATAGGCCTGTGCCTGCGCCTGCTCCATGTAGGCGGGCACACGCGCAATCTCCAGCGGCGCTTTGGGTAGCCGTCCGAAAAGTTGCGGCAGCTTGGTCCGCATCCGATCCAGATGTCCCTGATAGATAGAGATTAGTTGCTCTGGCGAGGACGCGTGCAGCTTCGGATTAATCTTCACCGACGCGCTGAAACTCTTCAGGTCCTTGAAGCCCAGCCTGGTGGCGATTGCCAGCATTTCGGCTTCGTCCCGTTTCACTTCGGCCAACCCAATCTGGTGAATCTCGTCAGCGCTCTTGTTCAGTGTCGTACTTTGCCGCACGCGGAAGGCGTAATAGGCGTCGCCATCCGGAATGGCGGAGACGCCGGGTTCTGTGCGCGCCTTGGGGAGGTACTGTGCGGTCAAAAAACGGCCGAACCGGTCATATGCCGGTAACACCTGTTTCATAACGGCATCCGTTGCCTCCTGCCGGATGCGTTTTTGCTCGACTGCGGAGATGCTCGCCGGGAATTTCTGAATGGGTTCAAGGAACGGGTTACCCTGTGCCGGCGCGGTGGCCAGTGCTTTTACCTGCTGGAGCACCTTCTCCATCAAAAAGCGCGGCTGTGTCCGGCCCTCGTCCATGCCGAGCGTCATCGCCTCCTGTACCTGCGCGAAGACCCGCGGAATCTTTCGCAGGCGGACAATGTAGTTGTCGTAGTCCTTCCCATCTTCGAAGGGCATGATCGCGATGGTTTGCGGAAGGTTCGTCTGCGGGCCGTTGAACTGGTTGACCGGCATCTCCCATTCTTTGAAGCGAGCCGACTCTTGATCGTCAATCAGCGTGCGCTCCAACAGGTCGACGGAAAGCTTTTGCTGCGCGGAGAGTGCGCCTCCATCGACTGCCGTAAGACGGTCCAGGTAGCCGCGTTCGCGCTCCAGCCAGGCATTGCGCGAGGCACCGCTGTAGTCGCTCCACTGGTCGTTGTAGCGCTTGTCTCCAACACTGGTGGCCATCTCCGGTGAGCGCTTCAGCATGTCTTGCCAGTAGTCGCTGAAGATGCGTTCCGCTGAAGAGGTGGGAGCGGAGGCAGCTCGCTGGCCCAGCACACAAGCCGAGGAACATAGGTTGATGCAAGCAGCTGCAACAAGACAAGCATGCGCGAACAGGAAAGGCATTGTCCAGAGTGTACGACGCCGGATTGATCAGAAAGCTGCCCACGGCAGCTCGCGCACTATGGGGGCACCATCATGCTGTGCGCATCCAGCATGCGGTAAAGGGTTGAGCGGCTGATGCCCAGCAGTTCCGCAGCGCGAAGCTTGTTGCCGTTGCAACGGAGCAGGACATTGTTCACGTGGTGCCGGACGATGACGTCCAGCCGCCAGTGCCGCACATCCGTTCGAGGCGTTTCAGTGCGGAGCTGTACAGACTGCCCCAGGTTGGAGGTTTCCGTGCGTGTGAATGGGTTGGTCACAGGAGCTATATCGGCGGGCCGCTGCAACCATTCACTCTGGAAAGGCGGGGCAGGCAGACAGACGCGAAAATGGGAGGCCGGAGCCTCCCATTCTGAAACACTTCTTTGGATGACGGACTATGCGGTCGCCCTGGCGCAATAGGTGTCGAAGGCACGCGCCAACTCCTGGGCGATCGCCGGAGCATTGCTTGTCTCAATGGCTGACCGCTGCATAAGGTACACCATCTGGCCATCACGGAAAAGCGCGATCGCCGGCGATGTGGGCGGATGCCCCTGAAAGTGAGAGCGTGCCTTGTCAGTCGCCTCGCGGTCCTGGCCGGCAAACACAGTGATCGCGTGATCGGGCTTGCTGCTGTGCTGCATCGCCATCCGGACACCCGGACGCATCTTGCCAGCTGCGCAGCCGCATACCGAGTTCACCACCACCATAGTGGTGCCGGATTGCTGCAACGCAGAATCCACTTCCGCGCCGCTGCGCGCTTCCTGAATGCCCGCGCGTGTCAGCTCCTCGCGCATGGGAATCAACATGACTTCTGGATACATTGTGTCTCCCGTAGCGGCCCAACGCGGGCTCAGCTATCTCTAGTTTAGCGCGAAATGGCTCGGCCCGGCCCGTACCGGATCGTCGGCCGCCAGCCGTTCCGCGCCTTCGCTGATACCCTTTGAATCAAAACATGGCTGACCTGCTGCAGATCCAGGAGAATGTTCCGCTCGCGCCGTACACCACGCTCGGCGTCGGCGGCCGGGCGCGATGGTTCGCCACTGCTGTGGACGAGGTTGCGGTCCAGGCAGCCTGTGCCTTTGCCGCTGAAAGAGGTCTTGCCCTCTTCGTTATGGGCGGCGGCAGTAATCTGCTGATCAGCGACGCGGGGTTTGGCGGGCTCGTACTCCGTATCGCCATTAACGGAATCGCGTATCGGCAAGAAGACAATGGAAGAACTTTTGTAACAGCGGGGGCCGGCGAAAGCTGGGATGCCCTGGTGCAGTCCACCGTCGATCGTAACCTTGGCGGCATGGAGTGCCTGGCCGGCATCCCGGGTTCCGTTGGCGGCACACCGGTGCAGAATGTGGGTGCTTACGGCCAGGAGGTCGCGCAAACGCTTGTATCCGCGCGCGGCTTCGATCGCCGAACTCGCAGCATGGTCCACCTCCCGCACGCACAGTTCGGGTTTGGCTATCGCACTAGCTTGCTAAATACATCGGAGCGCGGACGCTACATCCTGACCAGCGTCACCTTTGCTCTGCAGCCCGGAGCGCCACCGGATCTTTCTTACGCAGACTTAAAGCGTCACTTTACGGAAAACGCGCAACCAGCTCTTGCGGATGTGGCGGACGCGGTGCGGCATATCCGCCGAAAGAAGGGCATGGTGGTCGACCTTGCCGACCCTGACAGCCGTTCCGCTGGATCCTTCTTCCGCAATCCGGTTGTTTCACAGGACAAGCTCCAAGCCATTGCGGCATCGTTACAAATGCTGCCGGAGCAGGTACCGCACTGGCCGACTGTAAATGGCTGTGCCAAGCTGCCGGCCGCATGGCTGCTGGAGCAGGCCGGCTTTGCGCGCGGCTTCACATTGGGGCAGGCCGGCATCTCCAGCAAACACACCCTTGCACTCATCAACCGTGGATCAGCAACGGCGGAGGAGATTGCCACACTTCGCGACCGTATTGCGTTGGGAGTACACACGCGTTTTGGAGTCGATCTGGAACAGGAACCCGTCTCAGTCGGGTAGGGTCAGCCCGAACGAATGACGTTGCCGTCCAGTTGTGCGAGCAGTTGACGCCGCGGCTCGGCAAGCACCTGCTCGCACGGACCCTGCGCGAGAATCTTTCCTTCACTGATGCGAATGACCTCCCCGGCTGAGATGAAAGCCTCCGCAACGCTGTGGGTCACTGAAAACAGTCGCAGAGATGGAAGAAATGACTGCTCCCGCAGAAGGCCGATCAGCTCTGTTCTCAGATCCTCATGCATGCCGGTAAAGCTCTCATCCAGCAGCAGCAGCTCAGGATCACTGAGAAGGGCTCGTGCAATGGCGACGCGTTGCGTCTCCCCACCGGAAAGCGCTGGGACGCTTGCCTTCCGAAGATGAGCGATGCGTAGGTAGTCCAACACTTCGCCGGCTCTCTGCTCCTGCTGTCTACCCTTTGCGCCAAAGTGGACATTGTCCATCACATCCAAGTGGGGAAAGAGCGATGGCTGTTGCCCGACGTAGCAGATTCGCCGCAGGTAGGCCGCCCGTCCTTTCAGCTGCCGCCCGTGCAGGACAATGCTGCAGCCTGGCGGTCTCCAAAATCCCGCAAGAAGCCGCAGCAGCGAAGATTTGCCCGAGCCGGACGCGCCAAAGAGGACTGTCCACTGTTGCCGCAGTTCGAAGATGCATTGCAGATGCAGCGCACCAACATGGGTGTCGCACTGCACCTGCAGGAATGCGGGCGACTCGTACATCAAAGCTCCCGCTCCCTGCCCGCGCGCGGCCGCACGTAGAGCACTAGCAGTGCAGCAGTGGAGATGGCCAGCAGTATTAACGACATCCTGTTCGCCTCGGCAAAATCACCGTTCTCCGCAAGGTCGAAGATGGCGATTGAAACGGTCCGGGTGGTTCCTGGCAGGCTCCCGCCAAGCATGCGGACAACCCCAAATTCCCCGATGGTGTGCGTAAAGGTGAGCACAGCGGCGGCCAGCAACGAGGAGCGGCTCAACGGAAGAGCGACTCGCAGAAAGCTTCGCCAAGGTGAGACTCCCAGGGTAGCGGCGGTTTCCATGTAACGTGGCTCCACAGCACGCAGTCCGGCAACCAGTGGCTGCACCGCAAACGGCAGGCTGTAAAGGACGGAGCCAAGAACCAGTCCCTGAAAGGAAAAAGCCAACGTGTGGCCGAGTGCTCGGCTCAGCCACCGGCCGGGACCGGTTAACGGTCCAAGTGCGACCAGGAGATAAAACCCGAGAACCGTCGGCGGCAAAACCAGTGGCAACGCGACAGCTGCCTCTACGACGAATCTCCAGGATCTCCTCGAAAAAGCAAGCAGATAAGAAATGGGGATCGCAATTAGAAGAAGTATTCCCGTGGTTACCGTGGCCAGACGCAACGTAAGCAGTAGAGCTTCCACGTCCATCGCCGGGTATCTCCTTTATTGGCGATGGTAGACGATTTCCTGCGATTCAAGCCGCAGGGGCTACTGAATGCGCTGTAGTCCCAGCGCGGGCAGGTGCTGCTGAATCTCATCGCTCGTTAGATAGTTCAGCAGAATGTGCGCTTCGTTCCGGTGTTTGCCGTCCTTCATCACCACCGCGCACTGCCGGATGTCCTGGTAGGACTCCAGCGGAAACAGGATACCGATGCCCGAGGAGCGGTACTGCGGCGAAAACGCAATCGTCTGTGAGATCAGCGCGAACTGGGCATTGCCGCTCAATGCAAACTGCGCGGCCTGCCCGACTGATTCGGCTACAACCAGATGGGGTTGAACATTGGGGAGGTACTTGAGCTTTTGCAGCGCTGCCATTGCTGCCCGTCCGTACGGGGCGTGGTCCTGATTAGCGACCGCAACGGTCTTCAAATCCTTGCGGTCCAGCACGTCCAGCGTGAACGGGTTTACGTTTAGGTCATTTCGCTTCCACAGCACGAGAATGCCCTTTGCATACGGTGTAGGGTCCTTGGCATCGGCCTTACCCGCCGCAACGACGCGCTCAGCAAAACTGTAATCGGCAGAAAGAAAGAGATCGGCGGGCGCACCATTCAGGACCTGCTCGGAAAGAGCGGAAGACGAGCCGTAGCTCACCTTCAGCTTGATCCCGGTCCGGCGTTCAAAATAAGGCCCCAGGACTTCAAGAACGGGCTGCATGTCCGCCGCTGCCAACACCGTTACCTCAGAGGGTTGCAGACCCTTGGGATCGATACGCCGGGCCTGTGCCAGCGCGAGTCCGCTGCCCGGAACAGCCGCAAGCAGGAGCAGAGCGACGGCGAAGATACCCAGTGCCGGCGGGCTTTGCTGAAACCGGGCAAGCCGGGTACGGTAGGCTAAAGAGCAGAATGATCTCGCGTTCACACAGCCTGAGATGCATCGCCAACGGAACGCGTATCGAGCCGGATGCCGTTGCGAGTGATTTTCGCGATCCTGACACTCGAGAATTGTACGAAATCGAATACCCGTGGAGCGAGACACGCGCGACCGGCCCTGGGCGTGCGCAAAACCTGCCAAATGCCTCCGCCTTGCGCCATCTGTGGGCGGAGCGCCGTGATTCCACACTGCCCATCGATCAGTCTGGCGTGTGGCGGTATCGTGAGCTTCTGCCGTTCCTGAACAGTGACGAGCACGCCATTACGCTGCGGGAAGGGAATACCCCGCTGTATGATCTGCCGCGCTGTGGCAAGCTGCTGGGACTGGACTTTTTACTCGCCAAGCACCAGGGCATGAACCCCACCGGCTCCTTTAAGGACACTGGCATGACCGCCGCCCTTTCCGTGGCGGTGGAACGCGGCTTTCAGTGGGTAGCCTGCGCCAGCACAGGCAACACCTCTGCCGCCATGGCGGCTTATGCCGCGCGCGCCGGCCTGCGCTCCATCGTCTTCATCCCTGAGGGCAAGATCGCCTGGGGCAAACTTTCACAATCGATGGATTATGGCGCACTCACCGTCCAGCTCAAGACCGATTTCGATGGCTGCGTCCAAATGCTCGCCGAATTGGTGCGCCGCAATCCGATTTACCTGCTGAATTCGGTGAATCCCTACCGGCTGGAAGGGCAAAAGACCCCCGCGATCGAGCTTTGCGAACAGCTCGACTGGCAGGTGCCGGAGCATGTGATCGTTCCGGGCGGCAATCTTGCCAACGGCTCGGCTCTGGGTAAAGGCTTCGCGGAACTTAAATACCTCGGCTTCATCGACCGCATTCCGAAGATCTCGGTGATTCAGGCGCAGGGTGCGAATCCACTTTTTCAATGGTTCACCAATGCTGAAAAGCACCTGCAACCCATGACCGCCGACACGCGTGCTACCGCCATCCGCATCGGCAATCCGGCAAGTTGGCGCAAGGCTGCCCGGGTGATTGAAGCCACCGGCGGCTGGTGCGAGCAGGTCTCTGAAGGCGAGATTGCGTTGGCTAAGGCACAGATCGGTGCAGAGGGTATCGGCTGCGAACCGGCTTCCGCGGTGACCCTGGCCGGTACCCGCAAGCTTGTGCAAAGCGGCCACATCCAGGCTGGAGAACGCGTTGTTCTGATCCTGACCGGACACACTCTGAAAGACCCCGAGTACACCATCGACTTTCACAAGGACCTGCTCGCCACCGGTGTGCCTGGCGCGGACATTTACCGCAAGCCGCCACTTGTTCTGGAAGCGAATGAAGCAGCAGTCCTGGGGGCCCTGGAAAGCGAAATGCGAGCGGAGATGGCGCAGGCGTGAGCCTCACCCCTCCGCCTGTGCGGCTGCGTCTGCCCGCGACCTCCGCAAATCTCGGTCCAGGCTTCGATGCTCTCGGGCTGGCTCTTGGCTTCGCGCTGCATGTGGAAGCAGCTGCTTCAACGGAGTTCCAGATTGAAGCCGCCGGCAGAGACGCCGAACGCATCCGCGATCCAGAAACCAGCCTGATCCTGCGCACTTATCGTGATGTCGTCCAGCAGCAAGCCGGCGGTCCACCTCTGCAACTGACCCTGCGCAATGAGATCCCGCTCGGCATGGGTTGCGGCTCCTCTGCGGCGGCTCTGGTTGCCGGCGTGGCGCTTGCCAACCATTTTGGCTCCCTGAAGTGGACGCGAGATCAGGTCCTGACCGAAGCCTCCCGCCGGGAGGGACACCCTGATAACGTGGCCGCCTGCATGCTGGGCGGATTGACGGCGTCCAGCATGACAGTCGATGCGAGCGGACGCACACGAGTCACTGCTGTATCCACGCCTGTCCAGGCAAATTGGTCGTTTCTGCTGGCCATACCGGGCCAGTCGCTCTCGACTGAAAAGGCGAGGGCGCTGTTGCCGGACACCTACAGCAGTGCAGACGCTGTTGCGAATGTGCAGGCCGTTGCCATGCTGACTTTAGCCTTTGCGCTGGGCCGGGGGGATTTACTTGGTATTGCCATGCGTGACCGCATGCACCAGCCATATCGGACCGTTGCCGCGCCCCTGCTACCGGCGCTGCTTTCGCTGCAGGGTCAGCATGGGATACTCGGCGTTGCTCTCTCCGGAGCCGGGCCCTCGGTCCTTCTTGTACTTGAAGAGTCGGCGGTCATGACGCGAGTGGAAGCCGAAGTCAATACCCAGTTAGTTTCAATGGGCACGCAAGCGGAGTTAGTTCACACTTATGCAGGTACATCTGCGGTAATGAGTACTTGGGATTACCCAATGATTACTATTTAGTGGTGGTCGAAATTCATCTCGCGTTCTACATTCATTTCTGTAGACGGCCCTGGGGGAGGGCTGGCCTGCGGACGCCCGTTGACCTTTTTACCAGGTCCGGGCGTTTTCCTTTTGCGCCAGTTCAGAACTTGAACAGCGTCTTCGGCAGGAGCGGATCAGTGGCTTCTAGGATCGGCGCGATCGCGCAACGTATCGCCCAGGAATGAGAAGGCGAGTACGCAGAGCATCACTGCCGCCGCTGGAAAAGCTGCCATGTAGGGTGCGTCAAAGAGGTGAGCCCGTGCGTCGTTCAGCATGGAGCCCCAGCTCGCGGCAGGCGGGGGCACTCCAAGCCCCAAAAAGCTGAGTGTTGCCTCTGCGAGCACCGCGGATGCCATGCCGATGGCCGCCTGCACGATCACAGGCTGCACGATATTGGGCAGGATGTGCCGGCCCAATATGCGCAAATCGGAGGCGCCAAGCGCACGTGCGGCTTCCACGTATTCCCGTTCCCGGGCGGCCATGACCTGCGCCCGCACCAGGCGCGCATAATTCACCCAGCCGGTGATCGCCAGGGCGAGGATGAGGTTCCGCAGCCCCGGCCCCAGAAACGCGACAAAAGCAATGGCAAGCAGAATGCCCGGCACGGCCATGAAGGCGTTCATCACATAAATGTTCAGCAGGGTATCGCGCCAGCCGCCGTAATACCCTGCCAGCGCACCGGCTGCCAGGCCAAGCGTTAGCGAAAGGCCAACTACGCTGACCGCCACCAGCAGGGAAATACGTGCGCCATAGAGGGTCCTTGAAAGAATGTCGCGGCCCAGTTCATCGGTCCCGAAGAGGTGATGTACGCCGGGTGAAGTTAAGCGACTCTCCAGGTGGAGTGCCGCCGGGTCATAGGGTGCGATCCAGGGTGCGGCAACACTGAGCAGCGTGAACACGGCGAGGATGAAAAGGGAAAGTATCGCCGTGCGGTTCCGCATAGTCGCATGCTACTTGAAGCGCTTGGGGCCCGGCGGCGGCGGCCATCTCAGCCCCGGTTCGGTGGCAAGGTTTTGTCGGCAAGAGTCGGCATGGCCCGAGAGTTGTAGAAACTTCATGCAAGTGCGGCGGCCTGACGTGCGAAACTATGGTCAATCGGCTGTGCGGCGGCGTTCGGGTTCGCCAGCGCATCTGACGGTAGAAGCCTTAGATCAAGCGAAGATTTGCCATGAGAGAAGATATGGACCTGAAGCAGGAACGCATCGTTGTAGCCGGAGCTGGTGGTTTTATTGGCGGTCATTTGACCCGGACACTGATCGAACAGGGAATCAACGTGGTTGCCGCGGTCGATATCAAGCCCTTGAGCGAGTGGTATCAGGTGAACAAGGGTCCGGAACTGGCCAATCTGTCGCTGGACCTGAAAGATCTTCAGAACTGCCGCACCGCACTTGCGGACGCTACTGTCTGCTTCGATCTCGCGGCAGACATGGGCGGTATGGGCTTCATTGAGAACAATAAGGCCCTGTGCATGCTCAGCGTGCTGACGGGGACCCATCTGCTGATGGCCGCGAAGGAAGCGGGCCTGAAGCGATTCTTTTTCTCCTCCTCTGCTTGCGTTTACAACGGCGACAAGCAGACCTCGCCCGATGTTGTCGCCCTGAAGGAATCGGATGCTTACCCCGCATTGCCGGAAGACGGCTATGGATGGGAAAAGCTCTTCACCGAGCGCATGTGCCGGCATTTCTATGAGGACTACGGACTGGAGACCCGCGTCGCCCGTTACCACAACGTCTATGGACCCTTGGGCACGTGGACCGGCGGCCGCGAGAAGGCGCCAGCGGCTATCTGCCGCAAGGTACTGGAAGCGAAGAACACCGGCAAGCATGAGATTGAAATCTGGGGTGACGGTACACAGACGCGCTCCTTCATGTACATCGATGATTGCGTGAAGGGCACGCAGATGTTTGCGACAAACGATGTTCGCGAGCCACTGAACCTCGGCTCGGACGAACTTGTCACCATCAATCAGCTGGTCGACATTGCCGAAGACATCGCCGGCATCAAGCTCAAGCGCAACTACAATCTGGGCGCACCAAAGGGTGTGAACGGCCGCAACAGCGACAACACGCTCATCCTGGAGAAGCTGGGTTGGGAGCCGTCCATCAGCCTGCGCGACGGCCTGCGCAAAACTTACAACTGGATCGAAAGCGAGATGCACTCGACCGCGCCAGTGGGTGCGCACTAAGCCAGGTGCCGCAAACCGCAGGTGAGTCCTCGACGGAGATCATCCTGGGCATACCCTTTTTCAGAGGGGATGTCCGTGCGGCGGTTGACTATATGCTGGGTGGCGGCCTGCTTGTGGTGCCGGCCGCACCCGCGCTGAAGGACCTCCAGATCCATCCGGCGTATCGGGAAGCTCTGCTTGCAGCGGAGCTGGTAATCCCGGACAGTGCCTATATGGTCCTGATCTGGAACCTCGTGCGACCAAAGCGCCATCTGCAGCGGCTTTCTGGTCTCGCTTATTTGAGGGAACTGTTGCGGCGCGAGCAGGTGCAGCGGCCCGGTTCGACATTCTGGATTATGGCGGGGTCTCAGTCGGCTGCATTGAACCTGGCCTGGCTCGCTCGGCAGCGGATTCGGGTTGCGGACACCCACGTGTACAACGCTCCCATGTATGGACAGATGGACGGTTCTGCTCTGAAGGATCCGGAGTTGCTAAGCCGTATCGAGAAACTAAAGCCGGATCACATTATCGTCACGGTGGGTGGCGGAACCCAGGAACGACTTGGATTGTACCTGCGAAGAAGCCTCTCCTACCTACCGGGCATTCACTGTATCGGCGCGGCAATCGCCTTTCTGTCGGGCGATCAGGTTGCCATCCCTGCCTGGGCCGACACGCTTTACCTCGGCTGGCTTTTCCGCGTGCTGGACGACCCGAAACGCTATGGCCCACGCTACTGGGCCGCCCGCGATCTGCTGCAACTGATTGTGCGCTATCGGGAGAAGCTGCCGCCGCTGCTTACCTGATTCCCATTCAAGTCCGCATCTTTCATTCCAGGACGGTGTCAAAGTTTCGCAACGATGCTGCTTCGCTGCCTCATTTCGCTGGCATTTGCACTTCTAACTGCTATGCCTGGCGTGCTTGCGATGGAAGCGCAGGCGCTTCCCGGTCAGGCACGTACTCTCGCGGAGCAGTATCTTTTCCAGAGCATCAACCAGGAGCGTGCGAGTGCCGGTCTGCCACCGCTCCTATGGAACCAGCCCCTGGCCAGTGCAGCGGCTCTGCATGCCAGCCGGATGCGTGCCGCGCAGCTGCTCTCCCATCAATTGGAAGGGGAGCCTGAGCTGAAAGAGCGCGCGGCTTCCGTCGGTGCCCGTTTTTCGCGCATCGCTGAGAACATCGCCGTGGGACGCAGTGTGCTGGAAATGCACGATTCACTCATGCGCTCGCAGCATCACCGCGACAACATCTTGGATCCCGGCATGAACTCGCTTGCCATCGCGATTGTGCCCGCGCGTGACGAGCTTTGGGCCGTGGAGGACTTCGCCCGCGTTGTCGAGGTGAGAAGCTTTGCCGAGCAGGAAGAGGGAGTCGTTGCCCTGCTGCGCTCGCTGCGGTTGCATGCAGTTGCAACCCAGGACGCAAGAGAGACCTGCAGTCTCGCGAGCGGCTTTGTGGGGCAGCGGCCCGGCTTCATCATGCGCTATACCACCAGCAACCTCCAGCAACTTCCCGGCGTGTTGCAGGATCGCGTGGCCACCGGCCGTTACAGCAGCGCCTCTGTGGGTGCCTGCGCTCCAGAGAAGCCGGGCATCTTCACCAACTACAACCTGGCTGTGCTTCTGTACCGGTAAGGTCCTGATCGCATGTGCTGCTCAGCCTGCCGTCAAAAGGCCAGCCGAGGCCAGTTCCGCTTCCGTTGCCGGTTGCGTCGGCTCCATGCGCAGCAGATCGTTCGCTCGATTGAAGTAGTGGAAGAGGCCGATGGCACACACCATCTCGATAATTTCACCTTCGCTGAAGAAACTCCGCAGCCGCGCAAAGTCTTCGTCAGGGTAGTCATGGGCATCTCGTGCCATCGTTTCCGCAAGTTGGATGGCGGCCTTCTCGTGCTCGGTAAACAGATCGCTGCTTTGCGCGTGGAAGAGAGCAGCAATCTGCTCGTCGGTCCAGCCCAGCTTTCGCGCCATCGCCGTATGCGAGGCAAGGCAGTACTCCGTGCAGTTCAACTGCGACGTCCTTACGATCAAGAGCTCTTTCAGCGCCCGTGACAAGGTCCCGGTCGTCATCACCGCGTCCAGGTGGGCAATCGCCGTCTGCATGATTTCCGGCCGGTGTGCCAAGGTGCGGAAGAAGTAGGGAACATTCCCCCGTTCCCGCAGCGTCTTGTCGTAAATGGCGACGATGGAGGGCGCAACCTGGTCGCGCTGCAGGCGGGAGATCCGGGGTTCAGACATGGGCGTAATCCTCTCACCGCAGTCTAGCGGTTTCATACAATTTAGGCAGATCCGGGGCAGGGCAGCCGCGCTCCTTTCGCACTTGAGAAGTCCTGTTCCGATTTTGACCAGCTCCGGCTCCTCTGTTATAAAGGAGTTGCGAGTCGAGGCGGCGCCCCCCCCCCGGCCCCGCGTCGTTGCTGTTACGCAGTAGCGCAATGGCAGAGCATTCGGCGGTTTAAAC
>CAXTRR010000001.1:155436-195974 GCA_964246795.1 uncultured Terriglobus sp. | reverse complement strand
CAGATTGGGGTGAGTGTCCGTATGGTTGCCGATGAGGTGGCCTTCCTGAGAAATGCGGCGCGCCAGGTCGGGATGCCGCCGCACCTGCGCACCGATCAGAAAGAAGGTGGCGCGGACGCCATGTGTGGCCAGCAAATCGAGCAGCGCCGGTGTGTTTCGCTCGCTGGGGCCGTCATCGAAAGTGAGCGCGACGGTATGGGTGGCCGCATTGACTTCGGGCGCGTCCACAAGAGTGCGGCCAAAGAGCTGTGAAGTGGGTTGCATGCCGGCCACGGCGACACGGTAAGCCGTGGTGACAGTGAGCAGGGCGGAGATGGAGCCGAGCAGGAGGGACATCAGCGGATCGCTCCAGACTCGGCAATGTTGCCAGGTTGCGCCGGACTTTCGCTGGCCCTGCTGCGGGTTCGGCTGGTCTGGGTGGGGCTGCTGCCTGTGAGGGAACGCTTCCAGGCGTGATGAGTCAGCGAGCCGGGCAGCAGGCTGATGCCTGAGAAGAAGAGCAGATCCAGCATGGAAGGACGGTTTCGCCGCAGGAGCGCAAATACCTGGTGCAAACCTTCGCGGGAGCCGGCGCGCCGGGCTTTGAGCGCGACCTTGCTGGCCAGAAAGGAATTAAAAGCCTCCCGGCTGAGCCGTTCGCGGTAGGTGAGTGCCCAGTCGAGCGAGTCCCGCCAGTTGGCGCGGCGGCTGCGGGAGGCGGCCTCGGTATCCACGTTGTAGACGACCAGCGGCTCCCAGACAAAGCGGATGCGCGCACCTGCCAGGTGCCAGGCGTCCAGCATCCATGACCAGTCCTCGTGGTCGGCGTGGTCGGTCAGCGGAGCTTCGCGCAGCAGCGAATGGTGCATGAGCAGCGATTGCAGGGAGAGCACGCCGGGCCGGCCCAGCAGCGATGGGCGGCGCAGGATGTAATCGCCGATGTCCTCGCCGGCGAGTATGGGCCGGTGCGGCCAGACGTCCTCACGGCCGCCGTGACGGTAGACGATACGGCAGGCGGAGATGGTGCGCGGCTGGTTGCGGTCGACCTGGGCGGCCTGGCGCTCGAGGCACTCTGGCAGCATCAGGTCGTCGTCGTCCAGGAAGGTGAGCCACTCGCCGCGGCTCTGTTCCACGCCGAAGTTGCGGGCGGCGGCGGGTCCGCGATTCTCTGGCAGTTCAAAGAAGCGGACGCGCGGGCCGAGATCGGCAACGGCGGCGCGTGCGACCGGATCAGGACCGTCCGAGATGACCAGGACTTCGACGTCCGGGTGCGTCTGGCTGGCAGCGCTTTGCGCGGCAATGCGCACGCGGTCCGGCCGGCGATAGGTCGGGATGATGACGGAAACTCGCCCGGGCTCAACCACGGCGGCTGCTCGGGAGAAGTCGGGCGGAACCGGTGGCCAGCATTGCGGCGGCCGACGCGGGTACCTGCGCCGTTCTCTGGAAAGCCGCGTGCCCGGGGAGTGTGGCGCGCGGGCGCACTGTGGCGAAGTCTGCGAGGACTGCCGGCCTCGGTATTCCCTGGAGTATGTCGTCATCTTCAGGGGTATCGGCACCGTCGACGGAATCTTCAGTGAGGCACATGCGAATCACGGCCGCGTAGACCAGAATGGTGGGCTGGTTGGGTTCGAGCGGCGTGGATTCGGTGGTGCTGAGCAGCACGAGCCAGGTGAGCAGGGCGGCGTTCAGCAGATTTCCATTACTGCGCACCCGGGCATAGCGCCGCCAGGAGACGACCAGCGCGGAGACCATCATGACGGTGTACAGCGAGCCCCCGACAACACCGAGCACGATGGTCTGGTCGAGATAGGTGTCATGCGCGTGCGGCACGGGCCAGCCCTGGTCGCGGCTGATGCGGGCCGCCTGCTGCTCGGTCCAGAACGCACCATAGCCCCAGCCGAGCAGGGGCCGCTGCTCCACGCTGTCCATCAACTCGATCCACAGTGGCAGTCTGTTGGAAAGGTTGGAGGTGTTCTCCGTGTCCTTGCGGCCCATCATGAAGGCCGACTGCAGCGCGGCGGCGGGGTCGCGCGCGGCGACAAAGACAATGCCCGGCACCGCGAACATGAGCACGGCAACGGAGGCCATGGCGCGCTGCGAGGGGTTCAGCCGCTCCCGCGCGAGCTTGAGAAACATGTACGCCATGAGGCCGAAGCAAAGAATGGTGCCGATGCGCGCGCGGGTGAGCAGCAGCATTAAGACCGCGGTGAAGACGCCAACGCCGACCCAGCCTGTCCAGCGGCGGCGGTGCAGCAGCAGTGCCGTGCCGCAGAGGCAGCAGGCCACCAGGTTCATGGCTTGAAAGTTGGCGGTCATTATGCCAGTCAGGCGGTAGTCGGGGTCAAAGGGAGCGAACAGCTTGAGGAGAAAGATGTCGGCGAAAACGGAAAAGATGCCGACAGCCCACGTGACCAGGAAAGTCCAGAGGGCCATCTCCATGGGCGTGATGGTACGTGCGAGCGCATAGGCAAAGAGGCAGTCGAAGCCGAAAACGACGAGGCGCTTGGCCGTAAGCGTAGGGTCGGCGCTCCAGAGCACGCTGCAGGCAGCGACCGAGACGTACAACAGGACGGTGAGAAAGAGACGGCCGCCAATGCGTCCACGAACGGGCAGCCGCCAGAGCATGAAGCAGGCGACCAGGCCGATGATGGGGACGGCGATCTGGCGGCTGGCATTGCCTTCAAACTGCTCGGCATTGTCAGCCGCCTGCGTCTTTTGATCGGCGTTGGAGGCGTGCCTCGGGAGACTGTACGGTACGGCAAACCAGAAAAGGATGGCCAGAAAGGCGAAGGTGGCGATCTTAATATGGCGCAGGCGGCTGCTGGCGCGCTGCCAGCCGGAGAGGCTGCGCCGGTCGGCGGCCTGTTGTTTTGCGGCGTCCTGCTGCCAAGGGGAGTGCCGGTTCATGTCGCCTGTGTTTGGTGTGAGCGCGGTAAGCGTCCTCATGGACAGGGCTCCCCTGCGAGGGCGGGCCGCTTCATCTCACGGCTGTAAGCGAACTGCCGGACGGCAAGAACGACAATGCTGCCGAGCAACATGGCGAACGCGGCACCTGGCACCTGGAGATGGCGCACCAGAAAGAAAACCACGCTGAACTGCACGGCCAGTCCGGCCAGGTTGGCGTAAAGAGTAGGACCGGCGCGGTCGATCGCCGAAAGTGCATAGCTCTGCGCAAGCGTGGCGGCGAAGGCGACGAAGTTCAGGCCGAGCAGGACCAGAATCATGCGGGCATTGCCAGGAACATTGTGGAAGATAAGCCGGGCGACCCAGGGACCAACGCTGGCGATGGCCGCGGCGCAAACCAGGGAGCCGACGAGCAGCATACGGTCGAGGCGTCGAACCCGTTCCCGCAGCAGCGGCTTGCCCCCTTCGGCGAAAGCTCGGGAGAGGATGGGCGCAAAGACGTTTTGCAGGCTGACGAGCGCGACCCGCGGGATGTTGACCACGCTTTCGCAAACCGCATAGCTGCCCACGGTGCCGCCGCCAAAGACCGCGCTCAGGATCCAGGGATTGCACTGCGAGCTGGCCATGAAGACGAAGTTGCTGCCGAGCAGCCAGCGGCCCAGGCGGAAGTTGCGGCGTGTGTCGGCCAGGGTGTCGCGCAGGCGGATGCGCAGAGTGTGGGCTTCGCGCAGGAGCCACCACAGGCCAAGCGCGCCGGCGCCCAGGGCGAGTACAGCCAGGGTATGAGGAACGTCGAGCCGGTGTGTGCGGTAGAGCCATTCCACGCCCGCGACCTGCAGCGCCACGGTGGCGAGTTCCGTCCAGAAGGCCTCGCGCATGCGCATTTCCGCAAAGTACATGCGGCGGTTGAATTCGCGGAAAAGTATCACGCCGGAAGCGAAGATGAGCGACGCAAAGGTGCCGTGATACACGCCCAGTGTGGGTGAGGCCGTCCAGTGTGCCGCGGCGGCCATCAGGAGTGTGGCGAGCAGGCAGGCGGTGACCTGCTGCAGAAATACACTGCCGCGATAGCTCCCCTGCCGCTCCACCGGGGTTTGCTGCAGGTTGAAGGTGAAGGGTGCCCAAGAGAGGGTGTTACAGAGCTGGATGAGGACATCCATGGTGCGCTGGGTAAGGATGTAGACGCCGAAGTCGCGGGCCGGTGCGTGGCGGGCGATCAGGGCGGCGACGACCATGTTGCCGAAGCTGTAGACGACCTGGTCGGCGAGCGCGTAGCTGAGGCGGCCTTGTAGGGCGGCGCGGGTCCGCCGAAGGATTGCTGGGCGGATTGCAGAAGTTTGTTGGGAGGAGCTTGCTGAGACTTCCCGGGAAATCCTATGCGGGGGAGACCACCCTTTCGCGATGGAGCCGCGAAAGAATGGGGCACCCAGTCTCTTCGCGCCTTGCCTGGCCCCGTCCTCGGCGAAGTCTCCCTGTGTCGCATTCTGCGCGCCGGGCACTGGGTCGGCCAGCGCATCTGCCGCCGTCATCAGGCGCGGGCCTGCACCGGTTCGTGCGCCAGACGGATGCTGCTTGGCGCGGGCTGCGGGACTCGGCACAGTTGACGGTAGAGTGCGTTGACCTGATCGCCGTTTTCGCTCCACAGAAAACTGCGCGCCTGGGCTGTTGCGCCCTCGCTCAGGCGCAGCAGGCATTCGGGTTCGGCGGAGAGCTTTCGCAGCGCATCTGCCCAGCGCATGGCGGCGTCGCCGGGGTTGGTGACGGGGATCAATATGCCGCTGTCCGGGGTGACCATGTCGGCCGCGCCCTGGTGGTCAAAGCAGAGGACGGGCACACCGGCGGCGAGTGCTTCGAGAACCACATTACCGCTGGTATCGCGCAGGCTGGTAAAGCAGAAGAGGTCAGCCGAGTTCATGCGCTGAACGGCGTCGGCAAGGGGCAGCCTGCCCAGGAAACGGACGGGCACGCCGGCGGTGGCGGCTTCCTGCCGCCAGGCTTCCAGCATGGGGCCGTCGCCGAGCACGTCAAGTTCCAGGGCAACCTCACCTTTCAGCATGGCGAGTGCGCGCAGAAGGATGGGCAGTGCCTTGCGCGGGCGCAGCTGTCCGCTCCAGAGCAGACGCAGGGGTGGATTGCGGCCGGCGCGCCTGGCCAGGATGCGGGCATGGAAGCGGCCGCGGTCGGGCTCATTTACTTCATGAAGGCCGGTCTCCAGCAGTTGGGCCACCGGGCGGTTAAAGGCGCGCTGCAGGTCGCGCTGGTTGGTGGAGTTGGCTCCAAGGATGACGGCCGCCCGCCTGGCCGTGGCACGGACGCGCGGGTGACCGGTCAATGAGAAAACGTTGGCTGCACTGCGCGCCGCTTCTTTCAGGGCTTCCTTCCAGGGCAGCATGGGAAGCATGCGCGCCGGGAAATTCTGCGTTCCGCCGAAGGGACCCCAGAGGAAGGGAATGCCCAGCTGGGCCAGGTAGCCGGGCTCACGAAAGGTACACACGGTGCACTGGTGTGCCACGTCGAACCGGTGCTCCGCGTGCAACCGTTGCGCCAGCCGAAAGGCGAGTTTATGCCAGTGGTGGTAGGCCGTGTAGTTGTAGTCGAAGCCGGAGCTTTGCCGCTCCAGTGCACGTAAACGGCGGTCGGGCTCGGGTGTGTCGTAGCGGACGTTCGAAGGGATCAGGCCCTCCAGTTCGGCGCGGACCAGGTCGCGGTAGTTCGCCTCACTGGTGAGCACGTGCACTTCAGCGACGCGGGCAGCTTGAAGAAGGCGGCCCCAGCCGACGGCCCATTCGGAGCCGCGGTACGGGCTGCATTCGTATGCGAGGAGAAGCAATTTCATGGGTGGGTCCGGCGTAGTTCTGCAAGTGTATCGGCCAGGAGGGGCGACCGGATGAGGGAGTGCATGACCCTTTTGTGGGAGTTGGTCCCGATTTGGGAGGAGCGCGGGCCGTTTTGGAACTAGAAGATACCGTTGTTTCCAATGGGATTGAAATATACGCCGAGATTGAAGATCTTGACGTAGCGCTCCACGCTGGAGAGGGTGTCCTGCCGGACCAGGATCATGTCGTCCGGTTCGAGCAGCATGTCATTGCGGGCGCGGGCCGTGGCGGACTTGAGCTTGTGCAGGTCGAGCACGTGGGTCTCCGCGGTGTCCGCGCTGATGCGGCGAAAGAGGAGGACGTGGCCGAGCGCGCTGTCCTGCTTGGGCCCGCCGGCGAGCAGGATGGCCTGCAGCGCCGTGGTGGGTTTGCGAAGTTCAAACTTGCCGGGCAGCTGAACTTCGCCGGCGACGACCACCAGCGGGCGTTCGAACTCCTTGAGCGAGACGGTGATTTCGGGATCGACCAGCTTGCCTTTGGCGGCGATGGCGATGCTTTGCCGCAGTGCGGTGAGGGAGAGGCCAGCGGCGGGGAGTTCGCCGAGGTTCTTCAGGGCGATGCGGCCATCGGGAGCGACGGTGGCGGTGTCATCGAACTCCGGGGTGAAGCGGTAATTCACAGTGATGGCGTCGCCGGGGTGGAGAAGGTAGGTGGCGGGTGGGGTCTTGCTGGTGGGTGATTGCTGAGCCTGGAGAGGGCTCAGGAGCATTGCCGCGGAGAGCAGTGCTTGTGCTGCTCCCGCCCACCTTAATTGCGAAGAGCGCGATGAAGGTGGGGCACCCACATGTGTCGTAGCCCACCCTTTCGCGATAAAGCTGCGAAAGAATGGGGCACCCTGCTGACTGTGACAGCCAGCAGGAATGTTCGTCCGGGAGGGTTGCTGTTGTATCGATATTTCTTTCAGCATCGGCATGGGTTTCCTCAGATCAGGCGGTGCAGCCAGCGGGGCAGGGGGTAGCTGCGGCGGTTGAGCACATAGCCAAGCATCGGTGCCTGGCGGTCGTTCAAGGTGGTGCCAAGCTGGTCAACGGCCGGTTTGCGCACCAGGCCGGCGGCCACCACGGCGATGTAGCCATCCACGCAGTTCTCCACCTCTGTGGCGAGGGTGCTTTCCAGGTTGCTGGGGCAGTCCAGCAGGATCAGGTCCATCTCCTGGCGGGCGCGGTCGAGCCACGGCGCAAGGCGTGTGGCGAAGCTGCCGCGTGATCCGATTTCGCGGCCGATGATCGTGTGGTCGTCCTCTGCAGCAACGATCCAGTAGCCCTGCGGTTCGAGCCGTTTCAAACCGAAGGTCAGGCCGCGGTTTTCCTCGAAGCGGCGGAGCATGTCACGCGTGTTTACCACGGCCACCTGACTGCCGAACTGTTTGGAGGCCTGTTCGGCAAGATGACTGGTCACGTAGCTCACGCCCTCATGGCGCATGGCGGAGGTGAGGGCGATGCAGTAGGCAGCATCTGGTATGTAACCGCGGGGCCACTCGCCATGCGGTGTGTCCACCATGGGCAGGATGCTGCCGCTGGAATCGGAGGCGCGCTCCTTGACCGACTTGCGAATGTTGAAAAGCAGCCGGCGGTATTCCAGGGAGTTCATGTGTTCGGAGCCACCCTCGCCCACCTCTGCCAGCGTCGCCAGAGTGCGTGTGCCGGTGAGTGTGTCGAGCTGGCCGGGGGTGTAGATCATGCCGGAGGAGGTATCCGCGTAAACCGCGAGCAGCGTGCCGAGCATGACCGCGAACGCAAGGCCGGTGACGGTGTAGAGCAGCGGCTTGGGCCGGGTGGGGTCATTGGTGGAGTAGGGCGGCTGCACCAGCGAGACGTCAAAGAGCTTCTCCTTGTCGAGCTGGGCGGAGACGCGGGCGTCGCTCTTGCGTTTGGAGTAGAGCTCGTAGTCGGCCTGGGCTTGCTGCAGGTTGCGCTTGAGCGAGTTGACGTTTCCGGTGCTCTTTTCCAGCTCATCCAGGCGGTTCTGCGCGAGCTCAAAGAGGTGCCGCAGCGTGGCACGCTGGGCCGCATAGCCGCTCAGTTCGCCGGTGCTCATGGTGACGGCGGCGTTGAGCTGCTGCCAGACGGGGTTGACATCAGTCGCGTTCTCGCTGGCAGGCTTGTTGCTGGCGTCGGAAATAGCGAGCCGGGTGTTGGAGATCTTGTCGTCCAGCTCCAGGATCTGGCGGTCGCTGGGGGCGTAGCGGCGGACAAGTTCGGCGCGGCGGTTTTCCAGCTCCACGAGCGAGGTATTGAGCCGCTCCTGCGAATACTGGTTGGTGATGGTGCGCTCCATGGTCTTGGAGCGCTGCGGCGTGCTGGCCAGCTGCTCCTGCTGGCGTTGCTGGCGGCTGCGTTGCAGGGCAAGCGCGGCATCGTTCTGCGCAATCTGGTCCTGCAGGGCAGAGACGCGCATGAGCTGCAGGCGTTTCTCCTCGTCCAGGTCGCTGATGTCGTTCTTCAGGCCGTAGTTCGTAATGGCCTGCTGCGCTTCGTCGAGCTGCCTGCGGGCTTCTTCCAGCTGGCGGTCGAAGAACTCGGCGGCACCGCTGGCGCGCTCATTGTTGGAGCGGGTCTCAAAGTAGGCGTCGATCACTTTCTGGAGGCCGCGGTCGGCGTGCTCGGGGCTATCGGCGAGATAGCTCAGGTTGATGAGGCTGGTCTGGTGCACGGCTTCCACGGTCAGGCGGCGCTTGAGTTCGGTGATCTCGTTTTCCGTGCGTTTGCTTTGCACGCCGCTGGTGGCGGTGCCCAGCGCGCGGCGGGCAACCAGAGGGCTCTGCAGCAGGTCGACTTCGCTGTTGATTTCGCTCTGGCTCACCTCGTCCTGGCTGGTGATGTGCTCCGTGGTATTGGCGCTGAGCTGGGTGTTGCTGCGCACATTTTGCACCATCAGCTTGGCATCCGCGCGGTATTGGCGATGCATGAGCAGGGTAAGCGCAAGCACCAGCGCCATGACCACGGCGACCGTGGTGAAGAAGACGGGTTTGCGCCGGAAGACCGCCTCCACCACGATTTGGCGCAGCTTGGTTTGCCCGGGTGGGGATTGGCCCGGCTGGGTCATCCGGTGGGCGCTCCTGTGGCATGAAACGGCATGGTATCGAGCGAAGTGTATCCGGTGTGCCATCGGGCGTCGTCAGCAAACGGCACGGAGGTACATGGCTGGGTTCGCGCTTCTTTGCAACGGCACAAGGACGGGCTCAAGTTTGCTCCGGCCATGCCGATATCAGACGGTGTAGAACTCTGCATGAAACCGAATTTTTTATTGACGGCCGGGCGCATCCTCTTTGTTTCACGTGAGCCGCTGACACACGCCCGCCATGGCAGCACCACGGCCGCAAACAATCTGCTGAGTCTGTTGACCGGGCATGGAGCGCGAGTGGACGTGCTGGTTACGCTGGCAAAGAGCCGTTCGCCACGGCTGTTCTTCCGCCACGTGTTCGATCTGCCGGAACAGTGTGTCTTGCACGTTCCTGGGTATGTGCGCGTGGGCGGCTGGTTTGTTCGGGCGTGGACCTCGCTGCCGTGGATGCGCGCCGCTGCCCGGATGCTGCAACGGCACCGCGGGCTTGCACCGCTGGCCGGGTTATTACAGTGGTTGAGTGCTGGCCGATTGTGCGTGGAGAGCTGGGACCTGACCGCGCCGGGGGAACGGGAACGCGCTCTGCTGCGCGATGCAGTTCAAGCGTTGCAACCGGGTACCGTGATTGCAAACTATGCATTCTGGGGAACGGCTCTGGGCCAGTTGCGGGGGCCGCATCGGGCCATCCTGATGCACGATCTGCTGAGTGAGCACGTGTCGCAGTTCCAGCGGGCAGGCCTGCCACTGGACTGCCCGCCCGTCTCGCGGCCACAGGAGATTGCCTGGCTGGACCAGGTGGAGACCTTGATTGCGGCGCAACGCTGCGAGGCGGAAGCGATTCGCGCGGAGGTGAGCGCGAAGGTCTTTACCCAGCCGATACCGATGGAGGCACGTGCAGCGTCTGCCGCGCCCGATCCGTTGCGTTGTCTCTTTGTGGGATCGAACAGCCCACCCAATGTGCAGGCGCTGGCATGGCTGATGAAGGAGGTGTGGCCGCTGGTGCTGCGGCGAGAGCCGGAGGCCGTGCTGGCCGTTGCGGGTACAGTGTGCGAACGTGTTTTTCTACCAGGACCAGGTGTGGAGATGATGGGCGCTCTGGAGTCGCTGGCGGCAGAGCACGACCGGGCTGCGATCTGCCTGGTGCCGCTGCGTGGGGGCAGCGGCATCAAGGTCAAGCTGCTGGAGGCGCTGTCCTACGGCAAAGCCACCGTGGCGACGACGGTAGGCGTGCAGGGGCTGGAGGATTGGGCGGCGGGCGTGGTCGGCGTGGCGGATCAAGCAGAGGAATTCGCCGACGCGGTCGTCCATCTGCTGCGCAATCCAGAGCTTCGCCGGCAGCGTGAGAAGGCATCGACGGCACTGGTGAGGAAACACTTTGCCGCGGGCAGCCGGGTGGAAGTGACGCTGGTGTCCAGGTTCCTCCCAAAAATCAACTGAACTCTTCTAAACTTGCCGGCCTGGAAGGCACCCCCGAGATGCCCAATTCTTCGGGCAATCTTCGCAAGTGAGGTATGAGAAACGGGCGTTTTCTATACATCGAATGAACGGCAGGGACAGATGTGAACATTGGCTCAAGATTGGCTCAGTAACGCGAGAAGGGCATCGATCATGAGCTGTGGGCCGCCCATTCTCATCCATCGGCAGGCAATCGCAATAGGCTGGGCTTATTGCGATTGCTTTATCATTGTTGATTGTGCCGTTGCTTCTGCTCAGCCTGCCGATCGTCTCCACGCTGCTGGGCGGTGTGCTGGCGGTCCGCTTCCGGCGGTCACTGGGGATGCTGCTGGCGCTGGGTGCCGGCCTGCTGCTGGCGGCGGCCTTCCTGGACCTGTTGCCTGAGGCACTGGAGATCGGCAAGACTGCGGGGCTGGGTAGCGCCTCCGTGCTTGGCCTGACGCTGCTGAGCTTTCTGCTGTTTTACGGCATGGAGCAGGGCCTGCATGCACTTGGCAAGCAATGGCAGGGCCGGCTGCGTGGGCGCAGGCTGGTGCGGCGCACCGGCGCACTTCTGCTCATCTCTCACAGCTTCCGCGATGGCATGGCGATCGGTGCTGCCTTTGCCGCGTCGCACAGCGCGGGCATCGCCGTGGCTTTCGGCATCGCCGCGCACGATCTGGGCGATGGCATGAATACGGTCATACTGACCACCGGCGGCGAGGAGCCGACGCGAACCGATTACGGCTTTCTGCTTGCGGATGCGATGGCACCATTCCTGGGGGGCTTGCTGACGGTGTGGTGGAAGCTTTCCGCCCGCGGTTCTGTCGCTCTGCTGGTGCTGGCGGCCGGCTTCTTCCTGCAGATGGCCACCGGGGACTTTCTGCCGGAGTTGCGGCGCACCGGCAATTTGCGTTCGCGGCTGCTGCTGGTCATGCTCGGCGTGTTGATCATCTACGCCGCAAATCTGGTAATTGCGCGCTGGCACTAAAAGGCTTGTCGCGTTTTAGGCATGGGTGCCCCACCTTCGCGAAGCCAAGGTGGGTTCATCGGCAGCTGTGCGATCCGTGCCGCCCCGCTCCCACCTTAACGACGATAGAGCTGTCGTGAAGATGGGGCACCCATGCTGATCATTTAAGTGGCGAATCTGGTCATTGCGCGCTGGCGCTGAATGCTGGACCCGAGTAAGGACTGGGTGCCCCACCTTTGCGTAGCCAAGGTGGGTTTTTCCGGTGCAAAGATCTCTGCCGCCGATCCCACCTTAACCGCAAAGAGCGCGGTGAAGGTGGGGCACCTACGGTCCTCTCGTCGACTGGCTTGATCTGCCCGCAGCACGGGTTACACTGTGCGCAGTTCCTCCACAACTTAACTTTTTGGAGCGCCCTGTTGCGATTGCTTCGTACGCTGCTGTGTTGTTGTTTGCTGGGCCCAGCGTTGCTCGGTCCGGGCCAGGTCTTTGCGCAAGCGCCGGTGAACAGCCCGCAAGTTCCAACGGGCAGCGCTCAAGGAGCGGCTTCCTACGATCCGCGGCTGACTTTTGCGCCGCTGAGCCTGCCCGATCCGGTGAATGCGTACCGCTCCAGCAATGGCGCGCCGGGACCAGCCTATTGGCAAAACGAGGCCAGCTACGAACTGCACGCCACCCTGGACACACAGGGCAAGCAGTTGCGCGGCGACGAAACCATTACCTACACCAACAATAGCCCGGACACGCTGACCAGCCTATGGGTGCAGCTCGACCAGAACATCTATCGCAAGGATTCGCGCACAGCCCGCGGCGGTGTTTTTCCGCGCCGGCCGCGCAAGAAGGGTGCGCCGTCTTCCGAGGAGGACCTGGCGTACAGCGAAGGTTTTCTGCTGGACCAGGTGAGCATTGCAAGCGGCAAGCAGACAGCCGCGAATGCCACCAGGGCCGACTACCTCGTCGACGACACGCGCCTGCAAATCCGGCTGGCGGAGCCCCTGCGGTCGAAAAGTCAGCTGCGCATTCACATTCAATACCACTATGCGATCCCCGGTGTGTGGGGTGGCCGCACCAGTTGGGGGATGAGCAAGCAGGGCGAGATTTACGACATGGCGCAGTGGTATCCGCGTATGTGCGTGTATGACGATCTGCGGGGTTGGGACACGCTGCCGTACATTGCAAGCGAGTTCTATCTGGAGTACGGCCACTTCGACTATGACGTGACCGTTCCCTCGAGCATGATCGTCGTGGGCTCGGGCGAGCTGGTGAATCCGAAAGACGTGCTGACGAAGACAGAGATGGACCGATTGGCGCAGGCGGCGAAGAGCGATGCGACCGTCTACATCCGCAAGCCGGACGAGGTGAACGACCCGGCATCGCGGCCGAAGCAGGATGGCTCGCTGACGTGGCACTTCCGCATGGATCACACGCGCGATGTGGTGTGGAGCGCCTCGCCGGTGTTTGTGTGGGATGCCGCGCGCATGAACCTGCCGGGCGGCAAGACGGCGCTGGCGGAAAGCGTGTATCCGCCGGAGAGTGTGGGCCCCAACAGGTGGGACAAGTCGACTGAATACGTGAAGAACTCGGTGGAGAACTTCAGTAAACACTGGTACCCGTATGAGTGGCCGGCGGCGATCTCCGTCGCAGGCTTTTCGACGGGTATGGAGTACCCGGGCGTGGTCTTCGACGGCATCGACGACAAGGATGCCTTCCTCTTCTGGGTCACGGCACATGAGATTGGCCACGACTGGTTCCCGATGATCGTGGGATCGAATGAGCGGCGGCATGCCTTTATGGATGAGGGTTTCAACACTTTCATCGATATCGAAGAGTCGGATGTATACGCGAACGGCAAATACGGGCCGAAGCGCGATGGGGAATACTCGGCCGGGGGCGAGCCGCCGGACACCATCCTAAAGGTCCTGGACGACCCGAAGGCACCGTCGCTGATGTACGCGGCCGATGCATATACCTTCCCGATGACGCACCCGGTGAGCTACTTCAAGGGTGCGTACGGCATGGTGCTGCTGCGCGAGCAGATTCTGGGGCCGGAGCGCTTCGACTATGCCTTCCGCAAATACATTCGCGACTGGGCGTACAAGCATCCGTCGCCGTCCGATTTCTTTCGTGCGATGGAGAGCGAAGGTGGCGAGGATCTGAGCTGGTTCTGGCGGGGCTGGTACATGGAGAACTGGCGCTACGACGTGGGCGTGGACAGGATCGACGGGGCGGTGGCAACGATCAGCAATCACGGCCAACTGGTGCTGCCCACGCCGATCGAAGTGACATTTACCGATGGATCGAAAACGCGTGTCACGCTGCCGGTAGAGACATGGTTGAGCGAGGGAACGTACGCTTGGACCAGCGACGACTCCAAGCCAATTGCCTCGGTGGTGGTCGATCCCGATCACAAGCTGCCGGATAGCAGCCGGGCCAACAATGTCTTGAAGGCAAAGTGAGCTCTTCGCGGAGAGATCGCCTCGCCTTCGCGCAAGGTTATGTGCGTTTCCCTCATGTAGATGAGGTGATTCAATCCACCTTAACGACGATAGAGCTGTCGTGAAGGTGGGGTACCCGTTCGTACCCTGTTGAGAACTTGCTACTCGCGGCGGCGCCAGCGGCGGAACAGCCCGAAGCCGCCGATACCGAAGGCGCTGGCCATGCTCACGCCGACGGCAACCATGACCGCGAGCGCGATCAGGGCGGCGGAGACGTGGGTGAAGACATCCACCAGCGCCGAGGCAAACGCCACCAGCACGGCGTGAATGAGCCACGTGATTAAACGGAAGAGCGCCAGGGGAAGACCTCTACCTCTTAGAGTAGGCCGTTTCACTGACCGGCTCACTACTTCTTTTGGGTCAGACCGGTTGCCCTGTCGGCGTGGCTGGGCTGGTTAGCGCACGATGGCCGATATCCCCGCGCACCTGCATGCCTTCAAAGTAGAGCTCGTCCATCGCGGCGTAGGCTCGTTGGAGCGCTTGCCGCAGTGTGGGCGCGGCGGCGCTGGCGGCAAGCACGCGACCGCCAGCCGTTACCGTTTCCTTGCCCAGTTGAGCGGTACCGCCATGAAAGAGAACGGTTTCCGGCGGCAGCTTTGAATGGAGGCCGTAGATCACATCGCCCGTACGCGGAGCTGCGGGATAGCCCGCGCTGGCGGCGATCACGGAGACGGCCGCACCGCTATCGAGCCGGATCTGCAGCCGGTTCGCGGTTCCGTCAATGGAAGCGTTCAGCAGGTCCAGCATGGGTGTCTGAAGGCGCAGCACAATTGCTTCGGTTTCGGGGTCGCCCCAGCGGGTGTTGAACTCCAGCACCTCCGGGCCGCGCTCGGTCAGCATCAGCCCGCAGAACAGGATGCCGCGAAAGGGTGTGCCCTCCGAGCGCATGCCGTCCACCACGCGCTGGGCAATATTTCGCCGCAATTTTTCGAGCAGGTCGGGCGGCAGCAGGTCGTTCGTGGAATAGGCGCCCATGCCGCCGGTGTTGGGGCCGCGATCCCCTTCCAGCAGGCGCTTGTGGTCCTGCGCGGCGGCAATGGGTACGGCGGTGCGGCCGTCGCACAGCGCAAAGAAGGAAAGCTCGGTGCCCTCCAGAAATTCCTCCAGCACCAGTGTGCCGCCAAGCTTCAGCAGGTCTTCCGCGGCGGCTTCCGCATCCGCTTTGGTCGGGGCAATCACAACACCTTTGCCGGCAGCCAATCCATCCGCCTTCACCACAACAGGAGTGGAAAACTGAGTCAGGGCTTGCCAGACTTCTTCAATCGTCTGGCAGATCACATACTGCGGGGTGGGGATGCCCTGGCGCTGCATGAACTGCTTGGCGAAGCTTTTTGAGCTCTCCAGCCGGGCTGCGGCCTGGGTGGGCCCAAAGACGCGGACACCCTCGCCTTGCAGCGCATCCACAATGCCGGTGGCCAGCGGCACCTCCGGCCCCACCACCACCAGCTCCGGGGCAACGGCGTGCACCACGCGCAGCATGTCGAGCAGGCTGGTTTGTTCCACAGGCACGCAACTGGCGATTTGGGAGATGCCGGCGTTGCCGGGTGCGCAAACCAGGTCGGTGACCTCCGGCGACCGCCTCAGCGACCAGCAGAGTGCATGTTCGCGGCCGCCGCCACCGATGACGAGAATTCTCATGGGAGAAGGCTAGCAGCTTGAAGGAGTTGCAGGCTGAGTTTCCGGACGGGAGCTTCTCCGCGCCGGGCCCGCGTCCCTATACTTCAAACATGGGCCTTGCCGCAACCCTTGATCTCCCTCCGCCCGCGCCGTCACGCTGGCGTGAGCTTTGGACGTACTTTGGCCCGGCGTTCGTGGCGTCCATCGCGTATATCGATCCGGGCAATTTCGTGGCGAACATCACTGCCGGCGCCCAGCACAACTACACGCTGCTGTGGGTGTTGCTGTGGTCGAGCCTGATGGCGATGCAGGTGCAGTACCTGTCGGCCAAGCTGGGCATCGCCACGGGCCAGAGCCTGCCGCAGAACTGCCGCGAGCATTTCTCGCGGCCCATGGTGCTGATGCTATGGGTGGCGGCAGAGATCAGCGCGATTGCGACGGACCTGGCGGAGTTCCTGGGGGCGGCGATTGGCGCGTATCTGCTGATAGGGCCGGCGCTGCTGGCACATGGCATGAGCAAGCAAGGCGTGATGCTGGTGGCGGCACTGGTCACCACGGTCTTTGTCTTTGTGCTGCTGGCGCTGAACCAGCGCGGATTCCGCCATTTTGAAGGTGTAATCATCGGTTTTGTCGCGGTCATCGGACTCTGCTACGCGGCGGAGATTTTCCTGGTTCACCCCAACTGGAGCCTGGCCCTGCATGACACGCTGGTGCCTTCGCTGCATCGCTCGACGGTGTACCTGGCAGTGACGATGCTGGGCGCCACGGTGATGCCGCATGTGATCTATCTGCACTCCGCGCTCATGCAGCCGCGCATGCAAAGTTTTGTGCAGCACGGCGTGAGCGGCGGCCCGGAGCGGCTGACGCAGTTTCGCCGGCGCTATCTGCGCTTTGAGCTGGTCGATATTCTGGTGGCGATGAATGGCGCGTGGTTCATCAACTCGGCCATGCTGGTGATGGCGGCGGCGGCTTTTCTGCACAATCCCGCGCTGAATCCGGACACGATCCTGGAGGACGCGCACCACACGCTGGGCCCGCTACTGGGCAACTTTGCCGCGCTGGCGTTTGCAGTGGCGCTGTTGTGCTCGGGGCTTTCCTCGTCCACCATCGGCGTGCTTGCCGGGCAGGTGGTGATTGAAGGATTTCTGCACATTCAGTTCCCGGTCTACCTGCGGCGGCTGATTACGGTCATCCCGGCGGTGGTGGTGATCGGGTTGGGGCTGTCGCCGGTCAAGATTCTGCTGCTGTCGCAGGCGGTATTGTCGTTTGGGATCCCCTTTGCACTGGTGCCGCTGCTGGTGCTCACCGGCCGACCGGGGCTGATGGGTGGCTTTGTGAACCGGCGGGTAACGGCGTTTTCCGGATGGACGGTCGCCGCGCTGATCATCGGGCTGAATGCGGTGCTGCTATGGCAGAGCTTCGGCGGCTGAACCGCGACGACGTCGCGGCCAGATCTTCACGGTGGCAGTAACCGGGGGCGGCGCGCGATTCGGTACACTCGAAACGATGCTGAACCATACTTCTGAGAAGCCGCACGCATGCTAGTCGATATCGTGCTGGATGCCATGGGATCGGACCGCGCGCCGGACCCGGAGATACGCGGCGCCATTGAAGCGTGCCGGCAGTACCCTGTCCGGATCCACATGGTGGGCCCGCGGGAGCGCATTGAGCCGCAGCTGCGGGAAGCGCTGGCGGGTGAGTCGCTGCCGATTCATGTGGTGCACGCCAGCGAGTGGATCAGCATGACGGACAAGGCCGCTTCGGCGGTCCGCGCCAAGAAGGACTCCACCATGCGTGTGGGCCTGAAGCTGGTGCGCGAAGGCACGGCGCGCGGCTTTGTGACTGCCGGCAATACGGGCGCGGCCATGGCATCGGCAAAGATGGTGCTGGGCACGCTGGACGGTGTGGACCGGCCGGCGCTCGCCACCGTTGTGCCCACTGCCGGTGGCACACCCTGCACGCTGCTGGACGTGGGTGCGAATGTGGATTCAGATCCGCGCAACCTGCTGCAATTCGCACTGATGGGGCAGATCTATGCGCGCAATGTGCTGGGCATTGCCAAGCCGCGCGTTGGCCTGCTTTCCATCGGCGAAGAGGACTCCAAGGGCAACGCCCTGACCAGGGAGACGCTGCCGCTGCTGCGTGCTCTGCACGGCGAGCACCTGTATTGTTTTCTGGGCAATGTGGAAGGCCGCGACCTGTTCAACGGGCGGGCAGACGTGGTGGTCTGCGATGGTTTTGTGGGCAACGTTGCACTCAAGACGATGGAGGGCATCGGCCGGCTGGTGAACGACAGCCTGAAGCAAACGCTGAAATCCACGATCACCTCGCAGGTCGGCGCTCTGCTGAGCCGTAAGGCTTTCCGCAACTTTAAAAAGCGGCTCGACTATTCCGAATACGGCGGAGCTCCGCTGCTGGGCGTGCGCGGCGCCTGCATCATCGGGCACGGCTCGTCCAACGATCACGCCATCCTGAATGCCATCCGCGTGGCGACGCAGTTTGCCGAGGCGGATGTGAACCGGCATATCGAGGCGGCGATGAAGCGGGTGCAGGGACCTGCCGATGCGGTGTAACAATCCGCTAGAATCGAATGGTCGCGCAAACGCGCTTAGGGGAATCGCATGGCTTCGCAGATGGCAAATATTCCGGCATTGAAGGAGCTGCAGGGCCAGCTTCAAATACGCATGAAGAAGGCAGTGGACGACTTTCGAGAGAGCCTTCTGGCGGCTCGCACCGGCCGCGCCAATGTGCACATGCTGGACAACATCCGCGTGGACTACTACGGCTCGGAGATGCCGATCAACCAGCTGGCCCAGGTGAGCGCGCCGGAAGCGCAGCTGATCGTAGTGCAGCCATTCGACATCGGCGTGGTCGGCCTGCTGGAAAAGGCCATCCGCACCAGCGGCCAGGGGTTCAACCCGATGCATGACGGCAAAATCATCCGCGTACCAATCCCGGCCATGACGGAGGAGCGGCGCAAGGACGCCGTCAAGCAGCTCTCCGGCGTACTGGAGGACCATAAGACCAGCGTCCGCAATGTGCGCCGCGACGGCAACGACTCACTCAAGAAGGCGGCCAAGGACAAGCTGATCTCCGCCGACGATGAGAAGCGCGCCAGTGAAGAGATTCAGCAGATGACCGACAGCGAGATCAAGACGCTGGAGGACATGTTCAAGAACAAGGAAAAGGAATTGCTGACGGTCTGAAGCTGGGCGAGTTCGCGTGATTCTGGGTGTTCTCTCAATGAGAACACCCATTCACTTGTGGCCGACCTTGAACCGGAACGTCAGTGCCGACGCAATCCGAAGATGTGTCATACCGAGCTTGCGAGGGATCTGCTTTATTTGAAGTTAACTACAGACCGAAGGAAAAGCAGATCCTTCACTTCGTTCAGGATGACACCTTGAAGATAGTTCAGGATGACACCTCCAGAAGACGTGAATGATGCGGCTAGCGTCGCAATCAGAACAGGCGTTCCGCGCGGCGCAACGTTCCCGCTGAGCCGATGTTTGCCAGGGTGAAGTTGAATCGGTAAGCATTCTCGTTGCGGACACTGCCCAGCTCAAACTTGCGGTACTCGCCGGAGAGACCGCAGCAGTTCCAGTTGTAAGACATTTGCAGCGCGCCGTATTGCGGCTGCGGCGTTTGCAGGTCCAGACCAACGTTGGTGGCGATAGAAAATCCGGGCAGGGTGGGCGCTCCGTAACCCAGCAGCACGCGCATCTGCGAGAAGTCGGAGAGCAGCGACGTGGATTGCGTGTCGCCGCTGATCTTTTGAAAGCGGCCCGGCGCATTAAGCCGCGCATAGCTCAATGCACCGAAGTAATTGCCGGTGTGGTAGTTCATAAAAATGTTGCTCTGGGTGAACTTGTTCAGGCGCGTGTCATAGTTCATGTCCCACTCCACATCCAGGTGGTCGGTGGCGCTTAGGCGCATTTCGGAGACGATGGGACTGGTGGACCGCCGGTCTGTCAGGAAGGCAACGCCGCTCAGGTCGAGTGTGGTTTCCAGCACGTTGCGGCGACCCAGCACCAGCACGTTCTGGCCGAAGCTGTCATTGGCGAAGTAGCGCTGCACCAGTCGCCAGCGCAGACTTTCGCGGGTACCGCCGCAGTTGGGTGCTTCCGCCGGGCTTGCGGACGCATTGCGCGTGGGTGTTGTGCCTGCCGGGCTGTCCTCTTGCGCGGTATCCGTGTCTGCTTTGTTGGCCGGCAACTCTGGCGCGTCATCAATGTCCGCGGGATGCTGGTTGATGGCATTCGAGCCGGCGCCCGGGTTGGCCGGCAGCTCGCCCTGATCGCAGAGGCGCAGGCGCGTCGGCCTGAGAAACAGCCGTTGCGTCACGCCGTATTCTATTTCGTTGGTATTGCTGACCACGTCGCGCGCGTCAAAGCGGGCGGTGTTGCTGAAGCTTGAGGCACCCGTAACGTAGCGGTAGTGGAACTCCGGCTCAATGGTGTGGCGCACGTTGCGGCCCAGCAGCCGGGTGAAGGCACCGCTGTCAAAGGTGCGCTCCAGCACCGGCGTACGCACCTCGACGCCCCCCTCAAACAGCGCACGGTTCAGGCTCTTGTCCACGTTGAAAGGCAGAGCCGGCCCGGGCAGCGGAACGGGCCGCCGCTGCTTGCTGTAGAAGGTCTCGCGAACGGCAGCGCTGGGACGGAAACGAAAGCCGGCAAAGCCGAAGGGCAGAGAAATTTCCGGCCGCACCTCAAGGCGCTCCACAAAGCCTGTATCCAGCTGAGTGGCGGCGACTTGCGAACCCTGCGTTCGCTTCAGCGCCGAGGCCTGCAGCGTCGCGCTTACCAGCAGCGGCGAGTTGCCAACGTGGCGCTCCAGCGCGTCCAGGTCAAGCGACGGCAGGTGCAGGACACGAACCTGTTCGCCAGTAAGGGTGCGCTTCAGGCCCTGGTAGCGGTCGCCCTCCAGGGCGGCCACAAAGCCGTTCTGCTGGTGTGTGCCGTAGAGCGTGGAGACGATGTCTGTATTAACGGCCTGGTTGAAGCTGTCAGTAAACGCCTGGCGGTAGGCGTAGCTGCTCAGGTACTCGGCGTCTGCGGCGATGCGGGTATTCGGCGAGAAATCCTTGCGCCCACTGGCCAGAATGTCTTCGCCGCCCTGGTAAACGTAACCACGGCTGGTAAGGACCTGGTTGTTGTTGCCCTGCTTCTGGATGTTGCCGATAAATCCACGGTCCAGCAGATTGCTAAAGTGCGCGTGCACAAAATCCAGCCCTGGTCCCTTGTAGCGGAAGGTGGCGGACTGCTGCCAGCCACGCAGGGAGAAGTACTCCGAGCCGACTGTCAGGTCCATAGAGCGGTTCAGCACGAGATAGATCTGCTCGCCCAGCACAAAGCCCTTGGTGGAGCTTTGGCCCACTACCGGGATGAGCAGACCGCTCTGGCGCTGGTCGCCCGCCTGCGGCACGGGGTGAGTGACGAACGGCAAATAGATGATCGGGATGTTGCGCAGGCGAAAGGCAACGCCTTTTGCGCTGGCCTTGCCCTCGTGCACTACAAACCTGGCGCTGGCCAGCCGCCAGTCCGGATCGGGTAACTGGCAACTGGTAACAGAACCGTCGAAAATCTCGAAGTCCGCGGGGCCGTTCTTGATCACAAGCCGGCCCTGAAAGAGAAACGGGCTGGCGACGGTGTACACGCGCCCGCTGCTGCCGGCACGCAGGCCCACGGAGCCAGTCACGTCATAGAACTTGCCGGTCCCATTTTGCAGGTTGTAGCTGCCATGGCTGGCCACAATGGACTCGGCCGCGCTGCCGCCCCGCAGATGCAGCTGGCCGCTTGCTTCCAGGTCGCCCGTGTCCTCGTTGTAGTCGATGTGCCCCGCTTCTATCTGGTAACTCCCGTAGGTCATGCGGACGTTGCCGTCCAGCACCACATGGCCGTCGCGGCGGCTCTGGCGGTCGGCATCAATGGAGACATGCTGTGCGTGAAGATCGGGCACCGGCTCAGCCACGGGGTACAGCGGAGTGCCATCGATGGACGAACTGGCGTAGGCGGGGTCGTTCGGCAGTCTTTCAGCAGAAGATGCTGAATCGTTTTGCGGGTTTCCGATTTGCAGGTTGGCCGTGGTCTCCGCGGGATTTGCAGAAGGTGCCTTCCTTGACACCTCTTGTGCACAGAGCCGCACAGCATCCGCACCGAGCAGCGTGATACACAAGCAAATGACGGCAGAGATGCGGCCTCGCCAATGTGGTGAGAGACCGCCGGGAATCCTTCCGCTGCTGCTTTGATACGGCACTTGAGGTGTCCCCATTCTACGGAAAGTGAGCCCCCGTTGAGTACCGCGAGTCCTCTGCCCCTGCAACCCCTACCGCATTCGACTGTTTCAGCGGAAGAGCAGCACCATCTGCGTCAGCAGGTAAGCGCGCGGCTGCAGGAGCATCGCCGCCGCCGTCCGCAGGAGCACGGGCAGACCGGCCTGCCAGGAATGGAGTCCGCGCCTGCCACGGCGCGCCGGCCTTCGCGCGTAGCGGACTCCGTGGCGGCGCGCTTCGCGCAAACCGTCTCCTACCGCGACTTCCTGGCGCAGGAAGCGGAAACCGCGATGCGGCAGGCCGATGCCGCAGCCGAAGTGGCGCGGCGCAGCGCAGAGGCCATTGCCGCCGCACAAATGCGCCTGTTGGACGAGATCGAGCAGTGGAACCGGTCCGAGTCGCCCTCCGTGCCGGTGGAAACGCAGTCGCCAATGCACGCGCCGGCTGCGCTGCTGACCATGTCCTCGTTGGCGGCAGAGGCCGCCTTATGCAAGACGGAAAGCTCAGCCGCGCCTCTGCCACGCGGTGTCAAAGGCGCATCGGAAGCCGCTTCCGTACAAACAAACGTAAAAGTGACGCACCGCATTGACCCGCGTTCTGGTTTTCTGGCTGGTCCGCCGCGCCAGAACCAGGCTGCGGCATCGCCGGTGGTTCCCGCGGCGGTTGCGGCTGCAAGTGCGCTTCCCCTTGCCATACCTGTTGCAGAGCCGGAGCAGCCGCCCGAGCCCACGGTGGCTCTGCCTACGAACCTGATTGAGTTTCCCCGGCAGCTTGTGGCCGCTCGCAAGGCTCGCCCTCGACTGGCGGAGGGTCCGCTGCGGGAGGACGCCGACGCCGCTCCGGCGCGCGCGCAGTTACGCATCTTTGAGGTCGAGCCGGATGCATTCTCCACCGTGCCGGCCTCTGCCGCTGACAGTACGCTGCCGGAGTGGTCGAACATTCGCCTGGGCTCCTGGCTGCAAGATGATGCAGTGGCCGCGCACGCGGAAGCGCAGGCCGATCCAGTGCTGCCCCTCTACGCCGCGCCTGTTTCGCAGCGCGTGATGGCCCTGGCGGTGGATGCCTTTTGTATCGGCACGGCCTTTGTGGCGGGCGTAGCGGCGGCGGCACACGCGGTGCCGGAACTGCCGGAGGGACGCCTTGCCCTGATTGCAGCGGCGGGAACGCTGCTGCTCTTCGGCGTGCTGTATCTACTGTTGTTCTTTACCTTCAGTGACAGGACGCCCGGGATGCGTTATGCCCGCATCGCCCTGTGCACCTTTGGCGATGAGAACCCGACCCGCTCAGCCATGCGCCGCCGGCTATTGGCCATGGTGCTTTCCGCCGTGCCGGTAGGCCTGGGCTTTGCATGGGCGCTGCTGGATGATGACCGCCTGGGCTGGCATGACCGCATCTCGCGGATCTATCAGCGCGCGTACTGAGCGGAATTTGATCCAATTAACGGACACGCCGGGCGGGCTTGCCGGGATTTACGTAACGGCTGTCTCTTGAGGCGTGCTCTCCGGCGCGGGGAACTTCTCCCTGTCTTCCACGAGAAATCGTGAGTCGGTCAGCGTCGCCGCCTTTTCACGGTTCAGCAGCAGCGTAGTGGTGGGAAAGGCCGCGTTGTTGGGGTTGGGGATCGAGCGAGTCTCAATGTACCCGCCCTGAATGCTTCGGTTGAGCACCCGCTGCCTGTCCTGGATGGAGGCGATCCAGCTCAGGTGCCGCTCCGGCAGAAAGATGTCGCGGAACCACTTGATCGCGTAAAACGGCCGGTTTAGTCTCTCTGCTTCCGCCAAGGCTTCGCAGCACTCGCGGACTTCGTCCTGCGCGGAGACTTTCGCCATCGGCGCTGGTGCTACAGCAGGTATCGCGGGCGTAGCTGGTGCCGTGCTGACTGCGACGCCGTTGTGAGTTCCCGCGCCGGCCGAGGCCATCGCCGCGTTTGCAGGGGACGCACCGTCGTTCGCGAAAGTATGAGCAAGGGAAGATGGCGCAGCCAGCGGAGCTTTCGCCGGAGTCGCGGCGGGCTCGGCAGTTACCGGTTCGAAGAAAAGAACGATCTCACCGGTGGCGTGGTTCCAGTTGGAAATGGACGCGGTGCTCCGTTTTTTTCGGCCCTCCTCTTCCATTTGGGCCACCACGCGGTAGCCTTTCGGGGCCAGAAACGCCAGAGCGGAGGTGATGGTGTCGTTGAGGGGCGCGTCGCGGAGCCGCTCGAGTCCGGCCTGGATCAGGGCTTCCGCTTCAGCAATAGTGGAGGGTGGAACATTGGCTTGAGACATAAGTTACTTCTCCAACTAGATAGATAAAGAGTGAAATGTCGAGATAGGGACTTGCAGGCATCGTACGCCTCTGCGCCCGGGATAGATTACGACACCCTTAACGGGAAGAGGGTGCCATGCAGGCACCCCTTTTCCCGCACATCCGGATGATTAGAAAGTGGTGCTGACTGAAAGCCGGATGGTTTTTCTTGGCTCCCGCAGGATGTAGTTTGCGCCGTACAACTGCAGTGCCTGCGCATAACTGAAGGCACCCGCGCTGCTGGTGGGAAACAGGCTCTGGAAGGATGGCTGGCCCGAAGCGGCGGTGTTGGGCAGTGCCAGCTGCTGCGGCAGCGACTCATACAATCGCAGCGGGTTATACGCGTAGAAGATACGGAAAGGCGCATTGACGACGGGCAGTATGACCGAGATCTGCGCACCGTTGGACATGCGCGGCACAAAATTGGTGCCGGAAGCAGTCTGCAGGATGTTCGGGAAGGTCACGTGGGTGCCGCCCGAGCATGCGCCGTTGGTAATGGTGGGGCAGCCGTACAGCGGACTGTTGATCTGTGCCTGACCGAGCACGCTCTGGCGGAGCTGACTCTTGAGCGCATCGAAAGTCAGATTGAAGTCGGTGAAGAAAGAGAAAGTCACCTGCGAGACGATCGGGATGCGGTATTCCACGTTGCCGGTGAAGGAGGTATCGCCGCCCACCTGCACCAGCCGGTAGACCGGGACAGGAATCAGCTGGTTCCCGAGCGCGGTGTTGGATGGATCGCGCGGAACCACGCTGCCGTCTGGATTGGAGAGATTGAAGTTCACCGTCGTTGGAATAAAGGTGTAGGGCGCGCCCGAGCGGATGTCGAAGCCGCGCAGCTCATTTTCACCGCCCGAGTAGAAGCGGTTGAACGGTGGGGCCACCTGGCCGCCAAAGCCCTCCACGTGAGCGAACTGGCCGCGGATACCCAGTACATTGTGGCCTTCACGGCTGATGCGCAGACCCTTCATGGGGTAGAACTGACGGATGCTGACCGTGGGCGCGAAGTACTTTACGTTGCCGCCCGCACCAGCCAGCTGAATGGAGGCGTTAAAGTCGCGGCCACGGTGCGGTCCCACGGCGGCGTCCACTGAGGAATAGCTGAAGCTCGGCGTCAGGATGGAGGAGATGATGCCGTCCAGCGCATTGTTGCTGGCGATGCCGCTGCGGAAGTTCAGGGTTTGGAAGACGTTACGCGTGTTGTCGTTAAAGGTGCTGATGTTGGAACGCTGCAGCGCGTAGGACAGGCCAAGCCGCTTGAAAGAGCGGCGGATCGGGTAGCCGAGCGAGAGCGTAATGCCGGTGGAAGACTGGTTGTAGTTCGTCAGCAGGCTCTGCTGTGCGTTGGTCAGGTTGGCGCTGGCGCCAGTGGTCTGGTAGCTCTTGGCCGGGTTGTAGTCGTACTTCTGCGCGTATATCTGGAAGCCGAGAGAGATGGGTTTGTTGCGGAAGTACGGCTCGGTGAAGCCCAAAGTAATATTGCGGGACAGGTCGCCCACATTTGTGTTGACGGAGAGTGTTTCCCCCAAACCGAGGAAGTTATTGGTCTCGTAATTCAGGCCGATAAAGGAGCCGGAGAGACCGCTCAGGCCGCCGTTCAGGCCGATGGAGTTCTTGCCCTTCTCCTTCAGCTTCAGCAACAGGTCGACGGTCGAGTCATCGGTGTTTTGCCGGCTCTCAGAATCCTGCTCGGCCTTCAACGTGTCGAAGTAGTTCAACTGATTCAGCCGCAGGATGGAGAGTTCCCATGCCTGGTTGTTATATTGCTGACCCTCTTCCAGCAGAAGTTCTCTGCGGATAACCTTGTCGCGTGTGATGCTGTTGCCGCTGAACTCAATGCGCGAAACGAAGAACTGCTTGCCCTGGTCAATGTCGATGTCCAGAAAGATCAGCTTCTTGGCTTCATCAAAGCGAGGCGTGGGAACGGCGGCCATGTTGATGTAGCCCTGGGAGCCGAAGCCCTTGCGCAGATTCTCCAGGCCCTTGCCGAAGATGGAGGCACTGAAGAACTCGCCGTCTTTGCTGGCGAATTGCGCGCGCAGGCCGCTGGCCAGGAACTTTGCCTTGTCATAGCCGGTAAAGTTGATGCCGCCCAGCCGGTAACGTGCGCCCTCTTCCACGGGAATGCGGATGTCGATGCGCTTGCCGGTGGATGGCCGCAGTGTAAACGGGTTGATACCGCCGGCGTTGCGCACCTGGGTGGCTGGCTCGCCCGGCTGCATCTTGGCATAGCCGCGGTCGCGGTAGGCCTGGCGCATGCGTTCCACGTCCTCGTCGAGCTTGGTCGCGTCAAAGGTGCGGGCGAAAAGATTCTCCAGCACGACCGAGTGCGGAATGCCCACGGGCTTGCTGTTCTTCATGGCCGCGCGCAGCGTGCGTGCCGGCACGGAAACGTTGCCGTCGAAGTTGACGTTGCCCACCTTGACCGTGGGACCTTCCTTGATGATGAAGGTTAGGTTGACGCGGGCGGGCGGGACGGTTTTGATCTCGTAGTTCACCTGTGCGAACTGGTGGCCGTGCTCGGCGAGCAGGCCTTTCAGCACCACAATGGCGCGTTTGATGCGGGTGGGGTCATACTGCGACTCGACGGAGATGCCGACCTTGGCCTTCTTCAACCGCTCCAGGGCATCGCTCACGGTGACGGCGTTCAGGCCTTTGTAGTTGATCTCGCCGATGGTTGGCCGCTCGCGCACATACACGATCAGCTGGGTGCAGGTATCGGCCTCTTTGCGCTCGATGCGAACGTCCTCAAAGTAGCCGGTGTTCCACAGCGCATTAAAGTCGCGTTCAACGGTGGCAGGGTCGTACTGGTCGCCCTGGCGGGAAAAGAGCCGCGCAATGACGGAATCCTTCGGAATGCGGCGGTTTCCCACGACTTGCGGCGCGCACAGCGGCAGGCCGGCCAAGGGTGTCGCGGCAGGTACGGCTGCCGGGGCCGCAGGTGTCTGGCTGGCTGCCTGAGCCGGCGAAGCCTGAGCCACGGGGGCCTGGGCGAACGCTGCCTCCGCCATGGCGAGAGAGGCAACTGGCGCAAAGAGCAGGCCGGCGGCGAACCCGCTGGCGGCAGCGCCACGCAACCCCGTGAGCGTGGTCAGTGTTGTCCAAAAAGGTCGTGAGGAAGACCGCACACCTGTTCTGTTTTGCTGAGAAGGGCCGCGGCCCTTCGGCTTTCCGGTCAAGATACGCACATCCTCACTGCTGGATCGCGGCATCTGCAAAGGATCGCGAATGCCTGCCCAAATTCCGCCCATCGGGCCGTGTTGCGCCCAGCCGGGACTCAGCCCTCGTCACCCCGGCGATCGCTCCGGCCGCAGTGACACGCACCAGTCCCAAACCGCACGGCAAGCCCTTCCGGAACGACCACGCAGATGACCAGTGCTGAGAAGACGATTCTATATGACCGTGGAAAGCAACGGGAGCACGGAAAGTTTTTTGGAGTGGCATAGACGTAAGTGGACTGCACCGATTTTGGGGCAGCCCCAATTCCCGACGCGCAGCTTGGAAAGGAAGCCTTGGAAAAGCATTCGGCTATTGCCACGGGCGGTGCACTCCCCCGCACGATCGTCTGCATGTGCCTCGTATTCCACCGGAAGGTATCGTATGCTGTGGACGAAGGAAAGGCGAAACGATGCTGGTCGCGCTTTTAGCCATACAGGGAATTCTCCTGATCTTGTTGCTCGCGCTTTTCCTGCGCAAACCTGCTCTTGTTGATGAGCGGACGGCACGGTTGCCGGAGGCGGTGGCCTCGCTGGCGGCACGGCTGGAGGGGACCGAGGCCGCCCTGCGCGGCAGCGTGGCGGACTTACGGAGAGAGCAGGCGGAAGCGGCGCACGCTGCAAGAGCCGCCGCGGAACTCGCCAGCCGCAGCCTGCGCGAAGAGATCAGCGGGAGCGTTTCGGCCCTAAGCCGGACATTGCATGATCAGCTCAACGGCTTTCGCACCGATAACGCGAGTTCGTCAGACAGGCTTAGCAACGATGTTGGCAATGCACATCTACAGATGGTTGATCGGCTCACATCATTTGCGTCCAACGCGCACCAGCAAGGCATTGACGCGCAAATAACCTTGCATCGCAAGTTGGACGAGCTGAGCGGCAAGAATACCGAAAGCCACCAAAACCTCCGGGACTCGATGGGACGAAGGCTGGTGGAACTGGCTCAGGAACAGCGTGAGGACAGAGAACGTCTTCGTGCAACCGTTGCGGGACAGTTGGAGGATCTTAGCAACAAGAACGAGATCAGGCTGGAACAAATGCGGAAGACCGTCGACGAAAAGCTGGACGCAACGCTGAACGAGCGGCTCACCACCAGCTTTGGCCAGGTCACCACGCACCTGGGTGAAGTGCAGAAGGGCCTGGGCGAAATGCGCGAGTTGGCCACCGGCGTCAGTGATCTGAAGAAGGTCTTCAGCAATGTAAAAGCGCGCGGCATCGTGGGCGAGTTTCAGCTCGGCATGCAGCTCGAGCAGATGTTTTCCCGCGAGCAGTATGAAAAGAATGTTGAAATCCGGGAGGGCAGCGGCGAGCGCGTGGAGTTCGCGTTGAAGGTTCCCCAGGGCAGCGGCACGGCCCTGTTCGCGATCGATTCCAAGTTCCCCCGGGAAGATTGGGAGCGCCTGCAAGACGCGCGCGAGAGCGGCAACGGCGAAGACATTCGCAAGGCTGGCGACTCGCTGGAGCGGGCAATTCGCGCCGAAGGTAAACGCATTTGCGAGAAGTACATTTTCGAGCCAGTCACGCTGCCGCATGCCATCCTGTTCGTTCCAACGGAGGGCCTGTATGCGGAGATCATGCAGCGGCCCGGTTTGCAGCTGGACCTGCAGCAGCGATGCAATGTGACGATCGCCGGTCCTTCCACGCTGACGGCCATCCTGACCAGCTTTCGCATGGGCTTTCACACCATCCAGATGGAGCGTAAAGGCCGCGAGATTGAGCAGGTGCTGGGCCGCGTGAAAACAGAGTTCGGCAACTTTGGCGACCTGCTGGCCAAGGCTGAAAAGCAGGTGGGCACGGTGCAGAATACGCTGCACAGCATCCGTGGCAAGACGACAACGATCACACGGAATCTGCGAGGCGTCTCTGAGTTGCCGGCGGGCGAGTCGAATGGGAACCTGATCCACTTTGAGGAGATTGCCGGCGTTGCGCCACTGTTGGCAGCCGGTGGCGAGGACGCCTAGCAGAATGCTCACTCCTGGTGCCACCTTTACGAGAGTTATCGCCGTAAATTGGGTGGATCACGGTTATCACTTCATGCAAAGAGCATTGCCGTACGCCTAACCTTTCAGCGCTTCAACTTTCCTGTAGTTATGAAGTGTCATCCTGAGGAGTTCGCGATGATGGATTTTTTCCCCCAAGAGTCGATGCAGCTCCCCAAAGCAGATCCTTCACTTCGTTCAGGATGACACCTCAGGGAAGTGGCCGCTTAGCTCCGCGAAGGTGGGGCACCCAGGTTTTTTGGAGGCTCCTAAAGTCCGCGTAGGGCGATGCTGCCGTTGCCCGTGGTGATGTGAAGTTTGTGGCCGCCGCCATTCAGGCTGCCGCGCAGGTGGTGCCGGTCTTCATCGCTGGTCTTGCTGCCGAGTGGCAGCTCGCTGTGCACCGAACCCAGCCCGCTGTCGAGTTCCACATCCGCGCGAACGCTGTTGGCCAGGCGAAGTTCCACCGAGCCGTTGCCTGCCGTCAGCGTCGCATCTTCGCGCAGATTGGAGCCATCCAGCAGCCGCAGGTGCGTGCTGCCGTTGCTGGTCTGCACGTTCAGGCTGTCCGCGCGGGCATCCCCGTTCACTGAGCCGTTGGTTGTGGATAGCCGGACGCTGCCCGCAATATGCTGCACGGAAAGGCTGCCGTTGGTGGTTTCCGCGCGCAGGGCTCCCTCCGTCTCCGTTACGTGAATTGAGCCGTTGTCGCTGCGGACATCCAGCGTGCCGTGCAGGCCGGCGACTGTCAGTGAGCCGTTGGAGGAACGAAGGGCAGCGTCGGTCGTGGCCGGCGTCTGCACGTGAACCTCCGGTCCGTGATGCTCGCCAAAGTGGAAGCCGAAGCCCGTGGAGTCCTTCTGCTTCAGCGTGAAGTGCACGGTGTTGCCGCTCTGGAATTCTTCCAGCTTGTAGTCGGAGAGCTTGGCATCGTGCATGTCCACGTGCACGCGCACCGCTGTGCAGCTGCCGCAGCTTTCCGTCTGCACAGAGGCGTTGTCGACGGTGAGCTGCAGCATGGCGCGGCCGTTCACGGGGTAGCTCTTGTCAACAACATTGCCGAACTCGGCGACGGCCAGCGAGGCCAGCGAAGAACTGAGCGAAAGGAGCAGGGAAGCCGTGGCGATGCGCATGGACGTGGATCTCCTGAGCCGTTATACGCACCGCGAGGCGCTTGCGGTTCCAGAAAATTTGGCGAAACGGTATTTCTTTCACGTTTGCCGCTGTTAGATACGCCCAGATGTCCGCAGCACGTCGATCTCGTCCTGTGTAAAGATGCGCGAGCGAATCAGAAACCGCACGCCTTCCGGGTTTTCCAGGGAGAACATGCCGCCCCGGCCGGGTACCACGTCCAGCGTGAGCTGCGTGTGTTTCCAGTACTCAAATTGCGGGCGACTGATGTAGAAGGGCGTTGGATCGGCTGCGTCGCCAATCTCGCCAAGCAGAACGTCCTGGTCGCCGGTCAGGAACTCGCCACGCGGAAAGCACATGGGCGAGGAGCCGTCGCAGCACCCGCCGGACTGGTGGAACATAACCGGGCCATGCTCCGTAACCAGCTTGCGGAGCAGGGCGAGCGCGGCTTCGGTTTGGGTGACCTGGAGTGGTGGAGTCGTTGTCAACATAACGGAAAAGCAGTACGCGAAGAGCGCGAAGATTTCGCAAAGGACGCAGAAAAAGCTTCATCGGAATCTTTGCGGAACCTTTGCGATCTTTGCGTACTGCTGTGGTTCCTAGAAGAAGCCCAGCTTGTCCGGGCTGTAGCTCACCAGCACGTTCTTCGTCTGCTGGTAGTGGTCCAGCATCATCTTGTGGTTCTCCCGGCCGATGCCGGATTGCTTGTAGCCGCCGAAGGCCGCATGCGCCGGATAGAGGTGGTAGCAGTTGGTCCACACGCGTCCGGCTTCTATGCCACGGCCAAAGGTGAAGGCGCGGTTTATGTCGCGCGTCCATACGCCAGCACCCAGGCCGTAGAGGGTATCGTTCGCGATCTCTAAAGCTTCGTTCTCGTCCTTAAAGGTGGTCACGGAGACGACCGGCCCGAAGATCTCCTCCTGGAAAACGCGCATCTTATTGTGGCCTTTGAAGATGGTCGGCTCCACATAAAAGCCACCCGCCAGCTCCGGTCCCACCTCGGCCCGCTTGCCGCCGGTCAGCACCTCCGCGCCCTCCTGCCGGCCTATGTCCAGATAGCTCAGGATCTTCTCAAGCTGCTCACCGCTGGCCTGCGCGCCAATCATGGTGGACTTGTCGAGCGGCGAGCCCTGCTTGATGGCCTTCACTCGCGCAACGGCTTTTTCCATGAATCGGTCGTAGATGCTCTCCTGCACCAGAGCGCGCGAGGGGCAGGTGCAAACCTCGCCCTGGTTGAGCGCAAACATGGCGAAGCCCTCGAGTGACTTGTCAAAGAAGGCATCGTCCTCACGCATCACATCTCCAAAGAAGATATTGGGGCTCTTGCCGCCCAGCTCCAGCGTCACCGGGATCAGGTTCTGCGAGGCGTACTGCATGATCAGCCGGCCCGTGGTCGTTTCGCCGGTAAAGGCGATCTTCTTGATGCGCGGCGAGCTGGCGAGCGGCTTTCCCGCTTCCAGGCCAAAGCCGTTCACAATATTCAGCACGCCCGGCGGCAGGATGTCCTCAATCAACCCCATCAGCACCAGGATGGAGAGCGGCGTCTGCTCGGCCGGCTTCAGCACGATGCAGTTGCCCGCGGCCAGCGCCGGCGCAATCTTCCAGGTCGCCATCAGGATAGGGAAATTCCACGGGATGATCTGGCCCACCACGCCCAGCGGCTCATGGTAGTGATAGGCGACAGTGGTCGCGTCAATCTCGCTGATGCCGCCTTCCTGCGCGCGGATCACGCCGCCAAAGTAGCGGAAGTGGTCGACCGCAAGCGGCAAATCCGCCGCTGTCGTCTCGCGGATCGGCTTGCCGTTGTCCCACGTTTCCACCGTGGCCAGCAGCTCCAGGTTGTCCTCAATCCGTTGCGCGATGCGTTCCAAAATGCGGCCGCGCTCCGTGGTGCTGGTGCGTCCCCAGGCGGCGCGCGCGGCGTGGGCGGCGTCCAGCGCCTTCTCCACATCCTGCGCATCGGAGCGGGCGATCTGGCAAAGCACCTCGCCCGTGACCGGCGTGATGTTGTCGAAATAGCGGCCGGCCGCAGGCTCCACCCATCGGCCGCCGATGTAATTGCCATATTTCTGGCGCAGATGGATGGGATGGGTGCCGGTGGCGGGATTGAGAGCGGGTGTGGTGGCCATGGACAGAGTGCTCCTCAGTGATGTTGGCGGACGCAAAACGGAGCGCGCCCGCGGCGCAGCGATTCTACGCCTGCGCTCAAACGGCTGTCGTGCGTCTTTCGCCATAGAAGTTCACGCCCGGCTTTGTGCGCATGACCACAAGTCAACTGGTAAAAATACCTGGGGCACGTCATTGCAAACGAAACGCTGTGTAATCATCGGCAGGAAACAACTCAGTCGGTGACTTCTCCAGAACTCCTGGAAAGGGGCGCTCTCTGAAGCCGAACTCGTACGAGGAAAGGCGGATGCGTGAGCGTTCATCTCATCAATCCCAGCGATAACTCCTTTGGCACGGCAGTGATCACGCCGCGTTGGCTCTTTGTGCTCGCGGCCGCCACACCGGCCATCGCAGGCGATCCGATTCTCGTGGATGAATCCCTGGAGCAAGTGGAGCCCGAAACGATCCAGCCGGGCGACATCGTCGGCATCAGCGTGCATACCGGCAACTGCCTGCGCGGGTACACCGTCGGCCGCATGGCGCGTGAGCGCGGTGCCTGGGTTGTTTATGGAGGCATTCACGCCACGCTCTTTCCGGAAGAGGCGCTGGAGCTTGGCCAGGCCCATGCCGTGGTCAAGGGTGATGGCGACATCGCCTGGGGCAATGTCGTCCGCGACTGCCTGGCTGGCGCACCCGGCCGGATTTATGAGGGCGGGCGCATTGAAGGCCGCCAGTTCCTGGCCGCGCGTTGGGATCTCATGCCGCGTGACAAATACATGTGGGCGTCCGTGCAGACGATCCGCGGCTGCCCCAAGCACTGCTCGTTCTGCAGCGTGTGGCGCACCGACGGCCAGGCACCCCGCCAGCGCGCCTTTCAAAGTGTCGTGGATGAGATCGTGGACCTGCGCCGGCTGGGTTACCGCTTCATTGCGCTGGCCGACGATAACTTTTACCCGGTCACGCTCACCGACCTTCGCCTGGCGCGCGAGCAGGGCAATCACGCCCGTCTGGCCGAGCTTACGGCTGTCCGTGCGGAGCGCTTTCAGCTCATGGCGGAGCTGGCCAAGCTGCCCAAGGACATGGTCTTCTTCACCCAGATCACCATGGAGGCCGGCGAGGATGGCGAGTACCTGGACGCCATGCGCAAGGCCAACATCAAAGGTGCCCTTGTCGGTGTGGAGGCTGTCACGCCCGAGGGCCTGAAGGCCGTCTTCAAAGACTTCAACTACTCCGGCGAGGCGCTGGCAAAGCAGTTGCAGACCTTCAAAGAGCACGGCGTTCATGTGCTTGGCTCCTTCATCTTCGGCCTGCCAACGGACAAGCCCGCCACCTTTGACGCCACCGTTGCCATGGCGCTCAAGGCAGGCGTGACCTTTGCCCAGTTCGTCATGATGACGCCGTTTCCCGGTACCGTCGACTTTGCCCGCTGGGAGAAGGAGCAGGCGAAAGACCCAACGCTGGTCGACGGTATTCCCATCACGCGCTATTGGCTCATCCCCACCGAGTCGCGGCCCAAGATGTTTACGCCGCACCCGTCCATGAGCTCGGGCGAAATCAGCGAGCGCACCCAGAAGGTGTGGGACCGCTTCTACAACTGGAGCGCCATCTGGCAGAGGTCGGCCTGCACACCCACGTTGCGGGCGCGCGTTGCCTTCGTCTTTCTGTCGAAACTCTACCGGCAGATGTATGCGGGCACCGGCATCTCCACCGACAGTGCGCGCAAGAAAAAGAGCAAGCGCTGGGCGCGCTGGACCGCGGCACAGACCCGCAAGGTTTTCTCCGCCAGTCCCATGCCCTACCTGCAGTCCCCTGCATATGAGAAGGAGTTCGCGCCGCCGGAGGTACGTTCCCCCGCCTTGAGTCAGTTGCACACTGGCGAGCTTGTGAGCATTGGCAAACGTTGAGTGCTCAGAGGTGAACTCCGGTTCCACGGAAGGATGCTTATCATCGTTCCTCGGCCGCAAACCTCGCTACCTACCGGTAGACGTAAGTGCCCACAGGAAGTTTATTGTTTAAACGATGTCGTTCAATCGTTCAACTCGGGCTTTCCTGGCGATCTTTTTTAGCCGCCTCACGGTAACCAAGCTGATGATAGCCATGCAATACCATGGTGTGCAGCCTGCCCGGGTGTTTCAAGATGCTGGCGATATATGCAAGCATCTTGAGCAGTGAAGGATGTTTTCCAATAGATCTAAATATTCGCAGGTTGAGATCAACTGGTCCCACGTAACGCGCATCAGGGTGGATTTCATGCAGCAGATGTTCCGCGCTGCCTACAATCTTGAGCCGCTTAGCCGCTTGGATAAATGTTGTAGGGTGTACGTGTGTCGCCATAGCCTCCGGCAAGAGGCGCAGATCTAAGCAGTCTTCCCGCTGCAAACGAAAGCCGAGCTCACTGTCCTCGCAAGCCGCTGCCCGGAAACGTTCGTCGAAGGGGTGCATTTGCAATAGAGACGTCTTGAACGAAAGATTGCTGGTGTACAGATGACGCCAGGTTGGAGTCGTTCCTGCAAGCAAGTTGGCATAGTCGAACTGCACGTCTTCGTACCATCGCATGAAGGGCGTAATTTGCTGATGCCTCGTGTCCCATTGAGTGAGTCCTAGAGCTAGAACGTTCTCTGCCGTAAATCTTTGGTGGAACTCACAATGTGTTTCCACCAAAGTGGGCGAAGCTAAGATGTCGTCACCCAGGAGTAAACATAGTTCCGTTGTTGCTTGATTTATCGCTCGGTTCCGGCCCACGGCTGGCCCGCTATTCTTCTGCTCAATCCATCGGAAAGGGACCGAACTCTGCTGTTGCAATAGTGGCAGAGCCTCGCTCGTACCATCTGTTGACCCATCGTTTATGACTATGATCTGAAATCGTGATTCGGTTTGAACTGAAAGGTATTGCAGACAAAGCTTCAGCGCAGGCAAACGGTTGTATGTCGGTATAATGATTGTCATTCCTTGAAAATTCAAGTAAGACCGACTTTCTGGTCCGGAGAGTCCCCTGCTCTTGTATTGATGAGATAAATGGTTCTCAACATAAGTCCAGTTTGTACTAGCTCCCCAACGACAACCGCCGTAAGTGCGCCCCAGGAGCCAAAGCGGGGAATCAACCCTGCAAATAGAAGGACGGTCGTTGTTGCAGACCAAAATACCGATCGCCCATAAGATTTAGCATGGCCAGAGGCAATAAGATAGTGAAGTCCGAGCAAGGTATTGAGCAGAGAAAGAAAGGCCCAAATAGAAAAGCTTGAGAAAAGATGCGCCTGACTTAACAGCTTTGCCCCGTAAAGCAGTTGGAGAATCGGGCGCGAGAAGAGAGCTACTCCTGAGACCAGGAGAAGGGAGCCGCCAAGGAGGTAAGTGCACAATTTAATCATTGCCCTGTTACCCTGTTGCAGACCCTCGTGAAAGCGCTGGCTAAGATGTGGATATGCTGCCTGACTAATTGGCAGAAGTGCTGTGACCTCTGCACGTGCGGTGCGTTCCACAGCCGCGTAGGTGCCCACCACGGCCATGCTTTTGAACATACCCAGAAAAAGAACAGAGCTGCCTCCGACAAGATTGCCAAGCGAAGCTCCCAGGAACGGATGAAAGCTATCCTTGAACTGTTGCCACATTGCATCCACTGTTGGTATCTGGGGCTTGATCTTCAGAATTGCGACCGCAAAATAAATCGCGATCGCCCCTTGCACCAGAGCGCCCGCAGACTGGCATGCGACACACAATACGGTGTCACCTGGACCGCGAACCAGTAGGAAGATGAGTCCTGTCGCCAGCAGCCGAGTCGCCAAGCTGATTCCGGTGATCAAGCGCATGCGTTCCATGCCCTGAAACAGCCAGCTTGGGAACAAAACGGCTCCGAATACCTGAAGGAAAGCGACCGCAAGAATAACCCGATCCGGACGAAATTTCGCAAAGCACAGAACGAGCACGCAGCAAACAGATGCTGACACTCCAAGCAGGATGAACTTAACGCCCATGACCTCACTGAAGAGGGAACCAAGCCGCTTCCGATCGTCAGCGTAAATAGCTACCAGTCGTGTTGCACTGGACGCAAATCCAAAGTCTGTCAGCAGAACAAATTGAGCCATCACGCTATTGGCAAAGGCAATGGAACCAAAGCTGCTGGTGCCTAGCGTTCGTAGCAGATAAGGAATCGTGAGAAATGATATGAGATAAGCCAAGCCCTGCAGCGCAAAAAGAGCGATGGCGTTGTTCGCAATCCTGTAAAGGGCACTGACCGGCTTTATTCTTTCGCCTGTCGTTGCCTTCGAATTCTCATTCATCCAATCCATTGTCTATCCATGTTTCTATGTCCTGGTCTGATACATCCGGCGAAACATCTAACGAGTAGCGTGAAGCGACTTTGGCAAAGCAAGTGAGAGCGGGCGCGGCACCTCAATCATGGACTAAGTCACGCAAGAGGCTCACTACGCCGCCCTGGTAGCGAAAGTAGTCCGGAAGCAGCTGCAGAGCGGGCAGGACTCGCTTGGTGCGCGAAATTTCCAGAAGGTGAATTCGGCGCCGCAGATAGCGACTCCGCCGGCGCAGCAGTTGGCCGATGCCAGCATCCACCGCTACTCCCTGCTTTGCCAGTTCATCAAGCTTGTTTGCCATTGCCGCAAAACGTGCATCCAGTTGCCGGTGCGAGACCAGCGCTTTCTGCTTGGGCGTGGACAGGTGATCGTACCAGTGGTGTTTTTGGGCTCCAATCTGTTGCGCCGCATGCAGCCGGTAGCTCATCAAGTGCGCAGGAACGGGGCGCAACTCCGAAATGGCACAGAGGATCAGTGCGATCCATCCGTCATGCACCCAATCAGGTGAAACGGGCAGGATTTGGTCTCGATATCCTGAGCGAAACAGGAGTGTGGCGCCCGTGACAGTGTCGCGGGCAATCAGTTGGTAGGGCGCCGAGTGCTTACCGAATAAACTCTGCCGTCTTTTCGTGAACTTTGCCCGATGCCATAAATTTTCCTTCAGCGCGACGCTCTCGTCGCCGATCAAGCACGCGTTAGAAAACGCGCCTGCTACGGCCGGAGTCGTATTCAGGATATCTGCCATGACGGCCAGCTTCTCAGGGAACCAGACATCGTCCTGGTCGCAGAGGGCGATCAGTTCGCCTGTACAAAGTTGGATCGCCTGCTCAAAATTCTTCGTGGAACCCAGGTTCTTGATATTCCGGTGAAAGTGCACCGGGAAGGGCACTGACGTTGCAAATCGCACCACTATTTCTTCCGTCGCATCCGTTGATCCGTCATCACAGATAATTACTTCGCCTGGCGGCAGCGATTGCCGGGCAATGCTGTTTAGCTGCTCCTCAAGAAAACGTTCGCCGTTATAGGTGCACATGGCCACGGAGATATTCATATCGCTACGCTCACTGCCCAAGTCTCCAGACACCCACCTCTGGCATGCTCGTTTCAAGTTCTGGGTTGACTTGCCGGAATCGAAAGACCAGATCCGCATCGCGAAGTGTTACCGCACCAGCAGACTTATGCAGAAGTGGTGCCTGGATAAACATTGTTTGCTGCGTTCCATCGCCTTTTCCAGAGAGGAAAAGACGATCGTAGACCTGATCCTTCCGCAGTAGTGGCGCAATGAAGTAGCCGATTCGCATGTTGCGAGCGTAAGTGGTGAACCCCTGATCCGCAAGCCTGGTGTTGAACGTGTAGTCGGAGACTAAACCGTCCGCGGGCACAAGGTTCATGCCGGAATAAAACGCGACCCCGCCTGGAGCATCAAAAATATAAATGCGCGAGCCCATCGGTAATGTCGAACGTAATTTCTCCGCAAGCGCACGCTTTGGCTCAAGATAAGACGCGTCAAAGTTTACCGCATGATGTACGAAGCGGGTGAAAGTAAAGTTGGAAACGACCCGGAGCCACGCCAATGTGATAAAGCTCATGAGGAAGACAGCGGCAATTGCCAGCTCGACGATACCGCGCTTCGGCAAACGCTGGAGTATCTGGTCTGCTAGCCAAAGCGTAGCCATGGAGGCCGCAAGATAGCCGGTGGTGAGATACCAGGGGGCGACCTCACCAAATGAAAGTGAGTAGCACATATGGCAAGCCGTGGCAGTCGCGACGAGAACAAGAGCGGTCTGGAAGCTATTGCGATGCTTGCAAAACAGGAGTGTGGCGGCGACCAACATGCCGAACAGGGGAGCGTAGAGGAAGTTCTGGATAGCCCATTCATGTGGGTGAGGAAAGGTACTTTTGATGGCCCCACTAATTGGCAAAAGATGATGGAAACGAGCGAAATTCCAAAGAAGGTAGGGCACGAGAAAGACGCTGATCGCGCCCAGCTGTAAAGTCATCCCATAGATTCGTCGAGTTGCGGGAGAGTGCCGGTTCGCAACAAGCTCGTGGCACAAGATGACGACTGAAAAGAAGAGAAGGTCAAGCCTGGCAAGCATCGTTAGCCCGAGCAGCGAGCCCAACAGGAGATCGCGCCGCCAACCATTACGATTCCAGAAGCGAGGGTTCAGTGGAACGGCGACAAAGAGCGATGCGACCTGAAGCGCAAGAGCCAAATGACACTCCAGCAAACGCCAGATGCCAAAAGTCATGCCGATCAGGAGGAGGGGAAGAGCACCTATGCAGGCTCCAGACATTCCGGCTTTGCGAGCGGCAAAATATAGAGCAGTCAGTACGCCCGCCATCAATAGATCCTGAACGACCGCCAGGCCCTGAATAAGAAGAGTAGACGAGTGGGTAAAAGATGCCGCGGCGACACAGACGAGCATCCATAGTGGGTGATAGCCGTTGGTTGGCGTTATGTTGTTGAAGGTGCTACCCGCTCCAGCCACTATAAAACGGGCGATCTCTGGATAGAAATAGCCATCATCGACAATAAAATTGTCAGGCCGGAGATGAAAGGGAATCGCCAGGAGAACTATGCCCGCAAGCAGGAGGGGAAGCGCTGCGCGCGAGGGTTGCGTTCGTAGATTTGTCATAGATACTGACCCTCTACAAGGATGATCTTCGCGTCTGGATCAAAGACGCCAAGGTGAGTGGTGGAGTGATCGTATAAATGATTCACGCGGGTTGTGCAACGCCTGATACTCGCATCTTCTGGTGAGTATCTGCCAAGGTAAGAGTGCGGTCGGCACTTAGCTGTGCAAGCGCCCTCAGGGAGGCATAGGAGATGGCTGCCGTTGCGTTCAGAAGCATAGGATTAAAGAATCCCGCGGCGATCCATACCGCAAGCAGCATGGCAAGACAGAGTTTTTCACCTGTATGCCTGCCGCTCCAGGAATGGTTTGGCCGCCAGATTGGTTGAAAGTAGTACAGCCCTATAAGCGCCATAATGAGCAATCCGACCAAGCCAAGCTGCCCAGCGAGCGCGTAGATCTGCACTTCATAACCATACGGCTTCGCAAGGTCGCGAATGATCTCGTTCGTGTGACTCCCAAGCCCATGGCCCAAGAGCGGCGCATCAAGGAAATAACGTATCAATGCGGGTATCTGCAGAGTTCGGGGCTGATCTGAAAATTCTGCCGTTGTGGCGGAAAAACGCAAGGTGGTAATCGCGACAATAAGGGGAAACAGAAGCGAGAGACCGCAAAGCAGTGACGCAGTCAGAATCGCCTGAAAACGATCTTTTCGACCGAGGAACATGCCTAACAAGAAGGCAATGGCGCCAAAGGCCCAAAAGTAGCGAGAAAAAGTGAAGATAAGAGAGAGTGTCAGAAACGCGAAGAGCGCTATGGAGTGCCACGTCTTGACCATGCCAAGGGCGTGCCGGTAGCGCAGGAGCATATACATGCAGATCGGGATAAGACCGTCCGCTACGAACTGGATTCTGCCAATGGCTGATTCGAGGTTGGCTCCCATCAACTGCACCTTAAAGAAAGCATTGAGGCTGTCGACGAGTACAGCAACCTGCACTCCACGTGCCAATGCATAGCTCAAAAGGCCTAGCTTGAGTACGCATGAGCAAACCTCGGCATACAGAACGGAACGCAGGAAACGGATGCACCTTGATCGTTCTTGACTGCAATAAACTGCCGCGGCCCAGGCGCTAAGCAAGGTAAGTAAGATCTCGCGGTATTGCTCAACGGCCATTTTGAAATCGAAACCGTAGCACTGTGAAATCAGAACCCACAATCCTATCGTCGCAGGAATCGCCAATAGCCCCCAAAGGTGCACAAACGTCATTTGACGGTGCCCCATAAAATGCATAAAGACAGGCAATATCAAGAGGGAGAAACAGATCATTTTGA
>CAXTRR010000001.1:104151-155426 GCA_964246795.1 uncultured Terriglobus sp. | reverse complement strand
ACAAAGATCCGCTCGGCAGAAGGATCATGAGGTAAATCAGAATCTGAAAAAGAGGATCCAGGCTGTTCCTCAACAGAGCCGAGATGTCCCAGGTCATTCCTGGTCCGGATTGGGGGAAGAGGATCGCTTGTATCACCGCGTTCCACCTGTCCCATCGCGTTCTTTTTCTGTCGTAATTGGAGCAGAAGCAAGGGAGAACATGGAGAGCCGGGCTGCCCGGTACAGAACCCACATGGTTCCGCCCAGCAGACCTGAAAGCAAGCCAATGGCGACAATGAGCGAGCGGTGTGGTCCAGACTTATTTTCGGGTGTCACCGCACGGTCCAGGATCTGCAGGGGAGAATCTTTCGACTCATCCAGGCGTGCCGCTTCATATTGCTTGGCAATGATATCGAAAAGAGCTTCGTGGTACTTAACCTCTCGGGTGCGCCGGATATATTCGAGTTCCAAACCTGGTACCTGGGAAGTGGAGAAAAGTCCATACTGTCCTTTCTGCTGCCCGGTCTCTAGTGCCGCGACCTGTCCCTGCAGATTCGCAATTTCGCTTCTTACACGAACGACATCAGGATTCTGCTCTGTCTCGTCATGTAAAAGGGAGGCAAGCTGTACCTGGCGCTGGGTAATTTGCGCGTGCAGACTTGCAAGAGTCTGGATTTCAGAAGCCGTTTGTCCAGCAGGTGCTATCAGGCCACTGCGCTCCTGTGATTGCTTCAGGGCTACTTCCGCATTGGCAAGTTCGTCTTTCTCCTTTGTGAGTCGCTGTTCGAAGAAGAGCCGCCTCTGAGAGCTTTCTGTAACGGCCAGATCCGCGGTAGCCCATTCCAGTACCTGCAGGTAGCCATTTGCAAGATCGCGTGCCAAAAGAGGATCTTTTTCCGTAACGTTGATCGTTACGATAGGGTCTTTGAGTCCACTCTCGAAGGAACTGTGGCCAGCGATCCCGCCTTCCGCATCGACGTCACGCTTTGCCTTGTAAACCTCCTTGAGGTGGAAGCGCTTTACCATTTCGCGGCTAACCAGATGGCTTTTCAAAATGCCGATGTATAAGTCGCCCTGACTTTTGCCTCCGCCAAACAGGCTGGCTCCGCCCACTGCGCTGAGTTGGCCCATAAGGGCTGCCGCGCTTGATGAGGCGTTCGAACCTGGTGGAAGAAACGACGCCTGTGCCGTGTATGTTAGCGGAAGACTATATGCCACGAAAACGGACAAGATGAGTGCCGCCAGGGTTGCACTCAAGATAATCCAGCGCCCCTGGAGCAGGATTCTGACCAGGTTAACGAGCGTAAGAGGAGGTGCTTGCTCCGGCAGCCTGGAAGCAGAGGAATTCAGCATTTCGGAAACAATTTCAGTCGTCGGCAATGTGTCATTTTCCCGCAAAGGGCAGCACCTGGAACGCAAGTCGTCAGGAACTTGGAGATCGTCCTGCACCTTCTCATTCTAACTACGCAAGAGGACACCTGCTGCTTGAACGGAAAGCAGATATCACACAACGCAGCTGGTGGACGTTCACTGCCCTTTGTACTCCACGAACAGCTCCGGGTACGCGGTCTTCAACGCGGCAATCCTGGGCCGGTCGCAGACTTGGATGTAGGGGTTGTCTGGGTTGTGCAGAGCGTAGTCCTGGTGGTATGCCTCGGCGCGGTAAAAGCCTTTCAGCGGGACGACCTGGGTGACAATCTTGCCGGAGTACAGATGGGCATCCTCAATTTGGTGGATGTAGGCGCGGGCGATCTGCTCCTGGTCGGGTGTGCTGAAAAAGATGGCGGAGCGGTAGGAATCTCCCACATCGGGCCCCTGGCGGTTGAGTTGCGTGGGATCGTGCGCAACGGAAAAGAAGATCCGCAGCAGGCCGCCGTAACTGATCGCGGCTGGATCGTAGGTGACTTCGACGGACTCGGCGTGGCCCGTAGTTTCCGTGGTCACCTGATCGTAGGTGGCCGTGCCAGCGGAACCGCCCGCGTAGCCGACGACGGTCTTTTTCACACCTTTGACACGCTCGAAGACCGACTGCGTGCCCCAGAAACAGCCGCCGGCAAAGACGGCTTTCTGCAACGGACCGGCCTGCAGGTGACTGTCCTGCTGAGCCACGGGGAACGGCTTGGCGGATGCAGCCGAAACCGAGTTGCAACCAGCAAAAGGCAGCGCAAGCGTGGCAGCAAGCAGAACGGTGGACAGGGCCTTGCGCATGTATCTGGACTCCTCATATCTTTCGACTGAAAGAAGGCCTAAAAGGGTGCAGCCCGATTGGGTGCCCACCCTTCACGACACTTCCATCGTCGTTAATGTAGGTTTACCCGGCCGCGAGCCTCTCTGGAAACCACCTTAGCTTCGCGAAAGTGGGGCACCCACATCTTCTACTTCACAGGCACATGTGGCTGCAAAGGCAGAACTGTCAACGTGATGCTGCTGGGGTATTGGCCGGAGTGGTGGATGGCGGTGTGCGCCATCACGGTAGCCGTCTCGTCGTAGTTGTTGCCGCCCGTATTCAGGTTGCGGTCGAAGCGCGGGAAGTTCGCGCCCGCCACCTCCAGCCGGATGCGGTGGCCGGCGGCAAAGTAGTTGCTGGTATTCATGGGCGTGAGCGTCACTTTGTACACCTTGCCATTTTCCATCAGGGTGACCTTCTCATCGCCGTCGCGGTAACGCAGCCGCTGGATCGTCTCGTCCAGGTTGTAGGCGGTGCCGTCGGGCAGAACGTCGATCAGCTTGGCCGTCACATCGGTGTCTTTGACATCGGCGCTCACGTAGTAGGTAACGGTCACGGGGCCGGAGACCTCCACGCCTTCCGTCAGTGGTTCGGTCGTGTAGATCAGGATGTCGTCGCGGCCCTCCATCTTGCGTTGGTCCAGCGCGCCGCCGTTGCCGGGAATGCTGTTCGCCGCGCAGCAGACATTGCCGCCGTAGCTGGGCGTCGGGTGCATCGGGTCATAGGTGAACAGGTCCGGCGCATCCACCAGCTTCCTGGGGTCCACCTTCCTGCGCGGGCTGGTGGAGCTGTCCGAGGTGAAGTGGAGCAGCGCCGGCTCTTTCTTTGCCCGGTCATAGCGCAGGAATCCGTCACCATTTAACGTGTTCGCGTGGCCGCCGCTCGCCAGCATCAGCGTCACCGGCTTTGCGCCCTGCGGCGGCCAGCTGTCGCTGTGCTGCCACTTGTTCAGTCCCATGGTGTAGTACCGCACGCGGGGCGTCTTCTCTAGAAAGCCGTTCGCGTCGCCCTTCAGGAAGTGGTCGAACCAGGCAAAAGTCATGGCGTCGTAATCCAGCCGCGCGTCGCCCATGTCACGCTCACCCACCACGGTGTGCTCGGTGGCGCGCTTGTAGCCGCAGTGCAGCGTGGGCGCAATGACGGCATACTGCTGGTCTTTCGCCGGGTTCGTCGCGTCGTTGCGGACGAAGTTATATGCGGCCAGGTTGGGCCCGGTGGAGACGTCATACCAGGTCATGAACCAGAAGCCCGGCACGTGGATGGGCATGGTGTCGCTCTGCCACAGGCCGCCCTTGCGCCAGGCTGGGCTTGCGGGCGTGCGCTGGATCATGCCGCCGCCCGTGGCCACGGGCATCTTGTCGGCGTAGATGCCGGCGGGGCCGCCGGCGGCCTTAATGATGTCCTGCTCGGGCAGGTGTTCCAACGCCTTCGCCCAGTCGGTCATGAGGGGCGCGGGCCAGAGATCGAAGCGCTTTGCGCCGGCGATGAGGTCAGCCTGGGAGGTCTCCCTGGGAAAGATGGGCCGCACCTGGTTCTGCTCGTCGGCCAGCCAGTCGATGAAGAGCATCTGCACCGCGCCGCCCCGGTACCAATTGCCCTGCTCGTTGTATGGGCCGACCTTGCCCACGCCCGCGCCAAAGCTCTGCGGAATGATGGTCGTCAGCGCTTTATTGCCCAGGCTGGCCGCGGCGAGTTGCCACTCGGCCGTGCTGGAGCAGCCGATCAGGCCGATTTTACCGCTGGACCATGGCTGGCCGCCCATCCAGGTGAACTGGTCGTCGGCGTCGCTCACCGGCGCGCCCAGGATGTCGTAGTTGCCCTCACTGAAGAAGTGGCCGCGCTCGTTCATCTCCACGAGCACATAGCCGCGCTTCACCATGTCCATCTCCTGGGTCATGTCGCGGTAGGTGCCGAGCCTGACATCCCAAAAGTTGAAGTTGTACGGCGTCCGGCTGAAGATGACCGGGTATTTTTTCGATGTGTCTTTTGGCCGGTAGATGTCGGCCTGCATGCGCACGCCGTCGCGCATGGGCACCATGATTTTGCGGTCGATGATGGCAATCTCTTCCAGCTGCTTTTCAATTGCTTCGCGCTTTTCGATGAGCGCGGTGCGCTCTTCCGGCGTAAGACTCTGCGTGGGCCGTTGCGCGTACGCGGAAGCGGAAGTCAGGGCAGAGACGGCAAACAGTGAAACGGTCAGGCAAGCAACGCGCATGCGAAGAGGGCTCCTGGAGCAGAAGAGGATAGCGGAAGGTTAGCAGATGGTGTCCCGGGTGCTGCGCGGACTGGGTGCCCCACCTTCACGACGGCCTTATCGTCGTTAAGGTAGGATCGGGGCGGCACCGAGCTTCCTCGCATCGGACGAACCCACCTTAACCGCAAAGAGCGCGGTGAAGGTGGGGCACCCATACGTAAGGTGGGCCACCTATCAAAAAGTCCGGCCTTGAAACCAGACTCGTCTTCGCCTGCCGGTATAAGCTGGTGCCGTGGCCAAGCTGGACGATGCAGCGGTGCTGGAGATTGCGGGGCATGCCGTGCGCGTGTCCAATCCTCAGAAACTCTATTTTGAGCGTGAGGTGCGGCTTACCAAGCTGCAGCTGGTGGAGTATTACCTGGCTGTCGCTCCCGGTGCGCTGGCAGGTGTGCGCGGACGACCTTTCGTTTTAAAGCGCTTTGTCAACGGAGCGCATGGCGAGCCGTTCTACCAGAAGCGTGCGCCCGACAACCTGCCCGACTACGTCCGCACGGTAACGCTGTCATTCCCCTCCGGCCGCACCGCTGACGAGATCGTTATCGACAACGAAGCCTCGCTCATCTGGGCGGTGAACCTGGGCTGCATCGAGCTGCACCCGCATCCGGTGCGCGATACGGACCTGGACCACCCCGACGAACTGCGCATCGACCTGGACCCCGGACCGGGTGTTGGCTGGGAGAGCGTGCGCGCCGTGGCACTTGAGGTACAGCAGGTGCTCACCGAGGCTGGACTGCAGGGCTGGCCAAAGACAAGCGGATCGCGCGGCATGCACGTAAATGTACGAATTGAACCGAAGTGGAGCTTCACCGAGGTGCGCCGCGCGGCACTGGCGCTGGCCCGTGCCGTGGAGCGCCGCGTGCCCGCGCTGGCCAGTTCCAAGTGGTGGAAGGAGGAGCGGCACGGCGTCTTTCTGGACTACAACCAGAACGCGAAGGACCGCACCACCTGCTCGGCCTACTCGGTGCGGCCTCTGCCGGACGCCCGAGTCTCCACGCCCTTTCGCTGGGACGAGGTCTCCTTTTGCGACCCGGCGGAGTTCACGGTCGCAACGGTGCCGGCGCGTTTCGCTTCCATCGGCGATCCGCATGCCGGCATGGACCAGGCGGCGGGCTCGCTGGAGAAATTGTTGGAACTTGCCGCACGCGACGAGGCGGAGGGCATCGGCGATGCGCCCTGGCCGCCCCACTTCAAGAAGATGGAAGGCGAGCCTTCGCGGGTGCAGCCTTCCAAAGCGCGTAGTGGAGCAAAGGCGCCGGGCTTGAGCGGGGCCGCGAGGAAAACCGCGGGCAGGCGCGTTGCCCGGCTGCAGACGGAATCCGGCTCTGAAGTGGAATCCTCCCGCAGTGCAGACGTGACAGGCCCGGCTCCGGTCTCACAGCCGAAAGCCGTCGCCACGGGCCGCCGCAAATCCACCATGCCGCTCATTGTCATTGGGCAATCTTCTGATCGCGCGGCAGCCGATGCCGGCCTGGAGCGCTGGAAGGCGAAGTACCCGGAAGCTTCGGCGCTGCTGGCGGAGGACGACATCCTGCTCGACCGCATGCGCGGCAGCGCCTACGTCTGGTATCGCTACCGCGTGAACCTGCGCCATGTGCCGGAAGATCAGCGTCCCCCTCAGGAGGCGCTCGATCCGGACGACGATCCCACACGCAAGTGGCGCGAAGGTGCGGCCGCCGCCTCCACAGACACCCAAGATGAGCCGCAGGAGACAGACAAACAGGTATGAGCAGCGACACCATCTTCGGCAAGATCGTCCGGGGCGAAATCCCGGTCAACAAAGTCTATGAGGATGAGGTGTGCCTCGCTTTTCACGACATCGCACCCGTGGCGCCGGTGCATGTGCTGATCATTCCAAAGGCGGCGGTCGCCTCCCTTGGCCATACGTCGCAGGAGCACACGGCAATGCTGGGCCACTTACTTCAGAAGGCCGGCGAACTCGGCCAGCGGCTCTGCCCCGGGGGCTTCCGCGTTGTGGCCAACACCGGCGCGGACGGCGGTCAAACGGTGGATCACCTGCATCTGCACCTGCTGGGCGGACGGCACATGGGCTGGCCTCCCGGGTAAGTGCGCATGCTCTTAGCGGCGCAGGTGGAGAACGGCGGTAAGTCCATCTATCGAACTTTCAAGCCGCCACGACAAACGGCTTGACCTCCTGCATATAGGAGATGAGCGCGCCGAAACATCTCTCATCCAGCTTGTTGGGCACGTCTTCGCTCATAAGATCCACGATTTTGGTGGAAGGCAGGCCTTTGCGGTAGGGGCGGTCCTCCGCCAATGCGCCGTAAACGTCCGCCACGGCCAGAATGCGGTCGTGCAGGGTGAGCTGCTCGCCGCGCAATTGGTTGGGATAGCCTGAGCCGTCCAGCCGTTCATGGTGCCTGCCGGCGGTGAGGGCGATCTCCGCGAAAGCTGGAATCCGGCTCAGGATGTCATGGGTGTGCCGGGGGTGTTCGCGCATGATTTGCCATTCGTCCGGATCCAGCTTGCCCGGCTTGTCCAGGATGCGGTTGGAAACGCCCAGCTTGCCGATGTCGTGCACCAGCGCTGCCCGGTACAGGTTGCGGACGCTCCACTCCGGGAGCCCCAGATGCCGGCCGATTCCGGTGGCCGCGGTAGTTACGCCAAGCGAGTGCTTGTAGGTGAAAGCAGATTTGGCGTCGATCACGTCGGCAAAGGCTTCCAAAATGCCATCCACCTCTGTTTCGCTCAGCACGGCTACGGTGCCGGGCTCCCGAGCCATCAAGACTTCCCGCTTCATTGCCGCAGTGCCGTCCGTCCACAACTCTCCCGCGCTGTGCAATCGAACAGTCACCGCCACCAGTTCTGGGTCAAAGTCGCGGCCGCTATGCCGGCGGAGGTACTCGATTGCCTCCTCGCGCCCGAACTCTCCCTCGTACATGTCCAGGCGCTGCGCAAGGCTGATGATCCGCGCAAGAGAGGGAATCTGTTTTCCGCTGCGCTGGTGCGGGTGCCCAGTGCCGTCCCAGCACTCATCCATGCTGCAGACGGCTTCGGCACAGCGCTCGCCCAGGCCCAACTTCCGCAGGATGGCCGCGCCACGTTCGCAGCGGACCTGAAGGGTGGAGGCGTCCGTTTCCTGCCGTCGTCTACCGGTCCTGCCGATGCCCTCGCCCTTGAGCCCGCGCTTGTGCAACCCGGGGCGGTGAAGCATGTGGCTTTGGAAAGGTTTGAACGCGTCAGAAAAGGATGTCCCCGTGTCCTGCAAGTTTCCGGAGCTATCTGGCACGTCTACCTCCGCGCGGAGCATCTCACGCAGGCGAGACGCATTGCTGCTGCAGCCCACGTCCTTCAGCAGCGTTGTGTAGAACAGGTCGCGCAATTCAACGGGAGAGAGATCCGCGGCTTTGCCGATGCACATCGCCAGCAGGCAGGAACGGACGGCATGGCCTGGCACGGCATCTTCCGTCAGGTCCAGAGCGTACGACAACGCGGAGGTAATGTCCGACTGCAACACCTGCCACGATGCCACCTCCACGCTTCCACATAGAGCCTCGTTTCCTGAGAAGCCTGCAGCCGCGGCGGGTGGGTACCTCGCCGGAGCAGGTGCCCGCACTTTCTCTTCGGAAACGGTCGTCGTCAACATATCGATCCTTCGGCCGTGTGTTTCGAAGGCCGCGTCCCGCTCAGCCATGGTTGCGGCATTACGGAAGCGCTGCGATCGGTCTGAAAGAACCTGAAACGGCCGGTATGCCCGAAAGCGGCATGAATCAAGTGTGCCTTGAGGTATCTGGAAGTTCATCACGCAGAAGTGGTACTGCCGTCCCCTGTGGAACCATAGGCAGGTCTGTTCAGGTCAGTGCCGTTTGGGCGGGAGCCTTTCCGGAACTAGGGCTCCACTCCGGACCTCAAAGTAAGTCGGCGCCAAATTTGGGACGCCACCCAGGTCTCCGTCTGTAAGTGGGCTTCGCCTTCCTGCTGATATGTAGAGCCAATTGGACCAGCCCGAGCCATTTCCCCCGCCTGACTGCGAAACCTGCCAGCTCTGCATCCAACTGCGCTGGTGCCGCCGTGCGCCGGGTATACCCGTAGGAGAAAGAGCACAGGGCGATGAGCAGTGAAGCGGAGCAGTTCCAGTCTGCAAAGAATGGCCACTTGGAGGAGCAGGCAGTAGAACCGACCTCCCTGGATATGCTTGGGGCCGGGTCGATCCCGGAGTCGCCAGCACTGGCCGATGCCTCTGTTAGCGGTGGCGGCGAGGATGAACACACGCCGGCGCTGAACTATATGGTCGTGGGTGTCGGCTCGTCCGCGGGCGGCTTGGTAGCCTTTCGTGAACTTCTGCAGCAGTTGCCGCCCGATACAGGCATGTCCTTTGTATTGGTACCTCACCTGGCACCGGATCAGGTAAGCCATCTGAAGGAAATCAACGAGCACTACACCAGCATGCCGGTGCTCGCGATCAAGAATGGAGACCGGCCCGAGCCGGACCATCTCTACATCCTGCAACCGAACCAAACCGTGCAACTGCAGCACGGACGTTTTCTGGTGGAGCCCCGCCAGGTGGACGAGCGTATTCGCCGGCCCATCGACCTTTTTTTCCGTTCGCTGGGCGCGGACCAGCGGCAGCATGCCATTGGCGTGGTGCTCTCCGGCGCCGACTCTGACGGTGCACTGGGCCTGAAGTCCATCAAGGGAGAGGGCGGCCTGGCCATTGTGCAAAGCCCGGAAACGGCGCAGCACAGCAGCATGCCGCGCACCGCCATCATGGCCGACCATGTGGATCTGGTGCTGGCACCGGCCGCCATTGCCGCGGAGCTTGCACGGCTGGCTTCCCAATTCAAGCGGCTGGATATCCGTGCGCTGGAACTCGGCAAGCCGCTGCCGACAGAAGCCGACCAATTCCAGAAGATTCTGCAATTGCTCAGGACCTTTTCCGGCCTGGAGCTGCGGCAATATAAGCCGGACACCCTGCGACGCCGCATCGCCCGCCGCATGGTGCTGCTGCGCATGGAATCCATGGGCAGCTACGCGGGCTACCTGCAGGCCCACCGTGAGGAGCTTCACAACCTGCAGGAAGACGTCCTCATCAATGTGACGCGTTTCTTCCGCGACCCGCCCTTCTGGGAGACGTTGGCGGATAGGGTTCTGCCAGACTTCTTCCATGACCGCGCGCCGAATGAAACGGTCCGCATCTGGTCTGCCGGCTGCTCCAGCGGGGAAGAGGTTTACTCGCTCGCCATGACGTTGCTGGAGTACATGTCGGCAAACAACATCGATACGCCGTTGCAGATCTTCGGCACCGATGCCAGCGAGCGTTCCATCGACCTGGCGCGCAGTGGGTTCTATCCGGAAACGCTGGTCGGCGAAATCAGCCAGGAGCGCGTCCGGCGTTTTTTCACCAAAGTGGAACGTGGTTACCAGGTCAAAAAAAGCATGCGGGACCTCTGCATCTTTGCACGGCAGAATCTATGCAGCGACCCGCCCTTCTCGAACATTGACTTTCTGTGTTGCCGTAATGTGCTCATCTACTTCAACCAGCCACTTCAACGCCAGGTTATCTCGACCTTTCATTACGCGCTTAAGTCCTTCGGATACCTTCTGCTGGGCTCGTCGGAAACCCTGCGCGACTATGACGACGCCTTCTCCATCGCTGACCGGAAAAATAAGATGTACGCAAAGTTAGGTTCGGCTCTGCCCGGCGGCTACGATCTGCCCGCGTTGCGCACAGCCGCACAGAACCACGTGGATACCATGCCGCCTGCAAACCTGCAGGCGCTGAGCGATCTGGAGATGCAGCGCGCAGCCGACCGGCTGGTGTTGTCGCGCTTTGGCCCTCCCGGCTTGGTGGTGGACAGCCGGCTGATGGTGATGCAGGTGCGCGGCCAGACCTCGCCTTACGTGGAACTGGCCAGCGGTACGCCAAGCTGGAGCCTGAACCGCGTTCTGCGGGACAGCCTGGTCAAGCCTGTCCGGGAAGCCGTGGAGCGCGCAGTTGGTGACAACATGCCCGCCACCAGCTCCGCCGAATTTATGGAGTCCTCCAACGAGACCCGGCAGGTGCGCATCCACGTCCTGCCCCTGTCCACGGACGGGTCCCCGGCAAAATCCTTCCTGGTGCTCTTTACGGATGCGACCGCGCCGGGACCGCTGGAGGTGGTGGAACCGTCCTTCCCCGCGGGTCTGGCACCGGATGAGAAGGATCGCCTGAACAGCCAACTGCGGCAGGATTTGCAGTCCACGCGGATGCACCTGCAGGCGCTGGTGGAAGAACGCGACTCGCGCAATCAGGAACTCGTCTCAGCCAATGAAGAAATCCAGAGCGCCAACGAAGAGCTGCAAAGCACCAACGAAGAACTGGAAACCACCAAGGAAGAACTGCAGAGCGCAAATGAAGAGCTGATCACGGTAAATGACGAACTGCTGCAGCGCAACAACGTGCTGACGCAGACCGGCAACGATCTGATCAACCTGCTTACCAGCGTGAACATCCCGCTGCTCATGCTTACGGAGAGCCTGCAGATCCGGCAATTCACACCACCGCTGGAACGTCTGCTGAGCCTGCGTCCCGCGGACGTCGGCCGATCGATCAGCGACATCCGCCTGCAGCTTTCCATTGAGAATATTGAGCCGCTGCTGCATGAGGTTCTGGAAACACTGAGCGCGCGCGAGGTGGAGGTGCGCGACCGCGAAGGCAAGTGGCACCTGATGCGCATCCGGCCCTACCGCACCTCGGAAAACAAGATTGAAGGTCTGGTGGTGGTGCTGGTGGACATTGACCAGTTGCGCCGCAGCCAGCAGGGCCTGAGTGAGGCACGCGACTTTGCCGACTCCATCCTGCAGAGCGTGCCTGTACCGGTGGTGGTCGTCGCACGCAACTGCACCATTCGCACGGTGAATGCAGCCTTTCGCAACCTGACCGGCCTGCCGGAGCGCGACCTTGTGGGCCGTTCCTTTCCAGACTTCACAAGTGCGATCTGGGGCATTGCCGGTCTGCGGGAGCGGATGGGCGAGCTGATGGAAGGCGAGGCTGGTGCCGTGCTGGAATTTGAGCACGCCTCCACCACGCCCGACCGCCCAACGTTGCTGGTAAAGGCGCAGGCTCTGGCGACGGACGGCGACCGTGTCGTCCTGTTGACCATGGAGGATGTGACGCAGCGCCGCCAGTCCGAGCAGGTGATTGCCCAGCAGAAGCAGGAGTTGGAGCATGAAATCGAACGCACTAATGAGGTGCTGCTGCACGCGCAGGAGGAACGCCGCGAACTGGCCTCTCAGATGTTCACCGCGCAGGAAGACGAGCGCCGCCGCGTGGCCCGCGAACTGCACGACGACGTCGCCCAGCGGCTGAGCGCCACCCTGATGGATGTCGAGGCAGCGCTGCTGGAAAGCGAGAACGTTGGCAACGGTCTTCAGGCCGTTCTGGATGAGAAAATCTTTCCGTCACTGCAATCCTTGAATACGGATGTCCGGCAAATCTCGCACCGGCTGCACCCCGCCATCATCGACGATCTGGGTCTGGTGCCGGCGTTGAAGTCGCTCATCGATGAATTCCGTGAGCGCGAACAGATGCCCGCCACACTGCTCACCCAGCCCGTGCCGGAACACCTGCCGTCCACCACGGTCATCACGCTTTATCGCATCGCGCAGGAATCGCTGCGCAACGTGGCCAAGCACGCCGGCAAAACGCACGTAAAGCTCATCCTGGATGTGAAGGACGACAAGCTTTGCCTGGAGATTCGCGATTCCGGCTTTGGTTTCGACCAGGAGGCGGACGGCAAGCCGCAGGGGCTTGGCCTGCTTTCCATCAAGGAGCGTGCCCGCATTGCTGGCGGCCACTCAACGATTCGCTCCACGTTAGGAAAAGGCACCATCGTTAGCATTGAGATCCCCGTCCATGCCAAACCGTAAGCCGTCCGTGGTCATTGCGGACGACCATCCGCTGGTAGCGGATGGATTGGCGCGCATTCTGGCAGCCAGCTATGACGTAGTGGCGATCGCGGTGAACGGCCGCGAACTGGTGGAACAGGCTTTGCGTCTGCGGCCGGATGTGGTCTGTGTCGACGTGGCGATGCCGGAGATCAACGGAATCCAGGCAGCGCTGCAGATTCATGGCGCACTGCCGCGGACCAGGATCGTCTTTGTGACGCAGCAGATTGAAATCTCGTATGTGCGGGCGGCCTTCCGTGCCGGCGGCTCGGCTTACGTTGCCAAGCAGTCGGCCACGGGTGAGTTGACTGAGGCGATTGCAAAAGTGCTGGCCGGAGGCACATACATCACTCACCTTCTTTCAGCGGAAGCGGCTGCCTTTCAGAATGAACTTACCTTTGACCCAGCCAAGGTCTACACCGACCCGCTTACTGACCGGCAGCGCGAGGTGCTGAAGCTGGTGGCAGAGGGCAAGACAGCAAAGGAGATCGCTTTGCTGCTCAACATTTCGTCCAAGACCGTCGAGTTTCACAAGCAATCCATCATGGATGAACTCGGCATCCGCACCATCGCGGAACTCACGCGCTATGCGATTTCGCATGGTCTGGTGGCTGCCTGAAAGCGGGACGGATGTGTTGTGCAGACTCTCGGGATTTGGCTACTTCGAAGATCCTTTGTAGACGTCGCGATAGACCTGAAGCGTCTGTTTCGCGGTTGCCGGCCAGGTAAACTTGGCCGCCTGGCGCACGGCCGCAGTCTGGAGTTGCAGTCGCAGATGCTCATCTTCAAGCAGCCGCTTCAGCGCGGTTGCAATCTGATCGACACTGAGAGGGTCTACCAGCAGTGCGGCATCCCCGGCCACCTCTGGAATGGAGGAGGTGTTGCTCGTCACTGTTGGAATCCCGCAGGCAAGCGCCTCCAGAACCGGCAAGCCGAAGCCCTCATAAAGAGAGACGTAGGCAAACACCTCAGCTCCGCAAAGCAAAGCCGGCTTGTCCTCCTCGGCAATAAAGCCTGGAAAGTGGACCCGCCTTTCCATCCCAAGCTCGAGAACACGGTGGAATAGATCGTCGTACATCCAGCCCTTCATGCCTGCAATCACAAGGGAAATGTCCGGATGCTCAGGCGCGACCCGGGCAAAGGCCTCCAGGAGCCGCACCAGATTCTTTCTCGGCTCAATAGTGCCAATGTAAAGAATGTAGCGATCAGGCAGGCCGTATCTGGATAGGACCGGATGTAAACAGCTGTTCTCCCTGCAGGGGGCAAAGGTCTCCGCTTTGCCGTGGTGAATCACGGAGAGCATACCCCTGGGTGATCCAAGCCGGTCCACGTAATCCCGCCGCGCGGACTCAGAGATGACGATGATGGCGTCTGCATGCGTTGCTGATTTACGCAAAAAGAACTGGAAGTAGATCTGCTTGGAACGGAGATGCATTTCCGGTAAAGAGAAGAAGGTCATGTCATGGACAGTGACGACGCCCTTCGTTCGGCCGCGCAGAAGCGGAAAAGAATAATGAAGCGAGTGCAGAACATCGATACGGTATTTCTTCAACAGGAAAGGCAGTACCGCCTGCTCCCAAAGCATGCGGACCGGAGTCTTTCGCAATAGCCTGGAAGCCAGCCGGATTGTCTGGACCTGCGGATGAGCGGGGTAGTTGAAGTCGGGATCGTCGTCCTGGGCGACGACAAACAGTTGCAGGTCAGGAAGCACAGTCAGCCTGTCGATCAGGTTCTTGGCATACACGCCCACGCCGGCCTTCTTCTTTGTGACGCCACTGGCATCGATCAACACACGCATCTCAGTCCGTGATCCCATCTGCGATTGTGGCGAGAGTCATGCGCTCTTTTCTCAGCCGTTTCATGGGCCCTCCCAGCGATGCCACAGCACCAGCACCCATGATAGTGGGTGGATCTGGTAGAGAATGAGTTCTGAGTGGAGAGCGGGCCCGGAGTGAGCAAAGAATGAATCAAGTTGCAGAGTGGGTCCAGTGCCGAACCTGACTTGCTCCGTGGCGATGTGCACCTACAACGGCGCCACATATTTGCAGGCGCAGTTGCAAAGCCTGGCTGCCCAGCAGCGGCTGCCGGATGAAGTCGTCATCTGCGACGACGGCTCCTCTGATGGAACTGTCGCGATCGCCGAAAGGTTTGGGGCGTCCGCGCACTTCCCCGTACGCATCTTTCGCAACGAGCAGAACCTTGGGTACAGCCGCAACTTTGCCAAGGCCGTCCAGCTCTGCTCCGGCGATCTCATCGCCCTGGCCGACCAGGACGACCTGTGGCACCCGCAAAAGCTGGAACGGCTCGGGACTCTCTTTGCGGAAGATGCGTCGCACGGCGGCATTTTCTCCAACGGTGACTTGATCGGCCCGGACTCAGAGCCGCTTCCAGGAGACCTGTGGGGCAGCTTTGCCTTCACACCGGCGGAGCAGGCACGGCTCGCTGCCGGGCAAGCGCTGCGTGTTCTACTGCAGCGCAATGTCGTCACGGGCATGGCTTTTGCTTTCCACAGCAGTGCACGCGGGCTGTTGCACGGCATGCCGGCAAGCTGGCCGCATGACGCCTGGCTGGCACTGATGCTTGCCCGCGAAGGCCGGCTCCATTCCTGCCCGGAGCATCTGGTGGCCTACCGTGTGCACGGCCATCAGCAGATCGGCGTACCCATCACCCTTGCGGAGAAGCGGCGCTATCTGTCTCGCCACGGGCTTGATGGATACCTGCAGCTTTCCCGCGACCGTAACAGCAAGGAATACGCCAAGACCGCCCGGGAGTTCCACGATCTGGTCAGGTTTCTGGAGGCCGAAAACCCTCGACGCAACGATGGTCTGCTGCAGCAGGCCCGTGCCAAGGCAGAGCACGCGCAACGCAGTCTGGAACTGCTTTCCACCGGCCGCCTGCGACGCTTTATGCCCGTTTTGCGCGGGAAGGAGAACTACCGCCGTTACTCACCAACCGGTGCAAAGGCCATGCTGCGCGACTTGCTGCTTTGAAGCAGGATATCCGTAGCTCTGGCGCTGACCGTTGCTGCTCCGCAAGTCGGAAAGCAGCGTGTGAAAGCTATACTGAGTTGCCGTTCGCGCGTCCGTCGCGCGCAACGGTCCCGCTCATGGCCGAATCGTCCCTCAGTGCAACGCAGAGCGTCTCGTCGGGTACGCCCCAGGGCAGGCCGCTGACCAGCATCTTTGCCATCATCGTTTGCTACCGTTTGCAGCCGATGCAGTCGCCGAGCCTGCGGACGCTTCTGGCGGCAGCTGACATCGCGGCGTCGCCTGGCTTGCGGCTGGCCATCGCCGTTGCGGACAATACGCCCGGCGGTCAGAATCCCGGCACCCTGCCCGGCAGTGTCCGCTATCGCGCCTACCCGCATAACCCGGGTCTGGCGGAGCCCTACAACGATGCCATGGCCGCCGCGGCCGCCGAGGGTTTCGACTGGCTGCTCACCCTGGACCAGGATACGCACCTGCCGCCGGGCTTTCTCCAGCGTGTGCACGTCCATGCGGATCGATACATAGACGTGATGGAGGTGGGTGCGATCGTGCCGCATATCCTTGACAACGGCCGCAGGATCTCGCCTTTCCGCTACATCGGTGGCTTCCTTCCGCGCGTTCTGACGGCAGAGACTGAAGGCATCTCCGGCCGCCATACCTCCGCGCTTAATTCCACATCATTGTTGCGTTTAAGCGCGCTGCGGCAAATTGGCGGGTACGATTCCCGCTTTCCCCTGCATAATAGCGATACGGATCTCTACAAGCGGCTGGATGAGGCAGGCAGGCGGGTAGCGGTGGCAGGCGATCTTCAGGTCGGCCATGAACTCGCCATTCTGCAGCGCGCGCAGCGCATGAAACCGGAGCGATACCGGCAGATGCTGCGTGATGAGTGTGAATACTGGGATCTGAGAATGGGCATGTTTGGCCGGACAGAACGGCTGATCCGGCTTGCGGGACGCGTTTGCAAGGGCTACCTACGGGGCGAAGCGGCAGAATTTCGAAGTATTGCCGCTCGGGAGTTACGCTACCGGCTATTCACGCGGCACTCCTCGCGCATTTTGCTGCCGGGTGCCAGCGATTCCGATAACCGTTAGTCCGGGCCGGGTTCGGTTGCAAAGCAACATGCTCTTCCAGCGTCAGAATTTCTGTGAGCCGCCAATGAACTCCGGCTGACAGTCACGGTTCTTCTGGGGGGCGGATTCGAAGCTGGAGTCCGCCCATTTTTTTTCCTGGCGAGCGGGACGTCCGTCATTTCCCGCATCGCTGCGCAAGACACCTTTCAGGGTGCTTTCGGGTCGCAACATCTTTCACGTGCGGTGTGGCAGAACGATCAGGGCAATGCATGCCAGTACGCCCAGCAAGATGACTAGTAACGCCGCTCCAATGAACCAGGCAGCGCGCCGTTCCTGCCGCGGACCGGGCTGCGTGATGCCAAACGTTTGAATGAATGCGCGGGCAAGGAAGAGCAGAACAGGCATCGTCGGTTCAGCCTCCATCGCCTGCGCCTGCTTTTTGGATGCCGGAACTGGCCAGGTCGCACGCCCGCCACAGATACCAGCTCGCCACGGAGCACCAGGGATGCCATTTTTTGGCGCGCTTTTCCATTACGTCGGGCGTGGGCAGATCCGCGCTTCCCGCTTTGTCGCCTGGCTTTAGCGTTCCAAACGTCAGGGCAAATCCTTTACGGACGCCGTAATCGCTCACCGGCAGCACATCTGGCCGGCCCAGCCGGAAGATCAGAAACATCTCCACCGTCCATTTGCCCACGCCGCGCACTGCTGTCAGGTGCTCAATGATCTCCTCATCCGTCATGCGCCGGATGCGGGGGAGCGAGGGAACCGTGCCGTCCAGGGTTTTGGCTGCCAGGTCGCGCAGGGCGAGAGTCTTGTTGTGCGAAAGTCCAGCGGCGCGCAGCTGCGGCGTTGGGCAGTCCAACAGGTGCTGTGGCAAGGGGTGCACGCCGACGCCGCAGATGGCCGAAAAGCCCTCCACCATCCGGGTGTGGATCGCCCGGGCTGCCTTGCCGTGCAGCTGCTGAAAAACGATCGACTCCGCCAGCGCTTCGAACGGGGACTGGCTGCCGGAGATTTTCAGGGTAAACGGCCCGGCCCGCTCCATCAGCCGGCGAAGCCTTGCATCCGCCGCTCCCAGCGCGGTCACTGCCTCGTCCGTGTTGTAGGGTGGCTTGCGATTGGCGGAAGGGCGAGGCATGTGGTTCAGTGTTCCACAAAGTGAAGGGATGAATGGATAGCTACGGAATTGAGTAAGAGTGCCGGTTGTAAGAAGAAGAACGATTCTTCATTGCGGAATGACGGTCATAATTGAACGAATTAGTGAGCGTATGGGAGTGCTTCTCTCCCCTGAACAGGTTGCCCAACTTGGGGCGCATGCAGGCACGGTCCTATGCCTGTCTCAAAAGGAGAGTGTCGCGGACTCTGTTTCACGTATCTCTTTTCAGGAGGGTATGCGCCTCTACCGGGAATCAGAATCGGAGTACCGCGAAGTTTATCAGCGCCTCGCGCAGTAACCGACTGAAATTCTGGTATTGAGATGCCCGTTTCTTTCCCACCTGAAGACCTCATCCGCGTCATGCATTCGGAATCCATCGAACTTCGGGGGTTCCCCCGGGCTACGAGATGGGAACCTGTTCCGGTCTGCCTTGGACCGGGCTGAAAACCGCACTTTTTTACGAGCCGGGAACGAGCGTTGCCGGCTTAGCTGCCTCGCTCGGGAGGGGGCTGATCAAAAATCACGTATTCATCGATGGGAATACGCGGATTGGCCTACAGCTATCCTGGTATTCCTCGGCGGCAATCGCATGGAACTTTCCTGCACCCAAGAAACAGAGTCCATGGTCCGGAGAGTCGCGGCCAGTGAAATCGACGAGCCAGCGTGGACGGCGTGGCTGGTGCCGGGTGGCTGTACCCACCCGTGATCTGCGACCTTCTCTTGCTCCGGCAGACTGGAGCTTAAGCGTGTGAATCCGGAAGCATCTGCCAGTCACATGAAGGCAAATACATTGGCCAGCCGCAGCCGCTTTAGACGATGGTGTTCTACGCAGGTAGGCTCCGCACCCCCTCGTGCGGCGCGAACAACGCCCGGCATCGATAATCGATGTTATTCAAAGCAAAGCGGTAGCCGTGGCGCGGCTCTGACGGGAAGCGGGCCTCTGCCGCTGCTATAGTTTTCATTGAACAGGTTGCAACGCAGGAAGCTCGAACGGCAACCGGCACGCAACAGCATAGAACCGGCGAGTCATGGCCTGACCCGCGACAGCTCCGCAAACCGGCGGGCAGCAGAACAACCCGACCATTCAGGGTTCTTGGGACGGATTCGAGGAAGCAGGACGCACCGATGGCGCAAGTATTTGACCGCAGTTCAAACGCCCTGGCCCGCGCAGGCCTTGTACTGACCGGGTTACTGGTGGTGGCACTGGGCGTGGCACTTAACAGCCTGCAGCGCTCCCCCTGGGTCACCAAACAGGGTCAGCGCGCTGACCAGCCGGTGCCGTTTTCGCACCGTCACCACGTCCAGGGTCTGGGCATTCAATGCCAGTACTGCCACACTTCCGTGGAAAAAGCCGCGTACTCCGGCATTCCGCCCACCAAAACGTGCATGAACTGCCACTCACAGATCTGGACGAATGCGGCCATGCTGGAGCCGGTCCGCCAGAGCTGGGCAACGGGTCAGTCGATCAAGTGGATCCGTGTGCACGACCTTCCGGATTATGTGTATTTCAACCATGCGATCCACGTAAACAAGGGCATCGGCTGCGCCAGCTGCCACGGGCGAGTCGATGAGATGCCGATCATGTACATGCAGAACTCGCTCCAGATGGAATGGTGCCTGAACTGCCACCGTAACCCGGGCAAGAACCTTCGGCCCACCAGCGAGATCTACAACATGGCGTGGAGCGGACCCACGGGCGACAAGCCGGTTTGGTGCGCGGAAACGGGCAAGGGCGGTCCTACCGCACAGCAGGTCAACTGCGTAACCAAGGATCCGCAGCAGGGCAATCCACAGCTGGCAATGCTCCAGGTGGAGGGTGGCTCCGCAACGGGAGGCAGCGGCAAGTCAGCCGGCGGCGTAGGCGTGCAGCTTCAGCCAAACCCCATCAATGGCGCGGGTAAGACTTACTCCGACACAGAGACAGGCGCGATCCTGCCGGCGACGTATACGAAATTCACCTCGCAGGCTGCATTGGGCGGCTACCTCTACGACCATTACCGTATTCGCACCCCCAACGAACTGCAGAGTTGCGAGGTATGTCACCGATGAGTACCTCAATGACTCCCCTGCGGAACGCAATCCCTAACGAAATAGCGGAAAAGATCGGCAGCATGGCAGAAAGCACAACCAGTCCAAGCGTGATGGTCGTTACGGAGATCAAGCCCGCAAAGTTGACCCTGGCAGAGGTACGCACGCGTCTGGACGGCAAGAAGGCGGGCAAGCGTTTCTGGCAGTCGATCGATGAACTGGCGGACGCGCCGGGCTTCATGGAGATGGTGCAGGAGGAGTTTCCGCGCCAGACCTCCGAACTGACCGATGGCTTCTCCCGCCGCTCGTTTATGAAGGTCATGGGTGCCTCGCTGGCCCTGGCCGGCGTAACGGGCTGCACCAAGCAGCCGGACGAGCAGATCTACCCGTACATCAAGCAGCCGACAGACCTGATTATCAGCAAACCGAATTTCTTCGCCACCGCGTATCCCTTCTCCACGGGTGCGGTGCCGGTGCTGGTTCGCAGCCGGGAATACCGGCCGATCAAAATTGAGGGCAATCCGGAACACCCCATGAGCAAGGGGAAGACCGACCTGTTCACTCAGGCAACGCTGCTTGACCTGTACGATCCGGATCGCTCCAAGCATGTCATCCATCGCACGATGGGGCAAAGCGTCAATTCCGACTTTGCCGGTTTTCAAACGGCTTTTACCGAGCAGATTGAGAAGATGCCCGGCGGCAACGGTCTGGTGTTTCTGTCCGAGACCATCACTTCTCCCACGCTTGCGGCGCAGTGGAAGGCAGTGCAGGCGAAGTACCCCGGTGCGAAGCTTGTGCAGTGGGAGCCGGTGAACCGTGACAGTGCGCGCATCGCTTCCAAGGCCGCCTTTGGCCAGTATGTCGATGCGCAGTACAAGCTGGAGAACGCCGACGTCATCCTCTCGCTGGGTGCGGATTTTCTACAGTCCAACGCTTTCCCCGGCTTTCTGCCGATGAGCGCCGGTTACGCCGAGCGCCACCGGTATGAAGAGGGCAAGTCGATGAACCGCATGTACGTCGTCGAGTCCATGCCCACCGTCACCGGTGCCAAGGCCGACCACCGGCTCGCGCTGAAGCCGAGCGACATGACGCGCTTCGCGGCGGCACTTACGTCTGGCGGCAGCTTCGCCGGCAATGAAGATGCTGACAAATTCCTCCGTGCGCTGCTTGGCGATTTGAAGAAGGCCGGCAGCCGTGCCGTGGTCATACCCGGTGAGCAGACCGCCCCTGAAGTGCATGCTGCTGCCTATGCAATGAATGCGCAGCTTGGCGCCGTCGGCTCGACTGTCCTTTACACCAGACCTGTCGCGGAAATGCCCTCGGAGCAGACTGCCGACCTGCGCAACCTGGTCAACGCCATGGCGGCAGGCCAGGTTCAGGCACTCATCATTCTTGGCGGGAATCCGATCTATTCCACGCCGGCCGACCTCCACTTTGGAGACGCAGCTACCCGTGTACCCTTCACCGCGCATCTTGGCCAGCACACTGATGAGACTGGCGCGCTGACCACCTGGCACATCAACCAGGCGCACTACCTGGAAAGCTGGTCGGATGCGCGGGCTTACGATGGCTCCATCAGCATCGTTCAGCCGATGATCGATCCGCTCTATGGCGGCGTCACCGCTCATGAGGTTTTGCAGACGCTCCTGGACAACCCCGGCCTGAGCGCCTTTGAAATCGTCCAGGCGAACAGCAAGAGCTACCTGAAGGGCGATGCGGACGCGGGCTGGCGCAAGGCGCTGCACGACGGCTGGGTGCAGGGTAGTGCCTTTGAGACCACGTCGCTGCGACCCTCCGCAGCTGCCACGGCAAACACGGCGCAGCAATCAAACAACGGCGGCATGGAGTTGATCTTCCGCGCTGACCCTGGCGTGTACGACGGCCGCTATGCCAACAACGGATGGCTGCAGGAAACGCCCCGTCAGATCACGCACCTCAGCTGGGATAACGCCGCCCTGATGAGCATGGCGACCATGGCCGAACTCAAGCTGGACGAAACCGAGCTCGTGGACCTGGAAGTGAACGGCCTGAAGCTGAGGATCCCTCCGCTTATGGTGCCGGGCCATGCCGACGGTGTGGTGACGGTCCACTTCGGCCAGGGCCGCTGGTATGGCCGCAACGCGCAGTTCGTCGGTTCCAACGCCTACAATATCCAGAGCGTCGCATCACCGTACTTCGCGCAGGGCTTGAAGATCACCAAGACCGGCGAGAAACACGATCTTTGCGTCACTAGCGTGCATTCCATGGATACCCGCGGCAAGATGGCACAGAGCGATCTGGCCCATCCCAACACCAGCGGCGGCGAGTCCCTGCCGGGTCATGAGGCGATGGAGCGCGGCGTCATCCGCACCGCCCCCATCGCCGAAGTTAAGAAGACGCCCGGATATGCCCATGAAGGCAGCGCGATGCGGGAAACGCCCGACCATGAGGAGAGCTTCTTTCCGAATGCCTGGACCTACACGCACCAGGACCGGGCGAACGGCTCCATCCAGAACGCCTGGGGGATGGCCATTGACTTGAACAGCTGCACTGGCTGCAATGCCTGCGTGGTGAGCTGCTATGCCGAGAACAACATCCCGGTTATCGGCCGTGAGCAGGTGAAGATCGGCCGCAACATGCAGTGGATTCGCGTCGACACCTACTTTGAAGGCGATCTGCACGCGCCCAAGGCGCACTTTCAACCCATGATGTGCCAGCATTGTGAAAACGCCGGCTGCGAGCAGGTGTGCCCGGTGGGTGCAACTGTGCATACGCCCGAAGGCCTGAATACCATGGTCTACAACCGCTGCGTGGGCACGCGCTACTGCTCCAACAATTGCCCATACAAGGTCCGCCGCTTTAACTTCCTGCTTTACCAGGATTACGAAACGGAATCGCTGAAGTTCATGCGCAATCCGGAGGTCACCGTGCGTTCGCGTGGCGTCATGGAGAAGTGCACCTACTGCGTACAACGCATTGAATATGCCAAGATCGAAGCCGACAAGGAAGCCCGCCCAGTGCGCGATGGAGAAATCCTGACCGCCTGCCAGGAAGTCTGCCCGACCGAAGCGATCAGCTTTGGCAACATTAACGACCGCACCAGCCGCGTTGCCAAGTTGAAGGCAGAAGAGCGCAGCTACCAGGTGCTGGCCGACCTGAATTTCCGTCCGCGAACGAGCTACATCGCGGGTGTATCCAACCCGAACCCAGAGCTGGAGACGGTGTAATGGCGACCAAACCGATCAGTGAACCTCTTCGTCATCCCGTAAATGACCCCATGATCGACCCGCGCACCGGCGAATATGCCGTGATTGCGCCCGGTCACAACTTCCGCTCGGTCACGCAAAAAATCGCGGGAGTCGTGCTCACCTCGCACACACCCCTCGGTTGGTTTTTCGGCCTGATCACGGCGGGTGGCGTCGCCACGTTCCTGGTCATTGCCGTGACCTGGCTGCTGCTGAAGGGCGTAGGCATCTGGGGTGTCACCATCCCCGGCGCCTGGGGTTTTGCCATCATCAATTTCGTCTGGTGGATCGGTATCGGCCACGCCGGCACGCTGATCTCGGCGATCCTGCTGCTCTTCAAGCAGGGCTGGCGCAATTCAATCAACCGCTTTGCGGAGGCCATGACGATCTTTGCCGTGGTCTGCGCGGGCATGTTCCCGGTGCTGCACATTGGCCGGCCGTGGCTTGGGTACTGGCTGCTGCCGCTGCCCAACACCATGAATTTGTGGCCGCAGTTCCGCTCGCCGCTCTGCTGGGACGTCTTTGCCGTCTCGACTTACGCAACGATTTCGATCGTTTTCTGGTACATCGGCATGGTGCCCGATTTCGGCACACTGCGCGACAAGGCAGAACATCCCTTCGCCAAGTGGTTCTACGGCATCCTGTCGCTCGGCTGGCGCGGTTCTACCCGGCACTGGATGCGCTATGAGACGGCATCGCTCCTGCTGGCCGGCTTGTCTACGCCGCTTGTGCTTTCAGTACACACGGTCATCAGCTTTGACTTTGCGGTCGCGGCCCTGCCGGGCTGGCATACCACGGTCTTCCCGCCGTACTTCGTTGCGGGCGCCATTTACTCCGGCTTCGCCATGGTGCTCACTCTGGCCATCCCAATCCGCAAGTTCTACCATATGGAAGATCTGGTCACGTTGCGCCATCTGGACAACATGGCGAAGGTCATGCTGGGCACTGGCCTGATTGTGGCCTATGGCTACGGCCTGGAAGTCTTTATGGCCTGGTTCTCCGCCTCCCACTGGGAGTGGTTCATGATGTGGAACCGCATGTTTGGGCCCATGGGCTGGGGTTACTGGCTGCTCATTCTGTTCAACATTGCGATTCCGCTGGGTACACTCTGGTGGCGCCGTCTCCGCACCAACGTCGCCTACCTGTTCTGCCTGTCGATCGTGGTGAATATCGGCATGTGGTTTGAGCGCTTTGTTATCGTGGTCACCTCGCTCTACCGCGATTTCCTACCTTCCAGTTGGGGCACGTATCGCGCTACCAAATGGGACTACATGCTGTACATCGGCACTATCGGCCTGTTCACCAGCCTGTTCCTGCTTTTTGTGCGGCTGGCTCCCATGATTCCGATGAACGAGATCAAGATGATGCTGCCACAGACCAAGCTGGCGGGTGACCTGGACGCCGAAGAAACAGTAAACGAGACTGCCTGATGCCAATCCAAGAGGGAATCTACGGCTACCTAGCTGAGTTCAACATGCCTCGGGCGATGGTGTATGCGACCGAGCAGGCCCGCGCGGCTGGCTTCCGCCGGATGGAGTGCTACACGCCTTATCCGGTGGAAGAAGCTGCGTCAGCGCTGGACGTGCACTCGACACGCGTACCTATGCTGACACTGCTGGGTGGTGTCATGGGACTGATTACCGCGTTCCTGATGCAGACCTGGATGTCGGCTATTTCATACCCGCAGAACATTGCGGGCCGCCCACTTTTTTCGTGGCCGGCTTTCATCATTCCGGCGTATGAGTGGACCATTCTCTTCGCCGGCCTGTCGGCGGCGTTCTCCATGCTGGCGCTCAATGGTCTGCCCCAGCCCTACCACCCACTCTTCAATGCTCCCAATTTCCGCACGGGTGCGACGGATGACAAGTTCTTTCTATGCCTGGAAGCCACCGATCCACGTTTTGACGTTGTGGAGACCCGGCAGTTTCTGGAGCAGTTCCACGCCGTGAGTGTGGTGGAGGTGGATCTGTGAAGAAGCAAGTAGACAACCGAAAAAAAAGCACACAAGTGCTTATGCGGCGTTTGGCAACCATGACATTGGCGGCCACGGGCATGCTTGGCCTGGCCGGCTGCCGGCAGGATATGCATAACCAGCCCAAATTTTATCCGCAGCGCGGTACGACCCTTTACGCGGACGGCCGGTCGGCGCGCCCCCAGGTGGTGAACTCCGTCGCACGTGGACAGCTTGATGAAGGAAGCTACTTCATGACGGGCTTTACCAACGGCAAAGAGGGCGACGGCATGCCGATGCAACTCACGCCGGAACTGATGGCCCGCGGCCAGGAACGCTATAACGTGTACTGCACCGCCTGTCACTCACGCGTGGGCAACGGAGGCGGTATCGTTGTGCAGCGCGGTTACCGGCCCGCCGGCAACTTCCACATCGACCGGCTGCGTAACGCACCCCTGGGACATTTCTATAATGTAATTGCGAATGGTTACGGAGCCATGCCGGAGTACGGAACCATGCTCACGATCGAGGATCGCTGGGCCGTGGTGGCGTATATTCGAGCACTACAACTCAGTCAGAACGCAACGGACTCAGATGCGGGCGGCAACAAAATCGAACGGCTCGGGGATGTGGCGGAGCGCGAAGGCTTACCGCGCAACTTCGCTTCCGAGTGGTCACTCCCGGCGACCGCCGTCTACGGTACACCGGACATCAACGCCGGCATTCCCTGGGACAAGGGAGACGGCAGCTATAACGGTGCAGCGACCCACCCCGGGCAGACAGAGAACACCAAGGGGAACCAGACAGGCAGCCAGGTGCAGTCCCCCATTCAGCAGAATCCGGAATCATCCGCCAGTCCGGCAACTCTGAACGGGCCGCGCTAACCGTCATTGCAAGGCAGGCCGAGTCGACAGTTACGGCGAACGAATCAGGACGAGAGAACGAATGGCACACGGACACGAAGCAGAACTGGATATGGGTGGTCACGACTTTGGGCATGCGCACGCTCTGCACACGAGTCATGGGCCGCGGGTGCTGCCCAAGAGCCTCGCCGCCCCTGCTTCCGTGCTGGCCGCGCGCGGGCGTGCGTTGATCGGTGGCGCGGCCGGCCTGATCCTATCACTGCTCTTCCTGATCTCGCATGAAGGCCGTGAGCACTTCATGAGGGCGTACCTGCTGAGCTGGGTCATGGTCTTTTCCCTGTGCGGCGGCGGCCTCGTTGTGCTCATGCTGCAGTACATCTCGGGTGGCAAGTGGGGCCTCGTGCTCCGCCGCCCGCTCGAAGCAATGGCGAACACCTTGCCGATGCTGGTCGGGCTCTTCATTCCGCTCATGTTTTTCGGCAAGCACCTGTATCTCTGGATGGCCTACCCGACTGAGAATTCCGTCCACGGTGCCCTGGCCAACCACCTGCTGACCGAGGGTGAGGCGCACGCGTTGGACTGGAAGCGCCTGATGCTTTCTCCCCTCAGTGTTTCACTCCAGATGGGTGTGGTTTTCGCATTTATGTTTACCTGGAAGGGGCTTCTGGACAAGTGGTCCCTTCAGCGCGATGCCGACCCGCGGGCCGGTACGCTGGCCAGCTTCGAATATTGGCGGATCAGGTCGGAGAACCTTTCCGGTATCGGCATTCTGATTTACGTGGTGCTGCTTACCGTGGTGGCGATCGACCTTATGATGTCGATGGACATCACTTGGTACTCCACCATGTGGGGCCTGCAGTTCCTGGTGGGTCAAGGCTATCTGGTGCTGGCAGTCGGCATTCACACCATCATCCGCCTAGCACGGCAGCAACCCTTTTCGACAGCCTTGCGCGTCACCGAGCAGCACGATCTTGGCAAGTTTCTGTTCGGCTTTGTCATGCTGAACATCTATTTGACGTTTGCGCAGTTTCTGATCATCTGGTCGGCCAACTCACCGGAAGAGATTCATTTCTACCTCCATCGCATTCGTGGGGGTTGGTGGACAATCTGCTCGCTTGACTTCATCTTCCACTGGGTCATTCCATTCACCTTTTTGTTGAGCCGGTCGTTCAAACGGGAGCGCAGCAAGATGTTGGCACTGACGGCTTTTATGGTCTTCGCCCGCGCCTTCGATCTGTTCTGGCTCATTGAGCCGAACTTCCCGGAGTCGATGAATAACTTTGGCCACGCCGGCCTCACCATGCTCGCGTACCTAACGGTACCGGCGGGCATCCTGGGCCTGTGGCTCGCGTACTACCTGACGAATCTGGCCTCACGCCCGATCATCGTCCTCAACGATCCGCACACGGCGGAGATTCTGGAGCCGGAACATGCCCACTGAGCATCATGACGAACATGGCCTGGAAAAGCCGATGCCACACCCCGCACCGAAGATAGACGCAGAACGTCCTGGATACGAAGTCACGGATGTCAATACCCGGGGCATCGTCGTTTTCCTTGCTGGTCTGGTTGGCTTTCTGGCGGTCTTCTTTATCCTCTGCTACGCGATGGGTAAAGCTATCAACTTCGGTCTGCTAAGGCAGGATGAAGGTGATGCCACGCACAACCCACAGCAGGCCAGTGCCGGCGGTACGCCAGTCGGCTTGCACCGGGGTGAAAGCATGGGCAACAATCCCGCGATGGAGCAGCATGAGAGCGCCATCATTGCACAAAGCTTTCCGCGTCCCCGCTTGGATGCTGACGATTCCAATCAGTCCACCAGTGATTTGCACGCGCGCGAGGATCTGTTGTTGACGCACTATACCGCTCACGAACCGGGGGAACACAGCGCGTCTGGAGCTGTCCGGATACCGATAAACGTGGCTATGCAGTTGCTTGTAAACCGGGGCCTTCCGGCGTCCAATGGAGGTACGGCGAGCCCCGCATCCGCCCAGCAAATTGCATTGATGCAGGGCGATGTGGATCACAAGGTCACGCCACCTCTGACCAACGGTTTTGCCCGCACCAGCTACGAGTTGGAGCAAATTGAAGCCCGCGGTCAGAAGATGAAGTTTGAGAACGGCAGTGCTCCCGCCGAGCACGCGAAGTTAGGCAAGTAAGCGGGCGAGGACAACGGCGCCCTTCAGGACGGCAATGCGAAATGCGATGACAATCCGGCAGGGAATGGGCAGCCTCAGCCGGTTGCTGGGCGTTGCGTCGCTCTTGGTTCTACTCACATCCGGACTGGCATGCGCGCAAGTTGCCGGGTACGGCGACAAGCAAACGGGCGATCAGTATGGCAACGAACTTCCGGCAGTCCTGAAAAGCGCGAGTATTGAGCAGCACCTGAATGGGCAGTTGCCGATGAGTGCCGCGTTCGTCGACGAGACAGGCAAGTCGATCCATCTCGGCGATTACTTTCAGGCGGGCAAGCCGGCTATCCTCGTCATGGTGTACTACCAGTGCCCAATGCTTTGCTCTGAGGAACTGGACGGCCTGACTCGGGCGCTCGCCATGGTTCACCTGAATACCGGTAAGGACTTCCAGGTGATCATTGCTTCTATTGATCCAACAGAGACGCCGGCTATGGGGGCCAAGAAGAAGGCGCTCTACACCAAGCGGTACGCGCGACCCGGGACTGAAGATGGATGGCACTTTCTCACGGGTCCGCAACTTTCCATCGATGCCGTAAGCAAGGCGGTTGGCTTCGGCTACATGAAGGTTCCCGGTCCGGACGGCAAAATCACGCAATACGCTCACTCGAGCGCCATCCAGATCGTTACGCCGGAGGGTAAGGTTGCGCAGTACTACCTGGGTGTTGAGTACTCCCCAAAGGACGTGCTGCTCGGCTTGGTGGAGGCTTCCGGCAACAAGATTGGCTCACCGGTTGCAAACATTCTTACCTACTGCTACCACTATGATCCGCACCGGAATAAACATACCCTTTGGGTGGCCCGCGTGGTTCAGCTTGGTGGGATGGTGACTCTGGCCGGCCTGGGTGGCTTCATGTTCCTCATGTTCCGCCGGGATCACAGGTTGGCTGCAGAACAGCAGCATCTGACGAGAAGAAGCGTCGCAGCCCGTCGCGGGTGAAAAGATTTGCTGGGGTCTTTGCTGAAGGCGAAACAGTGGGTTTGCTGCAGTAGAAAGCAGTATGAGCATAGAGTCTCCACAACGGGTCAGATTCTAGGAAGAAAGTAAGGCTACGATGTCGAATATTAGTCCGGTGCTATGGCAGTTCCTTACCAAGTGGTTGACGACCTTCGCCATCTGGCCAGAGGAAGCATCCACAATCGCCCCGTGGACCGATGCACTGTATTTATTTCTTTGGGGCATGACACTTTTTGGTGTCGTGCTGGTCGGTGCGCTTGTCTTCGGCTTTTCCGTACGGTATCGCGCGGAACGCAGTCCAGAGGCTGTTCAAATTGAAGGTTCCACGATTCTGGAAGCAACGTGGACCATCATTCCACTGGGCATCTTCCTGTTCATCTTCGTCTGGGGCGCATGGTTGTACTTCCGTATTTACAATCCACCCACTAACGCGATGCAGATATACATCGTCGGGAAACAGTGGATGTGGAAAGCTGAGCACCCCGGCGGACAACATGAGATTAACGCCCTGCATGTGCCGATAGGCCGCCCGGTTCAGCTCACCATGATCTCTCAGGATGTTTTCCACTCGTACTCGATTCCTGCGTTTCGAGTGAAGCGTGAGGTGATTCCCGGCCGCTACACCACGGTGTGGTTCAATGCCACGAAGCCGGGCGTTTATCACCTCTTCTGCACGCAGTATTGCGGTACGCTGCACAGCGGTATGATTGGCTCGATCACGGCGATGTCCCCAGACGACTATCAGAAGTGGACAGAGTCCTCCACGAGCGGCATGAGTCTCGCACAAAACGGAGAGCGCCTGTTCAGTTCGCTCGGCTGTAACAGCTGTCACAATGGAACAGCCACAGCGCGTGGGCCAAATCTTTCCGGTGTGTACGGTGCCAAGATTTCCATGGACGATGGCACCACCCAGATTGCGACCGATGGCTGGTTGCGTGACACGATTCTGAATCCGTCGCAGCACGTCCCGGCGGGTTATAAAGCAATTATGCCTACCTATCAGGGCCAGGTGAGCGAAGAGGGTCTCATTGACCTCGTCGAATACATCAAAACCCTGAAGAGCAACTACCGCAACCAGCAAACGCTGGTCACTACCGGGTCAAACGATGCGGCGCCGACCACGCCGGATATGGTGAAGCCATGAGCACTACGATCGTCTCGCTGCCGGACCAGCGCACAGCGACGCTCCCGAAGACGAGTTACCTGAACAACGAGCATGGCCTGCTCTCGTGGTTGCTCACTGGCGATCACAAGCGGATAGCCATGCTGTACCTGATCTCGATCACCTTCTTCTTCTTCCTGGGGGGCTTCTTTGCCGGCATGATTCGGCTGGAATTGCTGACCCCGGCGGGCGATCTGATGGCGGCAGACACCTATAACAAGATGTTCACGATGCATGGCGTTGTGATGATCTTTCTCTTCCTGGTACCGTCTGTGCCGGCTACGCTCGGCAACTTCCTGATACCGATCATGATTGGCGCCAAGGATCTGGCGTTTCCGAAGATCAATCTTCTGAGCTGGTACCTGTACATGATCGGCGGCACGTTTGTGCTGGCGGCTCTGGTTCTGGGCGGTGTCGACACCGGCTGGACGTTCACCACGCCGCTCTCCACGCATTATGTAAATACCCACGTCATCACTGCCGCGACAGCGATCTTTATTGCGGGATTTGCGTCGATCTTTACCGGCCTGAACTTCATCGTGACCATTCACCGCATGCGTGCACCGGGAATGACGTGGTTCCGGCTGCCGCTCTTTGTGTGGTCGAACTATGCTGCCAGCATCATGATGGTGTTGGGCACACCTGTTCTTGCAATCGCGTTGGTCCTGGTTGCGCTTGAGCGCACCATTGGTATCGGTGTCTTTGACCCCCAAAAGGGCGGCGATCCACTGCTCTTCCAGCACCTCTTCTGGTTCTACTCGCATCCCGCGGTATACATCATGATCCTGCCGGGTTTTGGTGTGATCAGTGAGATCATCTCCACATTCAGCCGCAAGCGCGTCTTTGGCTATACAGCCGTGGCTTTCTCCTCGGTCGCCATCGCGCTCTTTGGCTTTTTTGTCTGGGCGCATCATATGTTCATCATGGGTGTATCCAACTACTCGGTGCTGGTTTTCTCACTGCTGACCATGCTGGTGGCCGTGCCCTCCGCCATTAAGATCTTCAACTGGTCATTCACGCTGCAGAAGGGTTCGATTACTTTCGAGACGCCAATGATTTATGCCTTTGGCTTCATTGGCCTTTTCACCATCGGCGGTCTTACGGGTGTATTTTTGGGCTCCCTTGGCATGGACATCCACCTTACAGAAACCTACTTCATCGTGGCGCACTTCCACTTTGTGATGGTCGGCGGCATGCTGATGGCTTTCCTCGCAGGCATCCACTTCTGGTGGCCCAAGATGACGGGTCGGATGTATCCGGAGTCGATTTCGAAGCTCGCGGCTATAACAACATTCATCGGCTTTATCCTGACCTTCTTCCCACAGTTCGTGGTCGGCTACTTGGGTATGCCCCGCCGCTACCACGCCTATCCTGATGAGTTTCAGGTCCTCAACGTCCTCTCAACCGCTGGTGCGACAGTGCTGGGTGTAGGTTATGTGCTTCCACTTATTTACCTGGGCTGGTCTTTAAAGTACGGTGCCATTGCCGGCAACAATCCGTGGCAGGCAACCGGCCTGGAGTGGCAGATTCAGTCGCCGCCGCTCACTGAGAACTTCCATGAAACGCCAATTGTGAACTGGGAGGCTTATGACTACGAGTGGTTGGCACATAAGACCGAGCGTGAGAACGCCACGGTGGTCGCATAATCCGGTAAGCTAGTCAGGTCAAGTAGTAAAGAATCAGAGCACAAAGCGGAACCGGCCGATTGGCCGGTTCCGTGCAGGAGAGGAATCAAGGACGATGTCGGTGAGCACGACGATCTCGGAAATTACCCATCCGCCGGCACCGGCGATTGAGCCGTCCCATGACGTGCACGATCATCCGTTTTATCAGCGGCACCACTTTGAGACTGCAGAGCAGCAGCGCGAAGCAGCCAGCTTTGGGATGTGGCTCTTTTTGCTGACGGAGATCATGTTCTTTGGTGGCCTCTTTATGGCCTACCTGCTGTACCGAAACTGGTACTACGACGCCTTTGTCTGTGCGTCGAACTCCATTTCGGTTCCGATGGGGCTGATAAACACGATTGTGTTAATCACCTCCTCCCTTACGATGGCTATGGCTGTATGGTCCGCTGAGACAAAGAACAAGAAGCTGCTACAGATCTTTTTACTTGCTACCGTTGTGCTCGGCTTTGCCTTTCTCGGTATAAAAACAGGCGAGTATTACGACAAGTTTGCTGAACATCACGTTCCAGGCGCGAGCTTTGATATCTCCGATTTCGTGCACCCGAGAGACGTCAAGGAAAAAGCTCTGCCGGTGGACATGGCGAATCATACGCAGATCTACTTCTCGCTTTACTTCGCCATGACGGGCGTACACGCTCTGCACATGATTATCGGTCTCGGAATTCTAATCGCATTGCTTTGGCAGTCTAATAAGGGTGCGTATACGTCCGGCTACGTCCAGCCGATCGAGAATTTCGGTCTGTACTGGCACTTCGTTGACATCGTCTGGATTTTTCTTTTTCCATTTCTATACCTGATTAATCGCCACTAACGACTGACTCATCCGGGGCACTAAGTAAGCTGTGCATACCGAACTGGTCAGAAAGGGATCCAAGGCATGAGCGAACCAGCACGAACCAAAGTCGGCGATCAGGCGGTCGCTTCGGGTTCGCCCGTAACAACCGATCACGCAAACCTTGATACCAAGGATGACGCGAACGTAAATAACCCTGAGCATGTGGCCCACCACATCGTAAGTCCTCTCATGTATGTAGCGATATTTGGGGTGCTTATGGTGGGTACGCTGGCCACGGTCGGCTTCGCCTATGTTCCACTGGGTCCACTGAATGCGCCCCTGGCGATTGCGATTGCCTGTACCAAGGCCGTCTTTGTGGTGCTTTTCTTTATGCACGTCAAGTACAGTTCTCGCCTTGTAAAGCTCACTGTTGCATCCGGCTTTTTCACGTTTCTGGTTCTTGTCGGCATGAGTCTGAGCGACTATATCTCACGCTCGTGGGGACTTTGGTGAGCAGTTCTCCGCTTCCGTAGGGTTTAGTGCAGCAGGTGCAAAACCCTCTCTGGACGCATCCGCAGTGATGGTCCGCTCCTGTCTATGGAGAAATACACCAATATGGGCTCACCTACGATGTTCACACGAGGAACAAAACCCCAGAAACGGCTATCTTGGCTATTGTTGCGGTTATCCCCTAAAGCAAGATATCTGCCATCCGGGACTGGAAGCTCATCTTTTTGGATTCGTGACCGCAACTCCAGCCACCAGCCCGCCTCCACCGTCGGGTCAGCCTCCTGAAGATTTGGGAATCGGTCACGAAAGCTGGAACGGCCAGCGGCACGGTACCGTGCATAGGCTTCGGGTAATGGCACACCGTTGAGGACGACGGTGTTGTCGCGCAGACGCAGGCGATCTCCAGGTAGGCCGATGATGCGTTTTACCAGGAGCTCCGCCCCATTCACCGGGTAATGGAAGACGGCCAGTGTGCCATGCACCGGATCACGGTAGGGCAGCAGCCATCGCCATCGGCCAGCAGGCGCAAAAACCTGCTTGTTGACGAGCACAAAGTCGCCGATCAGCAGTGTTCTCTCCATGGAGCCAGACGGAATTTGGAATGGCTGGAAGAGAAACGCTATGACAAAAAGAGCGATGACTGTCAGCCGCGAAAGCGAGGCACACATCTCCCCGGCGGCGTCCACCGCGGTCCAGCGTAGCCGAAAAGAGCTGCGGGTGTGCCTCCGCCGCATAGATGGACTGCTTTCGCCCGCCACGGCAGGCGGGGCGGGCTGTGCCGCGGACGCTCCTTCACCCAGCGTCGCAGATCCGAAGTGCCCGTTCGGTCCTTCGCCACATCCCTCAGCCTTTGCGGAATCGATTTCAAAGCCTGGCCCTTCTGACCCTTTCGTTAAAGCCGCCTCGTGTTGTGCGCCCTCGCTCATTGGGATGACCCATGCAAGTGGCCTGCTTCAGCCGCGCTCAGTCTGCGGAAAGCCTCAGCAGCCGCAGCTTTTTGCGCCTGTTTTCGGTTGCGCGCTTCGCCACGGCCCAAGACTTCCGTGCCAATGAGCACTTCTTCAATGAACCGCCGTTCCTGCTGAGTCTCTCCCAACTCACCGGCATTACGGTACTGCGGCGCGCGCTCCCCGCGAGCTTGCACCAACTCCTGCAAGGCTGACTTCCAATCGCCCATCACGCCAAAACGAGCGCCCTGAGCCGCGGCCTGCTCCAGCTCCGGCAGATGCGGCTCAAAAATTTCCCGCAGCACCAAGCCGCGGACTGTCGCCAGACCTTTCTGAGCGCTGTCCTGGTAGATGGCTGCCAGTAGAGCTTCCACTGCGTTGGCGATCAGTGAGGTGCGTTGGCGGCCTCCGCTATTTTCAAGGTCCCGTCCCAAACGCAGCAGGTCGCCCAGTTGAAGGCGGACGCCGACTTCGCTGAGGCTCTCCCGACTCACCAGCAGCGCCCGCATACGGGTCAGGTCGCCCTCGCGGCGGTGGGCGAAGCGCTCCATGAGTAGCTCAGTGATCACCAGGTCCAGTACGGAATCGCCCAGGAACTCGAGCTGCTCATTGTCGGCGGAAGTTTCATTTTGCCCTTTCTCCTCGGCGAGGGAGCGATGGGTCAGGGCGAGTTCCAGCAGGGCGGGTGAACGGAAGGTGTACCTCAACCTCTCCTGCAACGCGCGCAGATCTTCCGGCTGCTCGATTCGTGGCGTACGGTGCGACTGCTCCATCTGTCCAGTTTAGCGAGTCGGCTCAGGCAGTGGCGGCAATATGCGTCGCCTCTGCGCCAGCGCGCGCGGCCTGGCGTGCGATCACAGCGGCGCCGACGACTTCGCTGCGAACATCTTCTGGGCGTATCTCGACGGAGAAGGCCTGCAGCGGACTCATACGCACCATTTGCTCAATGTAGTGGTGAAGCATGGACAAATCCACAAAGCGCACGTTGTAACCCGTCACGTAGAATTTGCCCGCGCCGCTCAGGTGGATGCTGCTGGCCGTACCGGCAGCGAGCGCCTTGTGCCAGAGTTTTTTGAACTCCAGGCAGCGTGTATCGCCTTCCTCAGCGGCGGCGAAAACGTCTTCCGGCTCCATGTCCAGGAAGCGCAGCCGCATGGCGCGATGGCCCATGATTCCCTCGATGTGACCACGGCCGCCGCAGCCGCAATAGGTTTCCTTCTCGTCCAGCGTTACGGTTGAGTGGCCGCTTTCGCCCACTCCGTCCGTGAGTGGATAACGGCCAAAGCCGATGCCGGTGCCGATCGTCCAGACACGGATCATCTGCTGCAGTTTGCCCTGCGCGGCGGCCAGTCCGGCGGCAACGGCATCGGCATCGTTAACTGCTGTGATCGGCACGTTGATGCCGTGGGTTTTCAGCATGGCGCCAATTTCGTCGGCGATGCGGACGCCTTTCAGTTGGGGAAGATTGGGCGCGTCGTCCACAACGCCGTTGCGGACGATGCCTGGCAGCGCGACTCCCACGGCATCGATGGCGATAGGTGAACCGCTTTGGCCTGTGCCTTCGCCAGAGCTTTCCGCGCCGCGAACGAGTCCGATGCCTTCAGCCGCGTCGCCGGCGGGAAGGCCGCGAACGACCGCGACGATCTGCTCGCACATGGCCTCCACCAAGCGCTCGCGCGGCATTTCCACCAGCGCGTCATCGTATTGCTCATCGGCTGGATAACCGCGCAACTCGCCCGCAACTCCTGATTCATCCACGAGCCCAGCCACAATGCGCTTGGAAAGGGTCAGTCCAACAGTTTTCTTGGCATTCATCAGGGGTTCCAACTTTCAGGATCGCGGGGAGTGACTCGAGATCAGGCGCAGTCGATTCACATCGGCAACGAAGGCCGCAGCGGCCACAGGGGGAGCGCCGCGCCCAATGCGGGCCGTGCGCCGGATTATGCACTCTCCAGGGGACGAGATGCAAGGGGGTCGCCGTCGCTGCCAGAAGGATCGACCCTGGATCGTGGAATATTGGCTGATCTTCGCGCCTGAAGATCAACGTTAGAAGATGATTTTTCCTGCGAATTGGACGTTGAATGGCTCCCCCGGCCCAATGCCTGTGGCGCTGCCCGCATTGCGGGTGTTGGTGCTACGGCCGAAGCTGGCGGAGGACAATGTTCCAGTGGGGTTCGCGAGGTTTGTGCGATTGAAGATGTTGAACGTTTCCGCGCGTATCTGCAGGTTTATGCCCTCGCGTATGAGTGTGTTCTTTATGAGCGAGGCGTCCGTGGTGAAGAAGCCGGGGCCGCGCAACAAATTACGCGACGTTGTGCCAAAACTGCCAGTTCCCGGATTGGTGAAGGCTGCCGCCGTATAAAGCTGGGCGTAGGGTGCGCCAGTGGCTGGATGCTGTAGAGTCTGGCCGGTGGTGGTGTGCGGATTGACGCCCGATATGGCGTTTACCCTATCCTGATTCTCACCTGTGCCGCTGATGTCCGAACCGACTTTGACCGAAAAGGGCGTGCCGGTGAAGGCGGTGATGAAGGCGTTTCCTTCCCAGCCCCGCGTCAACGCAGTCAGGTGCGAACTGAATTGCGGCACCTCATACACGACATAGCCGTTGAAAGTGTGGCGCACGTCAAAGTCGGCACTGGCATAGTCCCCGGCCAGATTGAGGGAGTCTTGCGGGGCCAGGCCACGAGTGCCGGAGATGACGTCCAGCGCGTGACCGTAGGTGTACGAACCCTGCGCGGTTAAGCCGTGGAAGCCGCTGGTGCGCAGTGTTCCCTGCAGGGAATGGTAGCTGGAGGTTCCTTCGCTCTGGATTTCGTTGACGGCGCCGATGTTTGCGTAGTTTGGCACGCTCTTGTTGACGTAAATGGGGCGACGCGTGAGCTCGGCAGCAGCAGAATTTCCAGTGCCTGGGCGGGCCTGATTGATGTCGCTTAAATTGAAGAGCCGGCGGCCAATGGAGCCCACGTAAGCTACTGTGGCGATCGTGTTGCGGTTGACCTGATATTGCGTGTTCACGCCAAAGTTCTGCACGTATGCCGTGTGAAAGCGCGGGCTGACCGTGGCGAGGCCATAAATCTGGGTGGGGCTGGCTGCAGTGGGAAAGACTGCCACGCCTGTCTGCCACTGGTAGAAGGTCGGGCTCACGTTGAAGACGGGCGTTGGCCCGGTGTTGTTGGCTTGCACGCCCACCGCACCGCCATTGCCAGGACGGTTGTCGAAGAAGCCGTTGAAGTTGGGCGCGTCATAAAAGAGGCCGTAGGTGCCGCGAAGGACGAAGCGGTCGGCCGCCTGGTAGGAGAAGCCGAAGCGCGGCGAAAGATTGGTGTGATTGCCCGGGTAGACCGTTGTGCGAGCTCCGGGGCTGCCTGCAAGCACCAGGCCGAAGCCGTCCACGCCCGTGGTACCGGGCCGGTAGACGGACATCTGGCCGTTGCTGGTGATGGGGGCGTTGTACTCATAACGCAGGCCATAGTTGAGAGTGAAGGTGGGCGAGGCCTGGAACTGATCCTGGGCGAAGGCGGCGAAGGTGTTCTGGTAAATGCCACGGCGCAGATAACCCTGCGTGAAGCTGGAACTGGCAACGTAGCCGGCCAGGTAATCGGCCATCACCCGGATGTCCGAGCCGACAGTGGTGTCCGTGTCATAACGGGTGGCACCCGCTGGCAAAAGCGCGCGGATATTGGCATTGCTGGTGGCTGTGCCATTAAAGCTGAAGGTGCCGCGGACGTTGCGCTGATATTGCAGATCCATGTAATTGCGGCGGTACTCGCCGCCCACGCGGTACTGGTGGCGGCCCTTGATCAACGTGGCCACTTCCGTAATATGTCCGGTGTAGTCCTTGCGGCCCAGCGGTTGCGTGACCCCAGTCTGGTCGAAGTTGGTGAGCGTGATGGTGGGTGCGCCGAAGAGCGACGGGTTGGTGACTCCCGTGTTCAGCCCAAGCGAGGGGACATTGAAGCTGTGGTTTGCGTCGTTGAAGGTCTGGTTGAAGACGCCGACAGCGGCGATGAGCTGATTGGAGATGCGGTCGTTCACGGCCCAGTTGTGCGAGACGGAGAAGTTTTGCGTGATATCCGGCGCAGTCTGGTAATAATCGAAGACGTTGGAGCCCACTGGGGCTGTCTGCCGGCCGGTGCCGATGAAGGCCTGCACCCGCAGTGTTTGGCGTGGGGTCAGGTTGTAGTTCAGGTTGCCGATCGCGTTGTCGGCATAGCCGGTTTGCGGCCGGCCATCGAAATAGTTGCTCGTGGTAGCAGGGCCGGCGGGCTTGTTGCCCTGGGGCCAGAGCGAAAGCAGGCTGAGTGAGAGCGGATTGACCGGGATGCCGTGTTTGGCGAGCAACGCGGTGCCAGCCTGCACATAGGCAGTGGTGGGCTCTGTGGCTGCGGCGGTGTTAGCAATCACGAATTTCTGTCGCTCATAATTCACAAAGAAGAAGAGTTTGTCTCGCTGGATGGGGCCGCCAAGCGAGCCGCCGAACTGGCTGTTGCGGAGCTTGGCCTTCTTTGCCGTGGTGATGAATGGGTTTTGCGAGGCGAAGAATTCGTTCCGGTTGAAGTAGTACCCCGAGCCGTGCAGATGGTTCGTGCCCGTTTTGATGGCGAGCGAGATCAGGCTGCCGGCGTTGCGGCCAGCCTCGGCGTTGCCGTTGTTCTGCACATTGAACTGGTCGATGGCATCAATGGGCAGCGTGACGCCGGCAATGCCGTTCACGCCGGCCTGGTTCGCGGCCGCTCCATTCTGCCAGATGTCGTTGTTGTCTGCACCGTCGATCTGGTAGTTGTTCTGGTTGGTGCGTGCGCCGTTGATGGAGCCAGCGCCGTTGTAACCCGGCACAATCTTGATGAGCTGGATGAAGTCGCGGCCGTTCAAGGGAATGTTTGCGACGGCTTGCTGGTTCACGACCGAGTTGTTGGTACTGGAGACGGCATCGAGTGAAATCGCCGCGGCGTTCACTTCCACCGTCTCGCTCGAGGTCGCCACGCCTAGCCGGATCTCCTGCGCAAAGACCTGGCCCGCGCGGATGGTGATGTTGTCCACCTGTGTCTTCGCAAAACCGGGCGCTTCCACGATCACGCTATACACGCCGAGCGGAAGATCCTGAAAGCTGTAGTCACCCGAGTTCGTCGAATTGGATGTGCGAGTGAAACCAGCTTCTTTGTTGGTGATAGTGATGCTGGCATGCGGCACAATGGCGCCGGAGCTGTCCTGCACGGCACCGGCGATGCCGCCACGATAGGTCTGCGCGTGTGCCGAGGGGAGGGTGACGGCGGCCAAGCTGAGAAGGAGGGCAACATCTTTACGAAGAACCATCTGCGCGGAGCTCCTGTGAGTTCGTGGGTGCAACGGAAAGCACGGCGAAAGCGGCAGAAACACAATGAAAGGCGGCCGCATGGAATGGCGATACCCGCTGCCATGGGATGGATTCACGACGGATACAAGTGAAAATCAGGTGAATGTGCCTACGCTACAACGTTGCGGCAGGTAGCGCAAGCGCTACCAATACGGCAAGATGCATCCAGAGCGCCTATGGCCGGTGCGAAACGACGGTTTTTGCTTACAGGCCAAAGGCTTCGCAGACCTGCTCGCTCATTCACTTCCAACGTTTTGTTGACGGCGATCTGTGAGACGGAGCGGCTGCCGTCCTTCCCCGCCAAGAAAAGTTGTAGTTCTCCCGTGAGCTAAAGGGCGGGTCTAGATAGATCAGGTCGACGGACTGGTTCGCGACGGATTCGCGCAGGACCTGCAGGTTGTCACCGTATTAGAGCTTGTTCTTCCAGTCAGACATGTTCTAACTTTTGCGCGAGCCGTTTAACGCGGCATCTCGATGATCTTTGCAGGAGGGAATAGGAGGGTGCCAGCCGATGGCTTGGGCTCCAGGAGCTTGAGGCCTTCCAGCGTGACCCGGTTGGCCATCTTGCGAAAGCGGTTGTCTGGTGTATACAGCACAGAGCACTTCAATGACATGGCCGTGGCCAGGTGAAAGCTGTCCCACTTTCGCCGTGTTTTCATCTGCTCGTCCGGATGCGCAGAGCTGGTATCGAGAAGTTGAGCTTCCAGTTTTGCTGCAAGTAGAGCGATGTTACGATCGACGCCGACAATCCGGGCAAAGCTATTGATCTCTGGTGTGGTATCGCGGCCTGATCTGCCGGCGCGAAAAGAGAGGACATTCGTTTCCTGGATGGCGAGAACGGAGGTGTAAATGCGCACGCGTTCCTTTCGCAATTCAGTGAGCAGTTGCCCAAGCTCCTGCCTCTTGGGGCTGGCAGGAGAGAGCAGATCGATAAAGATCGCAGAATCAAAGTAGACGAGATGAAGAGGAGACTTCAGGCGTAGAGCTCCTCGATCAATTCGTCCCGAGTTGCGTCGCCGAAGAAGATAGTGTCCCCGATTTCCTGGAAAGCTTTGACGTAATCCCGCTCGCGGTCCAATTCGATCTGCACGACGTTCATCCGGGAGGAACCTCCCTCAAAGTGGATTGCCATGCCCTGCACAAAGACCTGTTGACGGAAGAGCTTAAGCGCCGCATCGAGCATGGACGACGGAAAGCGAAGATGCCAAACGGTCCCACTGTCCGCGAGGAGATCACCCCAAAAATGACCATCGCTACTGTCCGTCTTGGTTCTATCCCTGAGGGAGAGCAACTTTCCGTAGAGGATTTGCTGCTCGAGTTTAATGCGAGACGCCTGTGCCCGCTCCAGTGCTGCGTAACCGCTTGTGGTGAGCTGGACGGTTCGCCGCCGCTCGCCAGCGCCGCTGAACTGAAGAACGACCGCGTTCTTGGCGGTGCGCTGATAAGCGGCAATCCGGCTCATGTGGCGTACGAACGCCTGCTCGGCAGGGCTGGATTGACGAGTCCGGCCATTTTCTGCATCGCTGATGCCAGCCATGATTTGCGCGAAAGCCGCTTTCGCCACAGCTACGTGCTTAGTCGCGACAAAGTCCGCGCGAATGCTTCCTTTGCGGAAACCATTGCCTGCTTTGTCTGCAACGAGTTCGAGACCGAAGTCGCCGTCCGGGGCTTCGTGGCCTTGCTCGGTTCGGGTACGCTTGCCGATCTCACGAACCAGTTCCTTGAACTCAACTAGTGTTTGGACAACCTGATCGATCGGGAGCCGATTTCGGTCGGCAAGCCCGTCCTTGAAGGTCAATGTGATGCGCGCTTCTTCTTCGTGACCGTTCAAGTTCATAGGAGTACGCTACGCGCGCATAGGGCATTCGGCAAGATATGAGGTTGAGTTGCTTCTTTGAAGAGAGCGGACCGAAGAAGGCGTGCCGGGGTTAAGGAACGCGCTCATAATCACGTGGTGAGTAGGAGGTGGCCAGGCGGCCATATGCCGGGCCCTCAGCCCTATGTCTTTGGTATTGCTCTTACCCGGGGCTTTGCCGTGGGTAAATCTGAGTCAGGCTTTCGGGCCTTAGAAGTCAGGAGTACATACGCCGATCAGATCAGTTTACGGAGACGTTCATCAGCGCATGAGACCATCTGCCCTCACGAAGCCTGCACAAAAGCAAATTGCTCCGCTTCGCTGCGGGATGACAAGTTGAAACGGGAGCATCAGTCTTTTCTGAGGCGGTTCAGGCCGTTGAAGGCGGCGACTTTGTAGCATTCGGCGAGGGTTGGATAGTTGAAGACGGTTTCAACGAAGTAGTCGACGGTGCCGCCGAGGGCCATGACGGCCTGGCCGATGTGGAGGAGTTCGCTGGCGCCTTCGCCGATGATGTGGACACCGAGGATGGCTCGGGTGTCTCGGTTGAAGATGAGCTTGAGGCGGCCGGTAGTGTCGCCGCGGATCTGGCCGCGGGCGATTTCGCGGTAGTAGGCGACGCCGACTTCGTAGGGTACGTCTTCTTCAGTGAGCTGCTCTTCAGTCTTGCCGAGGAAGCTGATCTCCGGGATGGTCCAGATACCGTAGGGGTAGTAGCTGGGGTTGGAGAGGATGGTTTCGTCACCAAATGCCCTTGCCGCTGAGATGCGGCCCTGCTCCATGGAGACGCTGGCGAGGGAAGGGAAGCCGATCACATCGCCGACGGCGAAGACGCTGGGGCACTTGGTGCGGAAATCTTTGTCGACGGGGATGCGGCCACGCTCGTCGGAGGAGACGCCGATGTTGGCGAGCTCGAGTTCGTCGACGTTGCCCTGGCGGCCGACAGCGTAAAGGAGCGCGTCGCCCTGGACCTTTTTGCGGGATTCCAGGTTGGCAGTGACGGTGCCGTCCTCATTTTCGTGGACGGACTCGACTTCCTCGTTGAGGCGCATGGTGACTCGGGAGTCGCGGAGGTGGTAACTGAGGGCCTCGATGATTTCCTGGTCGGCGAATTCGAGCAGGCGCGGGCGGCGCTCAATGAGGGTCACGCGAACGCCCAGCGCGGCAAACATGCAGGTGTACTCGACGCCGATCACGCCGCCGCCCACGACGATCATGGTCTTGGGCAGGGTCTTCAGGTCGAGGATGAGGTCGGAGTTGATGATGGTGGTGCCGTTGATGGGCACCTTGGCACTGCTGGCGGGTTTGGTGCCAGTGCCGATGATGATGCTTTTGCCTTCGTAGACGCTGGTGCCGCGGGAGTTGGTGACCTTGACGTGGTTGGCGTCAGCGAAGGAGGCGACGCCGGTGAGCATTTCGATGTTGTTGCGAGAGAGCTGGGCTTCGGTGACGTCGATTTCAGTTTTGATGACGTGCTGAACGCGGAAGGCGAGGTCCGCCATGGTGATGCGTTCCTTCACCCGGTAGTTCATGCCGTAAATGGACTTGTAGTTATAGCCGGAGAGGTGGAGGACGGCCTCGCGCATGGTCTTTGAGGGAATGGTGCCGGTGTTGATGCAGGCACCGCCGACGACCTCTCGGGATTCGATGAGGGCGACTTTCTTGCCCAGCTTGGCTCCGTAGATGGCGGCGCGCTGTCCGGAAGGGCCGGAGCCGATGACGATCAGGTCGTAGGCGCTGCTCATAAGGTGTGCTGCTTTCCTCGGGTAGGGGGACGCGGCGAAGGTCCGGTGGAGCGATTAGGCATAGGGATCGTGCGGTCAGCGCTCCAGGCGTTGGTTGACGCAAGGCAATGAAGCTGTCCTGGGCTTGAGGCTACCACAGCATGTTTCGTGAAAAGCCGCCTTTGGCAGTACTGCTTCATGCTACTTCCGTTGGACGAGGGTACGATGGTTTGTCTTTGCGCAAGGCGGGTGGCGGCACCGTTTATCGCTCAGGATTCAGTGGGATGCGGCGCAGGGTGGGGCTTGTTTAGACTGAAGCGATGGCGGAACGATGTGCGCGATGCGATGCCGAGACTCCGCGGGTAGACGGAGTGGCGCCGGGCTTCTGCGGGAACTGCGGGCTGCCGCAACTGCGGGTGCCGGAGGAGTTCTTTGACGGGGAAGGCAGTGAGGCTGCGCTGACCGAGGTGGCGCAGCCGGCGGGTGCTCTGGACTGGCCCCTCGCGATGCGCATTGCAGCTGCCGCGGCGCTGCTGGGCCTGATTCCGTGCGCGCTGCTGCCGGGCGCGCTGCTGTATGGCATGGCCGGGATCTTTGCGCTGCTGCTGCTGCCGCTGTTTACGCTGGGTTGCGGCGCGGTGTACCAGCGGCGGCGGCGGGGCCGCGACTTTACCGTGGGCATGGGCGCGCGGCTGGGCGTGGCGCTGGCGGTGTTGCTGGGCACGCTGGTGATGCTGGCGACGGGCATCGCCGGATTTGCGGTGCGGTACGGGGCGCATTCGCGCGCGCTGGAGCAGGCGTTGGAGCTTGCGATCGGGCAGGCGGTGATCCGGGTGCAGTCGGGCGGGTCACCTATGCCGGCGAACTGGATGGCCGTGATGGGCTGGGCAGAGGTGCGCAGCGGCTTCTTTGTGGGGCTGGTGGTCTTTCAGGCGGTGCTGCTGGTAATCGCGGGGGCGCTGAGCGGCGCGCTGGCGGGAGCGGTGCTGCATGCCCGCTGGCGGCGAACCCAGGGGGAGTAGAGCAGCCTTTCTGCTTCTCTGGCGGCTGCATTGCGGTGATGCGGATGGCCTCGTATCATGTCGGCTATCATGAGCGACACACCCATGAGCGAGATATTCATGAGCGACACATCCGCATCCGGTCCCGTCTTCACTTCAACCGCTTCCGCTGAGGCGGCTTCCCCTGTGGGTCCGCCGATGATCCGAGAAAAGGGGCGGTTGCTTTCCGCGTCAGAGATTGACCGCACGCTGGTGCGGCTGGCGCATCAGATTGTGGAGAAGCACAACGGCGGTGGCAACCTGGGGCTGGTGGGTATCAAGCGGCGGGGCGTGCCGCTGGCGCAGCGCATCGGCAAAATGATCGAGACGATCGAGAAGCAGCCGGTAGAGGTTGGATCGCTGGACATCTCGTTTTACAGGGACGACCTGACGACAAGCGGGCCTCGACCGACGGTGAACAAGGGCGACATCGGCTTCGACATCGCGGATCGAGACATCATCCTGCTGGACGACGTGCTGTACACGGGGCGGACGATCCGGGCCGCGCTGGATGCGCTCTTCGACCATGGGCGGCCGCGGTCGGTGCGCTTGCTGGTGCTGATCGACCGGGGTCATCGCGAGCTGCCGATTGAGGCGCAGTTTGTGGGCCGCGTGGTGCCGACCAGCGCGCGGGAGATTGTGGAGGTGAAGCTGACCGAGGTGGACGGCAGCGACCAGGTGCTGTTGGTGGAGCGGTTGGACTGATCTGGATTGCCGAGTGTCAGGGTACCAGCGTACAAGATGTGCTGTCATGCGCTTGGGTCAGCACGACCTGGTTAGAAGCCAGGCTGCGGGCTACGCACCGGCCCTGTGCATCTTTCGCGGCGTAGCTGGCAGTAGAAAAGTTGTTGTCGTGCCCGGTGAAACCGCCGGCAGCGTTGTAGTGAAGCGTGTCCTGGGTCTCCACAGCCTCTGAAACCACCACCGGATTGGGGCTGTTTGCCCCCAATGGAGAGCGCAGCGTGTCTGTCTTCTGCTGCTTGACGTCCGTCGCGACAAAGAGGCTGCCGTCGCCGTTGTAGGCCTGGCGATAGTTCACAGTCAACGGGAAGCTGATGTCGTGCTGTGTCTGAATCGTGCCTGCGGAGCTGGTGGTCGTCGTCACTTCCTGCTGCGCTGTATCCTGCCGGATGCCCTGCTTGTACTCGGTGGTTGCGACTTTTTCGTCCTGCTGATTGCTGAAGGTGTTGAAGGCGCGGATGGTGGTATCTACCCGGCCGTGTGAGGTATTCACGTAGCCTCCGATGAACCAGTCACGCGAGGAACGGACTGCTACCGGGCCGGAGACCGTGCCATCCGCGGCGGTGTTCAGCGAAGTTTCCACCTGCGGGGAGGGAGCAGCCGTAAGTGTGTTCACCGTCACGTCACCGGTCACGGTGGAGGCACCGGGATCCGTGTACAGCAGCAGCGTCGAGGCGAGATCGAAGCCGCTGTTCGCGTTAAACACTGACACGGAGACTGTATGGCTTTGCCCATCGGAAAGCCGGCCCGCGAAAGGCGTGAGGTCCACGCGGTATGGTTTAAAATTGAGCGTTTCTACACCAGGGATCGGCTCCCAGAGGTACGGGTCGAGGCCGCCGGTGTAAATCCACGGGTAGACCGGGGCGACGCCTGCCGGGACACCGTCGATGGCGACCTCCGTCTCGCGGAAGCCCGTGTTGCCGCAGTTCTGCAGGGCGTCCGCCACGCTCGACGGCACACAGGTATACCAGAACTCATCGGCACGCTGCGATTGCGCAATCACGTCCAGATAGGCCCGCTCAATGTTGCGCGGCAGTGTGAACGTTGCACTCTGCGGGGATGCCGCGGAGTCTACGCTGGCCGTCGTGTTGCTGGACAGTGAGAGCACGGCGGATGGTACGACAGGTGCCGGGTTGGCCGCATCCGCCGGATAAAACACAAGCGCCGCGCTTGCGTAGATGACGCCGTTGTAGGTTGTGTTCACCACATTCTGAATGCTGGCGCTGCCGGTTTGCGGCGACTTGAACAGGGCACTCAGATCGGTCACGTCGCGCTCAATATGCCAGGAAGGCGAGAGCGCCGAGCGCGGCTCAGCCGTCGTGCCGAAGTAGATGTTTGCGCCGCCCAGAAAGAACTTCGCCGTCCGATCGAACTGCCGCCCGGCCGTCACGGTAAAGTCGGCGGTCAGCACTACCTTTGCCCACGGCCCGGCGCAAGCTGCGCCGGCAGCAGGCGTGTAAGCAATGGGTTTAGTGCCGTAGTCAGCAAACTGCAGATTTGTGAACAGGGGAACGCTGCAAGGCGCAGACGTGGGGCGCACGACCGGCGGCTCCGGCGATGCCGGGTTTGAAGATCCAATTTGCGGCTGCGCTGGAGTGGTCACAACCTGTGCGGAAGAGGCAGCGGAGATGGCCGCTGCAATAAGAACCGCACCCAGCAACGGCCGAAACGTTTGTGACATGAAGTCCTCCAGGGGATGGTGCACGGAAGAATAGCACGGCTTGCCTACGCGAATGAGTCGTAAGCCGGAAGGCTGCCGACTAGACAAAGTTGGGAGGATGGCTTTCGGTCATCTGGAACTGCTTCTGCATAGCGAGCCCGGCTCGCACCAGGGTGCCTTCTTCGAAGAGCCTGCCGACCAGCGTGATGCCGTGCGGTACGCGGCGCGGCGGAGTGAGTTTGGCCACCGGCATGGAACCCGGCGCCCAGTCGCTGCGGGTTTCGCCCACCTCCACAAAGCCGGCGGGCAGGCACAGTGCCGGGTGACCGGTGAAGTTGGAGATGACCATCATCTCGTCACGCAGGCTCGGCACCAGCAGCAGGTCAACTTCGTTCATCACGCGCGCCATCTCCACGGTGACCTTACGCCGCAGCCGGTCCGCCTGCACTAGATCTACAGCCGAAAGAAAGCGTGCCTGGCGGAAGCTGTTGGGCCACGCATCCGGCACCTGCATCTTTAACTGGTCCACGCGGTGATCGAGCGTGATCTCCTCAAAGGCTGCGGCCGCCTCCGCGAAGAGGATGGTGTTCAGCGAGTCATAAGGCCAGTCCGGCAGTGACACTTCGACGATCTTGAGACCAAGTTTCCGCAACACTTCCAGGGCTTTCCGATCCACGTCCGTTGCAGGTGCTTCCTTCATCCATGCCGGAACAAAGCCGATGCGCAATGCTTCGATGCTGGTCGAAGCGTCAAAACTCAGCGGCATGTCAACACTCGCGACATCGCCCGGGTCCGCCCCGCTGATTGCCTGCAGTACCAGCATGGTGTCTGCAACGCTGCGCGCCATCGGGCCGAGCTTATCGCAGGTCCAGCTCAGGGTCATGGCACCGGTGCGCGGCACCCGCCCAAAGGTGGGCCGCAGCCCGGTTACCCCACAGCGCATGGACGGACTCAGAATGGAACCCTGCGTCTCCGACCCGATGGCAAAGCTGACCAGCCCAGCCGATACGGCGGAACCCGGCCCCGCGCTTGACCCGGAGGAGCCCTCCTCCAGCAGCCAGGGGTTCTTTGTCTGACCGCCGAACCATACATCGTTCAGCGCCAGCGCACCCAGCGAGAGCTTCGCCACCAGCACCGCGCCCGCCTCATTCAGCTTGCGGATTACGGCGGCGTCCGTCCTGGGCACACGGCCGCGGTACGGCTCGGCCCCCCAGGTTGTTGCGATCCCGGCGGTGTCCAGCAAATCCTTGGCACCGTAGGGAATGCCGTGCAGAGGCCCTCGATACGTTCCCGCCGCAATCTCCGCATCGGCCTGCTTCGCCTGACCCAAGGAATGCTCTTCAGTCAGCGTGATGACGCATTTCAACTGTGGATCATAGCGCTTCAGCCTTCCAAGATAGATCTGCGTCAGGCGCGTAGAGGTGAGCGCGCGCGTGCGCAGCCACTCCGCCTGTTGGGAGACCGGGGCAAAGGCGATCTGTGCGTCGGACCTGGGCAGTGGCTTGGCTTCAAGCAGGCCGCCAACGGTCAAGTTGCGGCGCTGTGGGCTTGGCGCCGCGACTGTCATGTGTGGCAGTGCAGGATTCCACACGGTCGCGGGTACGTCCGCGTCGCCCAGCGTGAGCTTGCGCGGGCCGGTGCGCCGCTCCAGCAGTGCGGCCATGCTGTTGCGCCAATTACCGGCGGCCTCGGCCCGGTCCTTGGCCGTCATCTCCACCTGCATGAGCTTTTCCGCCTCGGTAAAGGTCTGCGCATTTACGGCAGGACCCACCGCGGGTGCGGTGCCGAACGCCGGTGGCGCGCCCGGAGTCATGGGTGTTTGTGCCGGCGCGGGCTGACCGCTTTGCGAGAGAACGGTACCGCTATGCAGCAGCGCCAGCGAACCCGCGGCCAGAAACTGCCGCCGCGTGGAAGAGGACAACGGATCGTGCGCCAAAGGGATACCTCACGGCAGTTCAGATTGGTGAAAGGGATGTTGCAGATATATCACCGCAGCTGGCTGCCATGCGACTTCATCATTGGATCTGCCGCAGGACTCTGCCGTGATGCTGTGCGGCATTCGCGTGAACCGATAGCCTGAAAGCAATGGCAAAGAAGCTGCGCGTGGGTGTTCTGTTTGGAGGCCGTTCGGGCGAGCATGAGGTTTCGCTGCGTTCGGCTGAGTCGATCCTGAAGTCAATCGATCGCAAGAAGTATGAGGTGATCCCTATCGGCATCGCCAAGTCGGGCCAGTGGCGCGGTGGTGAAGGCGCTCAGGCGCTGCTGACGACGGGTGAGGCAAGCTCCATGAAGACGAAAGTGTCCGCGGCTACGCGAGGGCGGCAGCCGGAGGGCAAGGAGGTTGCCGTTGCCGGCAACGGCCTGAACGCGCGCATGCTCGACGTTGTGTTTCCGGTGCTTCACGGGACCTTTGGCGAGGATGGGACCATCCAGGGGATGCTCGAATTGGCGGACATCGCTTACGTTGGCTCCGGTGTGCTGGGCTCGGCGGTCGGCATGGACAAGGACGCCATGAAGAAGATGTTTGCCATGGCCGGCCTGCCCATTGTGAGGCACGTGACCGTGCCGCGACGCGAGTGGAAGGCAAGCCCGCGCAAAATGCTGAAGCACGTGGAAGACGCTCTAAAGTATCCCCTGTTTGTGAAGCCCGCAAACCTTGGTTCATCCGTCGGGATCAGCAAGGTGCATGATCGAGGCGAGTTTGCCGCCGCCATGAACGCGGCCGCGCGATACGACCGGAAAATCGTCATCGAAGAAGGCGTTGGCGGCCGTGGCAAAAAGAGCAACAGCAAGGTATCAAACGAGAAGGACAGCAGCACCGGTACCGGCAAAGCCCGCGAACTCGAAGTGGCCATTCTGGGCAATGACGATCCCATGGCAAGCGTTGTGGGCGAGATTGTGCCAGACCGCGAGTTTTACGACTATGCCTCAAAGTACGACAGCAGCAGCACCAGCGAACCGCGCATCCCGGCCAGGCTTACCCGGGGGGAGAGCAGGCAAATTCGCGAGATGGCCATCCAGGCTTTCCGTGCCTGCGACTGCGCCGGTCTGGCCCGCGTGGACTTTCTGATGGAGCCCGCGGGTCCAAAGTCGAAACGCGCACCCAGGATCTACCTGAACGAGGTCAACACCATGCCCGGCTTCACCTCCATCAGCATGTACCCCAAGCTGTGGGAGGCCAGCGGCATAGGCTATGCGGAATTGATCGACCGGCTCATCGCACTGGCTCTCGAGCGGCATGCGGAACGCGGGCAGACCAGCTTCACCACGCCCTGAAAGCATCGGCGACTCGCGGCTCCTAAGGTGTCCGCCTGAAATCAAAGTAAGCCAGGTTCATCTGGCCGCCGCTTGCCACATGCACGGTGAGCACCGACTTACCCTTGGGTAAAGTGAGCTTCACGACATCCCTTGCCAGATTCCAGTGATGCCACTGCCGCCACGCCACCGGGTCGGCATGGTTGAAGGTGGACGCTATCACGACAGGCTGCCCCTGTGGCTGCCCGTTGACATCCAGACTCAGGCTGCCGCCGCGATTGGACGTATAGAGCAGGTCAGCAGTGTAAATGCCCGCTCTGCCCACGTTTACCGTCAGCCGGAACCACTCGCCCGGTTCTGTCCAGCCAACGTACAGCTGATTGGCCGGCGGCTGCACCAGGTCATACGGCGAATCGTCGATTGCCACGTCCTTGCCGTGAAATTTAGTGTAGGACGTGTCCACACCCTCCTCCATGCGGAACTCATTCAGATAGGTGCCATCCTTGGGGTTCAGCATGCCGCTTCCCTTGTTGGCCGTCTCGGTATCGTGGTACGCCACACCCTCGCCGCCACGGTCGTAGTAGGCGCACTGCACACGGCCGGGTATGACTTGCGCACCGGGGGGGTGGCGCGCATCGGTGTAGGGCGTGCCCTGATAGCCAGCCTGCGCCGGAGCTATCTGACCACTCGCCAGTATGCTCGCGGTGCAAACCAGGATCCTGGCGACTTTTTTCTTTGACTCCCGCATACTCACAACCTGCCTGTTCGTTCCAAGATGGTGGAAACGCAAATCACAACGATACCTGCCTGTTCGCATCGGCCCCTCACACGAGCAGCATCAGCAGTCCCGCCTCGTCCAGCACTGGCACATCCAACTCGCGCGCTTTGTCCAGCTTGCTGCCGGACTCCTCTCCCGCGACCACATAGCTTGTCTTCCTGGAAACGCCAGCGCTCACCTTGCCGCCCGCCGCTTCAATGCGCTGCTTGGCTTCATCACGGGTGAGTGTCGGCAGCGTGCCGGTCAGCACGAAGGTCTGTCCCGCCAGTGCGGTACCCACCTGCTTCTTCTCCGCGGTGAACTGCAAACGCGCCTTGCGCAACTCTTCCACCAGCGCGCGATTTTTATCAATCGCAAAGAAATCGTGAATAGTGCTGGCCACCACCGGGCCGATACCCTCGGCTTTCACCAGATCTTCCTTGCTTGCAGCCATGATCGCGTCCATGCTGCCAAAGGTATTTGCCAGGTCCTGTGCCGTGCGCTCGCCAACGTGACGGATGCCAAGGCCCAGCAGCACGCGGTAGAGCGGTGCCTGGCGGCTGCGGTCGATCTGAGCCAGCAGTGCTTGCGCCGTCTTTTTGCCCACGCGCTCCAACGCAACAAGGTCGGCCTCGGTGAGCTTGTATAAATCGGCCACCGTATGCACCAGCGCCGCGGCCGTGGGCGTGTCCGCAATCGTCTCCTGCTCGGCTTCTCTCATTTCGATGACGGTCGAATCTTCAGACATTGCCGCATTTTCGGCTTCAATCTCGGAGAGTGACGTAGGCTCATTCAGCGCGTGACCCATCAGTTGCGCCACCATCGACTCGCCCAGGCCCTCAATGTTCATTACGCCGCGCGAGGCATAGTGCAGCAGTTCCTCCGACAGGCGTGCCGGGCAGCTCGCATTCACGCAGCGGAAGTCGATCTCACCTTCGGCGCGGACCACCAACTCACGGCAGCGGGGGCAGCGCGAGGGGAAGACGATCTCCCGCGAGCCTCGTGGGTGGTCCTTGTCGTCGACCACTTCCGTGA
>CAXTRR010000001.1:90793-104141 GCA_964246795.1 uncultured Terriglobus sp. | reverse complement strand
TCCGTGATCTTCGGGATCACATCGCCGCCGCGCTCGACCGCGACAAAATCGCCGATGCGGATACCCAGGCGCGCAATCTCATCGGGATTGTGCAGAGTTGCGCGCGCCACGGTAATGCCGCCGATCGGCACCGGTGCCAGCGCGGCCACGGGCGTCAGCTTGCCGGTGCGGCCCACCTGAAAGAGCACGTCCAGCACCTGCGTCACCGCGCCACGCGCCGGGAACTTGTAAGCCACCGCCCACCGCGGTGCTTTGCCGGTGAAGCCAAGCCGGCGCTGTTGTTGTACGCTGTTCACCTTGATCACGATGCCGTCAATTTCATAGCCCAGGCTGTCCCGCTTCGTCTCCGCCTCGGCTATGTACGCCAGCACATCGTCCACCGTGCTCAGCGTCTTCGCATGGGGGTTTGTGCGAAAGCCCGCATCGGCCAGTGCCTGCAGCGCAGACGATTGGAGCGGCAACAGAAACTCGCCACGGTTGCCCACCTCCGCGCCCAGCAGGAAGTAAGCGTAAAAGTCCAACCGCCGCTGCGCCACCACGGAAGGCTCCACGGTACGGATGGTTCCGGCCGCGGCGTTGCGCGGGTTTGCCGCCGGTGATTGCCCGGCCGCCTCCCGTTCCCGGTTCAGCTTGACAAACGCGGCCTGCGGCATCACACACTCCCCGCGTACCTCAAAGTTCGCGGGCAGTCCAGCCTTCTTCAGCTTTTCTTCTGAGACCCGCAGCGGGATTGAACGGATCGTCCGCACATTCGAGGACACGTCCTCGCCCGTCGTACCATCGCCACGCGTCAACCCGCGCAGCAGCCGAGCACCGCTGCCTTCCCCGGCCTTTCCGCCGGGGCTTACCGCTTCGCTTACAGGTTCATAGTGCAGCGCCAGCGACAGGCCATCCAGCTCGCTTACAGGTTCATAACGCAGCGCCAGCGACAGGCCATCCAGCTTGTATTCGCAGACGAACTCCAGCACGTCACTGCTGTGCAACGACTCCTGCACGCGCGTTACCCAGGCCCGCAGTTCAGCCTCGTTGTAGGCGTTGTCCAGCGATAGCATGGGCCGCGAGTGCCCCACCTTCGCAAAGCCGTCTTTCGGCTTGCCGCTCACGCGCTGGGTCGGGCTTTCCGGCGTGACCAGCTCCGGGTGCTCGGCTTCCAGCGCCTTCAGCCGGTTCATCAGTTTGTCGTACTGCGCGTCGGTGATCTCCGGCTCGTCCAGAACGTAATACAGGTGCTCATGGTGCACAATCTCGGCACGGAGCGCCTCAGCCTGCTCGGCGGGTGTCTGCTGCTTGCTCATCGTTAGCAGTGTAGGATGCTGCTCACCATGCAAGCCAACTATCGCGAAAGCATCCTTCTCAACAAGTCATGGGTGTTCCATGTCCTGCATCCGAGACATGGCTTCCGATTGTCCAGCCAAGGCAGATTGCAGAGATTGCCCCGATGGCTTGCCGTACTATGCTTCTCAGCGTTCGCCCTGATTCAAGGCGGCAGCGGTTCAGCTCAAACCCCGCAAAATGGAGGCAAATCGAAGGCCCCCATCCTGCGTGTCAACGCACAACTCGTCCTGCTCGATGTTGCCATCACCAACCGTAAAACCGGCCAGATTATCGGCCCGCTTAGACTTGACGATCTTGAAGTGAATGAGGACGGCGCACCACAGAAGCTCTCATACATCAGCCACGACGAGCTTCCTCTTTCGATCATCTTCCTCTTCGACGTCACTGATAGCGTCCGTCCCGTCCTGCACAGCCTGGCACAGGGAGCCACCGGCGTGGTGCGGCACCTGGGCGAGCGCGACGAGGCCGCCGTGCTCATCTTCTCCTCGCACACCGAGCGCATACTTGACTTTGCACGCCGTCATGATTTGATTGCCGACGCAATCGCCCGCGCCGCCGAGAAGTCGACCCACGAGGCCACGTTTCTGGACGAGGATATGTATGAAGCCGTGCAGATGCTGAACGAGGCAAGCGAGCCGCAAAGCCGCCGCGTGCTGCTGTGGCTCACTGACGGCACCACCAACTATGAAGATGGCTTTACCAGGCGGCTGCACGGCAAGTACGCACCTGAACGCCTGCACACTGAAGAGGAGGCCACTGAAGCACTCATGCGCTCTGGCGCCGGCTCTGCCATGCTCCAGCAAATCTCCACTGAAATGCCAGTGCTCAAGCCGACCGTCCCGCTAAATGGGCGCAACGACCGCTTCAACCGTTTTGCCGAACTGACCGGCGGTCCGGTGCTCACCACTGGCAACGCCGACGCAGCCCAGCGTATGGCCCTGCTGCTGGACAACCTGCGCGCTCGAACCACCATCAGCTTTCGCCCTGCCACACCTAAGCCGACGGGCACGGCATGCAAGCTCACGGTCACGCTCACACCCGTATTCTTCGCACGGCACCCGGAAGTTGCCGCACACCGCAGAGACCTGATGGTGCAGGCCCGCAAAGAATATGTTCGGTAGTCAAGTCAATGCACAGGACCTGACGAGCCAGATGCGTCCCACCACAGCTCAATGAGCCATGGAGAGACGTCGATGCGCTTGCGATCGAGAGAGCCTGAGCTTACGCACTCTCCGCCTGGCCTACTTCGTTACTTCAAACGTGGCGTGTTCCGTGGCCTTGCTGTCCGTGCCCAGCCACAGGTCGAAGGTGCCGGGCTCGACAGAAATGGTCTTTGCCTGTGGACTCCAGAAGGCAATATCCCCTGCCCGCAGGGTGAGTGTGACGGTGCGGTGCTCGCCCGGCTTGAGTGTGACGCGTTGAAAGCCCTTGAGCTCGCGCACGGGTCGTGAAGCACTGCCGGCGCGCTGGTGGGTGTAGAGTTGCACCACCTCGTCCGCGGCCACTTTGCCGGTGTTAGTCACGTCGGCACTTACCTCCACCGAACCCGTGGTGGAGAGTGTGGGCGCGCTCAGGTGCAGGTTGCCCACGGTGAATGTGCTGTAGCTCAAGCCGTAGCCGAAGGGGTAGAGCGGAGCACTGGAGCCATCCCAGTAGCGCGTGTCGGGGTCGCTGGCAATCTGTGTCAGGTTCTTGGCGTAGTAGAGCGGCTCCTGGCCCACGGAGCGCGGCCAGGTGAGCGGCAGCTTGCCGCCCGGAACAGCGTCGCCAAAGAGCAGCCGTGCGATGGCGTTGCCGCCTTCCGTGCCCGGGTACCAGGCCTCCAGAATGGAGGGCACATGCTCGTTGGCCCAATTGAGTTCAAGCGGCCGCGAGTTCATGAGCACCAGCACAACGGGCTTGCCGGTGGCGACCGCAGCCTCCAGTAGTGCCTCCTGCCGGCCCGGCAACGTGAGCGACAGCCGGGAAGCGCGCTCGCCATTCATGTCCTGCGTTTCTCCCAGCACCAGCACGGCAATGTCGCTGGACTTGACCAGGTCGATGGCGTGGTTGAACTCGGTCTCACGCGCGGCGTCGGTGGTCAGCTTTGGCTTGGGACTTTTGTACTGGTCGTCGAAGATCGAACTGTTGCCGCGCTCGATCTCTACGCCCGCGGTGGTGACGATCTTGAGCCCGGCGTGCGCCGCGGCATAGGCGCGCATGCCTTCCACCACCGTAACGTTTTCCTTTGGCCGGCTGGCCAGGCTCCATGAGCCGGCAATGTCTTCCTTGGTGTCCGCCAACGGACCGATGATAGCGATAGTGCCCGACCTCTTCAGAGGCAGCACATCACCCTGGTTTCGCAGAAGCACGGCGGCGCGCTCCGCGGCCATGCGGCTGCTGGACCGCTGTTCCGCCGTCAGGAATGATTTCTCTGCCTTCTCCACCGGGCTGTATGGATTTTTGAAGAGGCCGAGCCGGTACTTCTCACGCAGGATGTTGCGCACGGCAACATCGATTTTGTCCTGCGTCACGCGTCCGTCCTTTACGGCAGCGGCCAGGTTGTCGCGGTAGACGTGTGAGGTCATCTCCATGTCGGTGCCGGCATTGGCGGCGCGGCTGGCCGCATCCGGAGCATCTTTCGAAAAGCCCTGCGTCACCGTGCTTTCCACGGCAGCCCAGTCGCTGACGGTGAAGCCGTCAAAGTGCCATGTATCGCGCAGGACATCCGTCAGCAGGAACTTGTTTGCAACCGCAGGGACGCCGTTCAGGTCCATGTAGGCGGGCATGAACGATCCGGCACCGGCCCTGTCGGCGGCAGCAAAGGGTGGCAGATAAACGTTCCACAGTTGCTCGTCGGAGATGTTGGACTCTTCATAATCACGCCCCCCGACGGCGGCACCGTAGCCCGCAAAGTGCTTGACGCAGGCCAGGATGTTGTCGCCGCTGTCGAGCTTGGGTCCTTGAAAGCCGCGCACCTGCGCCTCGGCCATGCGCGCGCCCAGGTAGGGGTCTTCGCCCGCGCCCTCCATGATGCGGCCCCAACGCGCATCGCGCGCAATGTCCACCATGGGCGCAAAGGTCCACTGGATGCCGCCGGCACGGGCCTCCCGCGCGGCCATTTGCTGGGAGTGCTGCACCGTTGCCGGATCCCACGTTGCGGCCATTGCCAAAGGAACCGGATAGATCGTGCGATAGCCGTGAATCACGTCGAAGCCGAAGAGGATGGGAATGTGCAGCCGCGACTCCTTGACGGCCTCCTCCTGCAGGTGATGGATGCGGGCCGGATCCTGCACAAAGAGGAAGGAGCCTACCCGGCCGGCGCGCACCTGGTCTTCCGGCGTGGTGGCCTGCGGCGTGTTGAGCGCCACCTGGCTCATCTGGCCGATCTTCTCGTCAAGGGTCATCTGGCCCAGCAGGTTGTCAATGAACCGCTGTTCTTCCGCGAGTGCCTGCGGGCTGAGCCGATATGCGAGTGCCTGGCTGTCCTGCTGAGCGGGGAGGATGTGTGTGCAGCATGCGCCCATGAGCAGAGCAGAGCAGGCCAGGCGTGAGGTGGAAGCAAAAACGCGGAGCGGCATGGAAAGGGGCAGTCGCTTTCTGAAATCGGTATAGGCATTGTCTCGCAGCACCGGACCGCCGTGAAGAACAACGCCGCTGTTCCTGAAACGGCCGGTGGATGAGGAGGTCATGCGCGAGAAGTGTAGCGACGCAGGCAAACGTTTGTCCAATGTTTTGTAACCGCTTGCGAAAAAGATCTTTCAGAGGCGAATAATTCTTGGAAGTTGGCGGCGAAGTGCTTCGGGATGCAAGACCGTCAAGCGGGAGGATACGTTCGCGACCACGCGCAACGGCTTGCGGGTACAGTGGTGCAGTGGAAACGCGGTTAAACGATCGGATAGGTTGGCGGCGCTGGCGCATCGCTCTGCTGCTGGGACTGGGCGTGCTGGTCAACTACATTGACCGCGTAAACCTGTCTGTCGCGCACGGTTCGCTGCAGGACCGCTTCCACATCAGCGAGATCACCTTTGGCTATCTGCTGAGTGCGTACAACCTGACCTATTGCCTTTGCCAGCTGCCCATGGGCTTGATTCTGGATCGCTTCGGTGTGCGCCGGGTGGGGCGCTTTTCAACGGTTCTTTGGAGTGTCGCTTCGTTTGCCGCGGCTGCCGCACCCAACATCCCGGCCTTCTTTGGGGCTAGATTTCTGCTGGGCGTGGGCGAGTCACCCATCTTTCCGGCGAATGCCAAGGCGATTGGCCACTGGTTCCCGCGGCAGGAGCGCAGCCTTGCGACATCGTTGTTTGATTCGGCCGCCAAGCTGGCGTCAGCCATCGGTGTGCCGCTGGTGGGCATACTGCTCTTGAAGCTGGGGTGGCGGGCAAGCTTCGCCTTCACCGGCGTCATCAGCTTCCTCTACTTTCTGCTGTTCACGGCGGTCTACCGCGAGCCGGAGGAGGATACGAAGCTGTCCGCGCGCGAGCTGGCACACATCCGCGCGAACCAGAGCCTTACCGAGGTGCCCCTTGGGGAAGACGTTCACCTGAGCTTTGCGGGACTTCTGGTGCAGCCCAAGGTCATCGGGCTTTCACTCGGCGTAAGCGCTTATAACTACAGCTTTTATCTGCTGCTCACCTGGCTGCCAACGTATCTCTCGCAATCGCTGCACATCGACCTGCTGCACTCGTTTCTCTATACGGGTTTTCCGTGGCTCATCGCGACCATAGTCGACATCATCGTCGGCGGCTGGCTGGTGGACGCGCTGATCCGGCGAGGCGTGCATGCGGGCAAGCTGCGGCTGGCGATGCTGCTGATCGGCATGGCCTTCGGCCTCGGAATTCTTGGAGCGGGCCCGGCGCGCACGGCGGGGCAGGCGTTGTTCTGGATCACGATTTCGCTTGCCGGCCTGTCCGCGGCGGCACCCATTGTGTGGTCGGCACCCTCGCTGATCGCGCCCCGGGGCAATGTGGCCACGGTGGGCGGGATTGTGAACTTCACCGGCCAGATCGGGGCCATCAGCGCGCCGATCCTGACGGGCTATATCGTGCAGCGCACCCACTCATTTGCAGCTGCGTTTGTGGTCGCGGCGGTGTATCTGGCGCTGGGATTTTTGTCGTATGCGACGCTGCTGCGGTCGGTGGAGCCGATGAAGCTTAGCGGGGCAAGAGTTTGAGCGCCTCCCTATCGCCATTTCGACCGGAGGCCGCGCACGAACTTGCAAGGGTGCCACGTAGTAATGCACCGACGATGTGGAGAAACCTGCTTCTCGGGCGGAAGCGGAGACACAAGTTGCTCTGGAGAGAATTTCCACGAGTAGGGAAAGCAGGTTTCTCCACTTCGCGACTTCAATGTCGTGCCCAGATCCGAGTTCAACACGGTCGCTTCGGTCGAAATGACGCTTCTGGTTCAGATTCAGAACGCGTCCCACCCTATAAGTGCATGGCCCGCGCCACGTGGTACGTCGCAAACGCCGCCACATAGGCCAGCACGGTCATATAGCTGAACTGGAGGAATGGCCACTTCCAACTGCCGGTCTCCCGCCGCACCACGGCCAGCGTGGCGGTGCACTGCATCGCGAGCGCGAAGAAGACCAGCAGCGCCAGAGCGCCGCTTAGGCCGATGTCAGCGCGCAGCGCGTCGCCGGGGTGGACGGAGTTGTAGAGCGTCGACAGGGTGGAGACGACACTTTCACGCGCGACGAAGGCCGTCAGCAGCGAGATGCCTACGATCTTGTTCAGGCCCAGCGGCCGCAGCACCGGCTCAATGAAGCCGCCGATGCGGGCCAGATAGCTGCTGCCCACGTCTCCGGCGTGGCCGTGATTAAGCGGCAGGTGCGCCAGAAACCAGATCGCCAGATTCAGCACCAGGATCACTGTGGCAACCTGCTTCAGAAAGACCTTGCTGCGGTCCACGATCGCGAGCGCGACGGTGCGCAGGCTGGGAAAGCGGTAGTTGGGCAGTTCAATGGCGAACATTGCCGCCTGACCCTTCATCACCGACGAGCGCAGCAGGAATGCGGTGAATAGTGCCGCCAGCAGGCCGACGAGGTATAGCAGCATCATGGTGGCGGCCTGCAGACCGAGCAGGTTGCCGAAGATTTTGGTGGATGGAATGAATGCCGCGATGATGAGCGCATAGACTGGCAGCCGCGCCGAGCAGGTCATGAATGGCGCGATCAGGATCGTGGCCAGCCGGTCGCGCTTGGAAGCGATGGCGCGCGTTGCCATGATGGCCGGCACCGCGCAGGCATAGGCGGAGAGCAGCGGCAGAAAGGAGCGGCCATTCAGGCCCACGCGGCCCATGGTGCGGTCGGCAATGACGGCGGCGCGAGCCATGTAGCCGCTGTCCTCCAGCACCGTAATGACCAGAAAGAGGCAGAGGATCTGCGGCAGGAAGCCGAGGATGGAGGCGACGCCGTTCCACACGCCATCTACCAGCAGAGCGCGGAAGACGTTGTCGGGCAGCAGGTTTCCAGCGCGGATGCCGACCACCCCTAGCCAGTTACTGAGCGCCTGGCCGGCGGGGTAGGCGATACGGAAGATTACTTGAAAAGCTGCAAGCAGCATGGTCAGGCAAAGAATCGGGCCCACCACTGGGTGCAGCGCCCAGCGGTCCAGGGCGCGGGTAAAGCCGGAGGGCTCTGGCCGCCGGTAGGCACCCGAGGCCGAGAGCGAATTGCAATTGGGCGCGCAGCTTGCGGCGTTGCCGCCCTTTTGCAGCACGGGCAAAAGGGTGCCGGCGGTCTGGTCATGGTTGATCCATTTCCGGATAGATTCCATGCCGGTGCCATTGGCGGCGCTGATGAGCGCGGTGGGCGTGCCCACTTCCCGTGCGATGGCCAGCGGATCGATGAAGCCATTGCGCTTTTCGAGCTCGTCGGCCATGTTGATCAGCAGCATGGTGGGCAGCTTGCAGGCCAGCACCTCGCCGATGAGCATGCTGTATTTATGGAATTGCGTGCCGTCCACCACGAGCAGAACGGCGTCGAGCTTGGGCAGGCTGGGCTGCTCGCCCTTCAGGATGGAGACGGCGATGCGCTGGTCGTCGGAGTTGGGCGTCAGTGTCCAGACGCCGGGCAGGTCCACCACGGTCTGGCCGGTGCCGCGCAGACGTCCGCTGCGCTGTTCCACGGTCACACCGCTGTAATTGGAGACCTTCTGGCGCAGTCCCGTGAGCCGGTTGAAGAGGGTGGATTTGCCAACGTTGGGCGGGCCGATCAGGCCGATGGTCTGGTAGGCCATGGCTACTCCGGCCGGACCTTGACCAGGGTGGCGGTACCGTCGCGTAGGGCGACGTCAGAGCCGTCCACGCGAACGATCAGCATGCTCTTGCGGGAAAGGTGGCGCACTATCTCGACCTCTGCTCCGGCGATCACGCCTAGCCCGCAGAGCTGGCAAAAGGCGTCACCCTGGGCCACGCCGGTGACGGTGGCTTTCTGACCCGTGTTGAGTTCCGCCAGATGCAAGGTGATACTCCCACTCGGAGTCGTACTCGCTCCGTTCCTAAGTCGAGTTTATCCTAACTCGGACAACTTCAGTCGTAGATTGGACGCGCGGCGGATTCGGACGATGCATGTTCCTGAAAAGAGCAAGAACGAACGCAGCGTGCGCAGAGTTTGCGCAATGTACGCAGAGGAGTGTCGCTGGCGGCTCAGGTATAACAGTCGTACCCGTTTTTCACATTGTGTCGACCTGGAGACTCATGCGTCCTCTGGCAGTTCTGTCGGTTGTTGCCTCGCTTGCTCTTGCTCCGCTTACCTTCGCTCCGCTTTCTGCGCTGGCCCAGGCTGCCGTTGCAGTGGACCGTTCCAAACCGCTGCCGGGATTTACGGCGGCCTCGTCCGCGACGGAGCGCTCGTGGGAGACGAAGTTTCAAGCCATTCCCGACGGCAAGCATGTGAGCGACAACATGCACGTGCTGGCGGCGCACCCGCACCACGTGGGGTCGGAAGCGCAAAAAGCCAATGCCGAGTGGCTGGTGAGGCAGTACAAGAGCTGGGGTTGGGAGACGAAAATCGAGCAGTTTGACGTGCTCTATCCCATGCCGAAAGAGCGCGTGCTGGAGCTGACCGGGCCCAAGCCCTACAAGGCGCGGCTGGCCGAGCCGGAAGTTACCGAGGATCCCTACACGCACGACAAGAGTCCGCGCATTCCGCCCTACAACATCTACGCCAAGGACGGTGATGTGACTGCGCCGCTGGTCTATGTGAACTACGGCATGAAGGCCGATTACGAGGAGCTGGAGCGCAACGGCGTGAGCGTAAAAGGGGCCATTGTGATCGCGCGGTATGGCGGCGGCTGGCGCGGGTTGAAGCCGAAGCTTGCGGCCGTGCACGGCGCGCTGGGCTGCCTGATTTACTCCGATCCGGCGGATGACGGCTTCGGCGCGGGCGGCGTGATTCCGCAGGGTCCCATGCGGCCGAAGTGGGGCGTGCAGCGCGGCAGCGTGGCGGATACGATCCTCTACGCGGGTGATCCACTGACGCCGGGCGAGGGCTCTGTGCCCGGAACCAAGCGCATCGCGGTCGCGGATGCGAAGGTGATCATGCCCATTCCGACGCTGCCCATCAGCTGGGGCGATGCCGAGCCGCTGCTGGCCGCGCTTGAGGGCCGCACCGTGCCGCAGGGCTGGCGCGGCGCTCTGCCCATGACGTACAAGTTCGGTCCGAGCACGGCAAAGGTTCACCTGAAGGTCATCTCCGACTTAGGCACCAAACCGGTGCTGGATGTGATTGCGACGATGAAGGGTTCTGAGGAGCCGGAGACGTGGATCGTTCGCGGCAACCACTATGACGGCTGGGTCAACGGCGCGGACGATCCGGTGAGCGGCCAGTCCGCGTTGCTGGAAGAAGCTCGCGCGTTGGGCGAACTGGCGAAACAGGGCTGGAAGCCGAAGCGGACGTTGATCTATACGGCATGGGATGGGGAGGAGCCGGGCCTGCTGGGGTCCACCGAGTGGGCCGAAACGCATGCCGATGAATTAAACAAGCACGGCGCGCTGTATGTGAACAGCGACGAGAATGGCCGTGGCTTCTTTGGCGCGCAGGGATCGCAGAGTGTCGAGCTGCTGATCAATGATGTCACGCGCGAGATGACCGATCCCGAGACAAATGTCACGGTGTGGGAGCGGCAGAAAGCCGCGCAGAGCATGGGCCGCGGACGTGGTGCGGCGGCACGCGCGGAACCGCCCAAGGAACGGGCCACCATTGCGCTTGGGCCCGCGGGCAGCGGCTCGGACTACGCCGGCTTCATCGACCACCTGGGCGTCGCGTCCGTCAACATCGGCTTTGGTGGTGAGGACCACAGTGGCACCTACCACTCCGACTACGACACACCCTGGCACTGGGACACCTTCGCCGATAAGGAGGAGGTGTACGGCAAGCTCTTTGCACAGACCGCAGGCACGATCGTGATGCGCATGGCGGATGCCGAGGTGATGCCGTACAACTTCACCGAACTCTCGCTCACGGTGAAGGACTACACGGACAACCTGAAGACCGAGCTGAAGACGCTGAAGACCGAGGCGGAAGCGCGCAACAAGCTGCTGGGGAGCGGGGCGTACAAGCTGGCGAACGATCCAAAGCTGCCGCTCGCTCCGCCACCCGCGCTGCCTGTGCCGCCGGCGATGGACCTGACTGCGCTCGATGCGGCGATTGCGAAGCTGGATATGGCGGCAACTCACTACAGCGCGGCACGTGATTCCTCAGTCAATCTGCCAGCGGCAAGGCGCGCCGCGCTCAACGCGGACCTCGCCGTCTCTGAACGTAAATTACTAAGCGCAGACGGCTTACCAGGCCGGCCGTGGGTGAAGCACCTGCTGTACGCACCGGGAACATATACGGGTTACGGTGCCAGCACACTGCCCGGTGTGCGTGAGGCGGTGGAAGACGGCCGCTTTGCGGAGGCGCAGCAGCAGGTCGCCGTGCTGAGCGATGCGCTCAACAGCGAGGCTGCTTTTATCGAGAAGCTGGCCAGTGAGGCAGCCGGGAAGTAGCATGGTGGTGACACGACGGGCTTTGGCGGAATGCGCGCCCGGGAGGAGAGCACTTTGTTCAATCGCCGTGAGATGTTGAAGGGCACGATGTTTGCGATGGGAGCGGCGGCACTGTCGCCGTCGGTAAAGATGTGGGCCACCGCCGCGTCAGAAGCGGTTGCAACGCATGCCGTCGGTGTGCTGCCGCCGCTCGGCTACGCGCCGGATGCGCTGGAGCCGTTCATTGATGCGCAGACCATGAGCCTGCACCATGACAAGCACCACAAGGCCTATGTGGACAACCTGGTGAAGGCGATCGGGGATAACGCGCAGCTCTCCAGCAAGCCGGTGGAGACGCTGGTGGCCAGACTGGATACCGTGCCAGACAATGTGCGGATTGCCGTGCGCAACCAGGGTGGAGGCCACGCCAATCACAGCCTGTTCTGGCCATCGCTGCGCAAGAACAACGGTGCCGTGCCGAAGGCGGAGCTGGCCCAGGCGATCAATACGAATTTTGGCAGCTACACCGAGTTTCAGGCGCAGTTCACCAAGGCTGCCACAGGCATCTTTGGCAGCGGCTGGGCATGGCTGATCCTGAACCAGGGCGGCACGCTGAAGGTGACCACCACGCCTAACCAGGACAGTCCACTGTCGCAGGGCATGCAGCCGCTCATGGGAATCGACGTCTGGGAGCATGCCTATTATTTGAAGTACCAGAACCGCCGGCCGGAGTATGTGACGGCCTTTTATAACGTCATCAACTGGGACTTTGTCACGGAGCGGTGCCTGGCGCTGCGTAAAGCGTAAGCGTTGCCAGTCGATATCCGGTGGGCGCCCCACCTTCACGACAGCCTTATTGTTGTTAAGGTGGGTCTGCCAACACGGAATGTAAGTCTGGCGAGGATGAACCTACCTTAGCTTCGCAAAGGCGGGGCACCCTGTTCCGCTGACAGGCGTTCAAGTGCGCGCTCCAGCCGGACCCCGCGTGAGGCTTTCAGTAGCACGGCGTCGCCGGTCTGCAGATGTTGTTTGAGCCAGTCACCGGCCTCCTCAGGTGTTTCGACGAAGATTGCGTCTTCGCCAAAGCCCTCGGCCAGGCTGCGAGCCTGGCCGCGTACCGCGATGACGACATCGATGCTCTGGGCACGCAGGTGTTCGCCGCAGCAGCGGTGCAGATGTGCGGCTTCTGGGCCCAATTCCAGCATCTCTCCGGCAACCACGATCCGGCGTGCGGCGGGCAGAGCGGCCAGCGCATCGACCATGCCGTCCAGCGCGCGCGGATTGGAGTTGTAGGTGTCGTTCAGGATTTGCGCGCCACGCCAGTGCAGGATCTCGCCACGCTTCTCACTGGGTTGCAGCTGCGCCAGGGCAGCGGTGCATTCGGCCAGCGGGATGCCACTTTCCAGGCCCACGGCGATGGCCGCGAGTGCGTTGTAAACGTTGTGCTCGCCCAGCAGGGCAATGCGCGCCTTGGCGCTGCCGATGGCGGTGTGGACGATGAAACTGGTGCCGTTTGTGCCTTCGCTCTGGAGGTGATCGGCCGCCGTGAGATTCGCGGCTACGCCTTCCCACGTCCCAGAAGCGGGACGTAGGGAACCCTTCGGTTGAGACGTTTGCACGTCGTCGGTGATGAATGAATTCGAACGAACAGAATCGTGCAATATTTCAGGTTCAACTCGCAGGCTGAAGTAGCGCGCATGCGTCTCGCGATCTCGGCCGAAGCTGCGTACGCGCGGATCGTCGGCGTTCAGGAAGGCGATGCCCTGCGGTGGCAGCCCCTGCACCAATTCGTACTTGGCGGCGGCAATGCCAGCGATTCCATCCGGAAAATGCTCGAGGTGCACCGGTGCCACGTTGGAGACGACCGCCCAGTCCGGCTCGGCGATGTGGGCCAGCGTGGCAATCTCGCCCGCGTGGTTCATGCCCATTTCCAGCACCGCCATTTCGTGCTCCGGCTCCAACTTGAGCAATTGCATCGGCACGCCAAAGTGATTGTTGAAATTGCCGGCTGTCTTCAGCACTCCAAAACGCGCGCCCAGAACCGCGGCAACGCATTCCTTGG
>CAXTRR010000001.1:49034-90783 GCA_964246795.1 uncultured Terriglobus sp. | reverse complement strand
TTCCTTGGTCGTCGTCTTCCCGGCGGAACCGGTGATGCCGACTACCCGCCGCACCACTCCAGTGCGCGCCGGCAGCGTGGCCCACCGGCGGCGCACGGCCCGCGCCAGCGTCTGCAAGGCGCGCAGCACGCAGTCTTCGCCATCGGGCACCCGCAGCAGCTTGCAGTTATCGATCTCCGCCGGCACAATCCAGCCTGTGCTCACCACGGCTGCCGCGGCACCGTTGGCGAGCGCCTCACGCACAAAGGTGTGACCATCCAGCCGGTCGCCGCGCACTGCGAAGAATAGTTCGCCCGCGGCAATGGTGCGCGTGTTGATCGAGTAGCCGAAGGCTTCGGCGGAGGAATTGAAGTCGCCTTCGGCATGCAGGATGTCGGCGATCTCGCCAAGTGTCAGTTTCATTGCACTTCCTATCTTGCCGCAGTTCCGGTACTTGAAGAGGTAGAGGGGCACAAGCTTGCTCGGCCGGCTTTTGCACTGCTGGCGCTCAGCCGCTGACGTTCAGCCTCATGCCTGTTGGCCTATTTTGCCTGCATCGCTTGTAAAACAGATACGGCGACTTCGACATCGTCGAATGGCAAAGCCTTGCTTCCGATCGTTTGCGTTTTCTCATGACCCTTGCCTGCAACCAGGACGACATCGCCGGGGCGTGCCATGCCGATGATCCGCGCAATGGCGGTGGCGCGATCCAGGACGATGCTGACCTCGGGGCACACCGTCTCGCGCACACCGGCCATCGCCTCCTCCGCAATGGAGGCAGGGTCCTCGCTGCGAGGGTTATCGCTGGTGACAATGACGGCGTCGCTGCCCTCGCCGGCGGCCCGGCCCATCTTCGGTCTCTTGCTTCGATCGCGGTCGCCGCCGCAGCCGAACAGGGTGAGCACGCGGCCTGCCTTGCCTTTGTCGCCTTTCGTCAATTCGCGAGCAATCGCGATCAGATTACGCAGCGCATCGTCAGTGTGCGCATAGTCCACCACAATGGTCAGCCCCAGAGCGTTCGGCACCGTCTCAAAGCGGCCCGGAACCGGCAGGAGATCGGCCGCGCTCTGAACGGCTGTCTGGAGATCGAGGCCGCGCGCCAGTGCCGCGCCGATGGCGGCCAGCAGGTTATAGACGTTCACACGGCCGGTAAGGCGAGATTTAACTTCGGCCGTGCCTTGCGGTGTTTGCAACAGGAACCGGGTGTGACCCGCGCCGTAGTTGATGTCCTTCGCATGTAAGTCGGCCAAGGCATCCTGCAGGCTGTACGTCCAGACCGTTCCGCAGTCCGCGGCGGCACTGCGCATCGCGGGGAAGTAAGGATCGTCTGCATTCAGAATTGCAGCGCGTGGCAGCGGCGCACCGATGCCCACGAAGAGGCGGGCCTTCGCCGCGGCATAACGGTCCATTGTGCCGTGGTAATCCAGGTGGTCCTGCGTGAGATTGGTGAAGATCGCCACATCCACCGGCAGGCCATAAACCCGCTCCTGGTCCAGTGCGTGTGAGCTCATCTCCATCACGGCCTCGGTCGCGCCCCGGTCCGCGCCATCACGGAAGAGCTGCAGGATGTCGCGGCTCTCCGGGGTGGTGTGCGCGGTGGGCCGCACCTCACCAGCGATATGCGTTTCAATGGTGCCAATCAGCACGCACTTGCGTCCGGCAGCGCGCAGCAGGGCTTCCGTCAGGAAGGTCGTGGTGGTTTTGCCGTTGGTGCCGGTGACGGCGGTGAGCGCAAGCCGCCGTTCCGGGTGCCCGTACAAGGCGGCGCTGGCCTGTGCCAGAGCTCGCCGGCCATGCTCGACCTGTGCGACGGGAACTCCGGTGCTCTCACAGTAAGCAAAACTCTCGGGGCTGTCGGTAAGAATTGCGGCGGCTCCGGCGGTGATTGCATCGCGGACAAAGCGGTTGCCGTCCGCAGTGCCGCCTCGCATGGCGACGAAGAGGCTGCCCGGGGCAGTCTCGCGTGAATCGTAGGTGATCCCGGTGATCCCGGGATTGGTGGCGCGGTTGGCGGTCAGGTGAGTGGTTTCCGCAAGGATGCCGTGCCAACGCATGGCTCGATTGTATGCAAGGCGAATGCTTGCGCTACAAGCCCCCAGGCACGTTCCTGTGAACCACGCATCGGGGCTGGTTCCGGGCAGAACGTGCGGCATCCAGCAGAACGTGCCGGTTGGTTAGACTAATTGCATCCATGAAACTTTCTCCCCGGTGTGGCGCGTGGTTGCAGGGAAGCTTAGTTGCCTTCGGCCTCGCCTTGGCTTGCATTCCTCCGTCGCTGGCACAGACGACCCCTGCCGCCCTCTCGCCGCCGGCGCCTGCACCCGGTACGCTCAATGTGCTGGCAGCTCGCGTTTCAGAGCAGCAATTTTTCAGCAACGCCCTGCCGGTGTCGGACCTTCCGGATGCACCTTCCTCCTCGCGCGTTCTGGGAAGCGTGCCGGAACTGAGCAGAGTGGCCGTACCCGAGCGGGTGCCGCCCAGCCCGCCGAGCGCCCACGAGCTTTACGTCGACAGCGAAGTCCAGCGCAACACCGCCTGTGACACCGGCGAGTGGCGGGGCAAGGCCTGCCGTGTGAGCTGGATTCGCGTCTTTGGCAGTTCCATGTTTTTCATCTCCGCGCAGCATGGTGGCAATGTGGGCATGGACGACGACGCCCGCTACCATCTGCTGCACCACACCAACGGCTTTTGGGGCGACTATGTGGACACGCTTCACCGCTACCACTACAACCGCTGGAAAGACGATGCGCCGTTCGGTGTGGTGTACGTTGGACACCCCATCATGGGCGCCATTACGAACAGCATCTATGAGCAGAATGACCCGAAACAGCGGGCGCTGCTGTTTGAAAACACTCACCGTTACTGGATGGGCCGGCTCCGCGCCACCGCCTGGTCAGAGTTTTACGCCGTACAGTGGAAGCTGGGACCTTTGAGTGAATCGTCCATTGGGAACATCGGCATCAAGACGTACTACAGCCCTTCGCTCGGCAGATATACCAACGAAACGGGCATGGTGTCGCTGGTCGTGACATCCACCGGCGGGCTGCTGTGGAACGTTGGCGAGGACTATATCGACCGTAAGATTTTCAGCCGGGTCGCGCGCAATGTCCGGAACCGGCCTTTGCTGGTTGCTGCGTCATTCATGCTGCCGTGCAAAAGCGGAGCCAACATTCTGCGCTTCCGTGCGCCGTACTATCGAGATCGGGATGCGGAGAGCTCGGTGCCGCTGCGTCCGTAACACCTTCGTTCGCTTTGAGTGTGTCATTCAGATGCTTACCAAGTGAGTCATCACGCTACACTGAACCCACCTCGCGGGTGTGACCGTCGCGTTGGGCTGAAATGCCGGAAGCGAATCAATATCTACGCTCAACGTAGATACGAAAACGCCTCAAGGTATACGGCCTTGAGGCGTTCCGTTGAGGGGTGGTGCATATGTGCTCTCCATGAGGCCCTTACGGGTTCAGTGGAAGGGGCACAGGATTGAATTGCCTGCCGAGGTTATTCTTTACCTGTTGCTTCGCATACTCAATCACTGGCATTTCTAGCGCCGGTGGCTGAGGTCACTACAACCGGGTTCCCGTCCGTCACGAGACGGGGCCCTTTTGCAACGATTGCTCGTCACTATGAGTATTCGATGCGAAATCCTGTCCGGAGTCAATAGGATTCTCCGGGAAGATTTCAGCGCCGGCTCTGCATCCAACCCGCTATGCGGATGGTGACGGCGGCGGAGATGGCGGTGATCGACAGGCGCACCGCCGAGGAGTTCGGTACGCCGTTCGGCGAGCTGATGGAGCGGGCGGGCACGGCGGTTGCGGTGTTTGTGCGGTCGCAATATCCGGCGGCCAAACGCGTGCTGGTACTGTGTGGAACGGGCAACAACGGCGGCGATGGCTTTGTGGCGGCGCGCGCGCTGCTGACCGCTGGCATACAGGCTTCCGTCGCACTTACGGGAGAGGAAGCCAGGCTGCAGGGCTCGGCAGCTGATGCTTTCGGCCTGCTGGACCGGTCGGCCATTCAAGTCACTGTGTTGCGTCATGCGGATGACTTTGCATCTCTGGCCGAGGGTGTCGATGTGCTGATCGATGCCGTAGTGGGCACCGGTTTCAAGCCGCCTTTGCGGGGCATGCTCGCCGGGCTGCGAGAGGCGGTGAACGCAAGCGCGATACCAATCGTGGCAGTCGATCTGCCCTCGGGGTGGGACGCAGATTCCTGCACGGAGAAGAGCGAAACAAGCTTTCGCGCGGACGCCGTCACCACCTTTACCGCGCCCAAGCCGGCGCATCTCTTTGGCCATCTGACCACTGGTACCTTCGGGCCGGTAATCGTCGCGCCGATCGGCACGCCGGAGGAGGCGATCCGCTCGGAAGAGCGGCTGGTATGGACGGGATCATCGAAGCGCATCTTCGAGCAGCCCAGGCCCGTAGACTCAAACAAGGGCATCTTTGGGCATGTGCTGGTGGTGGGCGGTGCCGCAGGCAAGCCGGGCGCGCCGTCCATGGCTGCGTTGGCGGCGTTGCGCTTCGGCGCGGGCCTGGTGACGGCGGCGGTGGCCAAGTCCATCCAGCAGACGGTCGCGCTCATCACGCCGGAGCTCATGACGCTGCCGCTCGAGGAAGATGCGCAGGGAAGTGTGTCGCTGAGCAACGCCGCAGCCGCAGCGCGTGACAAGCTTCTCAAGCGCATTTCAGTGCTGGCGGTTGGGCCGGGGCTGGGCACGGAAGGCGAGGCGAGCGAGTTTGTGCGCAGGCTGGTCACGGAAACGACGCTGCCCATCGTCATCGATGCCGATGGCCTGAACGCCTTTCGCGGCAGGACAGATTTGCTGCAGGGTCACGGCCGGACGATGGTGCTCACGCCGCATCCGGGCGAGATGGCCACACTGTTGGGAATCTCAACCAAAGAGGTACAGGCAGACCGTGTGAACCTGGCGCGGCGCTTTGCCGTGGAGCATGGACTGACGCTGGTGCTGAAGGGCTGGCGGACGCTGGTGGCGCATCCTGACGGAACTGTCGCGGTAAATACGACGGGCAATCCCGCCATGGCTAAAGGTGGCTCGGGCGATATTCTCACGGGTATCGTCGCGGCTGCACTCGCACAGCACCCGGACGATGTTGCGGACGCGGTAAACGCGGCGGTCTACCTGCACGGGCTGGCTGCGGACTTTGCGGCCCATGAGCGCGATGAGCACACGGTGCTTGCGACGGATACGGTCGATCATCTGAGCGCAGCGTTGCGCTATCGGACGCGGGACAGCAATGATGCGGAGTGGATCTGCGGCATGCGGAACTAAAGTTTCGCTGCGGTGCATTTGATCCGCATCACAGAAGCCAGGTAGACCGCCGCGCGTCGCAAACGCCTCCTCTGCCGCGATTGTGCTTTCCATTTCCACATCAACAAGGAAGATCTGACTTGATCGAGAAACGCCTGAAAACCCGAAGCGTGAACGGGACCCTTGCTCTGGGCGAGACCATCATGGAACTGATGCTGCCCACGCCTCGGCTGTGCATCCTGCGTGGCGACCTCGGGGCTGGTAAAACGACGCTGGTCCGCGGCATCGCGCGTGCGCTCGGAGCCGCGCAAGACGACGTTACCAGCCCGACATTCACCCTGGTGCATGAGTACCAGGGAACCACGCGCAAACTCTACCATCTGGACCTTTACCGGCTGGAGCGCGAAGAAGACTTACTGCAGCTTGGCATCGAGGAGATGGAAGCCGACCCCAAAGCGCTGGTGCTGGTGGAGTGGGGCGAAAAGTTCGCTTCAGTGATCGCATGTGCCCGGGGGGAAGTGGTCATTACGCGTGGCGAAGAGGATGAGGAGCGGTTCTTCTTCGTCCGCATGCTGTAAGCCCGCACCATTCCATGGGCGCGCCCTGCATCCTACACAGCGAGAGGCTCTATGACCATTGCAGAAACACTCCTGCTGGACTTTGACGCGGAGGCGATCGGCACCCGCCGCGTTCTGGAACGTGTGCCGGCGGACAAAGCCGACTGGAAGCCCCATGAAAAGTCGCGTACGCTTGCACAACTCGCCCTGCACGTGGCGCACATACCTACCTTTGCCACGCCCATATTTACTCTGCCGGAGTACAACATGGTGACGCCACGGCCACCGCAGGCCTCCTTTACCACCGCGGAGGAGTTGGTAAAGATCGCCGCCGGTGCAGGCGCGGAAATGCGCACGCTGCTGGCCGGCATGAGTGATGACGAACTGCTGGCGGAGTGGACGTTGCGCATGGGTGACCATGTGATCATGCAGGGTCCCCGCGCGCTCATCTACCGCACCCTTGTTTTCAATCACCTCATTCACCACCGCGGCCAGCTCACGGTCTATCTGCGATTGCTGGAGGTTCCGGTTCCGGGCGTTTACGGGCCATCGGCGGATGAACAGCATCGCGCATGATGCTTGAGATGGCTGTTGAGGTATCCTCAGCGCATTCGCATGAAAAATCCAGTCCTATGTGCTTTGTTATTTTCTGGTTTGTCCGCATCGTGGAACGTTGGCTCGATAGGCGCGCAGGAAACCGGCGTCGCCAGCCAGCAGCCTGAGCGCGTTGTTCTATTGCACGCTGCACGCATGCTGGACGTTCAGGCTGGCCGCATCATCTCGCCCGGCGAGGTGCTGGTGGTTGGCAATCGCATCCGTGAGTCGGGCCCGCACGTCACGCGACCCGCAAATGCGGAGGTCCGAGAGCTCGGCGACAGCACGCTCATGCCTGGTCTGATCGATGCGCATGTTCACCTCTTTCTGCACGTAGGCGCGGAAGACTCGCAGACCGTGGATGAGAGCGTGCCGCAGCGTGTGCTGATTGCCGCCGGCGCCGCCAAGGCCGACTTGATGGCCGGCTTTACCGCGGAACGCGACATGGGCACGGAGGGCGCGGGCTGTGCCGATACGGCCGTTCGCAACGCAATTGACGCTGGAGACATTCCCGGCCCGCGTTTGCGCGTCTCCTGTAATGCGGTCGACATTACCGGCGGCCACGAGGACAACTCCGGCCGCAATCCAGAGCAGCACCTGCTCAGCAACGCCGACCGCGCCGACTCCGCAGAGGACATCGTCCGCGTTATGCGCGAGCAGCATAAGCAGGGCGCGGACTTCACCAAAATTTACGAGACCGGCCGCGACCATCTGCAGGGAGATATCTTCACCACGCCCTACCAGTACACCTCTGCAGAGTTGACAGCGGCAGTCGCGGAAGCCAAACGCACCGGGGCGGTGGTGGCCGTGCACGCCACGGGCGAGCCGGGCACGGGCTTTGCGGCACAGGCCGGTGTCGTGTCCATCGACCATGCTTACCAGCTCTCGCCGGAAACCATGCGGCTCATGAAGCAGCGCGAAATCTACGCCGTGCCGACCTTTGCCATTGGCGACTACTTTGCGGAGCATGCGCCGTCGCCGGCGGTCACAGCGGCGCGCCGGGCACAGGAGGCCTATCACGTGGCCGAGTTCAAGAAGCAGATGGCGGCTGGCGTTTCCTTTGCGCTGGGCTCAGACGTGGGACCATTCCCGCATGGAACACAGGCACGCGAACTGGCACTGATGGTGCAGTACGGCATGCCCGCGGCAGAGGTGCTGCGCGCGGACTTGATACATGGCGCACAGCTGCTGGGCTGGGCGGAAGAGATTGGTCAACTAAAGCCGGGATACCTGGCCGACATCATCGCTGTTCCAGGCAATCCGCTGCAGGACATCTCGGTAACCGCACGAGTGGCGTTTGTGATGAAGGATGGCGTGGTGATCCGCTGAACACAAAGATGCAAGCGATCTTGTCCGGCTGCTATCCTGTGCAACGCAAACATGCCCCAAGCCCCTGTCACCTCCAAAACGCCGCTTGTTGCAAAAAGCGCGAGAAAAGCTGATCCGTTAAGAACTCCCTGTAGCCGCTGCGGCGCGCTCGGTTGGGAGCGCCTGGAGCGGACCTCACTATACGAGCGGCTGGTGCTGCCGTTTTTTGGCCTATACCCGTGGCGTTGCGCGCTGTGTAACCGGCGGCGCTATCTGCCCTACCGCGCCGATCCTCGAAGCACCGGCTACCGCGGCTGAAATCCTTACCCGACCTTCTCCGCCAGCTCGGCCCAGCGGTCCAGCACGCTTTCCACATCGGCCTTGGCACGTGCCTGGGCGAGGAGTGTTTCCTGGAGACGTGTGGCGTTGCTGGCGACTTTGGGATCGGCCAGCGTTTCTTCCACTTCCGCCAGGCGCGCCTCCGCCGCAGTCACACGCCCCTCCAACCCATCCCACTCGCGCTGTTCCATGTAGCTGAGCTTCTTTTTCGAGGACGGCCCGGGCTGCGTAGGAATGACGGTGACTGGCGCAAGCGAGGATGACCCGTCGGCCAGCGCCTCCGTATTGCGCTCGCGCATCCACTGCTCCCACTGCGCGTAATCGGCGAAGCGCTCCGTCCCGCCCCGCCCATCCAGGCCAAGTACGGTCGTGCTCACTCGGTCGAGCATGTAGCGGTCGTGCGTGACCAGCACAAGCGCGCCGGGGTACTCCAGCAGGTTGGCCTCCAGAATCTCGAGCGTGGGAATGTCCAGGTCGTTGGTCGGCTCATCCAGCAGCAGCAGGTCGGCCGGCTGCAGCATGAGCCGGGCGATCAGCACGCGGGCACGCTCACCGCCGCTCAGCCGCTCCACCGGCTGGTTGAGCTGGTCGCCCGTGAAGAGAAAGCGTGCGGCCCAACTGGCCACGTGGACCAGCCGGCCGTTATGCACCACCGAGTCGCCCTCTGGCGCGAGCGCCCGGCGCAGCGTGATGCTCGGATCGATTTCACGCAGTTGCGAGAAGTAAACGGTGCGCAATTGTGCGGCGCGCTTTACAGTGCCGGATGTTGGTTCGAGTTCGCCGGTCAAGAGCCGCAGCAGCGTGGTTTTGCCGCTGCCGTTCGGGCCCACCAGACCGAGGCGCATGCCATTGGTGAGCAGCAGGTCAAGTGAGCTCAAGATGGTGCGGTTACCCAGTTCGCAGCTCACGCCTTCCATTTCCACGAGGCGCTTGGTCTTGCGGTCAGTGGCGGCAAAGTCGATGCCGGCAGTCGTCTTCTGGCGGCGCGTGTTGGAGTCGGCGAGTTCGCCGATCATGCCATGCGCGCGGTCGATGCGGGCCTTGCTCTTGGTGGTGCGCGCCTTGGGTCCGCGGCGCAGCCACTCGATTTCCGTCTTCACCTGGTTGCGCAGGCTTTCGTGGGCTTTGGCCTGCGCATCCAGGTGAAGCTCGCGCTCTTCCAGAAAACGCGAGTAGGAGCCGGCGATGCGCAGGGTTCCGCCGCTGTACATGCGGTTGAGCTCGACGGTGATGTTTGCGGCCGACTCAAGGAAATACCGGTCGTGAGAAACGGTGACCGTCGCGAAAGTTTCCTGCTCCAGCAACTCTTCGAGCCAGGCGATGCCGGCCAGGTCCAGGTGGTTCGTCGGCTCGTCCAGCAGCAAAACGTCGGGCTCGGCAATGACAGCTTCGGCAATCGCGAGGCGCTTGCGCCAGCCTCCTGAAAGGGCAGCGGCGTCGGCTTGCTCGCTGGGAAAGCCGGTGCGGCCCAGCATCTCCCGCACACGGCCCTCATGTTCGTCGGGCGGCACATTGGAGCTTTTGAGCGCGGCTTCCAGCACACCGCGAACACTGCTGCCCGGCGCGAACTCGGAGTTCTGCACAACATACGCGATGCGCGCGCGCCGCCGGATCGCGACCTCGCCGGAATCGGAATCTTCGCGCCCGGCAAGAATGGCCAGGAGCGTTGACTTGCCCGCACCGTTGGGGCCGATCAGGCCGATGCGGTCGCCGTCGGAGACGACAAAGGAAAGCTCTTCAAAGAGGGTCTTTGCGCCGAAGCGTTTGCTCAGCGACTGCGCGTTCAGGATCGGCGGCATTCAAGTAGTTTACCGGGTGCGACAGAAGAGAAAAGCAAGAGCGAACGCAAAGGAGGCCAAGTTTCCGCAAAGTACGCAGTGGGGACCTGCGAACTCTGCGGGCAACATGGCGTACGCCGCGTTCGCTCTTGCTTTGAGGAGCTCTACATGGCTACGGTGTTGAAGCCGCAGTCGACGTAGGTGACCTCGCCGGTGATGCCGCTGGCCAGCGGTGACAGCAGGAAGGCGGCAACGTTGCCCACTTCCGCGGTATCGACGTTGCGCTTCAGGGGTGCGCGCTTTTCCTGGTGGTCGAGCATGGTCTGCAGATCGCCGATGCCGCGGGCGGCCAGTGTCTTGATCGCACCGGCGGAGATGGCATTTACCCGGATGCCGCGGGTGCCCAATGCGGCCGCAAGATAGCGCACCGTGGACTCAAGCGCGGCCTTGGCCACACCCATCACGTTGTAATTAGGAAAGACCTTCTCCGCGCCGTAGTGGGTCATGGTCAGGATGGATCCGCCTTCACTCATCAGCGGCTCCGCGGCGCGCGCTACCGCCACCAGCGTGTAGGCGCTCACGTCCAAGGCGGTGCGGAAGTCCGCGCGCGTGGTGTGCAGAAAGCTGTTCTTCATTGCGTCTGCCGGGGCAAAGGCGACCGAGTGCACCACGATGTCGAGCTTGCCGTAGGTCTCCTTCAGCTTTGTGAAAGTGGTGTCGATCTGCTCATCGGCGGACAGATCACACTGAAACGTCTTGGCATCGTGCAGCTCGGCGGCGAGGGCTTCCGCGTCGCGCGCCAGCCGCTCCGTCTGGTAGCAGATGGCAAGCGTGGCACCGGCTTCGTTGAGCTTTTGTGCGATGCCCCACGCGATGGAACGCTTGTTTGCCAGGCCGAAGATGACGGCCGTCTTACCTTTGAGATCGATCATATTGCGCTTATCCCTGTTCCGGCTCAATCCGCCAAGCGTAAGCATAGCAGCGCGTGTCTGCCTGCTTACTCCGGGTCGGTGGCGGAAGGCGGAATGTTGGGTACGGGCTCCTGGTCGCCTTCCGGGGTGAACTTGCTCTCCGGCCGCGCATCCGGGTGTATCTCGCCCTGCGGAGCAAGGTTGGTATGCTTCTGGCGGTCGGCGTCCATGGCCGGAATCACGGCCGTGTCATTCGGTACGGGCTTTTTCTCGAAGCTGATTGTGCTCATTGAATCTCCCCTCGCCTCAATCAGATGCCGGGAGAAAGCCCCACGTTCTGGGTTTGGAGCAGCTACAGGCCGATGGCCGCACGAACCTCCGCCATGGTTGCATTCGCACGTGTCCGTGCCGTGGCCGCGCCACTTGAAAGAATGTCCCTCACCAGCGATGGCTGTGCCTCGTACCCGCGGCGGCGCTCGGCGATGGGCTCGATCTCCCGCAGGATCGAGTCGGCGCACCAGCCTTTGCACTCGATGCAGCCGATGCCCGCAGTGCGGCAGCCGTCGTAGACCTTCGCCAGCGTTTCCGGCGTGCTGAAGACCTTGTGCAGATCGCCCACGGGGCACACATCCGGGTTGCCGGAGTCGGTCCGGCGGATGCGCGCGGGGTCCGTGACCATGGGCCGCAGTTTCTTGCGCAAGTCGTCCGCGCTCTCAGTCAGTCCAATGGTGTTGCCGTAACTCTTCGACATCTTGCGGCCGTCCAGCCCGGGGAGCTTGGGCGAAGGGGTCAGCAAGGCTTTTGGTTCAGGCAGCAGCGCCGTTTCGATGGCATTTTCGCTGATTTCCGCCTTGAGCAGTTCCTTATCAGACGCGGCGGCGGCAACCTGCGGTGTCACGGCCGAGCTGTAGAGCTGGTTGAACCGCCGCGCCACCTCCCGCGTCAGCTCTACGTGTGAGACCTGGTCCTGGCCCACGGGCACAAAGTCTGGCTTGTAAAGCAGAATGTCCGCGGCCTGCAGCAACGGGTAGCCCAGAAATCCGTGCGTGTTCAGGTCCTTCTCGCGCAACTGCTCCTGCTGGTCTTTGTAGGTGGGCACGCGCTCCAGCCAGCCCAGCGGCGTGATCATGCCGAAGAGCGTATAAAGCTCGCTGTGGGCAGGCACATCGCTTTGCTTGAAGATGGTGCAGCGCTCCGGGTCCAGCCCGGCCGCTAGAAAATCCAGCGCGACCTGATAGGACTTCTCCCGCAGGTCGCCCGGTGCCGCATAGTCGGTGGTGAGCGCGTGGATGTCCGCGATAAAGAAGAAGCAGGAGTAGTCGTCCTGCAGGCGCACCCAGTTGTACAGCGCACCCATGTAGTTGCCCAGGTGAAGCCGGCCGGTGGGGCGCATACCGCTCAGCACGCGCCGCTGTGTCGATGGTGAATTCATGCCGAAATCGAGCATAGCGGATTCCTGTGCGCGCGGTTGGAACTTCCGCAAACACTACCAGACGCCGCGATCCCAGGCCTACTCCGTGTTGCTGTCCGCCACGGCAAAGTAGCCTTTGCGCGCCTGCACCCTGGCATCCTTGCCGCAGGTGATGTTGATGTTGCGAAAGGTCCCATCCAGCGCGCCATTCTTTGGCACGTAGCTGACCAGGTATTGCGTGCGCAGCTCATCGGAAATCTGGGCAAATGCATCGTCCAGCTTGCGGCCGTTGCTGCCGATGTTGATCATGCGGCCGCCCGTCTCGCGCGCCAGCTTGTCCATCTCACTGGCACCACCGCCAAAGCCGCCAAACATGCCGAACTGCGCATCGCTGATGAGAATGACGTAGATCAGCGCATTCGACTTTTGCGCCGCTTCGATTGCGTCGCGCAGCTTGAGCTGGGAGCCCTGGTCGCCACCGTCCGTCAGCAGGACCAGCACCTTGCGGCCGGCCTCCTGCCGCAGCTTGTCATGCGCGGCCAGGTAAACGGCGTCGTACAGCAGCGTGCCCCTTGGCGTACTGTTGCCGGTGACGGAGCCGGTGCCCGCGCCGGTGTTGATTTCGGCCTTGTCCATGGCACGGCGCAGTTCGCGGGCGTTGTTGGTGTAATCGCTGAGCAGGTCCACGTTGATGTCGAAGCTGAGCAGAAACGCCTCATCCTTGGGCGTGATCATGTCTTTCAGAAAGGCCGCGCCGGCTTCTTTCTCCAGCGGCAACACCTGCTGCTGCGATCCGCTGGTGTCCAGCAGGATGCCGATCGTGAGCGGCAGGGTTTTTTCCTGGGTGAAGTTGCGTATCGTCTGCAGCTCCTTGTTTTCAAAGACCTGGCAGTCGTCCTTGTGCAGGCCGGTCAGGTAGCCGCCCTTGTCGCGCACGGAGAAGTAGGTGTTGACCAGATTGACGCGTACTTTGATCGTCCCGGCGCGGCCATAGGTCTTCTCATCGTCTGTAGGCGGCGGCGCGGAGCTTGCTGGAGGCGGGCCACCGGGGGAGGGTGCTTCCTGCGCACAGAGGGCGAAGCCGCGCAGAGCAGGCGAAAGGAGCAAAGCGGCAGTCAGAAGACAGGGGAGAGGCAGCAAACGCATACAGTTGTTGGACGGATCAGGCGACGCTTGGGTCTACTCGGGGGACGGGCCTGGATGCGTACGACGATGCGGGCGACAACGAAGCCGGTGTGCCGCGCGTCCAACGCATGTACCCTGAAGCATATCCAGGACGTCTGGAGAGCAGGGCAGGTACCAAGGAGCAGGCTTTGAAGTCAGGAATTGCAACAGGATTGTTGGCCACCGCGGCCTTGCTGGGTGGCTGCCGGTCCGGCCGGGCATATGCGCAGGCGTTGCCGGACGGTCCGCAGGCACAGCCCTCAGCGCGGCAAACAGCCCAGCAGTCAGCAATTCCGGACAGTCCCCACCCGCAGACCCTGCCAGATGCTTCGACAGTGACGCCCGGCAAGGGAAGCAGCGGGTCGCTGGATGCCGCAACAGACCCGAATGCCCCGGGCACATCTCTGCCCAGCAGCTCACCTTCCCGGGGCGCGTCTTCCGCGCCTGACCCACTGGATACAACTGCTCCGGACATCGTTCCGGAGACAGGGGCCGGCGGCCGCGCGCAGCCGTTGCGCGTGCGCGTCAACTTTGTGGAAGTGCCCTTCACGGTCAAAGACAAAAGAGGCCAGTTGGTACCGGCGCTCACCTGGCGCGACGTCCGGGTGTTTGAAAATGGCACACGCAGGCAGTTACGACTGTTCACCACGGATCCGTATCCCTTGTCAGTCGCCTTCATCGTCGACCAGTCGATGCCATATCAAACGATGAATCAGGTCAACACCGCCTTGGGTGCGGTGCAGGGTGCATTTACGCCCTATGACGAGATGGCGGTTTACACCTACAACAACGGCACCCGCCTTGCGACCGATTACACCGGTGCCCAAAGTGCGCGCATCGGCGCGGTTATGGAGCAGACCAAGTCGACTGGACGTGAGCACATCTTTCCGGGTGGCGGCCCGCTGGACAACAACATCAATATCAACAACAACGCCCAGAACGTGATCGACCCCAACACCAACACATTTCACGGCACCCGGCAGCAGGGCGCGGTGCAGAACCTGCCCAAGGAGCAGCACCCGCTCAACGATGCCATCTTTGAAGCGGCCAAGTCCCTCGCGCGCCGTCCAGATGGCCGCCGCCGCATCATCTACGTCGTAAGCGATGGCAAGGAAGCGGGTTCCAAGGTCAAAGGCAAGGAGCTGATCAAGTTCATGCAGACGAACAAGATTTCGCTCTATGCGACCGTGGTCGGCGACTCATCGACACCGTATATCGGATTTTTGGATAAGTACCATATCCCGCTTACCATGCGGGAGAACGTGCTGCCGCAGTACGCCTCCGCGACCGGCGGCGAGGCCATCTCCGAGTTCCGCATGCGTGGCATTGAAACCAGCTTTGCCAAGATCGCCGAGGAGGTCCGCGTGCAGTACACCGCCGGCTACTACAGCAACGAGCCACTGACAGACGGCAAGTACCGCACCCTCGAAGTACAGGTTCTGAAACCGGGTCTGGATGTGATCGCCAAGAAAGGCTACTACCCGTCACCGGAAGCCCAGCGCGGCCCGGCAACCCAAACCCCGCAGTAGTCCATTCTGAGCCTGCAACCCAGATGCCCATTCTTATGACAACTTCACCTGTCGTTGAAGTGGGCCTCCTGTTTTGGAGGCGTGGATATCCATTTTTAAGGCAGCTTCAGCGCCGCTGAGCTGGGTCCGCCCATCTTCAAACTCACACGGGCCGGTTAGACTCGTGTTGACCCGTATGGCCTATCTCCACTCCAGTGCGCTTGCCGCGAACGTCTCGCTCGGTCTGCTGGCCGCGGCGTTCTGGGGCGGCGGCGACTTTGCCGGCTCTCTGGCGGTCAAGCGCTCCGGCGGCACCATCCGGGCTTCGCTCCAGGTCGTGGTGATCGGGCATTTCGCAAGTCTGATCGCGCTTTTGCTGGTTGCGCCTCGCCTTGATGGACCGCTGCGGCTCGGCATGCCATTGCTGTGGAGTATGCTGGGTGGACTCATCTCCGGTGTGGCGCTGGTTGCCTTTTATCTCGCGTTGGCCGATGGCCACATGGGCTCGGCCGCAGCGGTGAGCGGCCTGCTCTGTGCGGCGATCCCCGCGCTTGTTTCCGCGTGGACAGAGGGTGCGCCGGGTTGGGGCAAGTTCCTCGGCTTCACACTGGCCGGCCTGGCGATCTGGCTGGTGGCCGGTTCGGGGCATCCGGGCGAGCGCGCCTCGCGGCAAGCGCTCTGGCTCTCCACACTGGGCGGTATCGGTTTTGGCATCTACTTCGTTGCATTGAAGATTGGCGGCAGCATGGGCGTGCTGTGGCCCACGGCTTCGGCCCGCGTGGGCAGCCTGACTGTCTGCAGCATACTGCTAGGGGTCAGCCTGCTGCGACGATCGCCCAATAAGACCGATGGGGAGTTGGACTCGCCGGTACACCCCTGGCTCAGCCGCAGGGCGCTGCTCTGGATCCTTTCCGGCGCTGCCCTGGACACCAGCGGCAACCTTAGCTTTGTGGCGGCTTCCCGCGCCGGCCGGCTGGATGTTGCGGCGGTCCTGGCTTCGATCTACCCCGCCGGCACCATATTGCTGGCCGCTGCGGTGCTTCATGAGCGGACTTCGCTCCAGCAAAAGCTGGGCATGCTGCTGGCGCTGCCCGCCGTGATGCTGATCACCCTGTAAAGCTCGGCCGGAGTGAAAATGGCATGACGCAGGCGGGTTTACGCGGCAAAAAGTAGAAGGACGGCATTGCTGCCGTCCTTTCGCTGCGTACCGTGTGCAGAGCTATTTCGAGACAGGTTCTTTCGGTTCAGGCGTCACAATGTGGGCATCATTTTTGACGTCATCCGTCACGCCCTTCATGCCTTCCTTGAAGCCGCGTAGACCCTCACCCAGACCCTTGCCCAGCTCGGGCAGCTTGCGGCCGCCGAAGAAGACCAGCAGCACAACAGCAATCACCAGAAGATGAGTCGGTTGAAACAGGTCATTCAGCATCGGAAAACCTCCGTGGCAAAGACCCGGCGGGTCCTCACGCAAACAGCCTTATTGTCGCACAGTCATAGAAGCTCTGGCGCATGGTGATGAAGTGCTTGTTGCCGCGTCGAACAGCCATTCACCCTGCCGGGCGGTATGCGTTCTGAATTGAGGGCTGCGCGGGCGTAACACATGACGGTATATCGTAAAAGCAGTGCACTGGCCGCAGGCCGAGTGGCCCGCATCCGCGGTGGACTCGCAAAACGCAGCCGCACGACACGTTTGGAGGACCATGTTCAAGATTCGCTCCCGGCAACACTTCGCCGGGCTGTTCCCGCCTGTTTCCGCCAGCTTCGTAGGCCGCTCCCTTCTACTCAGTACGCTCTGTGGTACTGCCGCGCTGACGATTTCGGCGCAAAAGGACGTCTTCAAGCCGCCCGTTCCGGTGACCTACACCGAAAAGTACGAAGTCTTTGGCGGCGGTGTCTTTATGAATGGCCAGGCAGGGCAGAACCTGCCCAAGCGGTACAACATGGGTGGCGGCGAAGCGATGTTCACCGACTGGCTCACGCCCAAGTACGGCATTGTCGGAGATGTGCGCTACCTTGCAGGGTCAACGCCGGTGCTGCCCGCTGGACAGGCAACCGTGCCCCGCATTCAGACGCGGCCTCTGGTTTCGCAGTTTATCGGCATGGGCGGTGTGCAGTACCACTGGCGCGGCAACCACTACGGCGGCATCAACTTTCACGCGCTGGCGGGTGTGACCCACGGCAGCTTTGACCACAGCAATCCCGGGCTGAACAACACGGACTTTACGATCGCCACGGGCCTGTACACCAACCGCACCTCGGCCATGGGCGTGGCCGGTGGAAGTGTGGATTTTAACCGCTCCGCGCACCTCGCCGTACGGCTTTCGCCCGAGATCATCTTTGAGCATCTCGGGAGTGAGACACGCGAGTTTTTCTCCATGTCAGGTGGCGTGATCTACCGGTTTGGGAACCGCTAACCCGCACTACGACACTGGATGCCCCATGTCTCGTTTCTGAGACATGGGCTTACTCTTGATGGCTTTTCACGCCGCCATCGCCCCTGAATACACTGCCATGCCGGCCACTGCGTCCACGCCCATGGCATCGAGTTCATCCACCTCAGCCTGGGAGCGGATACCACCGGCAACAATGAGCTGCTTTGCGGTGCAGGCGCGCAGGATCGCGGCGACGTCGGCAGGGAAGCCCGTCATAGTACCTTCCGTATCGACGTGGGTGTAGAGGAAAGCGGCGCAGTCGTTCTCCAGCCAGGTAACGGCCTCTTCGGGCGTCAGGTCGACGCTTTCTTTCCAGCCTTTCACGGCGACCTGGCCGTTCTTTGTATCGACCGAAAAGACGAGCTTCTCTTCGCCAAGCTGTTGCCGCAGTTCCGAGGCGAAGGCAAGGTTGATGATCGGGTGACGTTTGCGGTCTGCCACGCCGTCGCCGCCGAAGAGCGTGGAACCGTAGATGACGCGTTTTGCCCCGAGCTCCAGCATGCGCCGGCCGTCCTCCGCCGATCGCAGGCCACCGCCCACCTGGCAGGTGAGCCGCCGCGTGAACTGCTCGATCAGGTGCACATTGGAACCCTGGCGCATGGCCGCGTCCAAATCGATGAGCTGCACGAGTGGGTAGGCGGAGAAACGCTCGATCCAGTAGTCGAAATCGTCAAAGGCCAATTGGAGCTTTTCGCCCTGCACAAGCTGCACGATGCGCCCGCCCAGGAGGTCAATGGAAGGGATGAGCATGGCTCTAGGCTATCGCGAGCCAGGAACAGCTCACGCGCCAATGGTCCTGCAACACCGCCAGGGTGAGTCGTTTTGTATTGCAGCTGCAACAGGAGTCAGAAGGACAGACGAAGAGCCAATTGAAGAATGCGCGGATCATAGGACGAGGTGATCTGGTTCTGAGTGAAATTTCCTGAGCTGAAGTTGTTGCTGGGCAGTTGCAGGTTGGTGTGATTGAGGACATTGAAGGCTTCAAAGCGGAAGACGCCTGTGATCTTTTCAGTGATGGGGAAGTGCTTCAGGAGACCCATATCGAGGGTGGTGTAGCCGGGGCCGCGATATGCGTTGCGGCCGGAGTTGCCGTAGTTGCCGGCCTGCGCGGGTTGCACAAACGCGGCGGGGTTGAGGTAGAGAAACTGGGTGGCGGCGGTGGAACGCTTGCCAAGATAAGGCGAGATGCCGGGCTTGACACTGACACGTTGATTCGGGGTACCGCTGAGGGCGTTGTCGCGACCGGAGAAGACGCTGAATGGGTAGCCGCCCGTGTAGTTGAAGATCGTCGTGTGCTCCCAGCCGCCAAGTACGGCTTTCTCGATTGCGTTATGGGTGGGTGAGGGGAGGTGAACGATCGATGTGAGATTGATGACGTTACGTCGATCGAAGTCGGCGGGGCCGCGATCGTAGCGTGAGTTCGTAGGGATGGCTCGCGCGCTGTTGAGCGTCTTGGTGTCGGACCAAGAGTCGATGGCTTTTCCAAAGGTATAGTTGGCCAGCAAAGAGATGCCATTGGTGAAGGAACGACGGATATTTGCCTGGAGCGAGTTGTAGTTGGACGAGCCGCTCGCTTCGAGGATGGTGCTGGAGCCGAGAGCAGGCCCCATGGTCCGGCGCTGGTTGATGTTTGCCGTCGTAGAGGCGCCAGGGATGTAGACCGCGGCATTCAACTCGCGCGCGATAGGAAGGTGGGTCGAAGCCGAAGCGGCGTAGGCGAGGCTGAAGATGGTGTCGTAGCCAAGGTCCTGCTGGAGTTGCAGGTTCCATGACTGCGTGTAGGCGTTGCGGAGACTCGAGCTGTAGACGTACTGACTGGTGTACCGCGGGAAGGTGGAGCTGGAAGATGCGGGTGTTGGATAGGGGAACGGATTCGTTGCGCCCGTGTAAGGATTTTCTGTGTTGTTGGTGGCCGTGCCAGTAAAGCTGAGCACCGGGGCAAAGGGAGCCTGGTCGGTCTGATTGTTGGTGGTGATGGTATTGGGCTGGTCGTAGAAGATGCCGTAGCCGGCGCGCAGGCTGGTTTTGCCATCGCCGAAGACGTCATAGGCGAGGCCGACCCGGGGACCCAAGTTTGTATACGAGGAGTTGAAGCCGCCTTTTGGGATGCCAGGATCGCCAACAAAGACGATGCCAAGCGGAGCATTTGGGTAAAGGGTGCTCTTCACGCCGGGGCGGTAGGCAGCAAGCTTGTTGTTCAGATCGTAATAGGGCAGAAAAGGCTCATAGCGCACGCCGGCGTTCAATACGAGGCGTGGACTTACCTTCCAGCTGTCTTCAGCGAAAACAGCATAGTGGTTGTAGCGCGTGTTTTTGTATTCGCCCGCACCCTGCAGAAAGGTGGAAAAACGGCTGGTGAGAAAGTCTGCGAAGGCGTTGCCGGTGCTGGTCGCTACTGTGTTCGGGTTAGGCGTGTAGCTCTGTGCGGTGTAGGTGTAGACCGGGTTTTGCTGGAAGTTATTAATGTTGTCGCCGGTGCCGAAGTAGTATTCGCCACCGAAGCTCATCTGGTGGCGGCCCTTACTCCAGCGGATTGTGTCGATGCCCTGGTACTCATCGCGGATGAACTCATTGGTGTCGCCGGTGTAGAGATTGAAGAAGTTGGAGACGTTGAACTGATACTCGGTCTCTCCCGGTGGAACGTAGGCATTCACGCCGATGGAAGAAAGGGACGTCGAGGGATATACCGGCGTGTTTTTGTAGCGGTTGTGGAGGTAGGCGAAGAGTGCCTGGTTCAGGAGGTTGGGGCTGAAGACGTGTGTGTCGCTGGCGTGGTAGCGGGTGTACGTCCAGTCGCCGGCATTTCGATTCGCGAGATAGTTGGTGGGGTCGAGAAATGGCTGCGCTATTTGATGTGAGCGGATGTAGGTGCCGTACAGGGTATTTCTGCTGCCAAAGTGCTGATCGAAGCGGGCAAGGGTTTGCAGATCGCTTGTGTTGTTGAGGCTGCTGTAAAAGATAGTCTGGCCGCCCTGCGCATTGACTGGAGTCCCCGCCGGTGCGACGGGTATGAACTTTAGAAGGGCCTGTGCCACGGGGCTGATGGCGGGGATCTGGTTTCTGGCGAAGGTTGCGCGGCCCGGGTCGTACGGGATGTAGAGTCTTGTCGAGACACTGGAAAAGTCTCCGTTGCGCAGGGCGGCGCTCGGAACGACGGCACTGCTTGCATTGGGCCGCTGGTGCACGAGCGTCTCCTGAAGCGAGACAAAGAAAAAGCTCTTATCGCGGCCGTCATAGAGGTGCGGCAGCAAGACAGGACCGCCCACCGTCCCGCCGAACTGATGCCGCTTGAGTCCGTCGTCCGTCTTGGCGCCGCGGGTCACGGCGGCAAAGTGGTTCGCGGCGTTAAAGGCGTTATTGCGGACGTATTCGAAGGCGCTTCCGTGCAGTTGATTAACGCCAGACTTGGTAACCGCATTGACGACGCCACCGGGCAGCCTGCCGAACTCCGCGTCGAAGTTGTTGGTCTGAACGCTGAACTCCTGCAGAGCATCGGGATTGGGCAGGGGTGCGGGTGCGTTCACGTAATTGTCGTTGTTGCTGGCTCCATCAAGAATGTAGTTGGTGGTATTTGAACGATTGCCGTTGATGGAAATACCGGTGGCACCTGGATAGGTGTTGCCGCTGGTGACGTTTGCGCGGGGATCGCGCACCACACCGGGGACGAGAAGGATGAGGCTGATCGGATTGCGGCCGTTGAGGGGAGCGTCTTCGATCGTCTGCTCGCCGATGGTCTCCTTGAGAGTCGAGGTGGTGGTATCGACGCTGTTGCTGATGGCCTGCACGTCCACGACTTCCGCGGCGTTGCCGATGTTCAGAATGGCGTCTGCCCTGCTCTGCGAGTTCACCTCCACCCGCAGCCCCTGTATGCGCACCGCTTTGAATCCCGATGCCTCCACGCTGACGTCGTAGACGCCAGGGGGAACCTTGACGACAAAGCTGCCATCACTAAGGACCTTGCCGATGGTGCGCGCGGCGGTGCCTTCGCTGGTCGCGGTGACGGTGGCGGAACTGACGACGGCACCCGTCGAATCTTTCGCTGTCCCGACGATGTTGCCGTTGAGGTCTTGCGCGCAGGCGGCCGAACCCAGCAGGGCGGCGCAGCACACGACAGGGGCAGAGATGCGTTTGACGAGACGGAGCATGGGCAAGAGTCCTCTTCGGCGCTCCGCCCGAGCCTTGGCTGTGAGGGCAGCCAAACTGCATCTGTGGGAGCGTGAATCAACATAGGACATCCATCGCATTGATGTCAACATACAACCGACGTTATGTCGACATTATGTGCGTAACATGGAACCGGGTCACGAGAGCAGATCTGTTCCGCAGAGGTGCACGGTGACGCCCAGCTCCTGCAGCACGGCAGCCTTGAGAAATGCGGCCTGTCGAGCAGCGACGGCATCCGGCGCATAGACGATGTTGACGTGGTTGGCGCGGTGCCTCCCCATGAATTGATCACGGGTGACGCCGGAGAAGGTGGCGTGAACGATGGGCCACTGATAGGTGGTCTCGCGCCATCGCCGCTCCGTTTCTTCCGGCGGCAGGGTCAGAGCTCTGCCGAGACCGAGATCGCAATGCAGCGCGCCGCCTTCCACGAAGACACGGCTCCACACCAGATCACCCGGTTTGCCGACGCCCTTGAGCGAGCCGCCGCCCAGGGGAAAATACATGGCGGGCTGCCGTTCACTGGATGTGCCGGCGTATCCGCCGACGAAGTGGTTGGCCGGCGCGGCTCCAGAGATCTGCAGGAGCCAGACAAACTCATCCATGGTCTCGTTGGTGTAGCTCTCACCCCAGCGCACGTCGTGCAGTGTGGTTGAGGGATCGAGCCCGAGCGAGTTCCAGACGAGATTCGTAATGAGCGAATCCACGCCGGCGCACTCATCAACTTCGTTGAAGTGTATGAGCGGACCGTTCGGATACAACTCGGTTTGTGTTCCCTCGGAGAAGACCGGTGGGCGCTCCGCGTTGTTCAGCAGACCTTCGACGAGATCCGACGCCGGTGCCATGTCTTTGAGGCCCTGCTGGTATTGGATGCCGATCGCGTCACAGCCGAAGTCCGCGGCGATGCGAACGGCTGCGATGTACATCCTGCACTGGTCGATGACCTGGGCGCGGGTCAGCTGGGTGGCCGGATCATTGCCAAAGTGGAAGGTTACGCCTTTCTTGATCAACCACTGCATCACGGCATCCGCCTCGTCTGTGGGCACGTCACACATCTTTGCAACCAGTGCGGACTGGCTGAGCCGCTCCTTGTAGATGCCGCAGGGATTCAGGAGTTCGTCGTCAATGATGGCGTTGTACATGCCCATGCAGCCTTCGTCGAAGATGCCGAGGATAGCCTTGCGATGGCGCAGGTCCGCGGCGATTTTTCGCGCGGATGCTGCCAGATCGGTAGGCACGAGCGCCGGAACGAGATCGTGTACGTGACTGCTATCGTGCAGAACGGCACCGGTGCGGAGCCATTCACCAAGACCGTTCAGGAAGAAGTCGTCGTTGAAGTTCCTGCTCCAGAGAGACGAGAACGGCACACCTGCCTTGACAAGGGAGCCATTGAGATTGAGCAGGCCAACTAGACCGGGCCACTGGCCCGACCAGTTCGCCACTGTGAGGATGGGACCGCGATGACTGCGGAGCCCGGGCAAGACATGGTGGCTGTACTGCCAGGCGGCGGTGGCAAAGATCAGCTTCGCTTCGCCAGGGATAGTCATGAAAACGTCCATGCCCATGCGCTGCGATGAGATGAAGCCGTGGCCTTCCGCTTCGTCAACGGGGAAGCATCGCTCGAGATCGTAACCCGCACGCGCACAGGCCTCGGTAAGCTTTTGCTCCAGATCGCGCTGCGCGGGCCAGCACGCCTGGTTCGCGGAGAGGCGTAGATCGCCGCTGGTGATGAGAAGGATCTGCTCCTTCGTATTGCTTGTAGAGGACATATTCCGCGGCATGACATTCTCCAGGTGTGTAACGGGGCGCGCAAGAGGGGTGTATGACCGGGCACCGGTGCAGCGCGGTTAAAGCGTTGGGAGCCAGGTACGGCACCACTGCTTCAGGGCGGCACCGTCGGTGCGACGCTGCCGGCTGAGGGGAAGGGTGAAATTGGCAGTCATGAGACCGCGTTCTTCCGCGACCCATTTAAGCCCCCACGGTGTGGGAGACTGACCGAGTTGCTCGATGAACTGGTCCAGCTGACCACTGCGCCATGCGAACTCCGGGCTGCCGGGTGACTGGCCGTAGAGAGCCTGAATCAGCTCCGGCACAACGCAGGCGACGCCCGAGACAACGCCATCGCAGAGACCTTCCTGCAGGGCCGATGAAAGCGCCTGATCATTGCCGACAATGCGGCATGCGTCTGTGACGTGAGCACGGAGAGCGCGGAGGATGTCGAGCGAGCCGCTGGAATCCTTGATGCCGATAATGTTTGGCACCGACCGGCAAAGATGGCAGACGGTCTGCGCTTCAAGGCCTGTGGTGAACTGGGGCAGGTTGTAGAGCAGCACCGGAAGGCTTACGCTTCGCGCGATCTCTTCAGAGAAGGCTGCGAGGTCCTGCTGAGCATAGGGAAAGAAGTATGGCATGGGCAGCAGAAGGCCATGCACGCCGGCGCGCTCCGCGATGGCGGCGAGTTCGCGTGTCTGCGTTGCACCGGCAGCACCAACGCCGCAAAGCACTTCGGCGTCCTTGCAGACGGTCTGCACTGTTGCGAGCAGCAACTCCAACTGCGGGGGGGTGGTGAGGCAGAACTCGCCGGTGGCGCCGTTCACCGCAAAGCTTCGTATGCCCTTTTCCGCCAGGAAGTGGAGGATGGCCGTAAAGGCGGGGACATCCACATCACCCGACGCCGACCTGGGTGTGAGGACGGCTGCGTAGACGCCTTGCACATGTTTTGGCTTCAAGGTTGTCTCCAGATGGAACCGGTCAAGCAAGCAACGAATTGGCGGGGCAACAAGTCAGCGGGGCAGATCGTGAAGTGGCAGCCGCACGAATTTAATGCTCTTTCGATTCCAGGTATAGGTCATCAGCAGATCGCCATTGGTCGCCTGCACAAGAGCAGGATAGGAGAATTCGCCTGGCGCGTCCTCGAGAGTTTTGAAGGGTGTGAAGTGCTCTGTGTCCACGCTGATTGCAAGATTCAGCGGGGTGCGGCCAGAGGTGGTGTTGTTGTAGATGAGGACCACGCGTCCGTCCCTAAGTGTGACGGCATCGATGCCGGAGTTGGGGTTGGGCACGTCGATCGGGTGAGCCTGTGTCCAGGTCACGCCATTATCGGCGGAGTCCGCCACAGTGACCCGCGCGGTTTTGGCGGTGGAGCGCGCGTAGAGACGCAGGTGCTTGCCTTTGAGCTGAACGATGGAGGGCTGGATGATGCCCTGAATGAACTTCCAATCGGTCGATCCGGGGACGTCGGCCGGAGTGACGCCGGCCATGTGGCCCAGGCCTTTGACGTCGAGATCCGATGGCGGCACGATGGGGCCGATCTTCGCCCAGGTGGCGCCGATGTTCGTGCTCCGCTCGATCCAGACTGCCCACGTGCGATAGCTCTCAACGGACGTCCCGCTCACGATCGTTCCGTCCTTTAGGACGAGCGGCTTTGCGCGGATGGGTCCGAGGAGACCGGCTGGGAGGTGTTCGGGTGCAGTCCATGTACTGCCGTTGTCTGTGCTCACGATACGGCCGGCGCTCCATGTGGAGGGGCTGGGGCCGAACTTGTAGTACATCCAGAGGCGCCGGTCGCGGGTGTAGAAAAGTACGGGGTTGTAGCAGGCGATGCCTGGCTCGCGCACGAGTTCGACGGGTTTCGTCCAGCCATTGCGGTCGCGCACCGCGGACCAGATGGCGACGTCGCTTTTGCCTTCGGCGGAACCACCGAACCATGCAGACATGATCCTGCTATCGGGCAGTTCCACTACGGTGGAGGCGTGACTGGACGGGAAGGACGTGGAGCCTAGTGGAAAGATCAGCTCACCGGTTGACTGCCCGAGGGCAGCCCCGGAAGACGCACAGAAGAGAAGAAGAAGTCGAAGTGTTCTCACGGGGAGTCCTGATGAGAGCTGACTATACAGATATGTCGTCTGGATGTCGACATACTCAGCGCATTTGGGATATAAATGGCAGTCGGGAGCCACGTCGCATCAATCCGCGCGACTTCCAAAGGAAGGGCACGAAATGGATTGTGCCTGTACGTTATTCTGAGCCCATGAGCCGCAGACCCAAGCAGAAAGACAAGCCGCGCGCGACTTCGATTCGCGAAAAGGCGTACCTGCACATCCAGCAGCTGGTGGCGAGCGGAAAGCTTCCGGCCGGATCCGCTATCTCTGAGCTACAGCTGGCGAAGAATCTTGGGAGCAGCCGCACGCCGATCCGCGAGGCGATGAACCAGCTCGCGGCAGAGGGCATGCTGGAGCAGGCAGCGGGTGGTGGCATGCTGGTGGCCCACATCAAGCGAGAAGACATCGTGGAGCTCTACGAGTTGCGGGAGGCGCTGGAAGTGTATGCAGTCGCGCGCGTGGCAGCGATGCCGCTGCGCGCGGAGGATAAGCGCCGGCTGCAGGAGATGATTGATGGCATCGGTCTGCTGCAGAAGGAGCTGGTGCGGTCAAAGAAAGACCTGCTGAACGAGATGCAGATGGAGCGGTTCATCGGCTTCGATTTGGGGTTCCATGCACTGCTGATGAGCATGACGCACAACACGCGCCTGCAGAAGATCATCAACGACACGCGGCTCCTGATCAGTGTGTTTGCCATCCGGCGCGGGGGCCACGATCTTTCGACCCTGAAGAGCATCGAGCAGTATCACCAGAAGATCCTGGACGCTGTTGTGGAGCAGAAGCTGGAAGCGGCGATGACGGCACTTTCAGAACACATACGCGCCAGCCAGCAGGAGCGCCTGCTGGAGTATGACTACTGGCGGCGGGACGCTTCGCTGCGGCAGGGTGTTCCCGCCTTCCTCAACATCCATCGCATGCATCCTGAAGCATGATGCCGCGATGACAGAGCGCTTCGCGAGCCGGCCGGAGTACAAGTGGCTGCTGGTCGGCATGCTTTGGCTGGTATGTTTCGTCAACTATGCCGACCGGCAGGCTATCTTTTCCGTCTTTCCGCTGCTCCAGCGTGAGCTGCATCTTTCCGATGTGCAGCTTGGGATCGTTGGCTCTTCGTTCATGTGGATGTATGCGCTTTTTGGTCCGGCGGCGGGTTGGCTCTGTGACCGGCTGTCACGCAAAACTTTGGTGCTGGGCGCACTGATCTTCTGGTCGGCGGTGACGGCAAGTACCGCATCAGCGCACAGCTACGCACAACTGGTGATTTGCCGCGCGCTGGGCGGGCTGGGTGAAGCCTTCTATTTTCCGGCATCTATGTCGTTGATCAGCGACTATCACGGGCAGGCGACGCGGTCTCGCGCCATGTCGCTTCATCAATCCAGCGTATACGCGGGCAGCATTGCGGGAGGCGCTTTCTCCGGGTGGATTGGACAGAGCCAGGGATGGCGGGCGAGCTTTCTCTATTTCGGCGTGCTGGGAATACTGCTGGGTGGATTGCTGTGGAAGCTAATCTACGAGCCGAAGCGCAGAAGCGGGGACGAAACGACAGTGGCGGAGAGTGCGGAGGAGGTGCAAGTGCTCTCGGCGGACAGACAAGCGAAGGGCGAGCAGAGCTTCCTAAGCGGAGTGAGAGGCGTTCTAAGCCGACCGATCGTTGTGCTGCTGATCGCGGTCTTTTTAGGGGCCAACTTTGTCGCCGTGGTCTTTCTGGCATGGATGCCCACGTTTCTGTTCAACAAATTTCACATGAGCCTGGCGATGGCAGGGCTCAATGGGACGGCTTTCCTGCAGTTTGCGTCAGTAGCAGGCGTGCTCGGTGGGGGCTTGCTGGCCGATGCGGCAGTGAAGCGACAGGGTTGGCAACGAAGCGGCCGCATCGTGATCCAGGCGGCGGGCCTACTTTGCGGCGTACCGTTTCTGTTCATGATCGGGCGGACCAAGGTGATCTCGACGCTGTTCTTAGCGATGGCCGGATTCGGTCTTTTCAAGGGACTGTACGACGCCAACTTATGGGCCGCACTGTATGACTTTGTGCCTCGGCGCTGCCGCGGGAGCGCGGTGGGAATCATGAACTCACTGGGATGGCTGGGCGGTGGAGCGGCCCCTGTGCTGATCGCAATGGCGACGCAACACTACGGGATGAGCACGGCCCTGAGCGCGACGGCGGGTATATATCTCTGCGCGGGTTTGTTCCTGCTGGTTGGGGCGCGTCTCTCCGTCTAGATTCGTACATCTTCCAGAGAGTCTGCATATCGCTCCAGAAAGCCTTGCGCGGAGCTGGCAATCCTCCATCCATCTCCGTCAAGCAGCATCTATGGACTGAACTCAGCAGACTCCGAATGACTTCGGGCTGAAGACTGAGAGCGTCCTTCCTTCAGTGGCCAATATGGGAGAGGATTGTGATAGTCCCGAGTCAGCGAAGCTATGTACAGCACCGGTCCAATCGCAGGTAATGCCAAATTTCGCGCCAGTTGTGCCGCAGTAATGGCGGTCGTGAATTTCCTGATGGTAGATCTTTCGCCAGGGCAGACTGGCATAGCGCGAAGCAACGTCCATGTGTGCGATTCAGGAAAGGTGCCTCACTTTACCGATGTGGCGAAGCAATCGGGTGTGCAGTTTCAGCACACCTCCAATCCGGAGAAGAGATATATCCCAGAGTCGATGAGCGGCGGCGTTCTGCTGCTTGATTACGACCGTGACGGATGGCTCGACATCTATCTTACGAATGCACCGACTGTGGCCATGGCGCGCCGCGGCGAACCGGCACACAGCGCACTCTTTCACAACAATCGAGATGGCACCTTTACGAATGTGACCGAGCGGGCCGGGGTGGGCACGCCATGCTTCGCCATGGGTGGAGCCGTGGGTGATTACAACAACGACGGCTGGCCGGATATGTATGTCACATGTCTGCACGGCAACGTGCTCTACCGCAATAACGGGAACGGCACTTTTACGGATGTGGCCAGGGCGGCCGGCGTGTCGGACGGCCGGTGGTCGACAGGTGCCGCCTTTGCGGATTACGACGGGGATGGCCTGCTCGATCTGGCGGTGGCGAACTATGTCGATTTCGACCTGCAACATCTTCCCGAACCTGGAAGCGCGTCCACTTGCAAGTATCGCGGACTCGACGTGCAATGCGGCCCGCACGGGTTGAAAGGAGCGGGGGATTCGCTCTTCCATAACAATGGTGATGGCACCTTTACCGATGTCTCCCAATCGTCCAAGGTGGGCGACACCGCTGGCTACTATGGCATGGCCGTGGCCTGGTCTGACTTTGATGGCAGCGGCCTGCCGAGCCTGTTCATCGCGAACGATTCCACACCCAACTACCTCTATCGCAATCTGGGTCATGGGTCCTTCGCCGACATTGCTCTCTCCGCAGGCGTTGCGTTTGACCGGGACGGGAAGGAGCAGGCAAACATGGGCATCGCCACCGGGGACTATCTACATACCGGCCGCCCGTCGATCTTTGTCACAACGTTCTCCGATGAGGCGAAGCCGCTCTATCGCAACGATGGAAAATGGAGCTTTGCGGTCGCCGGGGGAGTTCCCGGTCTGTCCTCCCCAGCTTCGCTTCGCATGCTTGGCTGGGGTACCGGCTTTGTCGACGTGGATAACGATGGCTGGCTCGACCTGATGGCCGTCTTCGGGCACGTTTATCCGCAAGTCGACCAGCTCCCCGATGGGTCGCGCTATCGTGAGCGAAAGCTGCTGTCACTAAACCGGCATGACGGTACGTTCTGCGATGCGAGCGAACAAGCGGGTGAAGCGATGCAGCTGCCGACCTCCGCACGCGGGCTTGCCTTCGGCGACCTTTTTCACAACGGCCACATGGACGCAGTCATCAATAACCTGGACGAACCCGCGATGGTGCTGCGAAATGAGGGTGTTGCCGGAATGCACTGGATCGGCTTTGAACTGGCGGGAACTCGCTCGAACCGATTGGCGATCGGCGCGAAAATTGAAGTGCGTTCAGGCGGCATGGTGCAGACGGAAGAGATTCGCAGTGGAGGGAGCTATCTTTCGCAAAGCGATCTGCGCGCCCACTTCGGCCTCGGTCCGGCAACCGTTGCGGACAGCGTGCAAATAAGGTGGCCTTCGGGCCATGTCGACCTCCTGCGCAATCTTTCCGCCGATCGCATTTATCCCGTGCTGGAGGGCACGGGCGTCGTTGACCGAGTGGCGATTCTGCCTCGTTCTCCTGCGCAAGTCAGGCCGCGATAACTGGCCCCATAGCTCATTTCTCAGTGGATCGGCGGGCGCGGATCTCGGCATAGGATCTTAGCTCGCCCTCATACGCTGGCTGGTTTCCTGCCTTCCGGTACGTAAAAGCGAGCCGATAGTGATACTCGGGTTTTTCCGGTTGTAAAACAATTGCGCGCTGCAGAACTGCGATCGCCTCGGCGTAGTGACCGTCCTCGTCGTACACACTGCCAAGTTCAGCATCTGCCCGATCCAGAGCCGGATCCATCGCCAACGCCGCCTTGATCTGACTTACCAGGTCTGGAGGCGCTTTCCCTTTTTCACCAGACCATCGCCCCGCGTTTGCCATTGCATAATCAAACAATAACTCTCCATCCTTAGGGTAGCGTTGGTGCAAGTCCGCAAGATGGCGGACGGCTTCAGCGCGTGACGACTCGGGGAGGATTTCCGTTTGCGCGAGCACCTTCATCGGTTGAGGGTCCGTGGGATCCAGGCTCGCGGCCTCGCACAAGTGCCGTGCCGCTTCCTCCGTTGCACCCTGCCCGTAGAGCGCCACGGCCAATGCCACATGCAGCCGCACCGACGATGGATACCGGCCAAGTGCGTAGCGCTCGATCTTCGTGGCCGCTTCAAAGTCCAGCTTTGTCAGTGACGTCCCATATAGAAAAAGAATCTCTTCAGTGGGCTCTAGTTGTGCCGCGGCCTGAAAATCTGCGGCTGCCGTCCTGTACTGCTTTTCGAATCCGGCGATCTTGCCAAGCACGACGTGCAGACCGGCACTGTTCTGCCGTTTGAGTTCAAGCCCGGCGAGCTGCTTCGCTTCCGCATAGCTCCCGGTTTGCAGATCCGCTTCAATAAGGAGTCTGGTCGTGTCCCCGTCTGACGGACACTCGGCATGAAGTTGAGACAGAACAACTGCCGCCTCAGCTCCTTGACCGTGTTGAAGCATCTGCGCCGCACCGGCGCGCCTGTCATTCCCTGTGCAGGGCTGATGGACTGGCTGCGCACCTGCATACGAGCAGGCCAGCGCAATCGCGAAACAAGTACCGCATACATTCAGAATGCGCGCTGGATACAGATGCAGAGCCTCAAGCATCCTGAATGCTTTCAAGCGACCGTCCGCGCGTCTCAGGAAAATAGACGAGAACGACAAAGAACTGCGCCACCATTGCCGCAGTGAATAGGAGAAAGACGGACCCGTTTGAGACCGCAGCCAGGCTGGGAAAAAAGCCCGTGAGCGTGGCGGTGAGCAGCCATAACCAGAAGCTGGCAAGACTCTGGCCCGAGGCGCGGACGGCATTCGGAAAGATCTCGCTCAGGTACACCCAGACGACGGCGCCCTGCGACGCAGCAAAGCACGCAATAAACAGGACCAAGAGCGGCAGCAGCAGCCATTTATGGCTATTGCTGAAGAACAGGATCGTGACGCCCGCGAGCGCCGCGGCCATGCCAACCGAACCGGCAAGCAACAGCGGCTTGCGCCCCACCCGGTCGATCAGAGCCATGCCGACCAGCGTGAAGAGCAGGTTCGCACCACCGACCGCGACCGCCTGCTGTCCAGCGGAAACCGAGGCGAAGCCCGCGTTTGCGAAGATGTCGTTCAGGTAATACAGGATTGCGTTAATGCCCGAGAACTGATTGAAGAAGCCAAGTGCCAGCGCAATGAACAGGGGTTTCCGATATGCGGCCGCAAAAACGGAGGCGTTCTGACCGGCATCCCGCGTAAGGCTGCCCTGAATACGGCGAATTTCATTCGGTGCGTCGTCAAAGCCAACCGCTTCCAGCGAGCTGGCCGCCTCGCTCAGTCGACCTTTCGACACAAGCCAGCGGGGGCTGCGCGGAATCCATCCGAGCGCGAGCAAGAAGAGAAGGGAAGGCACGGCAGCTATCCCGAGTTTGACCCGCCAGTCGAGCACGCCGAAGTGCCGCAGATCGACCGCAAAGTTTGAGGCGTAGGCCAACAAAATTCCAGTCACAATGGAAAGCTGGAAACATCCCACCACCTTGCCCCGAATCGAAGGCGGCGAGCTCTCCGCCATATACATGGGTGCAAAGATCGAGCAGCCACCAATGGCCAGACCGCCGAGAAAACGGAAGCAAAGAAAGATCGCCCAATCCCGGCTGAGCGCGCATCCCAGCGCTGAGATCAGGTAGAGCACGCCCACCAGCCGCAGACTTTCCCTCCCTCCAAATCGCTTTGCGGGAAAGGGGGCGAGCAGACAACCGGCCACAGTGCCCCAAAGTGCGCAAGAGACCGTGATGCCGAGCGCGGCGGGCGTTAGCTGGAAGTAGAGGGTGAGTGCGTGTGTCGTTCCGGCAATCACCGCGGTGTCAAATCCAAAGAGCAATCCACCCAGTGAGGCCACTGCCGTCGAAAGAGCCAGCGCGAAGGTCATACCGGGTTGATTCCTGCTCATGGCCACATCATCTTGCTCCAAACATCCATAAACGTCCACTATTAGTGACGGATTCCAGAGTTATACATCATCTTGATTGACATTTTCCCATCGATTGTCGACGATGGAGCCAATTCCCTGGGCTCTTTTCCGGCACGCAACCGTACGGTAGTGTCGGACTCGCGCGTAGATTTGCATCAGGATAGGCAGGCACCGTGGCTCACCTTTGTATCGATTTGGGAGGTTCTCATATCGCGGTCGCCGTCATAGACCGGAGTTCGATTTTGGCAATCGCGGATTGCCCGACCGACGCACGATCGCTCGCCGGCGATCTCCGTAAGATCGTCAATCTGCTACGGAATTGCATTACTCGCAGCGGCGTGGACGGATCTGCCCTGATCGGGATTGCCATTGGGTTTTGCGGTATTGTGGACGCGGCGACCGGCGAAATCCTGTCGACGCTGAACAAGTATCCTGACGCGCCGACCATCGATTTGCGTGTGTGGGCGTTTGAGCACTTTCAGCTTTCCATACTTGTCGAAAACGATGCGTGCCTCGCATTGCTTGGCGAGTGGTCGGCCGGAGCCGCCCGGGGCTCCTCGGATGTTGTCATGGTCACTCTTGGAACCGGCATCGGTGGCGCAGCGATGCTGGGCGGACGTTTGCTGCGCAGTTACGCGGGCCAGGCGGGCTGCCTGGGTGGTCATCTGCCGGTGAACTACCGTGGACGGCGCTGCGGTTGCGGTGCCATCGGTTGCGCTGAAGCGGAGGCCTCAACGGCCGTGTTGCCGCTCCTCTGCCATGAGCAGCCGGATTTCGGGCAAAGCCTGCTCGCCAACGAGTCCGTTCTGGATTTCCAAGCCATCTTCCATGCTTCTGACGCAGGCGACATCGTCGCTTCCCGCATTCTGAACCATTGCCTCCAGGTCTGGTCGGCTCTCGCGGTTGGACTGGTTCATGCATATGGTCCGCAGGTCGTCGTTTTTGGTGGCGGTGTCATGGCGCGGGCCCAACAGGTGCTCGATCCCATTCGCGAATATGTTGAAGCGCATATGTGGCGCACGTCTCGCGGCGTGCCGCGGTTAGTGGCGGGACAACTTGGGCCGCGTGCCGCTCTGCTGGGCGGTGCCGCTCTTTTTGACACACCACAAACAGCCCTACCGCAAGCTCGCCGCACGGTGCCAGCGTGAAGCATTCCTACAACCTTTGCCCGGTCGTTCCAGTGAGCGACGACAGCGCCCTCTGCCTGCGGGGCTTTCAAGAGATTCTGCGCGCGTTGAAGGCTGCGCTGAAGGGGCGGAACCACGCGGTGATTGTGGTGGAGATTTACCCTGGCATTCCTTCTGGCCGGCTGTTTACAGAGCTGAAGCGGGGCCTGCAACCCGCACTTTCGCTTCGCAGCGAAGACACTTTCCTTTCTTCGGGCCAGTTGCGGTCCGTCTTTGCGGAAATTTTCAACGGAGACCCTGTCTTCAGCAGAATGCGCGAGCGCACGATCGAGCCGTATTTCGATACTGCGAAGCTTCAGGCGGCGCGCGACGCGATTGCCGGCTGTGACGGGCTCGTGCTCGTGGCGGGCACAGGTGCAAGCGCCATCGCAGACGAGGCAGATTTGCTGCTCTCCGTAAATCTGGGCCGCTGGCAGATCCAACAGCTGCAGCGAGCCCACCGCTTCGGCAATCTTGGCTTCGACAACGCCGGCGAGACCGCCGCGGAGCTCTACAAAATCGGGTACTTTCTGGATTGGCGGGTCGGCGATCACCTGCGGCACATGATGTACGCAAAGGCCGACTTCTTTCTGGATGCGACAGACGAGGAGAATCCGCAAATGCTCGCCGGTGACGATTTGCGAGCAGCTGTGCACAGCACCACGCGGCGGCCGTTCCGGGTGGTGCCTTTCTTCGATCCCGGGCCGTGGGGAGGCCAGTGGATGCGCCGGCAATTCCATCTGCCCTCTGGCCCACCGAACTACGCGTGGGGTTTCGATTGCGTTCCGGAAGAGAACTCGGTGTTGCTCGGCTTTGGCGATCGATGTTTTCAACTACCGGCGGTGGTGCTGGTCCATGAGGAACCGGAAGCTTTGCTCGGCAAGGCAGTGCACGCAAGGTTCGGGGCCGAATTCCCGATCCGGTTCGATTTCCTCGATACCGTGCAAGGCGGGAACCTTTCGCTGCAGGTGCATCCCGCCGAGACCTATATGCGCGACCATTTCGGCATGGCGTATACCCAGGACGAGAGCTATTACATACTCCACTCCGAGCCCGGCGCCTCCATGTTTCTGGGTCTTAAAGAAGCCAATGAGCAAGCCGCCATGGGTGCGGCGCTGGCTGCCGCGGACCGGGGTGAAACGCCCTTTGACGCAGACAGCTTCATCGCCCGCTGGCCCACTGCAAGGCACGATCATTTCGCCATTCCCGCGGGAACGGTGCACTGCGCCGGCGAAGGCAACGTGGTGCTTGAGATTAGTGCAACCCCTTACATCTTTACCTTCAAACTTTGGGACTGGGGCCGCGCCGGGCTGGATGGCCGTCCCCGTCCGATTCACCTGGAACATGGTCTGGCGAACATCCGCTGGGAGCGCACGGCGGAGTGGGTACAGAGGGAATTGATCGGCCAGACAATAGCCGTTGACCAGGGCCCGGGCTGGCGCGAGGAGCGAACCGGTTTACACCACACCCAGTTTCTGGAAACGCGCCGCCACTGGTTCACCGCTCCCGTTCCACACCACACCGGCGGCAATCTGAATGTACTCAATCTGGTGCAGGGCTCCGCCGTGCTCGTCTCCAGCCCGCACGCCACCTTCCCCCCTCTGCAGGTCAACTTCGCGGAAACCTGGATTGTTCCTGCCACTGCAGGTGCCTACACCGTTGCACCCGCCGGACCCGTTACCGAGCCGCTCGCAACACTGAAAGCCTATGTCCGCTCCCAGGGGCAGGTCACACCCGGATGACCTCAATCCCCAGCTGCTGAATGGGTGCAATGCTCTCGTCCGTTGCGCCCGTATCGGTGATCAGCATGCTGATCTCTTCCACCGGGCAGAGCCTCCATTGCGCTTCAATGCCGATTTTGCTGTGGTCCGTGACGACCACTCGGCGCCGCGCATGCTGCGCCATCAGCCTCAGGTATTCCGCCTCCTGCGAGTTGACGCACGACAGGCCGAATTTTGGGCTGATCCCGTCCACGCCCAGAAACATGATGTCCGCATAAACCATCTGTGCGGCCTGGTTTGCGAGCGGACCCACCAGGGTGAACCAGTTCCCACGCAAGGCACCACCGGTGACGATCACCTCAATGTTTTTGCTTGCGCTCAGTTCCATGGCCACATTGACCGTGTTCGTGATCACCGTGATGCGTTCCATTGACATAAAGCCGCGCATCACCTCCGTGGTTGTCGTCCCTCCGCTCAGGGCAACTGTGTCGCCGGGTTTCACCAGCTGCGCGGCGGCGCGGGCGATGCGCCGCTTCTCATCCGCAAAGCTGCCCACCTTGTCCTGAAACGACGAGTCATGCCGGAAGGGTTCGTAAAAGAGTGGCCCCATCGTCACCGCGCCGCCTCGCGTACGGCGCAGCAATGAACGGTTCTCCAGCTCTTTCAAGTCGCGGCGAAGCGTCGCCACTGACGCGCCAAAGGCAGCGCAGAGATCTTCAATATCCACCGATCCAGCAGAGTGAAGCTGCTCCAGAATCGCATCCTGACGGCCGGCAGGACCAGACAACTTGTTGTCCATATCATCAGAATAAATCGGAAAAGTGTCAGGTAGGCCAAACAGCCCAAGCGGAAGAAGTGACGCGATAAGAATAAAACGATCATCTATCGTGACTCATCAGTTGACATTCGATCATCCGGGGAGCTAAGGTACCGCCACAACGAAAATTCCGTTTCCGCGGAGTCGAATCGATGCAATCCAGGATCATTCCTCAAACCTGCCCGGCTGATTCGCCAAATTCACCTCTCGCTCGCCGTTCTGCCAGGCGCATCGGTATCCGCGGAATCAGAAGCCCGTTCGCCACGTCAACTTCGGAGAACCGCACCATGTCTAACCGCTCATCCACCCGGGCTCTCTGGGTAAGCCTGCTCTGTTCCGTCGTGATCTCAGTCCTGTGCCCCGTAATGTGGTCTCAGATCGACACGGGCCGCGTGGAAGGAACCGTGACTGACTCGTCTGGGGCGGTTGTGCCGGCAAGCAAGATCAGCCTGAAGAACAACGACACGGCGATCGTCCAGAGCGCCACTTCTTCCTCGTCAGGTGCGTACATCTTCCAGGCAGTAAAGCCGGGCACCTACACGCTCATCGTCGAGAGCCCCGGCTTCAATCGCTACAGCGCGACCAACGTCATTGCGCATGTGCAACAGAACCTGACTCTTGATGTCACCCTGATGCCGGGCCAGGTCGCCACGGATGTCACCGTCACCTCGGCAGCTCCATTGCTGCAGGCGCAGGATGCTTCGCTCGGTCAGACAATTACCGGTCAAGAGGTCAATGACCTGCCATTGGCGCAGCGCAACTGGGTTTCGCTCGCACAACTTTCCGCCGGCGTTACGACCACCGCGAATGGGACCACCGGAAGCGCGCTGTTTGTCACAAACGGCGTCAACTTCTGGCAGAACGACATTCGCCTGGACGGTATCGACGACAACGAAGAGGCTTATGGCGGCACGCAGTTTGGCACCAATGCTGCCTTTACGCCGCCACCAGACGCAATTGAAGAGTTCAAGCTGCAGACCGGCGATTTCAGCGCCGAATTCGGGCACTCCACCGGCTCGGTTTTGAATGCCGTGATCAAGTCCGGGACCAACCAGCTTCACGGAAATATCTGGGAGTACATCCGCAACACGTCTTTCAATGCCAGCGACTATTTTGCCAAACAGACGACGAATTACGTCCGGCCCGCCTACCACCAGAACCAGTTCGGCGGCACCATTGGTGGACCTGTTCTGATTCCGAAAATCTATAACGGCAGAGACAAGACGTTCTTCTTTTTCGATTATCAGGGCACGCGCATCGTGCAGCCCAGCCCCAGCTCGTCGTATGTGCCCACGATTGCCGAACGCAACAGCGGCTTCACTAACTTCTCGGACTATATTGCCCTGGCCGGCGGCACAACGCCCAACGTGGACGCGCTGGGCCGGAAGATTTCCCTGGGTACCTTTCTCGATCCCGCAACCACGCGCACCGTTGCCGCCAACGCGCTCGATCCAGTCAGTCTGCTGCCAAATACCTCCGGCAAGGCCATCACGGTACGCGACCCGTATTACACCCCTGGAAGTGTTGCAGGCGTGACCGACTTTACCGGGAATGTGCAGTTCCTGAATCAGCTCCCGGCCTCACGCCTCGATCCGAACGCGGTCAAGCTGCTCAGTCTGTATCCAACACCGACCCCTGGCTTTGAGAACAATCGCCAGAATTACCGGCCCTTTCCAAAGTTCAATAACACCATCAATCAATACGATGTGCGCATCGATCAGAACTTCTCACAGAAAGATATCGTCTTCGGTGTCTTCAACCGCAGCAACACCACTTACACCACACCACCCAGCCTGCCCGGACTGGCCAATGGCCAGAACTTCGGCGGCGGTCTAACCACGGCTCCACGCTATGCGATCGCCCTTGGCTACACACACGTCTTTACACCCACGCTGACCAACGAAATCCATGCAGGCTGGACGCACAGCATTGAACACATTATCCCGTTTGAGTCGAATACGCTCGGCATTCCAGCGCAGTTCGGCATCACGGGTATTCCGCAGAGCCCGGGCAACGGCGGCCTGCCCGTGATCAACATCAACGGCTACAGCGGGCTGGGCGTCGCGGCGTATGAGCCAACACTCGAAACTGTGACCGACCTGGAAATCCTTGACAACGTCACCAAGGTCTACGGTGCACACACCATCAAGGTGGGTGGCCAGATTGATGATATTCGCGCCGGCATCATTCAGCCACCCTACGCGAAAGGTTCCTTTAGCTTTGATGGCCGGTTCTCAGACATACCCAATGCAAGCCATGGATACAACGGGGCCGCCGACTTTCTTATTAAGCCACAAGCCGCGACCGTTCCGAATGGCATCGATAATCTGGGCAGCGTAAGTTCCTACGGCAGCTCAAATTACGCCCAGACAAAGACGCAGCGATATTACAGCGGCATCTTCTTCCAGGATGATTGGAAGGCCACGCAGAAGCTTACCCTGAACCTTGGCCTGCGATGGGACCACTACACTCCCTATGCCGAAGTGAATGGCAGGCAAGCTAACTTCATCGCCGCCGGCGGTAACGGGCCCACTGGAACCTACTATCTCTCCAAGCAGGGCTGTGCCGTGCCACGGTCCACAAGCTTTAACGCCCTCCTCAGCTCAAGCAGGATCAACGTTGATTGCAGTTCTTCTAATGCGACCGGCAATGCGCAATATCTGAACTTCTCGCCGCGTGTTGGCTTTGCCCTGCGTGCGACCGACAAGATTGTCATGAGAGGCGGCTACGGCATTGCCTACGGCGCGCTCGATAACATCGGCTTCGGTGGAACGCTTGGAACCAACTATCCGTTTTCTTACACGGTCAGCTTCAACTCTCCCAACTCGCAATTGCCGCTTACGATTCCCAGCGGCGCGACCGCGACTATTGAAAACGCGCTTAGCGGCACCGATCTGCAGAACCCGCTAAACGTGGCGGGCAACGGCGTCGGACTATCGGGCAGACAGTACAACTTCCAAACTCCCTACACAGAAACCTTTAACCTGACGGTGCAGGATCAGTTCACTAATCACGATTCGATTCAGTTCGCCTACGTGGGAACGGTGGGGCGGCACCTTGATAGCACCGGCTACACCAACGCGCCGACGGCTCTCGCGCCTCCTGGCACCAATACTCTTGATCCAAAGGTGCTGGGCCACGTTCCCTTCCCGCAATTCTCAACCTACTCCGCCTACCAGTCGACGAACGGGTCGAGCAGTTACAACTCACTACAGGCAACGTACCAGCACCAGCTCAGCGCTGGCCTAACCGTGCTTGCCAACTATACCTTTTCCAAGTGCCTGACCAACCAGAGGACCATCTCAGGGAACAACCCAGGCTTTCGCGCAGAGTGGCTGCCTGGCTTCGGAATCAATGGTGATTATGGCCTCTGTGACAGCGACACACAACATGTCACCCATGTGTCTGGCACGTATAACCTGCCGTTCGGCCGCGGGACACGCTTCGCGGGCAACGACAGTCGCCTTGCCGATGTCTTGATCGGAGGATGGCGAACAAACTACATCGTCACCCATCAAAGTGGCCAGCCATTCAACATACCCTGCCCAACCTCAACCTCGACTCTTGGGTGCAATGCCAACACCGTACCCGGACAAAACATTTACGTCGCTCACAGGGGACCGAAGCAATGGTTGAATCCCGCGGCATTCGTTACGCCGCCCATGGCAACGGTGATTGGCCAGACCGACTACTCACCATTGGGCGGCCAGCCCAACCAGGCCCGTGGTCCCGGATTTACTAATGTCGATTTCTCGCTCTTCAAAGAATTTGCTCTATTTGAGAGGGCGCGCCTGCAGTTCCGCGCGGAAGCCTTCAACGTTTTCAACAACCACAGCTTTGGGCAGCCGGGGAACCTCAACTTCACCGGTCAGAACTTTAGCCAGATTACCTATGAGCGCAACAATGCACGCATCGGCCAATTTGCTCTCAAGCTGAGCTATTAAGTAAGGGTGTAAGCACCCTGTCCGGCCACCGGGCTCGCGCATCTGGCTGTTACGGCGGCTTGCGAGCCCGGCGAGAATTGCCGCGATATGCTGAGCTTGAAAGCACTCCAGCCGTGAGGTCCCGCATGCATCGAAGAGAGTTTCTTCATACTGCTATGGCGGCCGCCGGGTACACGGGCGTCCGCCGCTACCCCGCCTTTGCGTTTTCAGCAGAGACGGCGCTGATCACGCGCGTCCTGCTCATCACCAAGTGCCATCTGGACGTCGGCTTTACCGCGACAGAGGCCAAAGTCAAACAGCGTTACTTTCAGGAGTATTTTCCTGCGGCCATGCGGCTCGCCGAGGACCTGCGCGCCAGCGGTCCAGACCATTACACGTGGACCACCGGCTCCTGGCTGCTTTATGAGTACCTGGAGCAGGCAAACCCCACCATCCGCAAGCAGGTCGAGGGCGCGATCGCTGCCAACGACCTGAGCTGGCATGCCCTCCCTTTCAGCTGGCAGACGGAAATGATGGACCGCTCCATGATCGAAGGCGGCCTGTCCTTCTCCGCAACGCTGGACCGTCGCTTTGGCCGCAAGACGATCGGTGCCAAGATGACCGACGTGCCCGGCCATACCCGGGGCATCATTGCACCCCTGAGTGCGGCCGGCGTCCAACTGCTCGACATCGGCGTCAACGCCGCAAGCACGCCTCCAGACGTCCCCGATGTCTTTCTGTGGAAGGACGCTGCGGGAAACAGCCTGCCCGTGCTGTATCACCGCCATGACTACGGCAGCATCGTCCCAATCCCCGGTACCACGACCGCCATTGCCGTGGTCGTTCGCGGTGACAACAGCGGTCCGCATACACATCAGGAGGTCCAGCAGCTGTACGCGAATCTGCGTGCGCAGTTTCCCGGTGCCACCGTCGCTGCCGCCACCCTGAATGACGCTGCCGCCGTCGTGCATCAAGTCCGCAAGCAACTGCCCGTGATTACCGGAGAAATCGGCGATACCTGGATTTACGGCGTTGCCAGCGACCCCATAAAAGTCTCGTCCTTCCGCGCCGCCTCTCGCCTGCGTGAGCGCTGGATAGCCCAGGGAGAACTCACCACGGGCGACCAGAATGACAGGCAGCTTCTCCGCTCTCTTCTGCTCGGTGCCGAACACACCTGGGGCACTGATACGAAAACCTATCTGGACACCGATAACTACCTTGCCCAGGACCTTGCCGCGGTGCTGGGCCAACCCGGTTACGTGACCATGCGTGAAAGCTGGCAGGAAAAGCGCAACGACATTACCGCCGGTTATGCTGGGCTGCCTGAGAAGCTGCGCCAGGAAGCTGCGGGCATACTGAAGCCGCAACCGGTTACTGCGCCCTCAACCCTCGGCATGTCACCGCACCCGCCGGGCAAGGTCTTTTCGACAAAACACTTTCTGCTTTCCATCGATCCCACGACCGGCGCGATCGTTCGCCTGCAGAAGCGCGCTTCCGGCCAGGAGATCGCATCCCTGGATCATCCGCTTGCCCTGTTCACCTACCAGACGCTCTCCGCAAAGACCTACAGCGCCTTTCTCGACCTCTACGTGAAGAGCAAGGCGGACTGGGCACCGCGCGATTTCGGCAAGCCCGGCATCGACCGCGTCGGAGCCGTGGATGCGGAATGGAATCCGCGCCTTACGGGCTGCTGGACGGCCACTTCCAGCACAGAGGATCGCGTGCTGCTCCAAGTCGAATTTCCCGCCTCACAGAGCTCCGCGGCCAGAACCGCTGAATGGCCCCGGCGCATCTTTCTCGCAATTCGCTGCCCCCATGCTGCACCCGAACTCAACCTCGAACTCACCGTGCTCGACAAACAACAGAACCGTATGCCGGAGGCCATGTGGCTCACCTTCCGGCCGCTCCTGAATGGACTCTCTCGTCTCTCATTCGACAAGTCGGGGGAATCCGTGGAAGTGACCCAGACAGTTCAAGGTGGAGGACGCGCGATGCATGGCGTCACAGGCGACATCCGATATCAGCACGCCGATGGCGATCTCTCCCTGCACGCCGTAGACTCTGCAATGGTCGCCATCGGAACCCGCTCGCCGCTCAACTTCTCACTGGAACAGCCCGCTGCGGACGAAGGCATCCACTGCGGTCTTTTCAACAATGCATGGGGCACCAACTACCCCCAGTGGTGCGGCTGT
>CAXTRR010000001.1:40356-49024 GCA_964246795.1 uncultured Terriglobus sp. | reverse complement strand
TTCTTGTGCAAGGGATCGATTCTGAAAGCCGAACCGCGACGACGGATTGTCTGCTGATCCTGTGTAAGTGGAACGGCAGCTCTGGAAAAGTCAGCGCATTGCTTTTACGTTGGGAGGTCTACAGAACGGGTAAGCTATTCTTGCTAGAAACTTAGGATGGTCAGTCCAGGAGGGTTGGAGATGACAGAATCGGCTCAGCCAGTCTTTGATCCGGCCACCTTTCTTGCCAATGCCGGGCTAGGCCGTCGAATCGTCAAGATCCGCGCCAAGGGCACCTTTTTCTCACAAGGGACCGCCGCTGACTATGTCTTTTACATTCAGTCCGGCCGCGCGAAGCTAACGGTTGTTTCGGGCGCTGGCAAAGAGGCGACGATCACGCTTCTGGCCGCTGGAGACTTCGTTGGAGAAGAGTCAGCCGCCGCGGTTGCGGGTCTACACATGGCAACAGCGAGCGCGGTCACGGCATGTACGGCACTCAAGATTCAGAGAAAGGAGATGCTGCGGGTGATGCATGAAGAGCATGCGTTTTCTGACATGTTCCTGTCTTTTATGATCGCACGCAGCATGCGAATCCAGGCCGACCTGGTAGATCAGCTGTTCAACTCAAGCGAAAAGCGTCTCGCACGCATTCTGCTTCTCATGGCGGAGTTTGGCCAGCCAGGCGAACCCGAGAAAGTGATCCCGCGGATCTCACAGGAGACGCTTGCAGAAATGATCGGAACCACGCGGTCGCGGGTGAGCTTCTTTATGAATCGCTTCCGTGAATTAGGATTTGTGGAATATAACGGCCGTATTCACGTGAACAAATCGTTGCTGAATGTAATCCTTCACGATCAGATGTTCGAACATAATGCTGTAAGTGCAGCACTCCTTGGTAAGGCTCCAGCAAAGATAGACCTTCCTAAGCCGGCTTAGGTGACTAAAGATGCCCTTCTTCCTCAAAAGCCAGTGACTCAGTGTGGTCTTTCTTAATCGGCCAGGTGAATGCCCTTCACCTTGTCTGTTCGGTCGGCTGAGAGCGTATGCAGTTAACAGGACTAGGGTAAATTTCCACCAATCTTGTCTGACTCTTTTAGAATGTGAATGTTGGATCCTTTTACGCCACCAACACGGATCAGCAAATCCGCTGCCGCAAGTGTGGCGATTCCGCCGCCCCCCCAGGTAGAACGCCGCGTTCTCGTCGATATGTCTCTCGATCATGGTTTCCACCGTCATAGCGGATGTGTGCCGCCACACGGGAGATCCCAAAACATCTTTGCGCTCAACTCACAGGAATGCTGTACCAGATTCATTAGCGGGTGAAGGTGATCGGGTCGGAATCTGATCCTGTTGAGGCTGCCTTTCAAGACGTTCTGGCAAGACGAACCGTGCAGCCGCAAAGCGCAGTCACTTCCGCTCCTTGACGTGACGGATATTGCGGAGCCCTAAGGGCAGGGTTGACGGGTCACATGGGTGGTGTGACGGTCAGGCCGACGGGCCGAGGCGCACTGCTAGCGGTAATAGCTCAAGTAATACCGCCGGTTGCTCTGGGACAACTTGCGGCTTTCAGAGCGACTGCCTGAAGCAAATGCGAACACGACATAGCAGACGTAAATTGGTATCCGTCCAGCGCGAGCACCGGACATTTGCAAGGCTCGGCGCTCACTGTATGTACCGACGAACGTTTCTCTTCGGCACGGCTGATCTGCGAAGAGCAAGCTGCCAGGCGATTAGGCGCGCTTGTCTGATTCTGAGCAAACGAGCAGATGATCCGCTGTTAGCGTCCCGATAGAGAGCTTCTCAAAGCGGGCTTCTAAAATCCGTAAGCGTCTCACCGTCATGGCACCCACGGCGAGTGCACCGATTAGCCATCGCTCCAAAAGCGATCGCTCCGAATGCGACTGCGCCGACCGCAATGCTGCCTACTTTCCTTCTCTGGATTGAACTCTGCGTCGATGTCATAAATCCCTCGCATGCACTATGGCTGGTTGAGCTTCTTCGTCACACCCACCGCGAAGCGGAGGATCACGTTTCGGGGCATGAATCTGGCGCCCCAGGTGCTAAAGCGGTTCGTTAACTTGCCGGGGTAGACCACCCTTTTGCCCCGCTCAAAGCCTCGCAAGATCTCACTGACGACCGGTCCAGGTTGGTCCATCTGTTTTGCTTCCAGCTTAGGATTCATGTTCGCGAAGAACTGGGTTGCGACTGGTCCGGGACAGGCCGCTGTGATCTTTACGCCGGTCGCTTGAAGTTCCAGGGCGAGTCCTTCGCTGAAGAGCAGGACGAACGCCTTGGAAGCAGCGTAGACGGTCGCACCGGCAAGCGGCTGGAAAGCAGCCGTGGATGCGAGATTGATGACGCCGCCATGGCGAGCAGCGGCCATTCCCGGGGCGAAAGCATGAGTCAGCGAAACCAGCGCGCGTACGTTCAAGTCCACCTGTTCAACTTGTTTTGGCAACGATGTATCCAGAAAATTCTCGAATACTCCGAGTCCAGCATTGTTGACCAGGATGTCAATCCGGAGATCCCGTCTTTTTACCTCGGCGATCAGTCCGTCAACCGCTTCCGCCGACGAAAGATCTGCGGGCAGAACGGTGACCTGCACCTTAGCTTGCCCCTGCAACGTTTCAGCGAGCCGGTTCAGCTTGTCCTCGGAACGAGCCACCAGGACAAGATTGGCACCCTGTTGAGCCAGTTGTCCTGCGAAAGCCTCGCCCAAACTGGCTGATGCGCCTGTGATGAGAGCCGTCATCCCCTATATTTCAATACTCCTCCGTAAGCTCATACTGTCCTGTTGAGAAAAGCGGCTGAAACGCCTGCCTACCTTTCATCTATCTGCTTTCCTCGGGCTATCAGCAAATGAGGAAATCGTCCTTTTACAGATGGTCGAAGGCCGGAATGGATCCATGTGCCTAGGACCTGGTCATGAGGTCCGTAAAGATCAGGTCTCGTCCAAATTCGGCTTGCGCTGGCCATTCATCTGGAGCCTCGCCTGCCTTCAGGGCACAATCACGGCGGAGCCTTGCTCATTTTCTTCCTTCACCGAAAGCAGTGCTGCATTCGCTTGACTCAGTGGAAAACGATTTACCTGAGGGCGGATATGTAGGTCCTGTGCGATCTGCAGGAAGTCGCGAGCATCCTGCCGCGTCATGTTCGCCACGCTGCGGATCTGCCTTTCGCCCCAGAGCAGCTTGTCGTAATCGAACGCGGGCATCGCGTCCAGGTGAATGGCATTGATGGCCACGACACCGCCCTTTCGCAAAGAAGAGAGCGCGCTCACAACGACCTTGCCGGTCGGAGCGAACGTAATCGCACGGTCCAGCGCGACTGACGGTTTCTCGTCTTCATTGCCTACCCAGGTTGCGCCGAGTGAGGCCGCCGTCTTGCGGTGCAGTTCGCCCCTGGTGACAACGTAAACCTCACACTTCCAGTTCTGGAGAACTGCGATGGCGAGGCTGGCCGAACTGCCAAAGCCAAACAGTCCAACGCGTTCTCCTGGCACAACACCAGCGACGCGCAGGCTGCGGAAGCCAATAATCCCGGCGCACAATAAAGGTGCAACGTCGGCTGGATCGATATCCCTTGGAAGTGGGTAGACAAAGTCTGACCGCACACGCACATACTCGGCGTAGCCGCCATCCACGGTGTAGCCGGTGAAGGTGGGCTCATCGCAGAGGTTCTCCATATCATGCCGGCAATACCAGCAACTGCCGTCGGTGCCGCCCATCCATGAGACTCCCACGCGAGTGCCTTTCGGCAGATCAGCGGTTTCCCCATCAACGATCTCGCCGACGATCTGATGCCCGGGGATGCGAGGCCCCGCAGGAGCGGGCAGGTCGCCTTCAACGATGTGAAGATCGGTCCGGCAAACGCCGCAGGCCAACACGCGCAAAATGAGGTGTCCCGGGCTGACCGCCGGACGAGGTAGTCTTCCATGTTTAGGAAGTAGTCGGCTGCAACACCAGTCGGATTGAAGACAGCAGCTTTCACGGCAGCTTTTGAGGTGGATGTTATGCGGTCGAAAAACCGCCTCTGAAGAAGGCCAGTCTTTCAGCGCCTTCATCGAACGAGGGTCCGTCATGTACTTTGAGTGAGTTATGTCATGTCACATCACGAGGCTAAAACCTGAGCGAGAAGAGAAGCTGTGACGCACATCACAGGCATGGTCATCTGCCTTCATGCGGCTAGCCGTTCCAGCAACTCCGGGGCAAGGATGAGCATGGACGAGCCATGTACCTGGATGAGGTGATCCTTCTTGAAGCGAGTCAGCATGCGGGTTACGGTTTCGCGGGAGCTGCCCACCATATTTGCCAAATCCTCGTGTGTAAGTGCCATTGTGAAGCGCATCTCAAACTGGCCATAAGCCGCTGCAGTCCTGCCCCATTCCAGCAGCAGCCCGGCCAACTTGCCGCCTGACGTTCCAGACAATGCAAGCCGGCGTGCATCAAAGAAAGCTCCTTTGTAGTCATCGGAAAGGGCCTTGGCTGCGTGGAGGCTGCCTTCCCCGTGCTTTTCAAGGAACGCCATAAAGTCATCTCGACGAATACTCTTGATCTCTGTCGGCTGGGTAGTTTCGGCACTGACTTCATAAGCTGATCCGGAGATCACGGCACCCAGGCCGAGAACATCCCCAGGCAAGGCTAACTTCAGGATCAGCACTTTGCCTTCCTTGGAGGTACAGAAGAGCTTAACCTGGCCTGTGCAGATGACAAAGACGTCGTTGCTACGCCCGTTTTCCTCGAAGAGAATGGCACCACGTGAGTAGCTGATTTCAGTGCCGATGGCGGCATAGTCCTCAAGCGCAGCCTTGCCGAGATTGCAAAACGTACGACCGGAGCGATGTTCGCAAGTACTGCATTCCAGCGGGGGAGGTCGTGTCAATGAGGTAGGCAAGCGTGTCTCCAACCACATGAGGCATGTGGGCTCTAGTGGCTACCGTATAACCCCCAAGAAACTCTGTCTGGTCAAAATTGGACGTTGTTGACGGACTGTTCTCGGCTGAACTGCGCCTGAACGCGCAAAACCGCTCGTTGGCCTTCGACGATTCGTTTAAAGCGAAGAGGGCTTCGTCGGGTATGGTGGCCTTGGGGGCTGACAATCAGCACTGGACACAGTCATCACTGGACAGGGCGCACTCCGGAGAAGCTCTTCTGCTATGGATCCATATCTGGCAGGCCGATGATGGCTTCTTCCTACGAGATCACAACGGAAGGATCGAAGACAGAAGCGATCTCGGCTGTAGAAGAGAAGACCCGGGCAAGACCTTTTGCATGGAGTGCCGCCCACTCGGAAGCCGGAGAAGAATCGGTCAGCCAACAGGATGGTGTCGACGGTGACAGAAACGCGTTCCTGGGTGAGCGGCATCGGCAAGGCCTCATAGAGCCAGCGTCACGCGTTCGGAAAACTCTGGCGTAGCAGCAAGGAGATGAAAGCCGTCGATGAAGGTCTGTGATGGCCGTCACAGCCTTTCCTGGTCATATGGGCAAAGCTCACTATAGCGACTGCCTGCACTGCTTTTTGCAGTCCCAAGAATCCTGAGACAGGCCTACACCAGGCCAGAGCAGGTGTCCTCCTGTGATGGGCGTTGGGTTTCGGAGTTGGCAGCGAAGGTGCCGGGAGTGTCAGTCCTTCTGTTTACGCATGCCACTCAGCGGATGGGACGTTATGCGACATGTTTGCGTGCAAGAGGTAAGGTGTGAAGCCGAAGATACCGTCGAGGCACATGCAACTCCATGCTCAGCGATGGTCGATTTCTGACATGGCCAGAAATCAAGAGGTAGAGCGATGTTCCACAAGATCATGGTTGCGCTGGATGAATCCGCTGAAGCCGATCGTGCTTTTCGGGTCGCGCTCCAGTTAGCGAAGGTTCTACACTCCGAGCTGTCGGTGGTCACGGTGCTTGAGCCGCTTCCCGGTTATTACTCTTTCGCCGTTTTTGCTACGCCTGGCGAGCGCTGGATCTCCAATCACCGGTCGCGGTCGGAAGCCGTTCAGCGGAAAGCCTGCCAGGCGGCAGAAGCAGAGGGGCTGCCCGTAACGCCCAGGCTCATTGATGGAGACGAAGTAAACACCATCATTCAATGCGCCACGAAGTATGAAGCGGATTTGCTCGTCTTGGGAATGCGCGATCACACCCTGCTCATGACCCATACCGGACACGACATTGCCGACCATTCACCCTGTGCCCTGCTGGGCGTGCGATGAGCAGCGGCTCCAGCTCATCTGCGGACCTTTGATCGTCGAGAACTTTGATCTGCGGAGCGCTTCCTGCATAAGGTACTCAGAAAAATCAGTCAGCTTACATGAGGTCACACATGAGCGGAACAGTCATCTCTCCCCCACATTTCGACACAGCATCCACGCCTCTTACGCCACTGGCTCCAGAGAAGCTTCGCAAGACGGACGCCTACTGGCGCGCCTGCAATTATCTCTGCGCTGGCATGCTGTATCTGCGCTCTAATCCACTCCTGCGCGAACCACTGAAACCTGAGCACATCAAGAACCGGCTGCTTGGACACTGGGGTTCGGACCCCGGCCAGACCTTTACCTGGGTCCATCTGAATCGCCTGATCAAAAAGTACGATCTGAACCTCATTTTCCTGTCGGGACCCGGTCACGGCGCGCCGGCAACGCTCTCCAACAGCTACCTGGAAGGCGTTTACTCAGAGGTCTACCCGGAGATGAGCGAGGACCTGATTGGCATGCAGAAGTTCCTGAAGCAGTTCTCATTTCCAGGCGGCATCGGGAGCCACTGCACACCAGAAACACCCGGATCGATCCACGAGGGAGGCGAACTTGGCTACAGCCTGTCCCATGGCTTTGGCGCGGTATTTGATAACCCGGAACTAATTGCCACTGTTGTCGTCGGTGATGGTGAGGCCGAAACTGGCCCGCTTGCCACGTCGTGGCACTCGAACAAATTTCTGAACCCGATCACTGATGGCGCCGTATTGCCGGTACTGCACCTGAACGGGTACAAGATCGCGAATCCAACCATTCTGGCGAGGATCCCAAAGGAAGAACTCGCCAGCCTCTTCATCGGCTACGGCTGGGAGCCCCATTTTGTGGAAGGCGATGACCCAGCCCTGATGCACCAGAAGATGGCCGGCGTTATGGAAGAGTGCGTTCTGGAGATACGCGCGATCCAACAGAGGGCAAGAACCGCAGGTCCGGGAGTACCGCTGAACCGGCCGCGTTGGCCGATGATCATCCTTCGGACCCCGAAAGGGTGGACATGCCCAAAAGAGATCGACGGGCACAAGCTGGAGGGCTCATGGCGCGCCCACCAGATGCCGATCCTCGACCCGGCCACCAATCCCGCGCACCTGTCTCTGCTGGAAAGCTGGCTGCGAAGTTACCGTCCAGAGGAACTGTTCGATCAGAACGGCACGCTTCTCCCTGAGCTCAAGGAGCTTGCACCAACCGGAAACCGCCGCGTGAGCGGCAATCTTCACGCCAACGGTGGCACCCTTCGCAAGCCGCTCAATCTTCCGGATTTCCGGACATATGCCGTTATGGTCGACCAGCCAGGACAGATGGAGGTCTCCTCAACCAACACACTTGCGCATTTCCTGCGCGATGTCATGCGCAGAAACATGACGAGCTTCCGCGTCTTTGGTCCGGACGAAACAGCGTCGAACAAGCTGGACTCGATTTACGAGGCGAGCGGCAAGACTTGGATGGAGGAGTTCAAGCCAGAGGACGCGGATGGCGGCTTTCTCTCAACGAACGGTCGCGTCATGGAGATGTTGAGTGAGCACACCCTGGAGGGCTGGTTTGAGGGCTACGTGCTCACCGGGCGGCGCGGCTTTTTCTCCAGCTATGAGGCCTTCGTCCACATCATCGATTCGATGGTCAACCAGCATGCGAAGTGGCTGGAAAAGAGCAAGCTTGAGCTGCGTTGGAGAGCGCCGATCTCATCCATTAACCTGCTCATCACCTCACTCGTCTGGCGGCAGGACCATAACGGTTTTACCCATCAGGACCCGGGTTTCCTGGACATCGTCACCAACAAGAGCCCAGAAGTGACTCGCATCTATCTTCCGCCCGACGCGAACTGCCTGTTGAGCGTTGGCGACCACTGTCTGCGCAGCACCAACTATGTGAACGTCATCGTTGCAGACAAGGCGCTCCATTTGCAGTACCTCGATATGGACGCGGCAGTAAAGCATTGCACCAAAGGCATCGGTATCTGGGATTTCGCCAGCAACGACGCCGGGCAAGAGCCGGACGTGGTCATGGCTTGCGCCGGGGATATACCGACCTCCGAGTCTCTCGCTGCTGTAGCCATATTGAGAGAGCGCTGCCCAGACTTGAAGATCCGGTTCGTAAATGTCGTCGATCTGTTTCGCTTGATGCCGGAAGAGGAGCACCCGCACGGCATGTCGAATCGAGAATTCGACAGCCTGTTCACCAGGAACAAGCCGGTCATCTTTAACTTTCATGCCTATGCTTCCCTGATCCACAAGCTCACCTATCGCCGCACCAATCACGCCAACTTCCATGTTCGCGGCTATAAGGAGAGGGGCAACATCAACACACCACTTGAACTCGCGATTTTGAATCAGGTAGACCGTTTCAATCTTGCCATCGACATCATCGACCGGGTGCCCGCACTGCAAGCGACCGCGGCCCACACCAAGGAGTGGCTGAAGGACCAGATTGTTGACTCGATCAACTACGCCCATGA
>CAXTRR010000001.1:0-40346 GCA_964246795.1 uncultured Terriglobus sp. | reverse complement strand
GTCCAGAGATCCGTGATTGGAAGTGGCCGTCGCTCTCCGGCGAGATGAAGGTGGCTGTGGCATCCTGACAGGGCCTGAGAAGCCCTTCCCACGCTTAGGAAGCGCGTATCTTTGGTCTTCCACCAGGAGCGCCTGATTACCGCGACTTTCATCCGGCTTCTGCGTGGCACTCCTGAGTTTACGGACGGACTAGATGTCTCTATATGATCTCCCTCAAAGAGGAGAGACCTGCTTCACGTTTCCGATTGGCCAGGTGCTGACGTAGCTCCTGCTCCTTCGCCTGCTGACGGGAATTCATAACCAGGTTTTGAGCATCGATCAGGTGATCGGTCATCAGCCGTGCGGCGCACTTCGGATCGCGGCTTTCGATCGCTGCCAGGATGGGCCGGTGGAACTCCAGTGTGTGCTCCAGATCCACCAACTGCGAGGTCACCATCATCATGTTGAGCATGGCGCGGTGGATCATGTGAAACAGCCGGCCACTTAAGCGATTGCCGGATGCCTGAAAAATTGCGCGGTGGAACTGCAAATCAGATGCCACCAGCCGGACGCGGTCCCCCTGGCTCCGTTCGAAATCGGCGATGCATTGGCGGAGCAGCGCAAGGTCGGCGCTGGTGGCGCGCTCAGCGGCCTTTGCGGCCAGGCCGGGCTCCATCATCAGCCGCATTTCCGTCAGTTCCTGCAGTGTGATGTCGTCCAGCAGGAAAAGAAATTCCATAGGTACGGCCAATACCTCTGACGCGTCTTTTCTCAAGTAGCTGCCGTCGCCTACTCTTTGGGTGATCACACCCATGATTTCGAGCACCTTCAGCGCTTGCCGCAATGACGACCGGGCAACACCGAAGCTGGCGGCCAACTCCCGCTCAGAAGGCAAACGGCTACCGGGGAGCAGCAGTCCCTCGCTTAACAACTGTTGAAAACGCAAGATGAGCAGGTGGGTCACATCTCCCTTGACCCGCAGAGTCTGGGCACCCCCTAGGGGTGTTGAACTCTTGTTGCTCTTGGTGCCGGCTGCACGCTTCATCGCTCCTCGTTTTCAGGCATGGTGCCTGGTGCGGACTGCTCCTCTTTTCGGTCGGATTGCTAACGGCATACTAATGCACTCGACTTTTAAAGTGACCAGCGGGAGGCGCTCCAGCTTCGTGTACTAGAGAAAAAGATCTTGACAGGTGTTTCACTTTGGTACTACCTTTGCGGTCGTTCGTAGCAGGACCCAAAGTGCGGCGCGTTCAAGCAGGAAGGCGCCCTGGCTGAAAAGGAGAGGTTGCAATGCTGAAGCAATCTGACCGGACATTGAGATGGCTTTCCGTCGGCATCATGCTTTTGCCAGTTGCCTGTGTGCAGGCTCAGGTGGAAGCTGGCCGGTTTACCGGCCGCATCACAGATCCAAGTGGCGCGGTGATTCCGCAGGCCAGCGTGGCCGTCAGGAACACGGAAACCAACATCCTGCGCACCGTCCCCACGAACAATGATGGAGAGTTTGTCGTGAGCCCTCTCCAGGCGGGGACATACATGCTCTCCGTCACGGCGCCCGGCTTTCAAACGGTGACGACCAACGCCATCACTCTGCAGGTGAGCCAGACCGTGCGAGAAGACCTTTCGCTTGCCGTAGGCTCATCCTCTGACGTTGTGCAGGTGACCACGGCCACACCTCTTCTCACCACAGACAGCGCAACAGTCGGCACGGTAATCACCAACGAGCAGCTGACAGGTTTGCCGTTAAATGGGCGGGGTTTTTTCCGTCTCGCTGAACTCACGCCGGGAGCAGCGCTGTTGCCGCCCACCGGCAACTCGTTGGCGATCCGGCCGGAAGTGGTGGATGGCAACACCATCAGTGGCATTCGCGGCAGTGCCATCTCCTTTCTGCTGGACGGTGTCGATGTCTCCGAGCAGCACCAGGGTGGCACCTTCATTCAGACCTCGATCGATGCACTTCAGGAATTCAGCGTGCAGCAGAATCCGTATTCGGCGGAATACAACCGGGGCGGAGCGTTCTTTAATGCAACGGTGAAGAGCGGTGGCAACGCTTTTCATGGCGGCATTTTTGAATTTGTCCGCAATGACAAACTGGACGCGCGCAACTATTTTGCGCTGCAGCGCCAGATCCTGAAGCGCAACCAGTTTGGCGGCGATATAGGCGGTCCCCTGATTGTGCCGCACCTCTACGACGGCCGGAATAAAAGCTTTTTCTTCTTCAATTTTGAGGCACAGCGGCTGCGGCAGGGCTTGATATTCAATGACGTCGTTGCCAGCAATGCCCAACGCGGTGGCAACTTTGGCTCTAAAGTCATCTACGATCCATCCCGCACTTTCATCATCAATACGGGAAATATTGGCAGCTGCACACCCAATCCGGCGACACCGAGGCCGGCCATCGGCAGTCCATGCCGGTTCCAGTTTGCGAACAACACCATTCCGCAGGCGGCGTTGTCACCGCAGGCGCTTGCCATTCAGCAGTACTTTCCCGCGGCAAACAATGCGACAGGCACGGCCAGCTTTACGCCCTCGCAGGCGATCGACTGGAACCAGTACACGGTCCGGCTGGATCACCAGATCAGCGTGAGCAACCGGCTTTTTGCACGGTGGATTTATGTGCAGAACCACGAGGTTGACCCGAATGCGTCGCCCTTTCTGGGCACAGCAAATCTGACTTCAATCGGGATGGATGTAGCGGCCGGCCTGATTACAAATGTGGGTGCGAACAAGGTGAACGATTTCCGCATACATTACCTGCCGAGTCACGTGCGCCTGAACGCATTCCTGCAAGGGCCGGACTGGAACGCGCGCTTTGGCGTGGCCGGCTTCACGCCGCAATTGAGGCCGGGCGTGGGTGGCGCGTTTCCGGACTACAGCTTCAGCGGCTACACGGCCTTTCAAGGAGCCGCCTTTGATCAGAGGCCGAAGTCACAGGACCGCAAGGCCCTGGAGCCCACTGACAACTTCACCTTTATCACCGGCCGCCAGTCGATCAAATTTGGCACGCTGATCCGGTACTACCAATGGATCGGTTACGACAGCCAGCAGTTCGCGGGCGCGTTTTCGTTCAACGGCAACGCCTCCGGCGATGCTTATGCAGATTTCCTGCTGGGCTATCCATCGGCGGTGCAGCGCGCGTACCCGGCGGACAACTTCGGCGGGCAGCAGACCTACTATCAGTTCTTTGGGCAGGACGACATTCGTGTGAGCGAGCGGCTCACCATCAACGCGGGTCTGCGTTACGAGTACAACCCGTGGCTGAACGGTTACAAGGGCCAGCTCGGCACCTTTCTGCCCGGCAACGCAAGGCCCGTCGTCGTCTCCGGCGATGGACCGAATGTCAATCTGAGCTCGCAGTTTGCAGCGCCCGCTGCCTACCAGTTCTTTGGTCAGTACATCCAGACCAGTTCACAGGCGGGTCTGCCCTACAACCTGACCTTCACGGACAAGGCGCAGTTTGGTCCACGTGTCGGCATCGCTTATAGCGTTACGCCCAGGACCATTCTGCGCGCCGGCTTCGGCATGTTTTATGAGCCGGAGGGTACAGGCGGGCGTGTGAACCTGAATTCGCTGCCCTTCCGCCTGTCAGAGAGCATCAACCAGACGCAAAACGTTGCGCCGACTCGCAGCCTTGGCAACTATTTCCTGGGCCAGCCGCTTGGCTCCGCGCTTGCGAATCCGCAGTTGTCACCCACGTACACGAACCTGAAGGTTGGCTACAACGAGCACTTCAGCTTGAATGTGCAGCAGCAACTCTCCAACTACGATGTGCTGGAAGTCGGTTATGTGGGCAACAACGGCAGGCATCTCGGATCGACGAATGACTTCAACGATCCAGCACCCGGGCCGGGCGGCATCCAGGCACGCCGGCCGTACCAGCCCTTCAGCAACATCGTTTTCCAGTCGCAGGATTTATCCACGAACTACAGCTCGTTGCAGGCTAAATATGAGCACCGCATGAGCAACGGCATTTCTGGCCTGGTGGCATATACCTATTCCAAGTTCATGCAGTTCAATCAGGCACCGGCGCTGGGCGGCAACCTGGGCTATGAGTATGCCTTGTCGCCGTTCGATATCCCACACAACCTGGCGATAAGTGGGAGCTATCAACTGCCGTTCGGCCACGGGCGCACCTTTCTGGCAAAGAGCAATGGCCTTGTGGATGCGACGCTTGGTGGCTGGCAGTTGCAGAGCATTGTGGTGGTGCGCAGCGGGACGCCCTACACTCCGGTAGTCTCAAGCGACCGCGCCAACACCGGCGTGGGCGGCCAACGGCCTAACCTGAACCCGAACGGCTGCGGAACGAATTTCCGCAGGACGCTGTCGAGCTGGTTTGACAAGAGCTGTTACGTGGTTGCGCCGGTCTACAGCTATGGCCAGGTGCGGGCAGACACGTTGCGGTCTGATAGATACCGTCAATTTGACGCTTCCATCTTCAAAAATTTCACCTTGCCCTATGAATCGGTGCTGTCCTTCCGGGCGGAGTTCTTCAACATCTCAAACACCACCAGCTTCAACGCGCCGAATTCCACGATCGATGCGACGTCAGGAGGCCTGGTCACCAGCACTTCGGTACCGTCGCGCGACATTCAGTTCGCACTGAAATACAACTTTTAATGGAAGGCCTGCAAGGTGCAACCAATGCTGTCTGACATGTGGAGAGCGACGGCTTCGGCAATGCTGTTGAGCGGGGCGGCGCTGTGGGCGCAGGGCACCCAGCCCGCCGCGCCGCAACCTTCCCCTGAGAAGCCGGTGGCAATCACTGTCGACCTGAACCGGCAAGTCGGCACGTACAACCCGATCTACGCCTGGTTTGGTTACGACGAGGGAAACTACACCACCATGCACGACGGCAAGCGGCTGCTGCGGGAGTTGCATGATCTGAGCCCCGTGCCGGTGTACATCCGCGCGCACCACCTGCTCACCAGCGGCAAGGGCGAGGCGGATGTGGAGCTGAAATGGAGCTCGACGGACGTCTACCACGAGGACGCGAGCGGCAAGCCGAGTTACGACTTTACGATCCTGGATAGCATTTTCGATGAGTACAAGGCAGCCGGTGTGCGGCCCATGGTCGAGCTTGGCTTCATGCCGAAGGACCTGGCCGCGCCGGCGATACCGGAGCGGCCCAACCAGCCCTACCAGGTGCACTATCCCAAAAGCACGATTTCCGGCGCATCCAACAATCCTCCAAAGGACTACGCCAAATGGGGCGAACTGGTGCGTGTGGTGACAGCGCACCTGGTGCAGCGGTACGGCCGGGAGAACGTGCTGCAATGGTACTTCGAAGTTTGGAACGAACCGGACATCGATTACTGGCACGCACCGGCGGAGGACTACTGGAAGCTGTATGACTACGCCGTGGCGGCAGTGCGAGCAGCGCTGCCCAACGCAAAGGTGGGCGGCCCGGCCAACACCGGTGCGGGCAACCCGCATGCCTATAAGTTCATGGACGACTTTCTGCAGCACGTCAACACGGGCAAGAGCGCCGCGGATGGCAAGTCCATTCCGATGGACTTCATCTCGTTCCACGTGAAAGGTCTGCCAAAGATCGTGGAAGGCAAGGTCACCATGAGCGTTGCCCACGAGCTGACCGACGCCGACAAGGGCTTTGAGATCATCGCGAAATATCCCAAGTTCAAGCGGCTGCCCATCATCCTGAGCGAGGCCGACCCGGAGGGCTGCGCCGCCTGCTCCAGCAAGGTGAACCCTGCGAACAATTACCGCAACGGCACGCTGTACCCGGCGTATACGGCCGCGGCCTACAAGGGCCTGTTTGAGCTGCAGGACCGCCATGGCGTCAACCTGCTCTCCATGCTCAGCTGGTCCTTTGAGTTTGAGAACAAGGAATACTTTGAGGGCTTCCGCTCGCTCTCAACCAACGGCATCGATAAGCCCGTCCTGAACTTTTTCCGCATGGCGGCCATGATGAAAGGCGCCCGCGTGGCAACGGCCAGTGATGGCAAGGTGCCGCTCGATACCCTCATCTCTACGGGCGCGCGCACACAAGCGGACGTGGACGCACTGGCAAGCCGTGCCGACCGCGAAGCCGCGGTGATGGTGTGGAACTATCATGATGCCGAGGGCGGCGCACCGGCGGCGCCGGCGAGCATCGACATCGCAGGTCTGCCGGCCGGCGTGCGCCGCGTCTTGCTCTCGCACTACCGTATCGACGACACGCACAGCAACGCTTACACGGTATGGAAGGCGATGGGTTCTCCGCAGCACCCGACCGCGGAGCAGTACGCAAAGTTGCAGAGCGTTGCCGGGCTGCAGCTGCTCACCTCCCCCGAGTATGTCGATGTGGTGGATGGGCATGTGAAAGTCACCACGGAGATGCCGCGGCAGTCGGTATCGCTGTTGCGGATCGGCTGGTAGCGGCGGGATGGCCATGCAGGGCACGGCAGACACGCAGATCTATCGCAGAGCAGCAGCAGAGGGCGCGGGTAGTCCGCGCTGGTACTTTGTCGCGCTGGTCAGCGTGGCCATCGCAATCAGCTACTTCGACCGGCAAACGATCTCGGTTGCCATCCGCTCCATACAGAGCAGCATACCTGTTTCACAGCAGCAGTTCTCTTACCTGTCTACGGCGTTTCTGCTCGCCTACGCCGCGCTGTATGTGGGTGGCGGCCGCATGCTTGACCGCATCGGCACGCGCAAGGGCTTTCTGTTCATCATGCTGTGGTGGTCGTGCGCCTGCGCGCTGCATGGGTTGGCGCGCAGTTTCGGATGGCTCCTGGTGATGCGATTCCTGCTCGGCATGGGGGAGGGCGGAGCGTTCCCCGCGGCCACGCGCGTGGTCGCGGAGTGGGTGCCCGCACACGCACGGGCCACCGCCATGGGCGTCATTAATGCGGGCACGGCGGTCGGCTCCGTACTGGCTCCGCCACTCATCGGTTTTGTCTTGCTGCACAGCGGGTGGCGCGCGGTCTTTTATGTGGCCGGCGGCCTTGGCTTGCTGTGGACGCTGTGGTGGTGGGCCAGCTATCGCGGCAATACGGCAACCCTGTCCATCAACACCGTTGACGCTCGCCTGCTGGCCCGGCAGTTAAGCTTCCGCGACCTGCTTGGCATGCGAGAGGTGCAGGCCCTGGTAACTGCAAAGTTTCTGAGCGATGCGGCATGGTTCTTTCTGCTCTTCTGGCTGCCCAAATATCTCTACGACGCGCGCGGCTTCGACATCAAGCAGGTAAGCCTCTACGCCTGGATACCGTATGCTGCCTCCGGTGCGGGCAGCTTTCTGGGCGGCTGGTCGTCAAGCCGGCTGCTTCGCAGCGGGTACACGCTTGACCGCGCACGCAAGCTGGTGCTGGGCATCAATGCCCTCATGATGCCGGCCGTCATGCTGGTGCCGCATGTGCCTGTAGCCTTTGCGCTGGTGCTGTTCAGCGTGGCTTTCTTTGCGCAGCAGTCGTGGTCCGGCCTCATCATGACCATTCCCGCGGATGTCTTTCCGTTGTCGGTGGTGGGAACGGTCTCCGGCCTGGTGGGCTTTGGCGGATCCATGGGCGGTGCGCTCTTTGGCCTGCTTGCGGGCTGGCTCTTGCAGCATCATTTCAGTTATGGCTTTTTATTTGTCATTGTCGGCAGCTTTCACCTGATCGGCTTTGCGGTGCTTGCCACGCTGGGCGGCACCATTCACCCTCTTCGTTCAAACGAGCTGCTGCAGATGGAGAGTCACGCATGAAGATCACGGAAGTCCGCACACGAGTGGTTCAGTGGGAGGGAGAAACCGTGCCCCTGCCGCCACACTTCTGCACCAATCCCATGGACCTGGTTTCCTTCCGGGAAGCGTCCATGGGGAACTTTGCCTTTCATAACTGGCTGCTGGTGGAGATCTATACCGATGGCGGCCTGGTCGGCCTGGGCAACGCGGCGCTTGCACCCATGGTGACCAAGCAGCTGATTGACATCTACCTGACACCACTGCTACTCGGAGCCGATCCCTGGGATACCGAGTTCCTGTGGCAGCAGATGTACCGGCGCACACTCGCTTTTGGACGCAAGGGCGTGGCGCTTACGGCGATTTCGGCGGTCGACATCGCCCTCTGGGATCTGATGGGCAAAGCCGCAAAGCAACCGGTCTTCCGGCTGCTGGGCGGTCGCACCAAGGACCGCATCCCGGTCTACGCCAGCCGGCTGTATGCGATGCCCATCCCGGAGCTGCGCGAGGAGGCCCAGAAGTACAAGGACGAGGGCTACACCATGATGAAGCTGCGCTTTGGCTGGGGTCCGCTGGACGGTGCCGCCGGCATGCAGAAAAATCTGGAGCTCCTGCGCAATGTACGCGAGGTGATTGGTGACGAGATGGACCTGATGGCCGATGCCTACATGGGATGGACGCTCGACTACGCCAAGCGCATGCTGCCGCTGCTGGAGCCCTTTCATCTCCGCTGGCTGGAGGAAGCTGTAATCCCGGACGACACGCGTGGGTACAGGGAGCTGAAGAGCCACGGCCGTGTACCGATTGCGGGCGGTGAACATGAGTTCACCATCTTCGGCTTTCGCGAGCTGCTGGAAAACAACGCTCTCGACTATATTCAATTCGATACGAATCGAGTCGGAGGCATCAGTCAGGCGCGCAAGATCTGCGCACTTGCGGAAACCTTCCAGGTGCCGGTGGTTCCCCACGCCGGCCAGATGCACAACTATCACGTGGTCATGGCCAGCCTGAACTCGCCGATCGCGGAGTTCTTTCCCAAGGTCAACGTGGAGGTCGGCAACGAACTCTTCTGGTACATCTTTGACGGCGAGCCTCAGCCGGTGAACGGCAGCATCGACCTGGACGACACAAAGCCGGGACTCGGCCTGACCGTGAACGAAGAGTCACTCAAGCGCTTCAGGATTGTGGAGTAGGCGGGCACGATGACGATGCGGCTAGTACAACTCGCAAACGGCACCGAGCGCCGCGTCGCTCTGGTGAATGAGCCGGACCTCCGGCTTCTGCGTGGAACGGAAAGCGTGTATGCGTTCGCGCGGGAGTGTCTGCTCCAGGGAGAGCCGATTGCAAAGCACGTCACGCAGCTTGCGTCGGGAGAGCGCATCAGCTACGGCGAGGTGTACGCCGGCACAGGGCCGTGGCGTCTCCTGCCGCCGGTGGATGTGCCCGGTGCGCCCGAACGCCTGCTGGTCTCCGGTACGGGGCTTACCCACCTGGGCAGTGCAAAGGAGCGGCAGGTCATGCATCTGGTGACCGCGCAGGACAGCACCAAACCCATGACGGACAGCATGCGTATGTTTGAGTCGGGCATGCAGGGCGGCCGGCCTGCGGAGGACGCGGTCGGCATTGCGCCGGAGTGGTTTTACAAGGGGAACGGCCGTGTGCTGCGCGCGCCCGGTGCCGCGCTTCACGTTCCCGCCCATGCGGAGGACGGCGGCGAGGAGGCGGAGATCGCGGGCGTTTACCTGATTGCGGAGGACGGCACACCTGTGCGGCTGGGTATGTGCGCGGGCAATGAGTTTGCCGATCACAAGTTTGAGCGGCGCAACTACCTGAACCTGGCGGGATCCAAGCTGCGCGCCTGCTCCATTGGGCCGGAGCTGGTGCTGGATGCGCCCTTTCAAGACGTGAAAGGGCATGTGCAAATTGAGCGTAGTGGTGCCGTGATCTGGCAAAAGGGGATTGAGAGCGGCGAAGTAAACATGGCGCATAGCCTCGCAAACCTGGAGCATCACCACTTTAAATTTGAAGGTCATCGAACTCCGGGAGAAGTGCACGTTCACTTCTTCGGAGCTCACTCGCTCAGCTTCGGAGATGGACTGCAACTGCACGACGGCGACATGATGCAGGTCCAGTTTGCGGGGTATGGCCGGCCTCTGCGCAATGCTCTCCGCATCGAACAGAAGGCAGCGAACAAGCCCGTGCGGGTGAAGGTGCTGGCATAGCGGCAGTCAGGCAGCAGAGGAGAAGAGATTGAGTCAGAGGATCGCAATGTTGGGTGTGGGCACCATGGGCTTGGGCATGGCAAAGAACCTGCTCAAGGCCGGCTTCGAAGTCGCTGCGTGGAACCGCACGCGTGCGCGAGCGGAACCGCTGGCCGTTGCGGGAGCGCGTCTCGCGGAGACGCCTGCTGAGGCCGCGCGAGGAGCGAGCGTCGTCGTCGCCATGGTTGCCAATGACAAAGCTTCGCGAGAAGCCTGGCTCGGCGACGCCGGCGCGCTGGCGGCGATGGAGCCCGGTGCAGTCGCGATTGAGTGCAGCACGCTCACCCCTGCGTGGGTTGCAGAACTTGGAGAAGCCGCAACGGCACGGCAAGTGAGGCTGCTGGATGCGCCGGTGACCGGCAGCAGGCCGCAAGCCGAAGCTGGCCAGCTCACATTTCTGGTCGGTGGCGAAGCCGCCACGCTGGAGGAGGCGCGGCCCGTGCTTGCTGGCATGGGGCAGAACGTCGTCCATGCCGGGCCGCTCGGCAGCGGTGCGCGGCTCAAACTCATAAATAATTTCCTCTGCGGTGTGCAGGCTGCTTCGCTTGCTGAAGCAATGGTGTGGATCGAGCGCAGCGGCCTGCACCGTGAGCAGGTGTTGGAGTTCCTCAAGAAAGCTGCGCCAGGGAGTCCGCTGATCGGCGGTCTCTCCGCACGCATGGTGCAGGCGACGTATGAGGTAAACTTCCTGCTGCCGTTGATGGAAAAAGATTTGCAATACGCGCAGGCCGATGCGGCCACGGTGGGTGTGGAGCTGCGAACCGCGGCAGCGGCGCAGGCGCGTTTCGAGGACGCAGTGGCTAGCGGACACACCGGCAAAGACATGGCTGCCGTGGTGGAGCCAGTGCGCGCGGACTTACAGATCCGAAATACCTGAGGGCCTTCACCGGCCGCAAAGCAAAATAACGAGAACGCAGCAGACATACCCAAGGAGCAAGCCATGGAAGACATTCTGATCGAGGGAAACTGGCAGCCGTCTGCCTCCGCGCGAAGTTTCGTGGCGCACAATCCGGCCACGCGGCAGGCTCTGCCTGGCGAGTATCCAATGAGCTCCTGGGAGGATTGCGAGCGAGCGTTACATGCCGCAGCCGCGGCCGCCAGCGCAGTGCGTGCAGCCACCGGCGAGGAGCGTGGAGCTTTCCTCTCGAGCTACGCAGAGGCCATCGAAAACCGCGCTGAAGAGCTATGCGAGGTGGCCAACCGGGAGACCGCGCTGCCGGTCAAGCCGCGTTTGCAAGATGTGGAGTTGCCACGCACGACCACGCAGATGCGGCAAGCGGCAGCGGCGGCGCGCGAGGGTTCATGGCAGCAGGTGGTGATCGATACCAAACTCAACATCCGCTCGCACCTGGCACCGGTCGGGCCGGTGGTTGTCTTTGGGCCGAACAACTTTCCGTTCGCCTTCAACGGCGTCTCCGGTGGGGACTTCGCGGCCGCAGTGGCAGCGGGATGTCCCGTGATCGCAAAGGCACATCCCCTGCACCCGGGCACCAGCCGTCTGCTGGCGGAGTGCGCGGTGGCCGCACTCCGCGGATCGGGCCTGCCTGCGGCCACGGTGCAGATGCTCTACCATCTTTCCAATGAAGACGGCCTGCGGCTGGTGAGCGACGAGCGGTTGGGTGCCACCAGCTTCACTGGCAGCCGCACCGCTGGCCTGGCACTCAAGTCTGCGGCGGACAAAGCCGGCAAGCTCATCTATTTGGAGATGTCCAGCCTGAACCCGATCGTCTTGTTGCCGGGCGCGCTCGTGGAGCGTGGTGAGTCGCTCGCTGCGGAAGCCGCCGATAGTGGTCTGGCCGGCGTGGGCCAGTTCTGCACCAGCCCCAACCTGTTCTTCGTGGTGGAGAGTGGGGAAGCGGGGCGCTTTATCCAAACGCTCACGAAACTGTATGCGGAACGGCCCGTTGCGCCGTTGCTGTCGGAAACAGGGCTGCATCATCTGCACAGCAGCCTTGGGCAGCTGCAGCAGGCCGGTGCCCGGTTGCTCACAGGCGGAGCGCCGGCGGAAGGGGCCGATGGCTACTGCTTTCAAAACACCGTCCTGCAGACAACGGGCTGGCAGTTTCTGTTGAACGGCAAAGCCCTGCAGCACGAAGCTTTTGGCAATGCCACCACGGTCGTCCTCTGCAGCGACGCCGGAGAGTTGAAGGCGGCGCTGGCTTCACTGGAGGGGAATCTAACTGGCGCCATCTACTCCAGCAGTAATGGCGCGGATGATGCCCTGTATGCCGATGTCGCGCCAGACTTGCGCCGCCACGTTGGCCGCCTCCTGAACGATAAGATGCCCACCGGTGTGGCGCTGAGCCCGGCCATGAACCACGGCGGCCCATACCCGGCCACAGCTCATCCGGGCTTTACCGCTGTGGGTATCCCGCGCTCCATGCAGCGCTTTGGGGCGTTGGAGTGCTATGACAATGTCCGGCCGGAGCGCCTGCCCGCCGCGTTGCAGGACGCGGCACCTCATTCCAATATGTGGCGGCAGATCGATGGCGCATGGGTGCGCGGCTAAGTCCTTCGCACTCCCGCCATGAAAAGATCTGCTCTGCCCAAAGGACGAACGATGAAGCGAATCCACATTCCCATCATGATCACGCTTTGCCTCCTGATAGCTTCGTCTGAAGCCAAGGCACAAGGCACGCCGCCTTTTCGTGACACTTCCAAGCCGGTCGAAATGCGCATCACGGACCTGATTGGACGACTCACGCTCCAGGAAAAAGCTCAGCAGTTGAACCACCTCAACAAGGGAGTGCCGCGGCTGGGCGTGCCCATGTGGGGCGGCTGGAACCAAACACTCCACGGTGTCTGGTCAAAGCAGCCCACAACGCTGTTTCCAGCGGCCATTGCGATGGGTGCCACGTGGGACCCGGAGCTCGTCCACAGCGTTGCCGATGCCATGAGCGACGAAGCACGTGCGCTCTACAACGCACAGGCCGACGGCCCCCGCTCAAAGCACGGTCTGGTCTATCGGTCGCCCGTCATCAACATCAGCCGGGATCCCCGCTGGGGCCGCATTCAGGAAGTCTTCAGCGAAGATCCTTACCTGACCGGTCGCATGGCTGTGGCGTATGTGCAGGGCCTGCAAGGCAGCGATACTAATCACCTGAAAGTCGCCGCCACAGTCAAGCATTTCGCGGTGAACAATGTCGAGACCGGACGGCAGCACCTGTCGGCCACCGTGGATGAGCGCAACCTGATGGAGTACTGGCTGCCGCACTGGAGGGCCGCCATTACGGAAGCTCACGCTCAGTCCGTCATGTCGAGCTACAACGCCATCAACGGCACCGCGGACGCCGTGAATCACTACCTGCTCACGGAGATTCTGCGCGGCCAGTGGGGCTTTGACGGCTTTGTGACCGATGACCTGGGGGCCGTACAGCTGCTGACCGGCAAACGGCCCAATAACGACAGTGAACCCGGACAGCACGTGACCGAGAATCCCGTAGTGGCGGCGGCCATGGCTATCAAGGCCGGCAATGATTCCGACGACACGGAATTCGAAGTCAACCTGCCGCTCGCGGTGCGGCGCGGCCTGCTTACAGAAAAAGAGATCGACGGCGCGCTGCGGCGGGTGCTCCGCGTTGGCTTCCGCCTGGGTGCCTTTGATCCGCCGGAGAGCAATCCCTACAGCAAGCTGAACATGAGCAGCGTACGCTCGCCGGAGCACCTGGCCCTCGCGCTCAAGCTGGCACAGGAGTCGATGACGCTGCTCAGTAACCGCCAGAATTTCCTGCCGCTGCAACGCGGCGCCGTGCATTCCATTGCGGTGATCGGGCCGGCCGGCGATGCTGACTATGAGACCGGCAACTACTACGGCACACCTTCGCGCAAGGTGGGCGTGACAGAAGGCTTGCGCAATCTGCTTGGCACCGGCGTAACCGTCGCCTATGAAAAGGGAACAGGCTTTGTGGACGTGGCGGATCCGGCCGCTCTGGCGCGCGCGGCGGACCTGGCACGGCGGTCTGATGTGGTGGTGCTGTGTCTCGGCACCAATCTGCGGGTGGAGGCGGAAGGGCACGACCGGCGCGACCTGAACCTGCCCGGCGCACAGGAGCAATTGCTGGAGGCGGTCTCTGCCGCCAACCCGAAAACAGCGCTGGTGCTGCTGAATGCAGGTCCGCTCGCGGTGACCTGGGCACACGATCACGTGCCGGCCATCCTGAGCGCGTGGTACCCCGGCGAGGCGGGCGGCACCGCCATTGCACGCGCGCTTTTCGGTGACGACAACCCAGGCGGCCGGCTGCCCTACACGGCCTACGCAAGCCTTGACGGCGTGCCTCCGCAAAACGAGTACGACGTCTCCAAGGGGTACACCTATCTCTACTTCAAAGGCGTGCCGCTCTACGCCTTTGGCCACGGCTTGAGCTACACAAAATTTGAGTACAGCAGCCTGAAGCTTTCCGCACCCGCTGTTGCCGTCAACGGATCCGTTGCCGTCTCCTTTGACGTGAAGAACACGGGCAACCGTGCCGGCAGTGAGGTGCCGCAACTCTATACGCACCAGCAACACAGCTCTGCGGTGCAGCCGATCCTCAGCCTGCGAGCGTTTCGGCGGATCAACCTGCCGGCCGGCGAAACGCAGCATGTGCAATTTGAACTGCCTGCGTCACAGCTGGCCTGGTATGACGTAAGCCGCCACGCTTTTACGGTTGAAACGGGAACTGTAGATGTGTTGATCGGTGCGGCGTCAGATGACATCCGGCTGCGTGCGATGTTGCAAGTCGCGGCGGCAAAGAGATAACCGCTCTGCACGCCTAATTGTCAGGCGTGCAGCTAAAGCTTGCCGGTCGATTTCGGGTCGCCAGTTCCGTTGTATTTCGCCCTCTGGCAATACGGGAAGAGGGGCGGGTCATGACGGGCACGGCTCCCTTGCAGTTGCCGTTGAACTTGGTCGCCAGCAGCGGTGAGTCGTCGGCGGGCTACTTTCCTGTTGCTAGTGCCGCGAGCACGATCTCAACCTGTAACGCGATGAGGCGACGCATGTGCGCCGCATCTTCCGCGATCTCCTTCAAGCCCCGCATGGAAAAAATGAGGACGCGCGCCAATTCCTCGGGAGTGGTTTTCAGCCTGGAAGCGGCCACGGCTTCACGAAGCAGGTCTGCCCAGAAATTCTCCAGGGCCGTGTACATCTCACGCACCGGAGCAAAATCGAGGTTGAAAACGTCGCGGGCGTCGGGGTGGGCCTTGGTCAAGTCATAACCAACGCCGGCCCACTGCTCACAACAGAAATGGAGCTTCTGCTTCAAGCTGCGCATCCGGGGCAGGGCTTTGCGGTACTGCTCGAGCTTCTCCCGGATGAGGCGCTCCGTCACCGCTGCGAAAATGTCTTCCTTGCGTGGAAATACCAGGTAGAGCGCCGGGCGGGAGATGCCTGCCTCTTCCGCCACATCATTCATGGTGGTGCGCGCGTGCCCATACCGCAGAAACACAGTAGTCGCCGCCGCGACGATCTGGTCTCTCCTGCGTGCCACTTCGGCAGGACTTTGCTTCAGCGCCATTCTCTTTTCCCACAATCCTGACAAAAATAGTGTACAACGTCAGTATGACCATACGTCATCCCGTTATTAAAGTAAGACGTGGCAGCCGCGGCAAACGCCTGAGGACAGGCCCCGGGTGCCCGGACAAGCATACCGCCGCCACTGCAAAGGAGAACGATCATGCCCGTGGTTTTCATTCACGGAGTTCCCGACACCTACCGGGTATGGGTTCCGGTGCTCAAGCATCTCCAGCGTCGAGACGTGATAACGCTGGCGCTTCCCGGCTTCGGCTGTCCTCTCCCGGAGCAATTCACCGCGACCAAAGAAGAATATGTGGACTGGATCATCGCGCAGCTGGATCAACAGCCGGGACCGGTCGACCTTGTCGGCCATGACTGGGGCTGCCTCTTTGTCGCTCGAGTCGCGTCACTCCGGCCGGACCTCGTTCGCACCTGGGCCGCGGGCGATGGACCGGTCAGTCAGGACTACGAGTGGCATCCGCTGGCCAAAACCTGGCAGACGCCCGGCGCAGGAGAGAAGTTCATGGCCACGCTTGATCCAAGGCAATTCAGCCGACAGCTTGAGCAACTGGGCGTACCGGCGGAGCTTGCCGCGGAAGCCATGGAGCATGTAGACGAACGCATGAAGGATTGCATTCTGTGTCTCTACCGTTCCGCTGTAAACGCTGGGCGCGAGTGGGAACCGGATCTATCAAAAATTCGTGCGCCCGGCCTTGTCTTATGGGGCACGCATGATGAGGCTTGCCCTGTGATGTTTGCTGACCGGCTTGCCGAGGCGACCCATGCCCGGCGAGTGGTGAAGTTTGAAACGGGCCACTGGTTCCTTCTGCAGGCCCCGGCAGAAACGGCGCGAGCATTAGAAGAACACTGGCAATCCGCCGCGGCCTAAGCAGGGCATGGCGCTAAATCAACAACACAGAAGAGGAGCCCCACTATGGAATTGACGAAACTGAATCCCGAGGACATCGCGACCGGAGCCGGTGCCATCGGCGAAGATACCCCCTTCGTCATGCTGAATCTGCTGCGCTACAAGGAGCAGGCGGATTACGGCATAGGCAGTGAGCACACGCCCTGCTCCGGCAGGGAGGCATACTACCAACGGTATGTGCCTGCGTTCGCCGCCATCGCGGCAAGGTTGGAGAATACCAAAAGATTTAAACCAGCCTTTGTCGGCTCAGTGCTGCAGGCTCTTGTAAATTCTCCAGACGAGCCCTGGGACGATGTCGTCCTGGTGGAGTACGGCAACTACGCCGCCTTCCGCGATGTTGCGGAAAGCGCCGATTATGAGCGCGAGGCGGCACCACACCGGCGGGCCGCGCTGGCGAACTGGCGACTGATCGCTATGAAGCAGCAGCCAATTGGCTGATGGCCTTTTGAGAAATGAGAGTACGATCTCAGAGAATAAAATGCTTCGCAGGGCAGCGCTGTTCATTCGGGCCGCAGTACATTCCGCGCGGAAGGAATGGCTATCGTCATCATCCGCTTCCGAACTGCCGCGAACCGTCCGTAGAGACCTCTCTGCGCAAAGCTTGCAGTTCAATGCACGGGCGTGGCAATCACTCTGGTGTTACTGACCCCACCACGTACAAAGTCACTGCCGAGCAGAACCTCAAAGCTTTGCAGGCCCCCATCCGGGCGTATGGCGGCCTGAACGGCGGGCCTCCAGAGATTTTCGTTTGTCAGGAAGTTTAGTGCGCTGTAAGTCGTTCCCATGGAACTGCCCTGGATCAGCAGCACATGCCCATGCCCCTGCGAGTTTTCTAAAAAGGAGATCAGTGTCAGCGCCTTGCTGCCCGGGGCGCTCCTTCGGTACTCGTAGCGGGCCGGCTCGCCCGCTTTCGGCGCTCTATCGGTTACGCTATACACGTCCCGGTGAAAGTCCCACCCGACGTTGAAGTCCATTTGCGGCTCATAGAGGGTCACCCACGGATTGAAGGTCTCTGAGCCGATCAGGATCAGGTTGTTCTCATGTGTGTCGCCAATGGTCAGATCGCGAGCGTACCGTACCTCCATCCATTTCTCGGCCTGCGGCATACCGAGCCGCTCCGGGACGCGAACAAGCTCAGAGACCAGGCGAAGGTCTGCCATCGGCGTCACGGAACGAACGCTCAACGGCACATCGGTCGCGGAGGGTGGCTGGCTCACCGTGATCTCGCGCTGATAGGTCTGGTTGGTGTACTGGTCCAGCGAAACGGGCCGCTGCTCCCAGGCGATATAGGCGTCCAGACTAGCGTCCCCCGGAACAATCAGGGTCCGCCGGCCCTCCGTGAAGAGCGCGTGCCATAGGGGTACCGGGCCGCCGGCCGATGTTTCCGGCGCATGAGGACGCGCGGATCGCCACGTAAGAACAGCCAGAGCCGTCGCCAGTATGGAAAGGCATACGACAGAGACCCTGGCGGCCAAAGGCCACCGGAGCGGGAAGGGCGCTTCATGGCGCGGCGAGGGCAGGGAATCGCGGAATGCAGGCGCGGGTGGAGGAGGAAGTACACCATCAGCAGCCGCTTCAAACACCGCCGGGACAGCTTCCGCAGTCTGCTGGAAGCTGGCGATATAGCCGCCCTTCGGAACGCTGATGCGCAGCGGGTTGCTCCTGCCCGCTTCCTGGTAATACGACTCCAGCCGGCTGCGGAGGTGCCTTGCTGTCCCCCGGACAATCGTGTCTTCCCCAGAGTTGAAGCCGGGTAGCCGGCCAAACACATGGATGCCGATCTGCTGTTCAGTCAGTTCATCCAGCCGACCCCGCAACGAGTTCTCGCACACATAAAGAAGGAACGAGCACAGCCGAGGAGCCTTGGTGAACGCGTCGCTGTGCAGTACACGTTTCACCTCCTCTTCGCAGAGGTGGCGGTCAAGCTCGACGGGATATTCCAGAGTTGCCCTGCTCCCCATGCGATTTGCTTTTTCTTTCTCCCCTCTTGCGGCGGATGCTCTCAGCATCGGGTGAATGCGACTGCAGGAATCCTACACGACCGCCAAGGCTGGGGAAAATCCCACTCTTTGGAAACTCCCGAAATTTGCTAAGTCATTCATTTGAAGGCCATGGCACGGGTGTTTTCACCGTGTTCTCACCTGATTTCCCGTGACAGCCGTATGCGGCGCTCCCTAGTTTTCGGTTGCTTGTGAAATTCCCGTGAAGCCGTTCCCAAACGTGAGCGGCTTTAGTTCATCACGATGGAAACCCATCCAGCACCAAAAGGATCTTGTGAACCGACGTTCCTTTCTCAGCCTTTCCTCTGCCGCTGTTGCCGCCGCCGCAGCCGCCCGGCCCGCTCTCCCGATGCCAGCCACGGACGGAAAACCGAACTTTCTTTTCATCATCGCGGATGACTGGATGTACCGGACGATCGGCTCGGTCAACAACCCGGAGGTCTCCACCCCTCATATCGACGCACTGGTCCGGTCCGGTTGCCATTTCACCCACTGCTTCCACCAGGGCTCCTGGACCGGTGCGGTCTGCGTTGCCAGCCGGACGATGCTCAACACGGGCCTGAGCACCTTCCGTGCCAACCGCGCTGACGGTGCCAACACCGCCAGCGATAAGCCGGCCTGGGGCCAGACACTTCGGGAAGCCGGCTACGACACGTTCATCACCGGCAAATGGCACCTGGATGCGGTAACACTGCAGCGCTCGTTTTCCGAGCAGGGGCCAGTCGCTCCCGGTTTTCTCCCATCCACGCCGGCCGAGTATAACCGGCCCGCACCCGGCAACAGCTGGGACCCGGCTGACCGGTCGCTGCTCGGTCACTGGCAGCCCAGGGGGCTCTGGCTGAATCGCAAGGACGACATGATCCAGCACTCCAGCGAGTTGTACGCCGATGCCGCCATCGATCACTTAACGCACAAAGTGCCGGGTCGGCAGTCGCCATTTTTCATGTACGTCGCGTTCAACGCGCCGCACGACCCGCGCCAGGCCCCCCAGGAGTACCTCGACCGCTATCCGGTGGAGAGGATCACGCTGCCGCCCAACTACGTTTCGCAGCACCCGTTCGACCAGGGCTTTGCAAAGACTCGCGATGAGCTGCTCGCCCCGTTCCCCCGCACCCAACGCGATGTTCAGGTGCACCGGCGGGAATACTACGCCATCATCTCCCACATGGATGCTCAGATCGGGCGCATCCTTGCCGCCCTGCGGGCTTCGGGCAAGGCCGAGAACACCTACGTGATCCTCACGGCCGATCACGGCCTGGCCATTGGCGAGCACGGGCTGATCGGCAAGCAGAACCAGTACGAGTGCTCCATGCGCATGCCGCTCATCCTGGCGGGCCCGGGCATTCGCCCCGGCAGCCACGTAGACGAAATGGTCTACCAACACTGCATGTTTGCCACCACCTGCGACCTGGCCGGCGTACCCGTTCCGGCTCATGTGGAGTTTCCGTCTCTTGCGCCCATGTTACGGCCCGGAAAACCGAAGCCGCTTTACGATGCCATGTTCGGCTGGCTGGACGGTGTGCAGCGCTCGATCCGCACTCCGCGGCACAAGCTCATCTTTTATCCGCAGATCCAGCGCACCCAGGTCTTCGATCTCGAGAAGGACCCATGGGAGATGCACGACCTGGTCGATGACCCCGCGTATGCACAGGTCAAGGACGCGCTCCTCACCCGGCTCAAACAAATGCAACACGAACTCGGCGACACGATGACCCTGGAACACCCCAGGAGAGTCGCGCCCGAGACGGGTATGTAAAAAGCCGATTCGCACGAGCAAACCCATCCACAACGAATCACCCTGCCTGGAGGCTGCGGCTCTGCCGCTTATCGCTATGAAACGGATCGATACATTCAGCAAATTGCTTACTCCTGCCCCAGTCATGGCCGGTATCGTCATGACTGCCCTATGCCTGACACCCGCATCGCTTTGCTTTGCGCAGGGCTCCACCGGCAATATCGACGTCACGATCACGGACCACAGCGGCGCGGTCATCCCCGGTGCCCAGATCACCATTACCGGTTCAGACACCGGCGTGCTCCTGCGCAAACTCACCACCAACGCTTCCGGCATTGCGCAGGTGCCGCTGGTGCCACCCGGACACTACAACGTGGACGTGGTGAAGGATGGCTTCAAGAGCCTGCACCGCGACGTGCTGGATATTCAGGTCGGTGCCACGGTCACCCTGGACCTTGCGCTGGATCTGGGTGAAACCAGCGAAACCATCACCGTCAGCGGCCAGACGCCCCTGATTGAGTCGAAGTCGCAAACGCTGCAGCAGGTGATTGAAGAGAAGGAACTGACCGACATCCCCTTGAATGGGCGCAACTATCTGGAAGCCGCCAATTACCTGCCGGGAGTGGTGCCCCAGAACTCCGGCCGCGACAACTCCTTTGTGGCCTATGGCAACAACGGGCTGCAAAATGCCTTTCTGCTCGACGGTGCCCGCAATGTGAACTACCTTCGCGGCCTGGACAACCAGCAGCGCGACGCGATACGCCCACCACTGGATGCCCTGGCGCAGTTCACCGTGCAGACCAGCAACTACTCGGCAGAGTTTGGAGCTTCCGCCGGTGCGGTCGTCAACGCCATCACCAAGAACGGCACAAACGCCTGGCACGGCTCCGTCTATGACTTCATCCGTAACAGCGCGGCGGATGCGAAGACGTACTTCTCCACCGCCGTTACCGCTAAGGCTCTCCTGGTTCGCAACCAGTACGGTGGCTCTTTCGGCGGGCCTATCCGGCGAGACAAGCTCTTCTTCTTTGCCGCGTACGAGGGCATTCATAACCGGTCTGAAGGGTACAACCAGACCCAGGTGCCCACCGCTCTGGAGCGTGCTGGCGACTTCTCAAAGTCGGTCAACGCCAGCGGTGCCGTGGTTCCCATCTATGATCCGTCAACCCTGACCCAAGCGGGCACGGCGTACACGCGAAGGCAGTTCGCCGGCAACATCATTCCGGCTTCGCGCTTCAACGCGATTGGCCTGTCGCTCCTGCAGCTTTACCCCCTGCCCAACCTGCAGGTTGGCCTCACCAACTACTACGCCTCCAACGTTCCAAGCCGCCAGGACCAGAAGAACAGCATCGGCCGCGTAGACTTCACGCCTTCTGACCGTGACAGCTTCTTCGGCCGCTACGCCTATACCCTCAATGACAATTACAGCGGAGTCGCCCTGCCCAATGCACAGGACCCGGCCAACACCACCACGGTCAGCCAGGGGCTCGGCGTCGGCTTCACCCGCGTCATCAGCCCGCGTGTGATCAATGAGGCGCGTTTCGCGTGGACCACCGTCGGTATCTCCGCCGCTGGCCTGATGCCGCGCAATGAGATCATTCCCGGACTGCTCGATCCGGCCATCACTGCGGGCATGCCCAACGTCAACGTGCAGAACCGCGGCGGCATCGGAGCGGAAGCTGTCAACAACAGCCCGCTCTACAAGTCGGCAGGCGTCTTTGACTTCGCCGACAATCTCACCTGGTCGCGCGGCAAGCACCTCTTCAAGTTTGGCGGCGAAACCATGTGGATTCGCCCGAACACGCAGGCCGCCCTGGGCGGGCGCGGCAGCCTGAGCTTTACCGGTGTGTTCACGCAACTGCCATCCAACCGCAATAACACCGGCAGCGGCACTGCCGACCTCCTGCTGGGCTTCGCCTCCGCGGTCAACACGGGAACCGTTCTACGCAGTGAGGAGCGCGCCTGGTACTACGCCGGCTACTTCAACGACCAGTGGGAGGCCACGCCCAACCTGACGCTGAACTTCGGCCTGCGTTATGAATATCTGACCCCCTTCTGGGACACACAGAACCGCCTGGCCAATCTCGTGCTCGACCCCGGTCCACTCTACGGCCAGTTCGTCGTCGCCGGCGACTCACGGCTGCCCAGGGCACTGGTCTATGCCGACAAGAATAACGTGGCACCGCGCCTCGGCTTCGCCTATCAGGTGCCCAACGTAAACAACTTCACCATACGCGGATCGTTCGGCACCTTCTACGCGCAGGATCAGGGGTCGGGCATCACCAGCCGGCTTTCCAGCAATCCGCCTTTTTACAATTACGGCGCCATCAGTCTGGCCAGTGACCAGCTGCGCACCTCCACCGGCTTCACGCTGTCACCCAACACCAGCATCCCGCGCCCAACACCGGTGAACCCGGCCGGCTTTGCGCTCAGCCCCACGTTCACCGGCGGACTCACCACCTGGCCGACCCACGCTCGCCTGGGCTATGTGAATCAATGGAGCCTTTCGCTGCAGAAGCAGATTGTCTGGCGCATGCTTGCTGAGGCCAATTACGTCGGCAACCACGGCATTCACCTGCTCTCCCGGCAGCAGGGCAATCAGCCCACCGTGCTGAATGCCACCACCGTGCAGTCACGCCGGCCGCTCAGCGCCATCACGCAGTCCACCATCAACCAGATTGGCGATGGGAACGCCACGCAGTACGAGGGTCTCTCGGCGCAGCTTTCCAAACGCTTCTCTCATGGCGTTTCCTTCCGCAACTCCTTCACCTACGGTCACACCTTCGACCTGCAAAGCCAGTCCATCGACACCTGCGATAGTTGCTCTCTGGGCGACACCTTTCAGAACGCGTACGATCATGCCTCCAACTGGGGCTCGGCTGACAGCGATATTCGCTTCCGCTATGCCCTCTCCGGTATTGCGCAACTGCCCACCGCACCCGGCACCGGCTTCCTGCCGAACAACAGAATCGTTGCGGGTGTTCTGGGTGGTTGGGCACTGGCGCCCATCTTCTCCTTCCAGACCGGGCGCCCCATCACGGCGGGCCTCGGGGCTGACACCGCGAACGCCGGCACCCTCACCCGTCCCAACCAGATCTGCGATCCCAACAAGGGGGGCGCACACACGCTGCAAACCTGGTTCAATACCACCTGCCTGGCCGCACCACCGGCCTTCACCTTCGGCAACATGGCCAAAGGCAATATCCGGCTGCCCAACAACCTGCAGTTCAATCTCAGCGCCCAGCGAAACTTCCCGCTGCCTCACTTCCACGAATCCAACCTTAATTTCCGGCTGGACGCCTTCAATCTTCTGAACCACGCCCAGTTCAACTCCGTCAACGCCACCCTTGGCAACAGCAATTACGGCAACATCACAGGATCAGGCCCGTCGCGGCAACTGCAGGCCGCCGTCCGGTTGACCTTCTAGGGCGGCATGCGGGAACCTGAAGACTCCTGCCGCTCTCAGCAAGAGTCTTCAGGTTTGGAGAGAAGCATGGCCCTGATGGTGAACGGCGAACTCGTGGAGGACGGGCGCTTTATTCAGGCCTTCCGCCAGCTCGGCGGCTTTGAGCTAGACGCTGCCAGAGAAGGTGCCCAGCAGGAGGAGGCTCAAGTACGCCGGATCGCAGAGCGGCGCGTCGTCAGCGAGGTCCTGCTCTGCCAAATGGCCCGGAGCGCAGGTCTAAATGTCTCCGACGCGGAGCTCAACCACCGGCGAGCGCGCCAGTGGGGAACTTCGAGCGCATCCGTCTGCGGTCCTGCCGTGCAACGCGAGCTTGGGGACGGAGCGCTGCTGGAAAAGTTCTGCCAGTGGCTCACCCGGCATGAGCCGCGCCCCTCCCGCACCGAAGTGGGGCAGTACTATCTGCGGCATCGCCACCGCTTCCGGATTCCTGAGTGTGTTCGCGTTGCGCAGATCATCTGTAACGTGGACGCACCCGCCCAGGAAGAGCCAGCCCGCCGCCGCATCCAGCTGGCGGAAGAGGACTTGAACCGCGGCACCGCTTTCGCCAAAGTTGCGGCAACATACTCCGATTGCGGCGGCAAAACGATCCTGGGCTGGGTCGCGCGCGGCAGTATGGTGCCGGAGTTCGAGCAGACCGTCTTCGCCTTGCAGCCCGGCGGACCTTCCACCATCTTCCGGACGGTCTTCGGCTTCCACATCGTCACCGTCCTAGAACGCAAGGCGGAAGGATTCGAATCACTGGAAGAGATCCGCCCCGTCCTGGCACGCCGCATGCACGAAGAGCGCCAGCAGCGGGTAATCGATGCCGCGATCGAACGGGCGCTGCGCACGGCCGTGCTCGCGGAGCCACCTGCTGAACCCGCTCCCGCTCCCGAGGAGAGACTGTGAAGGGCCTACCGCTGCCACCCTGCTGCGTCCCCAGCCAGCAACGCGCGCACCAGCTCATCACCTCACGCGAGCGCTCGAAGGAGCGGGTCCGCGCCACGGAGGGCAGCATTGAACGCATGGTGGCACTGCCGGGCGGTGAGTTCCTGATGGGCACCGATCACCCCCACGCCTTTCCCGCTGACGGCGAGGGTCCCGTCCGCCGCGTCACCCTCGACCCGTTCTGGATTGACCGCGCCCCGGTGGTTAATGCGGAGTTCGCCCGTTTTATTGCTGCCTCTGAGTACCGCACGGAGGCCGAGCGCTTTGGCTGGTCCTTTGTCTTTCAGAGCGACCTGCCGGAGCACCTGCGCTCGGCGGCAGCCGTACCCGGCGTCGAGTGGTGGAAGCGCATTGACGGTGCCTGCTGGAGCCATCCCGAAGGCCCGCAAAGCAACCTCCGCGAGCGTGGAAACTATCCGGTCGTGCACGTTTCATGGAACGATGCTGCGGCATATGCTGTCTGGGCAGGGAAGCGCCTGCCCACGGAGGCCGAATGGGAATATGCCGCGCGCGGCGGCCTGGAGCAGAAGCTCTATCCCTGGGGCGATAACCTGACCCCCAGCGGCGAGCACCGCTGCAACATCTGGCAGGGAAGCTTTCCACACGAAAATACGGCAGAGGACGGCTTCCCCAGCACCTGTCCAGTCGACATCTTTCCGGCGAATGCCTTCGGCCTGTTCTCCATGACGGGCAACACGTGGGAGTGGTGCGCCGACTGGTTTTCCCCGGACTACCACGTGGATGCGACGCGCCTGAACCCGGTCGGCCCGCCCACCGGCAACGCGCGCCTGCTGAAAGGCGGATCCTACCTCTGTCACGCCTCTTACTGCAACCGGTACCGTGTCGCGGCACGAAGCTCGAACACCCCTGACAGTGGAACCACCAACATGAGCTTCCGTTGCGTGCGGGACACAACGTGACGACCTGACCTGTCTGGAGAACGCAATGGGTAGGGACCGCCCGTTGTGCCGGAAGCACCATGCCGTCGAGGGCAGACGTACACTGTCCAGGGGGGATGGATGCGATGCGAAGGATGCTCAGCGTGGCCTTGGCGGCAGTGGTGTTGTGCGGACCGATGGTGGCGGAGCGGCCTTCGGCCTTCACAAATCAAAGCAAGCCAGGGAAGGCCTATGTAACGATGCTCGCTGTCAGTTCTTCTTCTCGCCAGAGCTTTGCGGGCAATCAGGAGATTTATTTGGCGGACCTGGAACCCAAAGGGGGCGAGCACCGGTTTGTGCGGCTCATCGATCAATACCCGGGTTATGGCTTGGGCATTCGCGACTCACTCCTTCGCAACCACACACAGTTCAAGCTTCAGGTGACACGCGAGCCAGAGTGCGACCTGCCGGGAGGACAGATCTTCCTGCCGCCTTCCGAACGCGTGATTTTTGACAGCTCCGTGCGCGACTCCCTGCAGAAGCACCAGACCGATCTAATTCCATGCTACCGGGCGATTCACGGCACGATTCGCATTGCAAAGCGATAGTGCAATGATCCGAGGGCAAGAGCCGCAGCGTGCCTCTTAGGTCTCGCGTTCGCTTTCTTTACTCTCTTGGGACACAAGTGGGACGGAGCTTCCCGTAAAGTGCTATGGGGCTTCTGCTGGTGGGTCACGTAGGCTCGGAATTGCCATGATTTCCGCCTCGATTGATACGTCAGTGGTCCTGTCCACATGCACCCGGGTCGCCATGCTGCGCAACATGGTGGAGACGCTGCTGCCTCAAATGGTTCAGCTGCCATTTACCACGGAGCTGGTCATTGTCGACGACGGCTCGACAGACAACACGGCGGAGTTTCTGGTGGAGCTGCAGCAGCAGTCGCCGGTGCCGGTGAGAGTGGTGCGTGGGCATCGCCGTGGCATCGCGGCCGCGCGCAACCTGGCGTTGGAGCACGCACGCGGAAAATGGATCGCAAGCTGTGACGATGACCAGCTTGCCGATTTCCATTGGCTGAAGTTTCTTCGAGCCGCGGCGGAGGAGCACAGCGCTTCCTTTGTGGGTGGATCAATGGAATTGTCGGTTCCTGCAGGCCACACCGTTGATCACTACGGCCGCCGGGTGCTACGTTTGCTTGGGCACTGTGCGGCAAGCGGAGAATGCGCGCGCCCACTTCGCCGCGGTACGCGGCCTGCAACCAACAATGTGCTGATGCGCGCCTCTGCCGTGCGTGGGTTGGGCGGATTCGATCAGCAATTTGTGCAGGGTGGGGAAGACACTGACTTGTTTGCGCGTGCCGAGGAAGCCGGCTACACGCTCTGGTTCGAGCCTCGCGCCAAAATGCAGCATGTCATGACGCCATCGCGGCTCAGTCGCCACGGCTTGCGTTGGACAGCGATGCGCATCGGTGCCGGTGACGTCCGCATGGAGCAGCATCTGCATCCTTACACCGGCGTCTTGAAGCGAGTAGTGACGCGCATCGTGGCTACACTTCTGCGTGATTTACCCCTCGTCGCGCTGGCAGGTCTCACCCGCGGAAAGCGTTTAGGGCTGGAAGCCAGGTGCAGCCTGTGGTACACAAAAGGCCTTCTTCTCGCAATTCCGGCGCTTCTGTTTCCTCAGCAGCAGGTCTCTACTGCCTTCTTGCAGCAGTTGGATTTTCGCCGCCGGAATGGGGAGCGTACCGCGTAAGAACACATTCTTGATCTTTCGTGTCCCGTTCGCGATTGGACTCAGGCGTTTCTAACGCTTCGGCGAAAGGCAGGTTTGGCGCAGGTATCCGCATCCCTACTCAGGATGCAGGAACTCTTCAACCAGCTCAACCAATTGGCGTGTCGGCGCGTAAAACCAGGCAATACGACGGCCACCGAAAGCAGTTGCCGGTGTGGGAGCGTGCACTACGATACAGCCCTTGCCAGTGACGTGCGCCAGTGCCTTCTCAAGGTCGCGGGTTTGGAAACAAAGGTGATAAGCGCCGCCACCGCTCTTTAGCATCATTGATTTGATCGGAGAATCTGCTGTGAGCGGGGCAATCAGCTCAATCTCCGTCTTGTCCTCGTCCGACTGCGTCAGAAAGCTGACGCTTACTTTCTGGATAGGGTCATCAAACGGACCTGACACAACTCGATAGCCGAAGATCGATTCCAGCGCCTTCTCGGCCGGATCCAGCGATGGCACAGCCACGCCCACATGGAGGAGCTTGAACCCAAGTTCGGTGAACAAGTCGGACACTAGAGTGCGGCTCCCTTGCTTTCCAATGCTGCCTGAATTTTAGCGACTGTGGTCAACTCCGGAATTTGCTGCGGATCGAACTGCACGCCGTACTCATTCTCCAGCGAGAGAATCAGCTGCAGATGCCGGAAGGAATCCCAGGTTTCCACGGAGTTTCCGGAAAGCTCCGGCGTGACCTCCTCGGGGGAGACCTCGAGGGTATCAGCGATCACTTCTCGGAGAGAGGCGGGCAGTGCTTGCGAACTCATGCTTTGGGTCCTTCCAGGGTGAGCCACGGCGGGGATGCCGGGAGTTGGTTCGAAATGTCCAGCTGATAGACCACGGAGTCCTGCCTGTCGAGGGACGTGTTGCGCAGGAAGCCATGATCCGGGTAAAACGCAGAGCAAAGTGAGTTCTTTTTGGTTTCGGCGTATTCACCCACAAGCCAGCGGCAGCCGGTCTTTGCCGCATGACTGGCGATGTGGGCCAGCAATGCGGTCTCAATGCCGCGGCCGATTACGCGGCAGGAGAGCAGGAAGGAGTCGATCCAGCAGCAGTCCTGCTCCTGCCGTGCGAGCGCCAGGCCGACAACGCCGGCGTCGCCGAACCGGTCTCGGACACGAACGGCTACGGCAATACCACCGGGGCTCCCAGCAAATTGCTCCACCTCTGCGGCAGAGTGGCGCCGTGTTGTTAAGTTGAACTGGTTCGTCTTGGCCAGCAGTTGGACTGACCTCGCCAGCGGCGCTTCCACGGCACTCACAAAAGTACACACAATCCCGAGGGACTGGAGAAACTCATCACGGTTGCCGGCGTTCAGGCTCAGCGCTTCCCGTTGGGCCTGGGCCTTGTAGTCTTTTGCACGGTTTAGATCGTCGGCGGTGACCGTCGCCGCGTCAAACCAGGACTCATCGCTCAAAAGCCGGGGTAGCTGCCAGGGTGTGTCGGCCGGCGCGTTGATGACGGCCACCTCGGGCAGGTTTTGACGGATTGCTTCACATTCCACCGGGTTGTCATCGATAAAGACGAAGGAATCGAGACCGAGATTGAGTTCTTGAGCCAACTCTCGCAGTGCATCGGTTTTTTCTCCCCAACTGATCTTGCGGGCAACGAAGTCGCTGAGCTCCAGCCCGAGATCGGCGGCCCGCAGCTGGAACGCCTCCTCGACATCCGCCTCGTTGTTTTTAGACACAATGGCGAGCAGGATCCCGCGCGAGGCGAGCTGCTTCAGATAGCGCTGGTACGCCAGAAAACAATTGCCAGGAAACGCGCTGCCAGTGGCGATTCCATGTGGCCCGTCTTCCCCCACGATGCCGCCCCAGAAGGTGTTGTCCAGGTCAGTACACAGTACCTTGCGGGGGGCGCGGAAGAGTACGGAGCTAGTTCGTATCAGGTCTTGAGCAAATGCCGGAAACGCCACGGCAGCCATAGGAACGCGGGAGGCGAGAAACATGCGCGGATCAGACCAGCGCTCCCGGCCAAATTGGGCTGATACCTGATCGACATCGAAAAAAAGACAGTCCGGAAGGGTGCCGCAGAGCGTGGAAAGCTTCCGGTTCAGTTCCTTTACGCTATTCGGCAGGCTGTAAGGCTGGTTCGCATCGCCGGCCAGCCCGAGCGAGGATACGCCAGGAACGACCATTCCCTGGAAGACCAGCCTGCTGTGACTTCGGCTGCGGTAGTTTTGCAGCATCTGACCGACGCGTGCTGCTGCCGCTTCTATTTCTGCTTTGGCGGCACCCTCCTGACCGCTTGCGCAGAGGTCGGGGAGGCTTCCGGCGATGTCCTCAAGATCGAGCAGCACCCATACCAGGTCCGGTGCGGATTGCCCCAACTCGCTTTCAGGACGAAGCAAGTCATCTACATAAGATCCATAGCCGCCGACCTGCATTTCCAGAACGTATCCGGCCAGGACGGCTTCTGTGGCCAGGAATGGCAGCATCGGCTCCACCGTGATGGAGCGGACGACAAACGTCTTCAGGGGTTTGTGGCCGCTCGCGATTAGCTCCGGGCTTATGGAGCCGAAAGCGGTAGCGCAAAAGCTGCGATCGGCAGACTTCCCGGAAGTCAGAAGTGTCCGCGCATGTTCCAGGGCTTTGCGCACCTGCTTGCCGGCAACCGCTGTTTTCAGCGCAGCGCGGGTTTCCTGTCTTTCCATATCGCTAAGCATGTATCGCGTCTTTGGGTGCGGCTTCTATCAAAGCATTCACGGCTGTCGCCGGCGATACCACTTTTGCGCGCATGATGATACGTCCGGGTACACCCATTACACTCGCGCCGGCGGGCACATTGGTCATCACCAGGGTATTTGCAGCAATCTTGGCGCCATCGCCCACCTTGATCTTTCCCACCAGGGTCGCGCCCGTGCCTATGTATACATTGTTGCCAATCACGGGAATACCCTGGCGGCCCATGGCGGAAGCGCCGATCGTCACCCGGTGCGCGACATCGCAGTTCTCCCCGAGAATTGCTCCCGGGTTGATATGCACCCCGCCGATGTGGCCGATATAAAGACCGCCCCCGATCCTGGCCTGCGGGTCCAAATCCATCTCCATAAAGACGACACAGCATTTCACCATGAAGAAGGAGAGGATTTTGAGCGGGATGCGCACCACGGCAGATGGTTGGTCGACATAGAGCCAGTGACTCAGCCGGTAGGACGCGATCGCCCAGATGGCGGGATCGAGCCAGAGATCCTTTGTGCTATGACCGCGGGCTCGATACCGGTCAATGTCTTCAGCAAACCTGCCCATCGGAACTTCCTATTTCTGGGGTTGCTCTGATCTTATCAAGTGGCAACGCCAGGCAGGTTGGTTTGCCGGACCCGCTTTTTACCAGGGCACTAGTCCAGCCATGTCAGAAAAGCTGCCGGTCGGCCCGTCGTCTGGCAAAAGGGCAAGCCGGATCGTCTCGGCGGCGCCTTGTTCGATCGTCTGATAACCACTGTGGCCATTCAGGTCAGTGGCCGTGTAACCAGGGTCGGCGGAGTTGACTTTGATGGCGGTGCCGGCGAGTTCCCGGGCCAGCTTGACTGTGAACATATTGAGTGCCGCCTTTGACGCGCAGTAGCCGATGGACAGAATTCCGGAATAGAAGTGTTCAGGGTCGCCTGCGAGCGTCAGGGAACCAAGACCGCTCGACACGTTCACAATGCGGCCCGCGGAAGATTTCCGCAGCAGCGGAAGCATGGCCTGAGTCACAGCGATGCTCCCGAGCAGATTTGTCCGCAGAATGCGCTCGACCGCATCAATGCTGGCGCTGGATGGCGGCCCATCGGCCTTGTCAGCGATGCCAGCGTTGTTGACCAGGATGTCGAGCCGGCCATGCTGTTCGGCGATCTGTTGCGCGGCTGCACGGACACTCCCCGAGTCGTTCAGATCGAGATCGATTGGGGCGACTTCCACGCCCTGTTGGGCCAGCTTTTCCGCTGCTTCTTCACCCCGGGACAGGTCACGCACACCGAGCAGGACAGTGCATCCCTGCTGTGCCAAACTTTTGGCAACCTCCAGGCCGATTCCCTTGTTTGCACCGGTCACCAGCGCGACTTTTTTCACGGTCGTTGTCATACGTTTCTCCTCTGCTACTTTTGATGAAGAAAACTTCAGGTTTTCATTCGCATATGACAGTCGCCACGCAAACTCCGCTGCACGCAAGAAAAACGCCGGTTCAGCCGCGTTCCACCGCCACGGTTGAAGCCATTCAGCAGGCTACCATTCAGGTTCTGCTGCAAATGGGACCGCAACGGTTGACCACGGTGCATGTGGCTAAGCGCGCAGGTGTCTCCGTGGGCACGCTCTACCAGTACTACGGCAACAAGCACGCGCTTCTGCATGCCGTTCTGGAGCGGCACCTGCTGCAGGTGACGGAAAGCGTGGAAGCCGCTTGCCTGCGGCTGCGGGGCGAAGAGCTTCACTGCATGATCGACGGGGTGATCGAGGCATTTTTCGCGGCCAAGTTCCGGCAACGTGCGGCCTCCTCCGCGCTCTACGCCATTGCCGCGGATCTGGATGGTGCCGAGCTGGTCCGGAGGCTGAGCAGCCGGTCCCAGGCGGCTATGATTGCCATGCTTCAGACTTCGGTGGAGCTTCGTGGTATTTCGCTGCAAGTACCGGTTTTTCTCTTTCAGGCGAGCCTTGCCGCAGCCTGCCGGGGACTGCTGGAGAAGCATTTGCCAGACCTGTCCGTGAAGGGTATGCAGAGCCAAATCTCTACGATGGTCTATGCGTATTTGACAACCGCTGGCGGTATGATTTCGGCGTCTCCCCAAAGAGGAATCAGACGGCAGAGCTAGTCGCCCTCTCGCTGATTAGCGTCTTGAACGGTCCAAAACGTGGCAAGTGCCGAGATGACGGCAAGCAGCGCGGCACTGGCGGCCATGCGGCGAAATCCGGTAACAAAGGCGGCGTCCACCAGATTACGGACCGCCGGTGTGGGTGCGTCCAGGGCGGCAAGCGAGCCGCGCTGCGCGTACACCTGTGCCTGTGCCGCCGGGCTTAGGCCGGTGTGGGGCAAGCCGTCCTTTAAGCGTGCCGAAAAACTGTTCTGAAAGAGAACGCCGAAAACAGCGATGGCCAGCAGGCTGCTCACCCGGGAAACTGCGTTGTTCACGCCGGAAGCGACACCGGCGTTCTCCTTGGATACTGCGTTCATCACGGTTGTGGTCAGCGGAGCGACGGTTAGGCTCAATCCCAGGCCAATTGCGACCTGGCCGGGAAAGAAGGTTGTCCAGTAGCTGCCGCCGACGCTGGGGCGAATGAGCAGCGCGTAGCCTGCCGCCGTGACCAGCGAACCGGACACAAGCGGAAGCCGCGGACCGTAACGCTGCGCGAGCGACCCTGCCCAGCGGGAAAGCAGAAAGATAAGCAGGATGACAGGCAGCAGCGCGGCCCCGGCCGCCTGTGGCGAGTAGCGTTGAACCTGGATCAGGTTGAGCGGCTGATAGAAAAACAGGCCGCTGATGGAGCCGTACAGCAGCAGGGTAAGCAGGTTCGTGCCGGTGAAGTTGTGCGACCGGAAGAGCGCCAGCGGCACCATGGCACGCTCGCCCAAACGCCACTCCAGCCAGGCAAAGAGTGCCAGACAAATCAACCCTCCGATTCCGAGGAGCAATGCCGGCAAGCCGCTCGAAAATTCAATCAATGCGTATGTGATTGCAGACAAGCCAAGCGTGGCCAGCACCGCTCCGCCCCAGTCCAGCGCAACGAGCGTGCTTTCCAGCGCCGTTTCACGGACACGGAAGCTACAGATGACCACCACAGCGACTGCAAATGGGATGTTCAGGAAGAAGACCCATCGCCACGAGCTGTGCTGGACCAGCAAACCACCCAGCAGGGGACCCACCGCCGCGGTGAGCGCGCTGAAACCTGACCAGGTGCCGATCGCCTTGCCGCGCGTCTCCTCTGGGAATGAGCTGCTTAGCAGCGCCAGGCTGCTGGGAATCAGCATGGCCGCCCCGACTCCCTGGACAGCGCGGGCGATGATCAGCATGCGTATGCTCTGGGCCAGACCGCACCAGACTGAAGCAAGCGCAAAAAGGATCGTCGCCAGAACGAAAATACGCTTGCGTCCGAAATGGTCGCCCATGGAGCCGCCAACCAGGATCAACGCCGCCAGGAAAAGCGCAAAGGATTCAATGACCCACTGCACGTCTGTGCCGCTGGCATGAAAGTAGTTTTGCAGGGCGGGCAGGGCGACATTGACCACGGTCCCGTCAATAAATGCCATGCTGGAGCCCAGGACCGTCGCCACAAGGACCCAGCGTCCGGCCGCTGCTTCCCCTTCAACCGGCTCTCCGGAGGGTGAGCCTGGCGCGTTGCGATGTCGGATGTCGTCCTGGGCGGAGTTCACGCTTGGTCTGATGCGGCCTGATGAACCCGCTTCGTCAGCTTACCCGTTCCGGGGTTTGTAGGAAAATTGCCCCGGGGCCCGCAGAGAAAAGGGCAAGCGCAAGGCAGGACCACGTAACCCCAATTCACGCGGCGACACGACTCGAACACACCAGACTGAACCTTGAAGCTGAGAAACGTTGGAAGCGAAGGTGCATCACACGTTAATCATGCTTTCGCCGCCAATACGATTTGCAATGCTCTCAGACACCGGCCGTGTCCGTATGCGCAATGAGGATGCCGGTGCCGCAGACGAACGTCTAAGGGTCTTTGTAGTGTGCGATGGAATGGGTGGCGCGGTGGGCGGGGAAGTCGCTTCCATGGAAAGCGCGCAGTCATTTCTGGCATATATTCGCCAGCACGACGCAGCCATGACCGATGAACTTCTTCTTCAACAGGCAGTCGTACGTGCCAATAGCCTGGTGTACGACCGCGCGGTGCGCGAACCGCGGCTGCGCGGGATGGGTACCACTCTGGTTGCGCTTAAACTCGCTTCGGATGGCTCGGCGGTCACGGTGGCACATGCCGGGGACTCCCGCTGTTATCGGCTTCGATCTGGCATGCTGACTCAGTTGACCGTGGACCACTCCCTGGTGGAAGAGCAGATGCGGGCAGGAGAGATTTCACCCGCGGAGGCGAGGAACTCCCACCTGCGCAGTCTCATTACGCGCGTGATTGGGCCGCAGGCGCATGTGGACCCTGAGGTTGCACGCCATGCCGCGCAACCGGGCGATCTCTATCTGCTGTGTTCCGACGGTTTGACGCGCGATTTGACCGACGCGGAAATCTCCCGGATCTTGCAGCAGCAAGGGGAGGAGTTGCAGCCGGCGGCACAGGCTTTGGTGGAAGCGGCGAATCGGCGCGGTGGCGGGGACAACATCACGGTCATTCTGCTTGGACTGGCTGCGTCGGGGAACGCGGCACAAGTGTGAAGCGGGTAAGGACCCTAACGCGTTCCCTGGACGGCGACTTCCTTTCGTCCAGCAAAACGTACCATGGACGTGAGGGCGCAACTCGCGCCGGGAGAGTCAGATGGCCAACGAAGCCGTGGAACTTTATTTTGAGGATTTTCAGCTTGGGCAGAAATTTCAGTCCAACGGCTCCATCCGCGTAACGGCGCAGGAGATTACAGAATTTGCGGAGAAATACGATCCGCAACCGTTTCACCTGGACGAAGCCGCAGGCAAGAGCACCTTCTTCAAGGGCCTGGCCGCCTCCGGCTGGCTCACTGCCGCCATCGTCATGCGCATGCGGGTGGAGACAATCCAGGTGCACGGTGGCATGATCGGTGCTGGCGTGGAAGAGATTCGCTGGACCGAGCCAGTGCGCCCGGGAGACAGCCTGCGCACGGAAACGGAGATCGTCGGCCTGCGCCGCTCCAAAAAGCGGCCGGAGTTCGGCCTGGTGACGATCTTCACGCTGACGCTCAATCAGCGGGAAGAAGTGGTTATGAAAAGCACGGTCAAATTCCTGGCTCCGCTTCGGGAAAACACCGCTGGGTAAGGGATCATGACGCCGAGCGAGGTCGAGGCATTTGTCTTCGCGCACTGAAGGGGCTGACTGGCAAAGGAGCGCAGCCCTTCATGACGGTCTGGGTATGACTTGTGGTAAAACCGATTCCACTTACAGGAGATGCGTGGCGGAGCGGAGCATTGTTTCAGGCAGTCCCGTAGGTTCAGAGCACTTCATGGCGCTGGACGGGCTTCGCGGTCTTTCCGTCACCCTTGTCTTTCTGTTTCATGCCAGCCGGTTTTTCGGAGCCGAGGAGTGGCATCACCACGCCGTTGTCAAGTTTGTCATTGATCGCGGTCTGTTTGGTGTGGATGTCTTTTTTGTCCTTTCCGGCTTCTTGATCACGGGTATCCTGCTGAAAGCGCGAGGCGCAACGAATTACTATGCCGTTTTTTATAAGCGGCGCGCCCTTCGCATTTTCCCCGTCTACTATGTGGCCGTGATGCTGACCTTCGCGCTGGTACGCCCGGGCGGCTATCCCTACGGGTGGCATTTACAAATCTGGTACTGGCTGAACCTGTCTAACTGGTATGCAGCGCTCTATGCACACCCCGTTTCCTTGACCCAATTCTGGACCCTCGCCATTGAAGAGCAGTTCTACCTGCTTTGGCCTTTTCTGGTGCGAAGTCTTACGACACGCCGGCTTTGCCTGATTTGCGCCTGCATGCTTCCGCTTCAATATGGGTTACGCCTGCTGCCCGCGGTGCTGCGTTTCAATGAGCGCTTTCCTGAATTTACGTACCGTACCTTATTCCTGCACTCTGAGGCTATTTTCGCCGGCGCACTTCTAGCCTTGTTGATGCGTGGAAGGCAGTTTCCGCCACGCTGGCTCCGCGCGCTACGTGTCTCCGTGGTGCTCTTCGGCATTGCGACGCTAACAAGCACGCTTGAGTATTACCGCAATACAAGGATGATCTATGCAGCACAAAATACCCTATGGGCAGTGTTCAGTTCCTTGCTGATTGCACTTATTGTCGTAAGCCCTTCGGGCTGGCTATCGCGCGGTCTTTCCACACGCGTGCTGCGAAAATTAGGCCGGTACAGCTATTGCATTTACGTCAATCACATCGCTGTTATTCTGCTTTGCGGCTCATTTTTGTTACATCATCGAGTACCTCACCCGAGACTTTTCTTTTTTCCACTGGTCGGAGTCGTCTTCCTGCTGAGTGTCGGCATCGCTGCCCTTTCGTGGCGCTGGTTTGAAGAGCCGATCCTTTCGTTGAAGCGCTACACCATGTATCGCGTGCCCGCATCGTGATTGGCCAGGTCGAGATCTTCTCGGCCTGCCACCCGGCAGCGCACGCGGGGGCGACACGTTTTGAGAGAAGCGTTCGCTTCCTGTTTTGACAGAAGCACTCGCTTCTTGGGTTACCAATCGGTAAACTAACGGCATGATGCGGATGTCGGTGCTCGCCTCGGGGTCAAAGGGCAACAGTGCCGTGATCGCGTCATCACAGACGCGGATCCTTGTGGATGCAGGTCTTTCCTGCCGCGAGTTGATGCGCCGCATGCAAGCCGTAGGGGAGGATCCCGCCGAGCTCGACGCCATCCTGATCACACACGAACATGCCGATCACGTCAGTGGCCTCCCGGTGCTTGCCCGCCGCCTCAATATCCCGGTGTATTTTACGGAAGCTACCCACCGTGCCTGGGTCCGGCAGGTCACTCCGAAGACCACCATCAGCTACAAGCAATGGCTGGAGCAGCAACGCCGCGAAAAGCAGGAGAGGCTGGAGGCGCAGGCGCTTGCACACCAGTTTGCGGCCTCCGCATCTGCAAGCAGGATAGACGTACCCGACGATAATTTCTTTGCGGCCGAGGCTTTGCCGGAGCAATTTGAGGTTGACGACGCCATGCCGGCCGGCTTGAGCAATGAGGCGATGCCGAGCAGCGCACCAACCCAAACGGGTCTCCCGGAAACAAGCCCGGACGTAGTGGACGCAACCACCGACCCCGGCCACTTGCTTGCCGCCGTGGCCGCCGACGATTTCTGCGACGACACCTCCCGGGCCGTTCGCGAAAGCATCCGCGACAATCCAGGCTACCTTCCTGCGGTGGAGTATTTCCGCGCAGGCCGTCATCTCTGCATTGGTGACATCGACATCACGCCCTTCACCATCCCCCATGACGCAGCCGATCCGTGTGGCTTTGTCTTTGCGGCCGAGGGCATCCGCATGGGTTTTGCAACAGACCTGGGATACATGCCGGCCAACGTGCGGCTGGCTCTCCGCAACTGCGATGTGCTCCTGCTCGAATCCAATCACGATCTGGAGATGCTGCGGGACGGTCCGTATCCCTGGAGTGTGAAGCAGCGTGTGCTCTCGCGCGTGGGGCACTTGTCGAATGAGGCGACGGCCGAATTTCTGCTGCGCGATTACGACGGCGGCGCGGCGTACGTGGTGCTGGCCCACCTCTCTGAGAGCAACAATCTTCCCGAACTGGCGCGCCGGGCCGCGGAAGCCGCTGTGGGCGACCGCCTTAGCCTGCTCGGTAATCGTATTCTGCTGGCACCGCAAAATGAGCCCATGAAAACCATCTGCCTCTAGCAGGTGCGCCTTCTGCGGCGCCCTGCATCGTACTTAACTGATGACGTTGGAAAACCAGTCTCTGTAAGTACTTGGAACTTCGTTGGATTTCGGGAGTCAAACTCTCTAAGATGAATGAAGCAATGACGAATCAGGCAGTTCGAACGCAGCACACCTTTCTGGAAGACGCAAAGCGGCAGGGCCCGCTGGCCGCGCTGTTTGGCTTGCCTGCGGGCTGCAACGACCAGGTGGTAGGTGACATCCTCTCTGGATGGCGCTACGACCTGTCGTCGGTAGCCGCGGCAGCCAGGGGCGACTACGAGGCACATTTTTCACAATGCGCACACTGTCGCGCACGTCAGCGGCTGCACCGCACCATCGATATCACCTTACTGGCTACCTTTACCCTGTCTTTCTTCGCATTTTTGTTGGCAACGGCCATTATCCACCGGGAGCCCTGGGGTCAGACGGCCCTTGCCAGTCTGCACACCCGGCACCTTTCATTTGCCCTTACACTTCAGACGGCCGCCATGGGTGGATTGCTCCTCTCCCTCGTGATGTGGGTTTTGGTGGCAATTGCAACCCCGGCTCCTCTGCTCATCCAGACCACGATGCAGCAGCGCCGCTGGGCTGCGGGCCGCCATAGAGCGTAAGGATTGGTTGCAGCCGTAGGCCGCATCGTACTCACACCGATGGAATCCTCTCCCCCGACGCGAACCGTGCCATCATCTCCATTACGCCCAGCGCAGGCAGACGTTCCCGGCTTCCAGCCTGGAACGTCTGCGATAACTGCGCCGGAATACCCGACCGGGCAGCGTGTTGTTGCACCAGGAGATCTGCCGGGCCACGTTCGCGCGCCGCACCGTTTCCTGCGCTCCCCTGCAACCTACCTGCTGTTAGGGCTCAACGTCGCTGTTTTTTTGCTGATGGTGCGCTCCGGCGTAAATGGCATGCTTCCAAGCCCATTGCAGTTAATTCACTTTGGCGCAAACAACGCAACTCTGGTGCTGCACGGGCAGTGGTGGCGGCTGGTTACGGCCATGTTCGTGCATGTCGGCTTCGCGCACCTGGCCACGAACATGTGGTGTCTATGGAATCTGGGCATGCTGGGTGAGCCATTGCTCGGCTTCTCGGGCATGCTTGCGGTTTATCTGCTCACCGGTGCTGCGGGCAATCTCCTTTCCCTGGCGGCCAGCGTGCTTTCCGAGTTGCTGGTGAACTCTCCGCTCTTTTCCCTCATTCAGTGGATCGGTGCCAGCATGGACCAGGTGGGAGCGGGTGCCTCGGGCGCCGTTTTTGGCATCGCCGGCATCTTGATTGTCCTGCTTTCAAATTCGCGGCTGGCACAGCCCCGCAACGGGAACACCGGCATCCCGATTCGGGAACTGGCAGCCCTGCGGCGCTCAGTGATCAACTTTGCCGGCATCAACCTGCTCATCGGCCTCGGCTCGGCATTTCTGCCGCTCATTCGCATTGATAACATGGCCCACCTGGGCGGTTTCGCTTGCGGCTTGGCCATGGGTGTTCCCCTGCTGCCTCGCATGACCAGCGGCCGGCGGCTTTATCTCCAGCGGCAGAAGCTGGTCTTCGCCATGAGCGCGCTTCTGCTCGGACTTGTGGGTTTCTGGATCAGCAAGCTCCATGGTTAAAATGTGTCTGCTCACCCACGAACTGGTGCCATTTTAGAAAACAGAATGGGTTTGCAGCACCATTGAAATTTTACTTTTGCCTCGCCAAATCGAGCATCTGCTCGCCAAGGCGCTCCAGCAAACCCGCTAAATCTGTCTCTGCGGTGCACAGGCCGGTCCGCACCGGCGAGGTCTGCACCATGGTGCTGCGCGGCGCGGTTAGCCAATGAAAGCGCTCCCGCAGACTTAGCGCGGCAATCGCCCCGGCGGTGGTCTCACCATGGGCAATGCGCTCAAACGCGGCGAGGTGGTTTTGCAGCATGGGCAGATCCGCTGTGGGCCACAGAGCTCGTAGACGCGCGTCCGCCAGCACAATGCGGCATTGCAAAAAACGCCGCTGCAGGCAGAACAGGACGACGCCGGCATTCAGAAACTCCTCCCGCTCCACGCGCGGCACCACGCGCACCGTGGCATATTCAAATGAGATGTTCGCGGGCACGCGCGGCCTCCTCTTCAAAGACCGTCGAGCGAGCAAGCCGCTCTGTCAAATACCGCACGTACTCCCGTCGTCGCTCCCCGGCGGCCTGCTCCGGTGTCGCCAGCCACTCCTCCGGAACAGCTTCCAGAATGGACGCAAACACCTGCTCGTTCAGCAGCTCATGCGCCAGCCAGGCAGCACCCGCCAGATCCGTCGCCCACGGCAGCAGCACATGCTGCGAGACCAGAGCGAATGGTGCCACAGCACGCTCCGCAAAATTACTGCCTCCGTGATGAAAGTACAGTGCGGCCCCATGGTCGATGCAGTACAGCTGCTTCCGCCACATCAGCAAATTCGGATTGCGCGGCGTGCGGTCCACATTCTGCGCAAAGGCATCCAGCCACACGATCAGCGACGCATCCAGCGCGGAAGGAGCATCCCCGGCAGCCACGTCGAAGGTCAGCGACGAAGGCAGATAGGCAAGCCCCGCATTCATCCCCACGCTGGCCTTCAACAAATGCCGAATCTCCGGGTCCGGCTCACTGCGCCCAAACGCCTCGTCCAACTCCACCAGCACAATGTCCGGCACCCGTAACCCAAGCGCCCGGGCAACCTCGCCCCCCACCACCTCCGCCCCCCGCGCCAGCGCCCCCTGCCCCGCGCCCCGGAACTTCACCCCATAACCGCCGCCATCGTCCGCCTCCCCAATGGCAGGCAGAGATCCC